>NZ_JBHSMI010000067.1:0-923226 GCF_042655525.1 Cohnella soli
CAAGCGATGTATCCGGTCTTAGCATTCGTTTCCGAATGTTATCCCGATCTGAGGGGCAGGTTGCCTACGTGTTACTCACCCGTCCGCCGCTAACCAAGTTTGAGAGCAAGCTCTCAAACAAGGTCCGCTCGACTTGCATGTATTAGGCACGCCGCCAGCGTTCGTCCTGAGCCAGGATCAAACTCTCCATAATAGTTGAAGCCGAAGCTTCTTATTACAGAGCCTTTTGAGGCTCATTCACTGCTGGTCTTACTTTTGTTTCTTACGCTCTATGTTCAGTTTTCAAAGTACAATTTTGTTTCTCATCTTTCGTCGTTCGCGTTAGCGGCGACTAGAAGAATATATCACAGTTCGTATCTTCAATGCAAGTACTTTTTTTAATTTCTTTTGCATTTCCGATTTCGTACTGCGCCGCGTCGTTTGTCTTTTTCAGCGGCGAGTTATAATTTATCACAGAACGAATGCCTAAGTCAACACTTGATTCGACATTTCTTTCACTTCTTTTCATCATACTTTCGAGGCGTATTTGAGCTCCAACAATCCGCTATAACCAAGGGGGGACGACCTGATCGTTTCCCTGATGCAACCCCGGCTGACAAGCTTCTGCAGAAGAACGGACAGTTCGAGCGAGAGTCCCGCCAGATCAGGATGAAGCTTTAATTCCGCAGGTGTCCACCCTTCCGCCCTACTCTCGATCAACCGAATGAGTAACGCGCACGAGGACTCCATTTTATTCAGAATCGAAAATTCGCAAGCAAGCAACACCAATTGCACTCGTTGTTCAAGCGTTTCTCTGCTTGTCGTCAATTCCTCAAATAACTTATAAATCCCCGGATTAACCCGTCGCATCTGCTCCCATACGGTCAATTCCGGCTGCATCCCTTCTTCCAGCAGCGCTATGTGCGCCCAATAATGAAGGGATGATAACACGTTCGAGTAAGCATCGAGCGCTTGGCCGTCCGCCAAATCTTGCTTCGCCTGCAAATACGAACGAACCAATCGGGAAAACTCGCTAAGCAGCTTCCTCTCCTTCATCAAAGGAGAGCCTTCCAATAACCGCGCGCGTAGCATCGCCAAATACCCACCTCGGTCGATCAGCAGATCCCCTTGAAGCAGCCAATAGATCACATTGCGATTGGAACCACTTACGATCCAGCTTTCCAGATGCTCGGGAGAAACACGCCTTACGAGTATCCGATGATCGTTCCACATCCAATGCTCCGTATCTTTGACCGGATCGGGCGCATCCGTCACGACAAGCGCCAGGCGGTCCATGCCATCGATAAGCTGCCGGTAGGAAAAAGGATTCGCCACGAGCAGGAAGCTGACGAGTCCTTCTTCTTTGCCGATCAAACCGATAATAGCGTCTCTTGGCGATTGCGACACTTTTTATTCACATCCTGTTCTAAACGTAGTGAACCACATCATAGCAAGGTGGTCTGCTCCACAAATGTAAGCTATAATGGAGTACGCGAATAAAGTTAAATTCTACAATAGAACTCGCGTTTCCTGCCGGGAATTGCGAATCATCGTAAGATAGGGGATAAATCGAAATGAAATGGAAAGCGAGCAAAATTTCATCGATGCGTACTTGGGGACTTCTCCTAGTGCTTGTCGGTATGGGCGTCATGGTATTCGGGACAAGCGGCATTCTGCTGTTCGGCAATGTCGGTAAAATTATCGCCGCCGTATTCATGGTGTTCGGGTTGATCAGTTGCTTCATAAGCATGGGCATCTACTTCTATGTCGGCGTTCTGTCGACGAGCGCGCCAGTTATCGATTGTCCAGAATGCAACAAAAAAACGAAAATGCTTGGAACGACCGACCGTTGCATGTATTGCCACACTATCCTGACCTGGGACCCGACGGTCGCGACGAATACAAACACGGAAATACCCTCGAGCCCGCAAGCTTAATCAGACGCTTTAAAACAGAACCCCTCCGGAGAAAATTCATCCGGAGGGGTTTCTTATGAGATCAATATCCGTTTTGCAGTGCTTGATCGAGCGCCGACCATACATCCTTCGATTCGAAGCCGCGCCTCCATGACGCAACGCCTGCCAAACCGTGCGTTATCGCTAGCTTCGCGCGTGCGGCAATCGTCGACGCGTCTTCAATCCATATTTTTTTGACGGCATTGCCGTCCTTGAATTCCACATACTTCTGACCTGTTTCTTCTGACAAAGCCGGTGTTAACTTCTTCTCGGCGACCAGTGAATTGACAGCGTTCATGCTCATCGTCTTCGAAGATACTTTCGTTCCGCCTTTGCCGTCCGGTTCTTCCGTCCAAATCCGCGTGTAGAACGGCATACCCAAAATCAACTTGCCAGGAGGCACCCTATCCTCCTCTATAATGCGCTGAACGGAGTTCTCCGCCCACGGCAAGGAGGAAACCGAACCAGCCGAAGGACTGGAAGCCCAATGTTCGTCATAAGCCATCACCATCATATAGTCGACAACGGCGCCTAGCTTCTCCCGATCTAGAAACGCCGACCACATTTCGCTGTTCGACTTTGGCGTAACGTCGACCGAGACAACCAAGTTCTGCTCGTGAAGAAGCGGCGTCAGCTCTCGGACGAATTGCACGAAGTTTTCTTTATCTTTCGTATATACATTCTCAAAGTCAAGATTAATCCCTTGTAATTTAAAAGCTTTCGCATACGCCAGCACCTGACGAATCATCGCGGACCGAGTGTCAAAAGTCGATAAAGCCTCATGCGTGCGGTCCGGTTCGAATCCGTTGCTGAACATTCCCCATACTTGAATGCCCTTCGCCCTCGCCCACGCGGAATAAGAAGCGTCGGCCTTGCTTCTAATGTCACCTTTGCCATCGAGAAGTTCGAACCACGAAGGGCTTACGACATTAACGCCGGCCATTTCCACGATCTGATCCGTGTCGGGGTTTTTGTTATATACGGCTTCCCATGTCAAGTTGATTCGCTTGCCCTCCATATGCCAGGCTACGAACGGTTCTTCATTCCCCTCCGACGAAGGGACTTGTTCAACGGAAAGCAGCGATATGCCACTTTTGGCCACATAACCAATATACCCGTTCTCTGACTGCGCTTTGTACCAACCCTCTTCTTCTCCCCATACCCGAAGCCGCGTGCCCGCTTCCAATTGCTCTACGATGGCAAACTTCTTGCCTGCGCCTTCGCGGAGAGCGATTCGCTTCTTCTTCCCTGCGACGGGTACTTCGGCATGCTGAACCTTTTCTCCCGGTAACAACAGCGTTAAGATATTTCCCTTTGTGCCGAACTCCGCTTTCAAACCGAACAATTCGGTCAACGGGGCAACCGGAAGCCACACTTTCCCGTTCGCGTTTTTGGCAGCGAATCGCAATGCGGTCGGTTTGCTGTTTAACGTCGCGTCCAACGCTCCGGTTTTGAAGTGCAGTACTTCTTTATCCGTCGTCAAAATAATCGATTCTGTTTTCTTCTCATAGGCAACGCCGTCACCGAGCAAGGAGCGTGCCGTATCGAGAGGGATAAGGAGCCCTTCACCCTTCCCATCGGCATATTCGCCAGTCCATGCTCCCTCTGCCATAATCGCTTGAGGTTTGGCCATATATTCAGGAGTCACCATTGAAGTATTGCCTTCGAGGGATATCTTCCACCACATCGCAGCCGCAGCAGCAACTACGAAACAAATAGCAAGTCCTATCCAACGGCCTGATCGCCGGCGTCTCTTGCGAGGACCGGCAGCAAGGTCGGTATGCAATTGCGTTCACTCCTTCTCAACTATAAAAGAAACGACAAATCGCCCTATAAAGTTGCTTAGCCAAATAAAAAACACGCGAAGGCGTCTACCTTACCGCGTGCTTTATTCCGACTGGCTTTGTGCCAATAATCAAGAATGCATCCCTCTGCACCCTGGACAAATTCCGTATATTTCCAGCCTGTGACCCAGAACGGTGAACCCAGTCGATGATGCGGCCACACGCTCCACTTCTACTACGGGCGGGTGGTCGAAATCGACGATCGTGCCGCATGTCGTGCACGTCACATGGTAATGATCGGACATATCCGCATCGAAGCGACTGGAATCGTCCCCGTATTTCAGTTCCCGCACAAGCCCGGTGTCGACGAAAACCTTTAAATTATTATACACGGTAGCGACGCTTAAGCTCGGAAACTGCGGCGACAGCGCCTTAAAAATCTCATCTGCCGTCGGGTGCGTACAAGACTCCATCAAAAATTGCAAAATCGCGTATCGTTGCGGAGTCATGCGGACGCCGCCCGATTTGAGCTGGTCCACGGCATGCTCGACCTTGAATTCCATGCCCTCACAGCCTTTCGTTAATAACGTCTGCCCATCGAGTTCATGTCGACGATGCTTAGTCTTTATTCTATTGTTCTCATTCGAAGGTTGTCAATGGAAGATCTGCCCCTAACGCGGGAAGGGTTAGTTTTCTTTGCGATGATCCGCCTTATTCTCCCACACCCACAATGCGATGCCGGCTCCCACAAGAAGAACGGCTCCGACGATCGCTCCCGACGAACGAAACAGGTGGTTCATAAAGTTGTCGCCTATGATGCCCACAAGCACGATGCCCACGCCGACGAGCAGAAGCATGCCGAGAGGAGAGATGCTCCGATGCGCTTGACCGTCATTAGGATTCAAAGGGACTTTCGTTAATGGAATCGAATGTTGCGACTCTCCGACCATCGGTTGTTCCGGGGAATGTTCCATGTAAGGAACATTCGGAGGAATCGGAGGCAACGGCTGTGCAGCATACGCGGCTTGAGCGACCTTGCGTTCATTAACCGCATCGGTGCTTTGGATCGCATCAAACAAACTATAGAAGTAGATGATCGGCATGAGCAAACTAAGCAGCACGATAGGCAACACATTATCGTCGTCCATCGAGAGGTAGACGATGCCCAAAATATCCAACACGATAAGCATCATTATGACGATTGCCTTTACCATCAAGCCGAGATACATATGGCCGATTCCCGGAATAAAGAATGCCAGGCTACCGGCGATCCATTTTTTCTTTGTTACCGGCTGAGCTACCGGGTAGTTCATCTTATTCCCTCCATGTAATAACCTATTCTACCACGATTCCGATGACGCCTTGCAGCCGGCTGATGTCGTTCGCAACTTCAAGCAATTGCCCTTTGCCCGGAAGCACGACGCTCATCGTAATTCGACGTCTTCTAGCATCGGGATCGTCAAGCGTCACTTCCGATTCTTCGAATCGCACTTTGACGAGTTTTACTCCATGGGCGTTAAGCAGTCGCTGAACGTCGTCGATCTGCAACACACCTCCCGCCGTCGTAATCGAGAACGAGCAATCGCTGCGACTGTTCACGAATTTTTTCTCTACAATATTCAGTCCCCATAAAATCAGCAGCACCATAATGACGGAGACAATCGCCGGCAAATAAAATCCTGCCCCTATTGTCAGGCCGATAGCCATCACGACCCAGACGGATGCCGCCGTCGTCAACCCGGTAATCGATTTGCCGGTAAACAGAATCGTACCGGCCCCGAGAAACCCGACACCGGTAATGACCTGCGCCGCAAGTCTGGCCGGATCGAGCCTTACGTTAGGCTCGTTCACAAAATCGGCGAATCCATACATCGACAACATCATGATCAAACAAGAACCCAGACAAACCAGCGTGTGGGTACGCAGACCCGCAGCGTGATTTTTGCGCTCCCGTTCGAACCCGATTAGTCCGCCCAGCAGCACGGATAGAAACAACCGGATAATCAGATGCACGCTATCGATTTCCCATGGGTTAGTCATGTGCATCACTTCCGGAAGCAATATTTTCTTCATTGTAGCACGCGAGAATTTGGCCATTCAACGGTTTTTCGGCGGGGACGAACCTAGTCTTAAGTCGAGTGGATCGGTTCGCGAACAAGTCGAAGCAGCATCACACCAGGCGAAGGACTAAACGTATCTCTGCCCTGAAAACCGAATCGTTCGTACAAAGAAATCGCCGGCAAATTACGCACTTCGGCAGTGACTGTCCAACAACTGTTCTCTCGCCCTGCCAACAAGCTCTCTACTAACTTTGTCCCGATTCCTCGCCGGTGGTGATCGGGATGCACCATCAGTCTGCATATCGTCCACATCGTGCCGTCAAGCTCGCACGAGACGGCGCCGATCAGTTCACCCGCTTCGCTCTCGAAACCGATGAAGCTTTCACCGCACGACTGCAGCGTCTCAACCGTATCCCTCAACGGCGGCAAGTCAGATACGCCGATGAGCGCCGCTTCAGCCCGGTAAGCTGGATGCTGCAACGCCCATATGGCCTCCGCCGTCTCCCGATCTCGAATGTCCAGTTCATGAATGCCGTTCATGCGCATGTTCCTTTCTTGAACAAAACGACAAATCCGCCGAAAGCGAATTTGCCGTTTTGGATAATTAGACTTAAGCGTTCAGACGCTCAATCAGCAATTTGTTGACGAGACCCGGGTTGGCTTTGCCCTTCGTTTCTTTCATGATTTGCCCGACAAGGAAACCGATCGCCTTGTCCTTGCCTCCGCGGTAATCTTCGACCGATTGCGGGTTGGCGGCGATTACCGAATCCACAATCGCCACGATGGCGCCTTCATCGCTAATTTGGACAAGTCCTTGCTCCTCGACGATCGCTTGCGGAGATTTGCCGGTTTCGAGCATGGACTTGAACACCGTCTTGGCGATTTTGTTGCTGATCGTACCTTTCTCGATCAATTGAATCATCTCGCCCAGCCCTTGGCCCGTCACCTTCACGTCACCAAATTCCAAATTGTTCGCGTTTAAATAACCGAGCAAGTCGCCCATAATCCAGTTCGCCGACGCTTTGGCATCGGTCGTATGCTTCAAGCTTTCCTCGAAGAAATCGGCTAGCTTCATCGAAGCGGTAAGAACGCCGGCGTCGTAGGAGGACAGACCGTATTGCTCGATGTATCGAGCCTGACGGGCGTCCGGCAGCTCCGGAATCGACGCTTTCACGCGCGCTTTCCATTCTGCATCGATATGGAGGCGGACGAGATCAGGGTCCGGGAAGTAACGATAATCATGCGCTTCTTCCTTGCCGCGCATGCTGAACGTCTTTCCTTGCGTTTCGTCCCAACGGCGCGTTTCCTGAACCACTTCTCCGCCGCCGTCAAGGATGTCCGCTTGACGCAGCTCTTCGTATTCGAGGCCGCGCTGCACGCCGCGGAACGAGTTCATGTTTTTCAACTCGGCGCGCGTGCCGAACTTCTCCTGCCCGTAAGGTCGGAGACTGATATTGGCGTCGCAGCGCAGGCTGCCTTCTTCCATTTTGACGTCGGAGACGTCGCAATATTGCATGATCGCGCGAAGTTTCTCCAAGTACGCTTTCGCTTCTTCCGGAGACCGGATATCCGGTTCGGACACGATCTCAACGAGCGGCGTACCGACACGGTTTAAGTCGACGAGCGAGCCGAAGCCGCCATCGATATGCGTTAGCTTGCCCGCGTCTTCTTCCAGATGAAGGCGAGTAATGCCGATCCGTTTCGTTTTGCCGTTCACTTCGATGTCGATCCAACCGTTCTGTCCGACCGGTTGGTCATATTGCGAAATTTGATACGCTTTAGGCGAATCAGGGTAAAAATAGTTTTTCCGGTCGAATTTGCACCATTCCGCGATTTCGCAATTGATCGCCATGGCGGCTTTCATCGCGTATTCGACCGCCTGGCGGTTCAACACAGGAAGTACGCCCGGATGACCGAGACAGACCGGGCAAGTATGCGTATTCGGCGGCGCGCCGAAGGACGTCGAGCAGCCGCAAAAAATTTTCGATTTCGTATGCAGCTCGACGTGGACTTCGAGGCCGACGACCGTTTCGTATTTGGACATCGATTTTTCCTCCTAGGACAATGCCGGACGCGAAGCGTGGAAGCCAGTCTGGCTCTCGAATGCGTGCGCCGCTCTTAGTACCGTGCTTTCGTCGAAAGGCTTGCCGATAATTTGCAATCCGACCGGGAGACCGTCCGCCATGCCGCACGGAATGCTGATAGCCGGCACGCCCGCAAGGCTGACCGGAATCGTGCAAATATCATTTAAGTACATCGTCAGCGGATCGCCGACTTGCGCGCCGAGCTTAAACGCCGGCGTCGGTGCCGTCGGACCGACGATAAGATCGTATTTCTCGAAAGCTTGATCGAAGTCGCGCTTGATGAGCGTGCGAACTTGCTGAGCTTTCTTGTAATAAGCGTCATAATATCCGGAGCTTAGCGCATACGTACCTAACATGATCCGTCTTTTTACTTCCGGTCCGAATCCTTCGCTTCTGGACTTGCGGTACAAGTCGATCAAGTTCGCCGGATTGTCCGCGCGCACGCCGTAACGAACGCCGTCGAAGCGAGCAAGATTGGAAGAAGCCTCGGAAGAGGCGAGCAAGTAATAAGTCGCGATGGCGTACTCCGTATGCGGAAGCGAAATTTCTTCCCATGTCGCTCCAAGCGACTCGTAAACTTTGAGCGCTTCAAGCACGCGTTCCTTCACTTGAGGGTCGATGCCTTGGCCGAGGTACTCTTTCGGCACGCCGATGCGCAGCCCTTTGACATCGCCCGTCAACGCTGCGGTATAGTCCGGAATATCGACTTTGGCGGACGTGCTGTCGCGCTCGTCATGGCCGGCGATCGCTTGCAGCACATAAGCGGAATCCTCGACATTTTTCGTGATCGGCCCGATCTGGTCAAGCGAAGACGCGAACGCGACGAGACCGAACCGCGAGACGAGGCCGTATGTCGGCTTCAAGCCGACGACGCCGCAATAAGCAGCCGGTTGGCGAATGGAACCGCCTGTATCGGAGCCGAGCGAGAAGTACACTTGCCCTGCGGCGACGGATGCGGCGGAACCGCCGGATGAACCGCCGGGAACGCGCTCCAAGTCCCACGGATTGCGAACGACGCCGAAAGCGGAGTTCTCGTTGGAACCGCCCATTGCGAATTCATCCATGTTCAGCTTACCGATCGTAACCGATTGCGCCGCATGCAGCTTCGTCACGACAGCCGCATCGTAGATCGGATCGTGGTTGGCAAGAAACTTCGAGCCGCACGTCGTGCGCAGCCCTTCGGTAACGATGTTGTCCTTGATGCCTGCCGGCAAGCCGAACAACAGCCCTCTTTCCCCGCCGTCAGCAATTTGTACGTCAAGCGCTTTCGCCTGCTCGCGCGCGCCTTCTTCGTTCAGCGCCAGAAACGCGCCGATCCGCTCGTCCGTACCGGAAATCCGTTCGAACGCATGCTCTACGAGCTCTGATACGGATAATTGCTTATGTTGAAGCCGATTATGTACTTCGGACAGTTTCAAATCGAAAAGCGACATGCTTAAATCCTCCTAGTCGTTATTCCAGCACGGCAGGCACTTTGAACTGCCCATTTTCTTCTTCAGGCGCGTTAAGGAGAACTTTCTCGATCGGCCAGGAAGCTTTTACCGTATCTTCTCTCATAACATTGGCCAAAGGAAGAACGTGGGTTGTCGGCTCAACGCCGTCCGTATTCAATCCGTTCAACTTCTCCGCGTATTTCAAGATTGCATTCAGTTGTCCGGAAAATTGTTCTTTCTCCGCATCGGACAGCTCGAGACGGGCCAGATTGGCGACATGCTCAACATCTTTAATCGTAATGCTCATAGTTGCTTCCCCCTCCTAATACCGCATATCCGCTCATTCTTTTCATTATATCGGACAAACTAAGGGAACTCAACGACACTTTGCAAGCCTAGGGCGTATCTGAAAATCTGCTGCCTTCGGAGTTTCCAGACACGCCATTCGCTTGCGGACAGGAGGATAAGATGCCCCGATACTATCGCGCGAAATTTCCGTCGCCGCTTCGGGATGCCGGTCTCGTCGAGTTCGCGTCGGACGATCCAGTCTTGCGCCGAACGCTCGGCAAAGCTGTCGAAAATACGTCGAACGATGTTACGTCTCCGCTTGCGACAACCTACGACGTTCCCGAGCAATTGCTAAAGTTACTCGGTCACCTGCAACGCAATATGTCCGTCGCAGACGCGGACAACGTTCGCTGCAGAATCGATTATGGCGACCCCCGAGTGTCGGCTGACCATCTTGAAGAAACGATAGACGAAGCCGATGTGCCGGACAGTAGTACGGACGGTTGGTTCCCGCTTTCCGCCCTTTTCGGTCAAATCGGCGGGATCAGCGTATCCGACTACATTTTGTATCGGATCTTCACTCCGCACCTTCAACCGATCGTGGCAACCGACCGCCGACCGATCGGTTACGAATTTCTGCTCCGTCCGTTGCCGGAACAAGCCCCGTTCCGACCGGCGGAACTATTCGAGACCGCGCGCCGTACCGGCCATCACGCATTCCTCGACCGCGCGGCGCGACATTCTGCCATTCGCATGGGAGCTTCCCATCTGCCGCCGGGGACGAAACGATTCGTCAACTTCCTCCCATCGTCGCTCCTTCATCCGGCATCGTGCCTGAAAGACACGTTCGACCTAATGAAAGCTACCGGAACGGCTCCGGAAGATTGCGTCTTTGAAGTGATAGAAACCGAACCGCTGGATGAGAACAAACTAGGTCGCGTTTTCGACGTCTATCGGGATCAACGGGTCAATCTTGCCCTCGATGATGTCGGCAGCGGTTTCGCTACGCTCGGTGCTGTCGAACGATTAAAGCCGGATTATGTAAAAATGGATCGCAGATGGGTCAGCGGTTGCGACGCGGATACGGCCAAGCAGAAATATATCGATGGTTTGTTGGAAAGAACGTCCCGGTTCGGGGGGAACGTTCTCGCCGAAGGGGTCGAGCGCGAAGAAGAATGGAACTACTTGCGCAACGCGGGCGTCCCCCTGTTTCAAGGCTACTTGTTCGGTAAGGCGATGCCTCTGCCCTCTCACGTGACCCTGTACGCTTAACGGCGCAACGCCGACATTCACGCAACCATTTTCGGGTCGGCGCGAATGTCGGCGTTGCTTTGTTCGTTTTAGCTTTCAGGCTTATGTGGCTCGAGGTGCTTTAAATCCACGCCTTCAAATTCACTTGGCGAATGAACTCTTCGCGGCTCAACACTTCCTTGCTCGTCTCTTCGGCCGGCTCATCTTCCGCTTGATCGCCGTTCATAATTCTTTTGAATAATTCCTCGTTGCGGGTTGCTAGAGCGAAATCGATCAGCGCTTCCTTCTCGATGCGCGCCGCTTCGAGCTCCAACATTGTCTCTTCCAATTCGATATCTCCGCCGGGCACGTAAAATTGCCTATTCGCTTTCGGAACCCGGATTACATAATCAAACGCGCTGTCGTTGTTCCGGTCATAAGCGATCACATAGCCGTATTCGCCTAAAGGCAGCTTCTGCTCAAACCGGTCATCGACAATGATGATCCTTTCCCCAAGCTTCAACATGTCGACTCTCCCCTCTCGCAACTATCGTTATAAGCCTATCCTACTAGAAATAGATTCCGATATGCAAATGTTGTCGCACCCGGCAAACAAACATTTCGAGGTACAAGCTTAATTAAGAGGCTACGATTAGAGCCGAACCCATGTATGCGCATTCATGGTCAACTATTGCCTTTGACGGGTATTTTCCGGCTGAAATCCCGATTTTACAGCAACGGCATCGAAGGAATATGATTTATCCATCCCATTCATCATGCATTGCAACGCTGAGTTTTCGTCACGAAAAGCGGGGGAACCACCGGCATCTTTTTGACAAATGCCAACCGGGGTGAATCGGCTGCGCCGTCATGAACGGCAGCCGTAGGGCGACTCTACGCGCCCGAATCCGTCAGCTAACCTCGTAAGCGTCCTTAGAGAGCGAAACAACTTCGGTTCGATTGTAACCGCGGGGGTCTTCCTCTGCGGTTTTTTGTCGTGCTGAAAGCCGCTGAATCGGACACATTAACAAGAAGTAGTTAGAATCAAAATCATTCGGCGGTGAAAAGACATGTTTTCCATCAAAAGATTGTTAATCGGACGCCCCCTCAAGTCAACGGCATTAGGGGAGCAGAAACTGAACAAAACAAAAGCGCTGGCCATCCTTTCTTCCGATGCGCTTTCCTCTGTCGCCTACGGCCCAGAGCAAATTTTGATCGTTCTCGCCACGCTTGGCGCGGCAGCGTTCTGGTATTCCGTTCCGATCGGGATCGGCGTGCTTGTCCTTCTGACGGCGCTCATCTTGTCCTACAGGCAAATCATCTATGCCTATCCGCACGGCGGAGGCGCCTACGTCGTTTCCAAAGAAAACCTCGGCGTATGGCCCGGTCTGATCGCCGGCGGCTCCTTGCTTGTCGATTATGTGCTAACGGTAGCCGTAAGCGTCTCGGCGGGCACCGACGCGATTACGTCCGCCTTTCCGAGCTTGCATGAGCATACAGTGCTTATCGCGATCGTTTTCGTCTTGTTTACAACGGTGCTGAACTTAAGAGGCGTGACGGAATCGGCCTCGATCCTCGCTTATCCCGTCTATTTGTTCGTGTTTGCGTTGTTTATCCTCATCGGGGTCGGACTTTATGACATCGCAACCGGCGCTGTTACCCCTGATGCTCACGTGTCCATCGGAACTCCGGTCGCCGGGATCAGCCTGTTTTTGCTGCTGAAAGCTTTCGCTTCTGGCAGTTCGGCACTGACAGGCGTCGAAGCGATCTCCAACGCCATTCCTAATTTCAAAACACCCGCTCCGGTGAATGCCTCACGCACGCTTCTTGCAATGGGCACACTGCTCGCTTTACTGTTCTCGGGCATTGTGTTTCTCGCTTATTACTACGGGATCAGCCCTCTGGCAGAAGTGACGGTCGTGTCGCAAATCGCGGAGCAAACGTTCGGCCGCCATTTCATGTACTTTTTTATTCAGGGAACAACTGCCTTGATTTTGATCCTCGCAGCGAACACCGGTTACTCGGCCTTCCCGTTGCTGGCAGTAAACCTGGCCAAAGATAAGTTTATTCCGAGAATATTTACCGCCCGCGGCGATCGGCTCGGTTATTCGAATGGCATTATTACGCTTGGCTTCCTGTCCATCGTGCTTATCGTCGCTTTCCAAGGGAACACCGAGCATCTCATTCCGCTCTACGCCGTCGGCGTATTCATTCCGTTCACGATGTCGCAAACCGGAATGATGGTCAAGTGGATCCGGCAAAAACCGAAAGGCTGGATCAGCAAGCTTGTGATCAACTCCATCGGCGCTCTCATCAGTTTCACGGTGTCGTTGATGTTCTTCATCACAAAATTCGAGCAAGTGTGGTCGGCTATCATCTTCTTGCCCGCGATCATCTATGTGTTCCACCGCATCAAGAAACACTACGAAGCCGTCGGCGATCAGCTTCGCTTATCGACGTGCGAGCCGTCGTTACCGATCGAAGGGAACGTATTTATCCTCCCTGTCTCGGGTATTACCCACGTCGTCGAGACGTCGATCAAATACGCTCAGTCGCTGTCGGCAAACCAAATTATCGCCGTTTACATTCCGTTCGAGCGGGAAGAGGAAACTGTTTTCGAAGAGAAATGGCACAAGTTCCATCCCGACATCCGGCTTGTCACATTGCATTCCCCGTATCGTTCGATTGTTCAACCGCTCATGAAATTCATCGACACCGTCGAGCGGAAAGCGAACGAATCCAATTACCAAGTCACCGTCGTCATCCCGCAGTTCATCCCGAAAAAAGGATGGCATAATATCCTGCACAACCAAACGAGCCTGATGATCCGCGCCCGGCTGCTCTACCGCAAAAACGTTATCGTGACGACGGTTCCTTATCATTTGAAAAAATAAAAAGGTGAATCGGAAGGCCGGCCCTGCTACCTAGCTAGGGTAGGAGGAGCCGGATGACGATGAACGGCGAACGGCCAGCAGTAAAAGCGCCGCTATGCAAATCGCCGCAGCGAATGCAGCCGTTCCCCATGTGACGCTGCCTGCTGTCAGCCGAGAAGCTGCAGCCGCATTCAGTCCGGACGGCAACCAGTCCAATTTCGGCTTTAACGTCGCCTGAACGATTTGCAGTGCCGTTACGAAGCCGAAAGCGGTGAATGCCGCTCCGGCGGGCGAACGAATAATCGCGCTGAAAGCAATCGTCGACGTCACCCCAAAAAGCAGCCATCCGATGTAAAGCAGCATAGATGACAGCGCGGCAACCGAATCCGGCTCTCCGATCAGCAGGAGGGTATAGTACCAAGCGCCGCCGTAGCCGAGCGCGAAAGAAACGACAACGAGCAAGCTGTGCATCATCCACTTGGCCAATACGTACGCATAGGGGGATGTCGGTTTAACGAGTATCCAAGCCGCCGTCCCGCTGCGTTTTTCCCCCGAGATCGTCCCCATGAAAGCAAGGCAAATGGCCAACATGCCGATCGTATCGTATTGCCCCAGCGTCTTGGCCAGCACTTCTCCCGGCTTTGGTATCGGAATTTGAATGATCGTCCCTTCAGGTAAAGAGCCGGCGGACGACAAAATATCCGGCATGAACTTTACGGTAATCGGTTGGATGAGCCCGAGCAGCAAGAACACCGCAGGGAGCCATATCCACTTTGCCGTACGAAGCGATTCCCGCCATTCCTTTAGCAACAGTACGCTCATAACGTTCATTCGTTCAACGCCTCCACAAACCATTGTTCCAACGACTTTCGCGCGACTTCGAATGCCAGCAGCTTTATGCCGCCTTCAAGCGCAGTTCTCAGTGCCGTTTCGCGCACGCCGTCGATGTCGTCCGTCTCGATGCTGCGGCTGTAACGACTTGTCGCCGACATTCGCACGCCAGGCAGCTTCTCCAGCGTTGCAAGCCACTCGCTCGCGTTGTCTCCGGCCTCGGTCTCGATTCTAATATACGGACGTCCAGCAGATTGCCGAATATGGTCCATCTCTCCCTGAAGAACAACGCTTCCCTTGTTCATCAAAATAATGTCGTCGCATACCTGCTCCGCATCGTGAAGTACGTGCGTGGACAGCACGATCGACATGTCCCGTTTCCATTGCTCCAGCATCGTCAGCACCTCGCGCCGACCGATCGGATCAAGCGCGGACACCGGTTCGTCCAGCAGCAGCAGACGCGGCCGATGAATAACCGCCTGCGCCAAGCCCAGCCGCTGCTTCATCCCCCCTGAATATCCCCCGACTCGCCGATCGGCCGCATCCGTCAATCCCGCTTGCTCCAGCAATATTTTCGTGCGGTTGGACGCTTCCTTCGCCGAAAGTCCGCACAGTCTGCCTGCCGTTTCCATCGTTTCCCTGCCTGTCATCCAGCCGAAGAACGCCGGCTGCTGAGGGAGAAATCCCATCCAGCGTCTGCGATCAGCAGGCAGTCCACCCTCCGCGAGCATCTCGCCTGAAGTCGGCTCAAGCAACCCTGCGAGAATGGACAGCGTCGTAGTTTTACCCGCTCCATTAGGACCTAACAGCGCGATGCAGCGGCGATCACCGATCGAGAAGCTGGCTTCGCCTAGCGCGATGGTTTGGCCGTAACGTCGTCCGATTCGTTGTGCCGTTAGCAGCTTCAATGGTCAATTCTCCTTCCGGCCGAGCGAGAAGAACAAAATAGGCCCGACGATATTCAAGCACACAATAATGAACACCCACACCCATTTGTTCCAGCGCACCGACTTCGCCCGGTACAGCACCGTTAACGCCGTCGCCATCAGCACAATTTGAATGACGGCTATGGGCAATAGCAACATGAGCAATTTAGAATCTATCATCCGAATCTCCTCCTGTTTCCCGTTCTTGCGTTGCGGCAAGTTCCCGCTTCCGCTTGCGTTTCTTCCATTGCTGCAACGCGATATAAGTCAATGTCGGCAGCGGCGCCTGAATCAGTCCCCATAGCCCCCAAAGCCACGGTTTGCCGCCTTCGCGGCGGGCGTGCAGGAACAGCAGCGTGCTTTGCGTCAGCAACAGCAACCCGAGCGACAACCAGAACCACCAGCTAGTCGCTAACATTTCCTCATTCATAGGTCGCCTCTTCCTTGCTTCGCTTTCGCATGCTGCGAATTTCCCCGACAATCAACGAGCTGCCGAAGAGCAGCGCCATGCCCTGCAATGCCCAGAAACCGGCAGTGAAGCCGGTTGCGAGCAGCACAACGCCAGCTATTGCCGGTACGGCCACCGACCAGAACAACAATAGCTCCCGCCACAGCTTTCGTCTCGCGATTCCGCGTCGTTCTCGAACGAAAGCTTCCCACGTCTCGATCGGCGCCGGAGAAGACGGGAAAGCTTCGTCCAGTCGATTCCATGTCTCATGCAAATCTGCTGCCAGCTTTTCGTCGCTTTCACGATCCGGCGTTGTCATGTGCATTCAGCTCCTCTCGCAACTTGCGGGTGCAATTAAAAATTCTCGATTTGACCGTTCCCGAAGGAACGGACATCATTTCTCCGATCTCCTCGTAGGTGTAGCCGTAATAATGTTTGAGAACAAGCGGCAGACGCTCCTCCGGAGACAGCTTATCCAGGCTTGCCAATAGTTCCGTCCACTCCTGCCCTCGGGAAAGGGACTCCCATTGCAGCGCCGACGCTCTGGCTTCCTCCATCAGCGTTCTGCTCTCCCGCTTTCGTTTCCGAATCGCGTCAATGAACAGTCTTGTGCCGATTGTAATAAGCCATGACGAAAATTTGGAGCTGCCGTCGTACTTTCCGATGTTTTCGATGGCACGAATCATCGTTTCCTGTGTAACATCTTCCGCCTCGGCGCGATTCATCGTTACTTTCAGCAAGTATCGAAATACCATTTCGTAATTATCGCGAAGCAAAGAGGCCAGTTCGGAATCGGATATTCGGCCTGCTCGATGCGGTTTTGCGGGTTGGGGCATGCCGCTTATCATCCGCCTTCCTCTTGGGCTGTGATCGCAAGTCGACAGTAATACGTTTCCCGGGATCAGATCGTTCATATAAAAAATAAAAAAAAATCATCGGGCACCGCAGTAACGGATTCCGATGATCATTGGTTCTGTATGGTCGGTTGGACGGCTACTTAAGTTGGACGGCAGCACGAGCAGACGAACAGATGGCGCTACGAATGCTGCTTTGAATAAATACCTTCGGGAGAAACGGTAAGCGCCCGACAGCCCGTTTCCGTAATGACGTAGGTGTTCTCGATGCCGACAACCCCAACGCCGGGAAACGTAAACTTCGGCTCGACTGCGATCGTCATCCCCGCCTCCAGCGGATCGCGGAAGCCTTTCGCCAGCACCGGCCATTCGTCAATCTCAAGGCCAATGCCGTGCCCGAGAAACTTCACCTGGTCCCGTCCGTAACCCATGAAGTTCGAAGACAGTCCTGCCGCTTCGGCCATCATGAGCGCTTCGGCATATATTTGTTCCGGGATAGCTCCCGGCTTCAGTTCTTGCTCGGCGCGGCGAATAATCGCTTCCGCCGTCTCATAGGCTGCCCGCAGCTCCGGGGACAGCTCACCGATGACGGCGGTGCGCGTCTGGTCGATCACATAGCCGTCGATGCAGCAGCCGATGTCGATCAAGATCGGTTCGTTGCGACCGATCGGGCGCAAGCTTGCGCTTTGCGGAGCTGCCGGGGAAAGGCCCCGCCCGCCCGTCGGTCCATCGAAATAGGTCGGTTCGGCCGCCGCATCACCCGCAGCAACGACACCGGTCATAATTTCCTGATTGTATCCTCTCATGCGCATCAATCCGATATGTCCGTGACTCCGCAGCTCTCGTTCGATAGTCGCCATCAGTTCCAGCTCCGTCATGCCTTCATGCAGACGCTCGCAACCTACATCAAGCGCTTGCGCCACCGCTTCGGCCGCACGCTCGATACGGGCGATCTCATACGGCGTTTTCACGCTGCGCGCCTGGCGAAGCAACCCGGACGCGTCCGTCAGCTTTGCTTGCGGCACGGCCTCCGTCAGCCTGAAATAGAGCTGCGTCGGCATCACATCGAGATCGGTGCCGATCAAGGGGACAGACGAGAAGGAAGAAGGCAGGGAACCTTCAGAAACCGTTGCGCCGAACAGTTCCGGGTAATCCGCCTCCAACTGCCGCCCAAAATTTCGAAACGACCCGAGCTCCGCCACTTTAACGTTCGATTCGCTTAAAGCCCGAGCTACGCTTCTTCTGACATAATAAGTCGACTCCTCCACCGCGGGCACAAACAAATAACCGGTCTGCATCGAGCCTGTATAATAGTAAATGCCGACGTTCTGCGTCACCAGGCAGCCGCTTAGCCCTTGCGATTTCATCATCTGTTGCAGCTTCAACCGTCTGTTCAGCCACTCCTCGCGCGGCGGTTCGATATGCATAGTCAGTAACGCTCCTTCTCGCTTGTCTATCCACGCTACCATTAGAGCAAATGTCGGGCGGCTCGTCAACTTGCAAATTCGACTCAAATTAGATCCCGTCAGTATACAAGCTCAGCAGAACCTTTCAAATCCCATGCGACCGGAGACAACACGCCAAACATGCGAGGATACGCAACATGTACAATTAGTACGACGCCGGGCCGTTCTAAGGTCACTTCGTAGTCGTAACTTTCGTTCCGGTAAGTGTACGGGAACGTTTCGCTATCGTTGACGACGACGAATACCCGTACATCGACCGCTTCTCGCAAAAAACTGCCAGGGAGCGGATTAAGAGACTCGTCCAATGAAAGATTGTTGCGCAAATATTCCCGAGCGGCCGTACTTGCCAGCGACGGCTGCAGAGAAAGTATGCCCATCTCGAGCTTATCGCCGTCGATCTGCTGTGCAGCCGCATGAGCGGCCCGATCCACTGCCCGCTTCGCGTCGTGAACAGTCCCCATCGCCATCTCTTCATCCATCTGCAAAGCGTGTAACATCCACCACAATACGATCATCAGCACGCTGAATACCAGCTTCGCCATAACGGACAATCTCCTTGCTTCCGAAGCTTAATCGCTCCTAGCAACATACTCGCTCATCTTCATTCCCCCGCCGGCAATTCTCGCTTCGCCAGAAGGCGGTTCCAAACCGATCAAGCGGTCGATCTGCAATAAATTCTCGTAAGGATAAGCGATTCGGAGCCGAATACCCGTCCCTCGGCGCAGCGGCGATGAAGCGTTCGTCGCCTCCTCTCCCGACGTGGAAACGACCTCGTATTCCAGTCTGACAGGATTGAATCCGTAGCCGGCGAGTCGTTCCCGGGATTGCGCAACCATTGCGCCGTCGATATAACCGAATCGGCCGCTTGCCCCGATCTCCAGCATATAGTCCGCTTCTTGTTGAAGGAGCGCTTGCCGGATGACGAGCACATGCTTGTAGATCGGGGAAAACATCAGCCAGCAGAACAACGTCGAGAAAAGGACGAACACAAGCAGTTGCTTCACGGGCTTATGCGCGAAATGGCGTCCGCCATCCGGTTGCCCGAGCCCGCGATCGTTTCTTTCGCTCCACCCTCGCCTTGCGCAAACGACGCGTACAGGAGCGTAACTGTCGCAATCAGAAGCATCGTCATCAACAACTGTCTCATGTGATTCCTCCCTTCGTTACGGCTGCAGATTGCCTAAAGTCGTGTTTGCCGTATTGCCGTGCGTCTCGATACGATCCCGCGTTCCCGTGTTATCAGCTGCAATGATCGCATTGAACATGAGTGCGACGACGATCAGCATCATCACCGTAATCAAAATATTGCGCATCTTCTCGCCTCCTCTCTAAAGTTCATTTTGAACATCCTCTCTACGGGTTTAACGCGTCAAACAGCTTTCCCGCCTCTTGCACCCACGGGTATAGAAAAATTTGAAACGTGTACAGGATCGGAATGCCCGCAAACACGAACAACACATAGGAAGTTGTCTCTTTGCGGCCTTCTTTCGCCAGCCTAATCTGCTCTTTGTAATCTCTTAACATTTCCCTCAACAAATCGTAAATGTCTTCGCTCTCATTCAGCCTCAGCGACCTTAAACATTCGGCAAAACCGTATGCTTCATCCGTCCCAAGCCGGGTTTTGAACCGCTTTAGCGCGGCATCGGCGTCATAATACCACTCGTTCAGCAGCAGCCCCATCTCGGAGCGAGTTTGCCTGGTTAACGGCAAACATTTCATGAGCTTGCCATGCAAATGAAGTCGCGAGCCCGTGTAATAAAGCAACTGACTGCTAACGGCGACGAGTTCTTTACGAATACGTTCTGTCCGATAACGTCGAAACGCCTGCAGCCACGTTTTGTCGCTCCACATCGCCGCACAACCGATGAGCGCCGCGAATAACAAATACCACGGGAACATGCCAGATAGAACGCCCTGATTCAGCAACGTATATAGCCCACCGGCGATCACGGGAAAAAGCGTTAGCAAACTTCTCCGGTGCGCCAAATACGACGACGGCGAGTACCGGATGCCGCAGCCGGAAAGCAGAAGTTTCCTTTCCTGGAGCGCCACGCTCGGCGCGTCAGCGCGCCATGTTCGGAGCCACCATGTCGGAGCCTTCCTTCCGCGCCAGTTTCTCCAGCTCACGTTCCAACGGGCCCTGGGCGTCGTGAAGGCACGCAACAGAATCGCAATTGCGATGAACGACGCAGCGAATTGCACGATGGCACCGAGCCCTGCCGATACGTTTCCTGTCCATTCCGCCATCCGTCTCCTCCCTCACCTGTTTATAGTTTTCTACGCGATAAATAAATGCCCATCAGAAAGGAGCCAAACAGCAGTAAAGCGGCGTTCAGCAGCATGTTACGGCCCCCCGCATCCCTGAAGTAATACTCGTAACTTCCTTGCGGATTAAGCCGGAAATTCACAATCAAGAACAGACCGAGAAACAAGATCGGCGCAAAATTCGCCATGCGGATTTCCAGCAGCTTATGCCGCTCGACAAGATTGGCCAACTGGGCTTTGCGCATGTCCGAGATCAACTCCTTTAAGTTGTCGGCGACATTGTTGCCTTCCTCGAGCGCGACTTTTAAAATATTGCCGAAGTAGTCCGCCCAAACGCTGCCGAACGATAACGCGAACTGACGCAAGCTGCCTTCGTCATCGCCGTTCACCGCCAGATTTCTAAGCAGTTGCTCGAATGCAAGCTGCACTTCGCCAGGTAATCGGCGCTCTTCGACGGCCCGCTGCAAAGCGATGCGAATATGCCGGCTTCCCGTTACGAGATAACTCTGATAGAACAACTCCACGGCGGGCAAGAAATCAAGCCTCGTCGCCAGCTGTCGATTCACGAGAGACAGCCGAAGCAGTAAATACGGGAGTCCTCCGCATATCAAGGCGAGCACCGCCGCCGACCGAACGGAATGAAAGACGATCGCCCCGCAGAATATCCCCGCGATAGCCATCGAAATCGAGCAGCCGAAAAAACTTGTTGGCTTCATCCTCCATTCGAGCGCCATCATTGCGTCTGTGACGTGAGCGAGCAGAGCGTTCGTACGGATAAGCCTCCGGCTTGCAAGCGAGATGCCCGCCTTCTTCGATTGGTGCGAGAACAAACGCCTCTTTAACGCTTCGCTATCCCACCAAGCCGTAAGTCCGTACCGAATACACGCGAACGTAATCCAGAAGAGGAATACCGCTAGTGCGGCGATTGCCGATTTCAGCATGGCGCCTCCTTCCCCGGTTCATCCTGAACGATGTCTGCTGCACTCGGGCAGATTCTCGCGGTTTTGTGCCTCGTTCTCTCGGAGAACGGTTGCGGAAATTCCCAACTTCCGGACGCTTCGTCGTATCGAATCAAATCTCTTACCGTAACAGCGCCGTCGCGCCACTCGAATTCTCCGACACGTACAAGCTTCCGCTCACCGCCGATCAGTCGCATTTCGAAGCCGATATGCGTAACGTGTTCGGTGATGCGCCTAAGCATCGATACCGGATTCATTCCCCGCCCATCCAACATACACATGTCCGTTATCGTATCGGGAACGTCCTCTAATGCGGTTGCGTGAACGGAAGTAATGCTCCCTTCGTGGCCGCGAGTGCAAGCACGGACATAAATGTTCGCGTCTTCGTCGCGAATTTCGGCATGGCAGATTCTTCGGGGCGATTGTCTGAGCGCCAGCTTGAAAGCTTGGCGCGGACCGTGCAGCGGATCGTCTTCTTCCGCCTCGTATTCGACGACGTTTTTTCCCGGAAAATCCCTGGCGAGATTAAGCTCGAACCGACTTTCGATCGTAACGATCCGTTCCTCGTCCGGCATGGCGGCGATGAGCGCTTTGATTAAATGCGTTTTCCCTGTATTCGTTGCACCGATCACTACCATGTTTAGCCGGCTGTGGACGATGAGCAGAATCAGTTGCCTTACCCTGTCATCCATCGTCCGATATTCTGGCCGGCAAAGCGTCTCCAGACTGAATCGTTTGACTGTGTACAGCCGAATCGTCAACGTCGGCTGCGCCGTAAAACCGAAGCCGGTCAACGTTACGCGCGAACCATCGAGCAGCAACACTTCAGCCCAGCGTTTACGCGGATTGATTCTATCGTTGTTAAACAGGACAAGATTCTGCTGGATCCTCTCGACGTGGCCGATTTCCTGAAACCGATATGGGGAAGCGACAGCCATCCCGTCACGCACTTCGAATATCCGCGTACCTACTACCTGAATTTCTTCGAGTCCTTCCCTGTTGCGCAACACGAGCTCAAGAACGTTCATCCCGATTACTTCCGCGAACAATGCTTCCGCAAGAGACGAGTAAGGTAATCCGCCGAACGAAACGTGCTGAAGCCGCTTCTTGATAATCCAATCTGCGATAATCGCTAGCATCTCCGCCCGCTCTTGCGGAAAACCGATTATCGCCCGATTCAGCTTCTCCGCGTATGCCCTTCTTTCTTCATCGCTCCATCCGCGCGGCGAAGCTAGCATATGGCGTACTTCTTCCGTATGCGACCTAAGCTCGTTCAGTCCGGCGGATGCTCCTTCCGCATGTTCTTCAGCGGCCGAAGCCGGTTGCAACGTAGCTGCGTAAGCGGTCGTCGAGAAACGAACGGGGGCATTAGATACCGACTCGATGCTCATAACAAGCCTCGCCGGTGCTTAAGCAGTTTTCTGAACCAGGGCATGTCGGTTTTACGCATTCTTGATTGCCAATCGAGCCGTTTAAGCATAGGGACCGCCACTTCATCGAATGCAGAAGAAAGATGATTTTGCTCAGCCAGCCATTCATCCAATCTTCCGCTGTCGAGCTGTAAATGCGCGCTTTCCAGCAGTTTCAGTTCTGTCCATTCGGCGCATCCGACTTCTTTGCGAATTTCTCTCATCCCGTATCCCCCCGTCATTCGTTGATTCCGCTTCAGCATGACCAGCCGGAATTGTTCCGGCGTCATGCCGAATTGCGATCCGACCTGAAAGGTCCACCGATGTACATCTTCTTGAAAGTGACTGAGACTGCCGGTCGTCACAAGATACCTGTCGTCCGCTTCCTGCATCGCGCACACGGTCGCCGCATTATCCCAATAGGCGCTTACATCTGCGATCGTCAGCTCAAACGCTTGCCTGGAAGCAGCTAACAGCCGCCGAATGTCCTCCGGTTCGTAATATTCGGCTTGCTCTCGGGCCATGTTGCCGAACAGTACGCGAAGCTCCCCTAGCGCCGTCGAACGGTACGCGTATTGTTTCAGCTTATCCCCATTCAACGTGCCAGCTCTTAGCTCCGGTCGGACGCCGTCCAGCGTAACTTCCGGCTTATCCACGCCCAAATACAAATGCGTCTTCGCGCTCTTCAAGTTCAAACACAAGTAGCCGACACTTCTCCCGGTCAACGCCGCGACTCTGTGCGCGGTGCCGAACGCCGCAAGAGATGTTCCGATGTTCGGCGTCGATCCAGCGAAAACCGCCAGCTTCCCCGTCATCTCGTCACCTCCTCGCCGGCCCCTCGAATCGTTGTCCCAATAGACGCTATAATCAACTTCGCTTTGCCTTCCTTGCAGGCGGAGTCGAGCATGAGCCACTGCTCTTCGGTTAGATTCAAGTTCACTGAATCGACCGTCCCGTTCGCGTCGCGCCGAGAAGCGTACATCGCTTCTTTATCCCCGTCCGCCAAGGAAAGCAAGTTCGGGTTTTTCGGATCGTCGATCTCGATATTCGCCGCCGTCTTCACGCCAGCGACCGTAACCGGACGCTCGTACATTTTGCGGGATGTCGTTTCTTCTCCGGACAAGTAGACAAGCACCTCGTCACCCGCGCGGATACCGCCGGCAATCGATTTGACGTATTCCCTCGGAATTTGAAAAGTCGATTGCCCTTTCGACGGCAACAAGCGGTATTTGCCGATTTTCCATGCGAGTAACGGTTCGTTGCTGCCGAGCGGGATGGCCGTCTCCATGCCGATTGCGTCTTTGACATCGGTGAGCATCTCTGTTGCCACGGCGGAGCGAGGCAACGTCAGCATCGTTAAATGCTCCTGTCCAAGCCTCGTTCCTGCTCCTATGAAAGCCTTCGAAGCAACAACCTGTACAGTCTCTTCCAGTCGAATTTGCCTAAGTTGCAATTCATATACGCCGTAGACTAGCACCCCCGCGAGAACGGCGGCCGACAACCCGATCGACGCTTGCCTTCTCCTGTTCATGTAACCCCTTCTTTCTGTTGGAAAATAAAAAAACGCAGGCGCGAAGGTTTCCCTTCGTCGCCTGCGTGCTTCGCAGTCGTTTGGATTTCATATGTTTGTGCTTCCAACTAGGCTCAATATAACAAATGAAAATACAGGTGTAAAGCGTTATTTTACATTTTACCACAACAATCGCCATTAATTGACGAACGGATTGTCGCGGCGCTCCTCGCCGATCGTTGTGTCCGGTCCGTGTCCCGGCAAGACGAGCACGTCGTCCGGCAGTGTGTAGAAATGGTCACGAATGCCCTTGAACAGAAGCTCCTGGCTGCAGCCAGGGAAGTCCGTGCGTCCAACGGAATGCCGGAACAGCGCGTCCCCCGAGAACAACAAGTCCCCGACTAGAAAACCGACGCTGCCTGGGGAATGGCCAGGCACGTGCATGACGCGGAACTTCTCGCCGAGCAATTCGAGCTCTTCTCCTCCGACGAGCAAATGGTCCGGTCCACGTCCTGAAATCGGCTTCGTGACGTCCGTCCAGCGAGAGGAGCCGTTCTTATTCGCATCCGTAAGCCAATCCTTCTCCGCCGTATGTATATACACCGGACAACCGTACTTTTCGCGTACCGTCTCAACGCCGCCGATATGGTCGAAGTGCGCGTGCGTCAGCAATATCGCCTCTACTTTCAAACCGTCCAGCTTGCGCAGAAGCGCGCCGTCCGGCGTACCAGGATCGATGACTACCGCATGCGTACGCTCTGCATTCACAATGACGTAAGCGTTCGTCTCCAACGGGCCGAGCGCAAACTTCTGGAAGGTCAGCATCTGTTCATCCCTCCTTACACTCTGGACAGAACGTCGCGGATTTCATCTAGAATAAGCTTCTGATAGCCGTTACCTTCGCCATATCTGCGTTTCACTTCTTCGCGTGCAACTGCCATTTTCTCCTGAAAATCCGGCGCTTCCCGGTCCGGGTTCGCTGCCTTGAAAGCATCCATTGCTTCTTGCACATATTTCGGACGCGCGCCCCATTTGCCTAGCAGATGGCCGCCGGTATCAACGAATAGTACGACCGGAATCGAGCGACCGCCGTTCGTCAGATGCTCATCCATCAGATCGAGATGCTCTTCCATAATGAACACTTCGGTCGGAATGCCCGCTTTGTCCATCGCCTTGATCACGACTGGTACGTTGCGTAAGCAATCTCCGCACCATTCGGCAGCGATAATAAGGCAGCGAAGATCGTCGCGGTTGTTCAACGAGTCGTAAAACTCCTCCAATTCCGCGTCACCGTGCCAATCAAAACGGTCCAAATAAGACTGGAACGCTTCTTTGTTTTTGTTCATGCCGTCGATGTATTGCTGCGGGGACAATCCTTTGCGTAATTTGCTTGCGATTAATTGGCTCATTTTGTAAACCCTCCATTCGGTAAATTCGTTTTGCATGGCGTTAACGAAAAATGACGGCGCTTAAATGCTTTTGCCGCGCTTGCGTAAGTATTGAAACAGAAAATAAGCGATAAGCAAAGCAATGGCGACCAGGATGATCGGCTGTACATATTGAGACGCTTCGCCTTTAATATTCTCCCAGTTATCCCCGAGCTTCTTGCCAAGCCAGACGAACAAAATCGACCACGGGATCGAAGCGAGCACGGTAAGCCAAGTGAACTTGGTCAAGTTCATCCGTGCCATGCCGGCTGGAATGCTTACAACCTGCCGCATGACGGGTACGAAACGACCGGTGAATACGATCATCGGCCCGTACTTCTCAAACCATTTTTCCGCGAGGTCGATGTGCTTGGGCTTCAGATGCAAATACTTCCCGAACTTATCGAGAAACGGCCTGCCTCCGTAACGCCCGATTGCATACAGCAGCCATTGTTGAAGAATCGCCCCGATGACGCCGCAAATAACCGCCGCCGTGAACGATACGTTCCCCTTGAACACGAGGTACCCCGCATAGCCAAGAACGATCTCGCTCGGAATGACTTCGATCGCGAGGCCGATAATGATGCCCCAGTAACCTAGGCTTTCGATCCAGATCAACGCTTGATCGAGCCAGTCGTGCAACGTATCCATCATTCGTCTCCAACCTGCTTTCTCTCCATGATAACCGTTTCTATTCTAGCATATCGCCCCTTCCGTCTTCCAGTTTCCGGAGTTGTTGGACAAATTGCCGGATGCTTGTCATGCGGGGGCTTGCCCATGCATAGACTGCGAATAGGTCAAGTAATCCATACGTACGATCAAAGTTGAAAAGGAGAGAGCCGAATGAACAAAATCGTTATCCTGAGCCGGAAAAAGATCCAATTGTACTCGGTTATCGCAGCCGTCGTCATACTCGCGGGAGCTTATATCGGCTGGCAGCAAACAAAACCTACGGCCGCGGGCGTTACGTCGGATGTCCCTCAAGTGCTGCAGATGGTCACAGGCGAGTTTTCTGCGCAGCTCGACAACGGCAAAAAAATCGAATCCTATCAATTTTCTCCGAGTTCGGTGTACGCCAAAAAAGGACAACCGGTCGAGCTTCGCCTTTCCGGCATCAACGGCCAATCCCACCCCTTCGTCATCGAAGGCCAGGACATCAAAGGCACGATCAACAAAGGCAAAACGACGGTCGTACGTTTCACCCCCAAAGAATCCGGCGTTTTTGCTATCGTATGCCAGACACATGCCGATCCAAAAGACGGCGGCCCGATGGTCGGCTATTTGATCGTGGAATAGGCTCCCTGAATCGTACGTGTTCAAAAAGTCCGGTTTTCAGCGTCCTCTAGTGACCCGATCTTTCGTCCATGCATAACGTATGGATAGAGAGGTCGGGTGATTTTTTACGCGATGAAAATGTCCCAAGAGAAACATACGGCTGCCCTCCCTTCCCCGCGCACGATTCGGCGAGCATGCGCCAACGAGTTGTATCGCACCGTCAAACGGCTGAAAGAGCACATCCCCGCATCTCTCGTTGAAAAAGCGGAGAAGCTGTACGTGGAGCGCGTCATCGGCAATCTGCTGTGGATCCACGATCACCGCAGCAACCGCAAAGCACTCGCCGATTGGTGGGACGATACGGTCCGCGACGACATCGCGAAGTTGTGGGGCGTGGACAAAGAAAGGTTGTCGCAAGCGTTCCGCAGCGCTTTCGGCGCTTGATAGCGGTGACACTGCCCTTTGTTGCAAAAGCACTCACAAAAAAGAGACCGCGATAAGCAGCGGTCTCTTCTGTGCGTGATCGATTAGGCTTAGCCGATGATAGCGAACGTTTGCACGCCAGCTGGAATCGTACGAGTACGGAAAAGCACACCGTTCGCGTTGAACGTTCTCAGCGTAAACGAAACATTGGTCAGCGTCCGGACGTTGTCGAAACGAACAACGCCAAAACGGTCGAATCTGGCGATCGAAATGAGCGTATTGCCGCGGGTCAGCCGAGCGAAAACCCCCGTCGTATCGAACGGAACCCCGTTGTTTTGTACCCAGACGACGGTTAAGCGGTGGAACGTCGGATTATTGCCGCTGCCCATGCTGCCTGAAAAATTGGCAACTTTAGCGCCGATTATACGGAATTTTTTGTTGTCCGCGCGGCCTGGCTTTGGACGTTGATTGGCCATGATCATCACTCCTTTATCGCGTGATGATGCATCGTATGTGACGACAAAGCTTGTCATCACGGACAGCCCCCCACGACCTCGTCCATTTTCGGCGAATTCCTCGATTGCCTCTGCCCGCCGGGGTTTATCGGGGGTTAGGGAGCGTAAAGGCAGTGAAAGCTACCCCTGAGTGAGATTTCAGACACGCCCTATTTGGCGGCTACGCTTTCTAGTAATTCCTGCGCTTCTTCCCGCCAATCGGCATCACCTTCCCGAACGACTTCGCGCAACAGCTTAATGCCTTCTTCGACTCTTCCTAGTAAAAGCATGCTTTTCGCCCCATTCATCCGAGCGGACGCGGACAGCCCGAATTCCTTGCTGTTGGCCGGGTGCGCCATCGCCGCCACTTGCCGGTCCAACTCGCGGTATCTCTCGAATAGCGATACCGCTCCTTCCGCCGCAGCGCGAGCTCCGGCCTCGTCGCCCGCGTCGCGGCGGGATTGCGCCAGCCCCGCCAGCGTGGCGACGGCGGCCGTCTGCCCTTCGCGGCTGAACCGCTCCAGCCGCGTCGCCTCGCGCAAGCCCGCAACCGCTTGCGCGACATTCCCGAGCTCGGCGTACGTATCGCCGAGCATCAAGCTTAGCCGCGGGGCGTACGGCTCGTACCGCCGCCCCGCTTCAAGCAGTGCCGCCCGCTCCCGCAGGGGCAGGAGCGGCGCCAGCGCCAGGCGAATCCGCGTCATCGCAGGATTCGCCTCAAGCGCCGCGCGCAGCTGCGCTTCGCGTGCGGCGGGCGCGGCCGCCATACCGGCGGCTGCGCGCTCGATGGCGGCGTCGGAACGCCTCGCCGCCCAGCCCCCCGCCGCTGAGGCGATAACCAGCAGGGCCGCAAGCGCTCGGCGGGCAACCAGCCCGCCCCTCACCTTCTTCGCGACTTTCTCGCCTGACCCTGCCGATTTGCCCGGTACTCCCATCGCATCGCTTACCGCTTTCCCGGCGGCCGGCGGAGTGCCATTCAAAACAAGCCATGTCAGCAGCAATAGCCAGACGAACGCATACGACCAGTCAAAATCAATTGCTGTGTGAAAGAGCAACAAGGCAGCCGGAGCGAGTGCGGTGCGATTGAATCGCCATATGCCCAGTAAATACGCACCTAACATTATCGCCAGCCAGGCCAATCCAATCAGTCCGCCGTCAAGCAATATATCTAAATAACCACTGTGCACTTCCCCGCCGACATAAGGCTGGCTTTGGTATAAACTAAACATGGACCTCCAGCTTCCGCCGCCGTTGCCGAGAAGCGGACGATCGAGAAACATGCGCCATCCGTCCTTATAGAACAACCAGCGCGAAGCGGCTGTTCCGTAATGTCCCGAGATTCTGCCCCCTGCTCCGGAAAAAGCGCTCCACCAAGCAACCGCAACTCCAGCCGCGGCTATAAGCCATGCCCAATGTCGCCTCATCGCTTCTCGTTCGTCCAGCGCCAACAGAGTCGCAGCTCCCGCAATCGCGCAAGCGAGGGCAAGCCATGGCGCAGCGGCTTGTCCGCCGCTCATCCACTGCCAGGACAACCAAGCAGCAATGCCGCCTCCCGCCGCCGCAATCCCGACGGCGACGAGAAGACGGACACGACCATCTCTACCCGGCTGCAGCAGCCAGGCCAGAGAGACGCCGACGGCGAGCGCTACAATCGCTCCTCTCGATTCTGTCAGCAGAAGCGCGCCTCCGTAAGGAATCGCCGTGACGGCGGCTAATCGCCGAAACTTTCCAATGTTCGCCCAACATTGCAACTGCACAAGCAGCAGCATCGCTAGAACCGCACCGTAGCTGTTCGGGTACTGCAAAAAACCGGCTAGCCTCGCCCCCGTCGCGGACAGTTCGGCGTCGTTGAAACGGAGCACGATATCGGTGAAGGAAATCCCTCCGTACCATCCGGCCCATCCCCCGGCAAGCAGCCATGCCCCCGTCGCTTGAACGGCCAGCATGACAGCGTCCTTGCCGAAATTGCCCCAGCGAACGATTCCAGATACGAGCAGCGTCCAGCAGCCATAAGCGCACCAACGAAGCACGGCGTCTTCCGTACCCAGGACGGATGCCGGACCAAATGCCAATTGTCCGGCGAACAAGACTGCCATGCCGAAAGGCAGCCATGCGCGCCAATCGCTTCCGCTCGCCCCCCCCATCGCCAACCTACTGGCGTAGACGATAGCGAAGGTATAGATTGCGATTTCAACGCGGTAGAAATCTGTGGAGAAAAACATGCCGGACCGATAAGCGCACCAACCAAGCGTTGCCGCCATGATTGTCGCGACCATGACCGGCACTATTTTCTTAAAACCACTCATCGCCATCCCGCTCCCTCCGCGACATCTGCCATGAACCAATGAACATGAGCAAACTTAAACGTTCTGTAACGACAAAAAGGGACTTTCCCAAAAGCCATTTTGCGAATCTTTTGTGCCCAGCGTGTTTCTCGTCCACATCCCCCGTCCGTTCGCCGATCCTCCCGATTTTGTACGAATTTTCATACACATACGCTCGTTCAGTTGTTAATCGTTCAACGCTCATTCAAAGCAATCGTCGGTTGTTCGTCGATTGTACCTTCGTAGAAAGGACCTCAGCCCCCACATTGAAGTGGTGGAATTGAGGTCCTTTCACTTGTGAATAGGAGTTTGCCTGTCATGCGAACACTTGTGAGACAGCCCTTTCCATCCGCACCCGTTCCAGCTATGTCCATTGTACTACAAACGCACAAAGGCGATTAGGGCGTGTCTGACAACTCCGAGGGTAGCAAATTTCAGACACGCCCTAACCGTTAAAAGTCCTTTTCTTGCCTAAGTCTTTCCTCGTCCGTGCATGTTTCTCCACCTGCCGTCGAAGAATGAGCGCGCGCAGCGGACGCAGCATCGCCGGTTCCAGCACTTGCATTCTCGCACCGCAATGCATCCGGTTCTCTTCATGACGCTCGCGACGCAAAATTTCCAACTCGCAGTCGAAGCTGAAGCCGATATCCACTTTCGCTTTCAGCCGGGAGTTCGCGGCAAAATTCGGTAAATCCGGACCCGAGAAGCGAATGCCCGATATGCTGATGTCGTGGATTGTCAGAACTTCGAACGGCTCGGGTATAGTTACGTAACCGGAAGCCACCATTTCCTGCATCATTTGCGCGCTGCCGCTCATTTCCACGCGCGGATGCTCGCGCCGTTCTTTGAATCGCTTTTGCACATCCGGCGGCTGTAATAAGGCGATCGCCCCTTCGTACTTCGCGAAGACGACCGACTGCATCGACTGAATCCCCGCCGGCGAGTACACCATCAGCTTCACCGTTTCGCCAAGCTCGAATTGTTCGAATTCTTTCAATTCAACCTCGAACAACTCGCCTTCCATATTGGTCATCACGCCAGTCGAAACGAAGCTTTTACTTTCGACAACCGTTTTGCAATGCAGCAATAGGTTTAACGGGAGCAAATCTTTCTCTAGTTCGAACATCGATCCTTTGTCGCCGGCTTGCTTCATGCCAAACCCCTTTCTTCAATCCCGCTGGCGCCTCTGCTGTCGTCAAATCGCCAGAACGACACGATTTCTTCCGCCGTTCTTCGCTTCGTACAGCGCCGTATCCGCTCTCGAGAACACATCGCGCAAATACTCTTTCGGATCGTCGAATCGCAGATCAATGCTGAGCTCCGTCAGCACGCCCATACTGATCGTAATGCTAACAAGCTCGTTACCTGCTGCTACCTGGTTCTCTCCGACGGCAAGCATGATTTTTTCCGCCAGCAATTCGGCTTGTTCGTGGTTCGTATGCGGCAAATACACAGTAAACTCTTCGCCGCCGTAACGCGCAAGAATATCGGTGCGACGAAGCTTCGTCTTGACGACATCCGCCGTACTCCGAATGACCTCGTCCCCGACAAGATGGCCGAACTTGTCGTTGATCTGCTTAAAGAAGTCGATATCGAACAAGAAGATGGAAAACGGGATTTGATATCTCATGTTCAGCAACACTTCGTGCTCCAACTGTTGCATCAAGTATCTGCGGTTAAAACAGCCGGTCAACGCATCGGTAATCGCCATCTGCTCCAGCTTCTGGTTTACCCTGAACAGTTCCTCCTGAATCGTGATCAGTTCCAGGTTGCGTTCGTGAAGCGCCTCGTTTTTCCGATTCATCTCCATAACGAGCTTACGCAACTCCGTAACATCATGGAACGTAATAATACGGCCCAGAATCAATCTCCGGTCGTCCAGCACCGGGGAAATCTGGATAGAGACATGCCGTCCGGCGTTCTCCTGCAGCGAAAATTCCATTTGCATTTTCTCGTGAGGATGGTTCGTATACCGATAAAGAAACTCGTATACTTCACCTTGAACTTGCAGCGGGGCAAGAAACTTCTCCATCTCGAACGTCTCGCCTTTAGAGATGCTTACGAACGGGGAGGCCCCCTTATTTACTTCCAATACTTTGCCGCTGTCGTCTACAACGATGATTCCCGTAGTCATATGCCCGAAAATATCCCGTTGGGCCAAACTTAAAATATCAAACATGCCGAAGCGATAAATCGCGATCACGAAACACAAGTCGGACAGCAAAATACCAGACGCCAGCAAACCGGGAACGATAGGCAGCCACTGCGCCAGCAATACGTTAACGATGACGTCGAGCAAGCCGAATCCCGTCAACACGAACATGCCGATTAAAGCAAGGGCAAGTTGTTTTCTTTGGTGCATGGAATTGACGGTTTTGAGCGCATGGAACATGTTCATCAGCGCCAGGAAGAAATACGCGAACTGAATAAGTACGAGCACCCAGAACAACGGCCCGTATTCCCTGTTCAGGTAGCTGCCGTCGATCGGGGACATAAATAGGCTGTTCGGGTTGACCAGGGCAGCGGTTACGCAGGCGAATGCCGGCAAAATCGAGACGAGCAGTCTTCCGGCCTTCAGCCGTTCGGCCCTCCCGGTCAAGAAATAGACGAAGATCAGCCAGCCCGGTCCCAACATCCCCATACCGAAATAAGCTACGTTAATAAACACCTGCTGTATAATAGGATCATCCGTAATTTTCGTCACGAATAGCCCTAGCGGCCATAACATCATGATGAAATGGAACGCCAAATAGACTTTGTGCGTCAACGTAATTCGATTAATCGCAATTACGCTAACGAAAAGAGCGAATAACAGGATGAACAAAATAAAATCGATCGACTGGAATAGTCTCAAAACGTTCACCTTTCGCAAAAAACCATGGTTAAGAAAAAGAAATATACTTGTTTGATTTTACCATATCATTTCTTTTTCCGACAACCGCTCGACATAGGCATGAAGTCACTTATTTTCAGTTTTTAGCTAAATTTAAGGACTTTTGACCCTTATTAAACTATGACTTAAGCATCAACGAATCAAAATTCATTTCCATATAAGGGGAAATACCCAATATATCCCTAAATGTTTCATATTCTATCTTTAGCGAATCCCGATCTGCTTTCCCGTTTTTCACAGCGCGGATGAGTATATTTTTGGGAGTATGCTCGACATCGATAAACTCTAGCAATTGCGTGCGGTAACCGGCAAGCTCGAGTAAATTCGCCCTGGCCGCATCCGTCACAAGCGCCGCGAAACGTTCTTTCAGAATTCCATGTTTCAGAAGCGGCTTTAGCGCAGGCTGCGACAATTGGCGGAACAATTCATGCTGACAACAAGGCACCGAGAGAATGACGCTCGCGTCCCACCCGATCGCTTTCAGTAGAGCCGCATCCGTCGCTGTATCGCAAGCATGGAGGGTGACGACCATATCGACCGAGGCATGCCCCATATAATCGTTGATATCCCCTACGGAGAACGTCAAATCGTCCCATTTCAGTTCCTTTGCCAATTTGGCGCAATTCTCGATAACGTCTTTTTTCAAATCCAGCCCGATGATATGGACAGGCAGCTTCTCCTTGATCGCCAGCAAATGAAACAGCGCAAACGTCAGATAAGATTTACCGCAGCCGAAGTCGACGATCGTCAGCTTTTTGCCTCTCGGGAGATCCGGGACAACGTCCGCTACCATCTCAAGGAACCGGTTGATTTGCCTGAATTTGTCGTACTTGGCTTTCACGACTTTACCTTCTGCCGTCATGACGCCAAGCGCATGGAGAAACGGAACCGGCTCGTCTTCCGGAAGAACGTACGACTTGTTGCGATTATGCGACAGCGGCGCCGTTTCCCCGCGTACGGCGGATTTGCGTCCAAGGACGGTTATGACGCCTTTCTTGTTCGCCATCACCTGAACGTCCGCGCTTTGCAACTTGAACAGCGCCTGCTTATATTGACCCATCGCTTCGTCAAGCTTCTCCGCCAGTCGTTCGGAGGTAACGTTCTCATGGTAGGCTTTGTTGCCGCGCAGTCGTTCGAATTGATAACTAAGGCCGCTCTTCAGCTTAACCGGCCTAACCGTCAGCTTCTTGGCCGCATCCTCATCTTTGCTTCTCGGCGAACTAAATGTCGCCTGGACGAGCCGCCCTTCTCCCGACGCCTCTTCCAACAACGCTTGCCAAGCTTCAGATTGCCCGTTCGTGCTCATCCTTCATTCTCCCTCGTCAGCGCATCCCATTGCCTGCGCCCCTCTTCCATTTCGTCACGCGGAAGCTCACCCGCCTCCAGCGCCGCGTCATCCATGGCGAACAAGCGCACGTAAAAAGCATGTCCTTCTTCCGAAGAAATCCCGTCCGTTTCGCCCAACTCGAATAGCAAATTTTCGGCAGTCGCGAACCGGCCTTCTTCCTCATGCCAGCTAAACAGCGCCTTCTTCGTCCCGGCTTCCGTTTCGTATGGTTCGAGGGCGGCGATCATAGATTGCGCACGTTCGCGCGTTCCCCCCCCTTCAACTTCGAGGCCGTTGCGAAGCGCAAACAGCGTTAATCGAAGCGCCTTCTCGAACCTTGGCACGCTCTCGTTCTCTTCGCCAAGAGATGCGTATATCTCCGCCTCTTGCTGCAAACACGAAGCTACGATGGCGACGGACTCTGCGTTCGGATTACCGGTCAGCGACAGCATCGAAAGCAAATCCTCGTCCGTCAGTCCGAGCGCAAGCCTCGAGCGAAGACGCAACTCGCGGCTCATAAACTCATCGATCGTCTGCAGCGCTTCTTGCGGTTTCCCAAGATCTTTCAGCCCGGCGGCTCTAGCGAGCACGGTTCCCGCCTGCGCAAGCAGCCGAATTAAATAGTCTCTTTCAAACACCCGTCTTCCCCCGAACCCGTTCGAAGAACGATAGGATCTCTTCGGCGAAACGCCTCGGTGCTTCTTTCATACCCATATGGCCAACCCCGTCCAGTGTGACAGGAATAATTCGTTCCCCCGACACCGGGAATCTTCTTTCTGCAGGTATAACTTCGTCCAATTCTCCAGCGAGCAGCAATACCGGCACCGGGGATTCGGCCAGTATACGAACGCGGTCCGGACGCTCCCGCATGCCGAGCGCGCAACCGATTGCTCCTTCGGCCGACGTCTCGTACCCGATCCCGATCGCTTCACGCAGCTGTGAGGATTGCGAATCGCGGTGTGCAGGCGCGAACAGCTTCGGAATGAGATTATCCACGAACGGGCGCACGCCTTCCGCGGCAATCGTCTCAGACGCTTTCAGCCGATTCGCCTTCGCAGCATCCGTATCGGGATACGCGGTCGAATGAACGAGAGCAAAAGACAATAACCGATCAGGATAGCGTTCTGCAAATGCAAGGGCGACATAACCGCCGAGCGAGTGGCCGATCAGATGCGCCCGTTCAAGCTGCAGGGCATCCATCAAAGCAGTGACATCGTCCGCGAGTTGCTCCATCGCATAGATGCCTTCTCGGGCAGAAGAACCGCCATGCCCGCGAAAATCCGGGGCAATCACGCGTCCGCAAGCGGCGATTGGCTCGATGACATCGCTCCAATACACGCTGCTACCGCAATATCCGTGAAGAAGGATGATCGGCTCGCCTTCGCCCGCTTCTCGGTAAGCTGCTGTCATTCCGGTTGCCAGATCGATCGTTTTCATAAAAAAACACTTCCTTATCTTCGGATTATCGTTACCTTTACCGTTGCCATTGATGTCCGAAACCGTCGCAAATCGCGTCCGCGATTGCTCTTGCCATGCCCATGACGCCGTAAAGCGAGGTCGACTGCAACGTCCAATAGGGTTTCGGCCCCGCAACGTTGACGACGGCGGCGATGCTGTAGTCGCCAATCGGCGCGAAGACGTCGATGACAGAACGGGCTGGCACGAGCGGTCCGAACCTAACGATATAACCGCCGACGTGCCCTGGGCGGCCGAGGCAGGCATCGACTGCGACAATGTTGTCCCTTTCCGCCAATGCGGGAAGCAAGCTCGGCAGCCGTTCCGAATCGCACGGTTCCTTTAATGTGCCGATGACGTTCGAGACGCCCCGATCCTCCAGTATCGAGCCGACAAAAGGACCTAAGCAATCGCCCGTCGAACGATCGGTTCCGATACACACAAACGTGATCTCCGCCATCCGGTGCCTGGCCGCAATCGATTCCGCAAAAGCGCGCAAACCCGACTCGTCCACTTTTTCACCGGCAATCGCCGTCTTGTCCGCCATTCCGCCGTTCACGCCCCGAACCGCCCCTTGCGTCGTTTTCTTTCAGGTTACCATGCCCGAGAGCGGAATGCCACACGACAGGCCGCCGCGACTCCGGACACATTTTGCTCCCTGGCACGCGCTCGCTATGCTACAATGGGAATATCCCTATTTCGCAAGAGAGGAAGTTTATCCGATGAATTTTAACGAGCCAACGCAACAAAACGTTGAATATATGATCGAAGCGATCAAGACGAAGCTGAGAATGGCGACGGGAGCCGCGATGCAAGCGTCCAGCTTTACCGTTGAGAAATACGAAGACTTGAAAGATATTTACGATATGGTTCAATCCAAAGATCGGTTCAGCATCAGCGAAGTCGAGGCGCTTGTATCCGAACTTGGCAGACTGAGAGCTTAGGGACTGTTACGCAATCTAAGTTGCACCAGACTATGCGACGGAACGCCTTCTCCTACTTTTAACGGGGAAGGCGTTTTTTGATGCGTTTTGTTTTCCTCGAGCCATATATTCAACTGGAGGCGTTTCCATCGAAAAAAACGATCGTAACTATGAAAAACCATCGATAACTCCCCTCCCGTCCGCGCTGTTATGATGATTCCCAAACAAATTGCGGGAGGCGAAAAAAAAATGTTGATTCAAGAGTACGCAGCCTATAGAATATGGAAAACCGAAAGAGAACTGGCCGAGAGTCGATTATTTCTTGAAAGCTTAGGTGACGGTTCACGCACTACTGGTCGCCGCGCCGCCGCTTGGATCTGGCTTATCGGGCTCGTACTGCTTTAACGGAAGCGCACGCCGCGCGAAGACAGGGGGAGATGCGGTGGATTTCGTCTATCTAAAATCTTTTCTGGAGGTAGCCAAATGCCGCAGCTTCACGAAAGCGGCTGAAAATCTAGGTTATGTGCAATCCAGCGTTACCGCTCAGATTCAGAAACTGGAGAACGAGTACGGTGTCGTATTGTTCGAACGCTACGGCCGCTCGATGAGGCTCACTTCGGCCGGCGAACAATTGCGAGTCACTTTCGAGAAAATCATCGAACTGTATGACGACTCTCTTCTCCTCGTATCGAGACTTGCCAAAGGCAACATCGAGATCGGCACGATCGACTCGCTCATGTCCTTCTTTCTGCCTCCGATCCTTCATCAGCTTTCGCATAGCTACCCGGATATGAATTTGCAAGTTCACACGAACACGGCAACGATAATTATGCAATCGCTGCGCAGCGGCATGCTCGACATGGGCATCGTCATAGACGCGCTGATCGAGGATGACGACATTGAAGCGATCACCATTCGGCGGGAACCTCTCGTTCTCGTCGCCAAGCCGGATCATCCGCTCGTCTCCTCCCCTCAGTTCGGGCTAGAGGGGCTGGACGGCCAGTACCTCATCGTCACCGAGCAAGGCTGCAGCTATCGCACGGCGCTGGAAGACCTTCTATCTCGCTGCGGCGTGAACTATCACGTATCTCACGAATTCAATAACCTAGAAGCGATCAAGCAATTCGTCGGGTACGGTCTTGGCATCGCCCTCGTTCCCCAGATCGTCGTTGTCCGCGAACTGATGGAGAACAAGCTGGCGGCGCTGCCTTTCTCCCACCCGGACATTACATTTTACTCGCAGATCGTCTACCACAAGAAAAAATGGCTCAACCCCGCTATTCGCTGCCTGATCGAATTGTTGCTGGACGCGGGCGATCAGAGAACGACGTTACCTGCCACTCAAATTTCCTGATCGGAACACGCAAAACCCGCCTCGCAAGCCGCGAAGGCGGGTTTCGTCATTTCGGTGTCATTTGATAACATGCGGCGTCAAAGCGGCGAACGCTTGTTCCAAATCCGTTTGTCTAATATCGAGGCCTTTTACGATTTTCCAGCTTTCGACATGCTCGACGGTCGCCCCCGACTCCACTTCCCGAAGTTCGCCAAGCGTCTCCAGTTCGAGGATGAGGTTATTCGTGTATAACTCGAACGATACGCCGAAGTCAGGATAAGTTCCGTCTTTTACCGGATTGAACATTTTAATGAACGTATCGCCGTGATTGCTGTACGCCGCCCATCCGGCTTCGTTATTGCTTCCGAATTTGTAAGGCGTCGGTCCTTCGTTTTGATCGACGAACACCGCCGATTCGGAGAACTTGATTCTTGGATCGTTTAAGCGGCTATATGGCCACAAGACAAACTTACGGTCAGGCAGCATTCCGCTGCTCTCCGACCCGGCCATCGGGACGACAGCACGTCCACCTGCGTCCATGACGGAAAGTGCCCATGGCGAGAAAGCGATCGGCCAAGCCCCTTCGTTCGTGATCCGATGAACGACCGTTACGTCGTCTTTCCCTTCAGAGACGAGCCGAATTTCGATTTCCTTCGAGATTTGGTTCCAACGCTCGGGCTTTGCCCTCAAGACGATCCCCGTCTCACCTAGCCGTTCCCAGTCGACCGGTCCGTTGTCCGGATACGTCGTCCGCGGTATGCGTTCAGGACTTGTCCATAGTCGGTGACCGCCGTAGATGTTCCATTTGCCGCCGCCGACTGGAGCAAACGCATCGCCTTCTTGAGTAATTTGCGAATCCACGTCTTCGAAAAACAAGTTGCGGCCGCCCACTGTAGAAAGATGGATGATACGAGGACCGAAATCAAGCGTTGCCAGCAATTCAATTTTCCCGTTGCTTAATGAGATACAGCGTCCCCATTTGTTGTGGCTTGTTTCTTTAATGACGATCCCGTTCATTTTGTCTATCCCTCATCCCGATTGGATATTAAGCCGGAACGATCAAGGAAAGCGCGAAACGCCGCACGACCTTGGTCGTCCCCTTTATACACGCCTGCATCTTGCAGCACTGCATAGAACTTGTCGCCCACTTCTGCCTGAAGCAAGAAACGAACGCCTTCCTCTGTTCCGTCGTTGCCGTACAGGTCGATTAATCCGGCGATCCAGTCCGCATGTTTCGCGAGCGGATGGTCGGGCGCGGAGATGGCCGCCGCATCGTAAGCGGTTCGGCCGGTCATCAGATCGGCAATCTGTCCAAGCTCCAGCTGCAAGCGGCCAGGCAGGACGGCGAGACCCATCACTTCGATTAAACCGATATTTTCTTTCTTAATGTGGTGAAGTTCCCGGTGAGGATGGAAAATGCCATCCGGATGCTCCGCGCTTGTGCGGTTGTTGCGCAAGACGAGATCGAGCTCGTACTCACCGTCATCCTTAACTCTGGCAATCGGCGTGATCGTGTTATGCTCAACACTGCCGTCCGGCCCTTCACTATGGGAAAACACTTCTACAGCAGCATCGCTATAGGCCCGCCATTTGGCGAGAATGTCGGACGCAACAGCGAGCAGCGCGGTACGGTTCGCCGAGCGGAGCCGCAGTACGGACATCGGCCACTTCACGATGCCAAGCTTCACGTCCAATTCGCTGGCGGACACGAACCAATCGTATACTTGGGCAGTCTCCATCGGGAAAACGTGACGTCCTGCCTGGAAATGGTCGTGGTTCAGTATTGAACCGCCGACGATCGGCAAATCAGCGTTGGATCCGATGAAGTAGTGCGGGAATTGCTCGACGAAATCAAGCAGACGCGCGAACGTGACCGGCGAAATTTTCATCGGTTCGTGCTCGCCCTTTAAGACGATGCTATGCTCATTATAGTAGATATAGGGCGAATATTGGAAATACCAATTTTCTTTTTGCAGCTCTAGCGGCAGCACGCGTAAGTTTTGGCGGGCGGGATGATCTTGCCGACCGGCATAACCGACGTTTTCTTTGCAGAGCAAACATTTCGGATAATGCGACTGAGGCAAAGTCTTCAGCAGCGCGATTTCTTTCGGATCTTTCTCCGGTTTGGACAAATTAACCGTAATTTCGAGAACGCCGTCATCGGTTCGATGCTTCCAATAGCCGTTTTTACGTATCCGATCCATACGAATATAATTGGTATCGATATTAAACTTGTAGAACCAGTCCGTCGCCGCGGCGACGCCGCTACGAGCCGCCAGTTCGACGAATGCACGCGCGGTTTCAGACGGACGAGGCATGAGCAGCCCCATAATCCGGGCATCGAACAAGTCCCGATAAGTGAGCATATTGTCGGGTACAAAACCGAGTGCGACCGCTGCGTCCAACAACGGCTCCAGCAGCGGAACCGGGCTGTCAGGCAAAGAGGCCGGATCGACGACTTCGTCGCCGGCAGGCTCCTTCACCGCATACAAATCAAGCAAAGCGTTGCGAGAATAATCGATATCCATACGGTCGACAAGACCGTTATGCAAAGCGAAAGCGATCAATCGCTCGATAGCGACGGCCAATTCCTTCTCGGAAGGCACGTTCGTTGATGGCGATGTCGTATGCATTCTGCGAACCTCCCAATCCTTCGATTACTTGCCGTAACCGTTCGGATGCTGTTGATGCCAGCGCCATGCGCTGCCGATAATGTCTTCTAATTTGTCGCGAGTCGGCGTCCATCCGAGCTCCGCGCGGGCGCGGGCCGAAGAAGCGATGAGCACGGCCGGATCGCCGGCGCGACGCGGCTCGTGTTTGGCAGGAATGGCATGGCCGGTCACTTGACGGGACACGTCGATCACTTGCTTGACCGAGTAGCCATTGCCGCTGCCGAGATTGTAAATCGCGCTTTCCCCGCCTTCGCGCAGGCGGCCGAGGGCGCGAATGTGCGCATCCGCCAAGTCGCTGACGTGGATGTAGTCGCGAATGCACGTGCCGTCCTCCGTCGGGTAATCATCCCCGAATACGGAGATGAATTCGCGCTGTCCGAGCGCGACTTGCAGCACAAGCGGCACGAGGTGGGATTCCGGCGAGTGGTCTTCGCCGATTCGGCCCGAAGCGTGCGCGCCCGCCGCGTTGAAGTAACGCAAAGAAACGAATTTGATGCCATGAGCGATGTCGAACCATCGGATCATTTTTTCCATTGCTAGCTTCGTTTCGCCGTACGCATTCGTCGGAACGGTGCGGTCGTATTCGTCGATCGGCACTTTCTCCGGTTCGCCGTAGGTGGCGGCAGTCGAAGAAAACACGATGCGGCCGACGCCGGCCTTCTGCATTTGCTCAAGCAAGCAAAGCGTGCCGTATACGTTGTTGTGATAGTATTTTCCGGGATCCTTCATACTCTCGCCGACAAGGGAATTCGCCGCGAAATGGATGACGCCATCGATGTCGTTTTCCTCAAACACTCGGGCAAGGAAGTCCGCATCGCGCAGATCGCCTTCATACAGCTTGCCTCCGAGCACCGCTTCCCGATGTCCCTGGTACAAGTTATCGACGATAACGACTTCTTCGCCTTGCTCAAGCAGCGCCGCAACGGTATGGGAACCGATATATCCCGCGCCTCCGGTAACAAGAACCGCCATGTTTAAGCCTCCCCTTTCCATTCGCGAACGCCGTCGCCGATGTTGCATACGTAGAACGCCGGCTTCAAGCCCGTTTTCGCTTCGTACTTCTCTCCGACTTCAGCGATAAACCGTTCTACCGAGCTTTCATGGACAAGGGATACGGTGCAGCCGCCGAAGCCTGCCCCCGTCATCCGCGAACCGAGCACGCCCGGAACGCTGCGCGCCGCATCAACCATGGCGTCCAACTCGTCTCCGGTCACTTCGTATAAGTCGCGCAAAGAATCGTGCGATCCGTTCATCAACCGGCCGAATGCCGCGAGATCGTCTTTGGCAAGAACCTCCATCGATTTGGCAACGCGATCGATTTCTTCGACGACATGGCGGGCGCGACGGCGCACCGTTTCGTCCTGGATCAGATGCTCGTTCGCGGTGAATTCATCCAGAGAAAGTTGGCCGAGCAGCGTCAACTCGGGGAAAGCTTCGCTGAGATCGCGAACAGCCTGCTCGCATTGCGCACGGCGTTCATTGTATTTGGAATCGACGAGACCGCGGCGTTTGTTCGTGTTGCCGATAATAAGCCGATATTCGCCGGAGCGGAACGGCACGAGCTCGTACTTGAGCGTATCGCAGTCGAGCAAAATCGCGTGATCTTTGCGGCCGTTCGCAACGGCGAACTGATCCATGATGCCGCACTTGACGCCGACGAATTCATTCTCTGCATGCTGCGACCAGAGCGCAATCTCCACGGTGTCGGTCGGCTTGCCTTCCAGCGTCAGGAGCGCGTACGCGGTGACGACTTCGATCGACGCCGAAGAAGATAACCCCGCTCCGTTTGGAATTTCGCCGTGGTACAGGAAGTTGTACCCTTGGCTCAGTTCGATGTTCCGCTGAGCCAATTCCCACACGATGCCTTTGGGATAGTTCGCCCAGTCATCGGCTTCGTCGAACGCGATATTGTCGAGCGACACTTCCCTCTTGGCGGGAAAGTTCGTGGATGCAAATGACAACTTGCGATCCGAACGCGAGGAAATCAACAGCGTCGTTCCGAATGTAAGCGCGGCCGGGAATACCGATCCGCCGTTATAGTCCGTATGTTCGCCGATCAGATTCACCCTGCCAGGCGCATGGAATACCCGTACTTCGTCTTCCTTACCTCCGAACAGTTCGACGAATTGTTGTTTCAGCTCCGATATTTGTGCCATTTCAGCGCTCAGCTCTCCTTCGTAACAATTGAATTTGATCTCAGTATAACGGACGATGGCGTTTCCGCAATATGGCGGGATATGCTTTCCACATGGAGAAATGTGACTTTCTTTAAAAGCATTTCGTTCTGCAGCATGGTATGATAGAGGAAATTTAGCAGAACTGAACGAAAGGGATAGCGATCGTATGAGCAGAAAACCGACCTACCGTGTCGCTTCGAACCCGGTCAGCTTCCAAGCACGGGAATTGACTGTTCTTTTCGCCGGAGAAAGCCAAACAAACCCGATGCATCGCATCGGGCCGAAAGTCGTGGATTACTATTTGCTTCACCACGTCCTGTCCGGCAAAGGCGTGTTTCGCGCCGGCGAGTTCGAGTGCGAGCCGTCTGCGGGCGACAGCTTCCTTATTCATCCTGGCAAGCTGGTTCATTATGTTTCAGATGAGAGCGACCCTTGGCTTTACCGGTGGGTCGCTTTTGCCGGTTCCGAAGCAGCGTCTATCGTCCGCGAAGCCGGCTTAAACGATGACAAGCCGATCATCCGAGCGGGCAGCTTGCGGGAGCCTGGCGAAAGATGCCGCGCCATCTTCGAAGTTTTCCGCGCACGCGGCAGTTCTGCATCGCTTGCGGCGACCGGACATCTGCACCTTCTGCTCGCTGCCTTAAAGGAAGCAAGTACGGACATCGGTGCGGAGACGTTGCGACCGGACTCGCATACCGAGGAACTCGTCCGACAAGTAGCCGGCTACTTGTCGACCCAATACGCCGAGCCGATCACGATCGAACGAATGGCGGAGACGCTCGGCTATAACCGCGCCTACTTGTCGCGTATATTTAAGCAGCGGACCGGCGTTTCGCCTGTCGTTTTTTTGACGCAGCAACGGGTCGATCATGCCAAGCGGTTGCTTCGCGAACGACCGGAGTTAACGATCGAACAGATCGCGTTCTCCGTCGGCTTCCACGACCCACTGTACTTCTCCAAGCAGTTCCGTCGCCTATATGGCCAATCCCCGACCGATTACCGCATCGCGATTGGGAAGTCGCTGAAGTGAGACAGATGTGCTTTTATCTAAGGGGAGACGGGGTTAGATGACTGGGAGCCGCGGCTGCTAGTTGTCTGGGGGATCATTATTTCGGCGCGATGGCGGGATTGAGGTTGATAGCGGTCTGGGGGATCATTATTTCGGCGTGATGGCAGCGATCGAGGCTGGTAGTGGTCTGGGGGATCATTATTTCGGCGTGATGGCGGCGATCGAGGCCGCTAGTGGTCTGGGAGATCATTATTTCGGCGTGATGGCGGGGATCGGGTCTGCTAACGGTCTGGGAGATCATTATTTCGGCGTGATGGCGGGGATCGGGTCTGCTAACGGTCTGGGAGATCATTATTTCGGCGTGATGGCGGAGTTTGCATCTGGTAGTGGTCTGGGAGATCATTATTCCAACAGTGGATGAGCTTGAAAATGGAGGGTAGTAAATTTGTGCCTTAATCAAGGCTGCAACATACAGTAATACTCGAGTCATGAAATAACGACGATCAGGACGATTAGCCGCGCGAGGAGACGTTATTTTGGAGAAACGTGGACATTCGAGCGTTTAGCCGCGCGGGGCGACGTTATTTCGGAGAAACGTGGACATTCGAGCGTTTAGGCGCGCGAGGCGACGTTATTTCGGAGAAACGTGGACATTCGAGCGTTTAGGCGCGCGAGGCGACGTTATTTCGGAGAAACGCGGACATTCGAGCGTTTAGCCGCGCGAGGCGACGTTATTTCGGAGAAACGCGGACACTCGGGTGATTAGCCGCGCGAGGCGACGTTATTTTGGAGAAACGCGACCATCCGAACGTTTAGCCGCGCGAGGCGACGCTATTCCTAGCGCCGCCCCGCACGCCCCCTTACCGACGCTCCAGCTCGAACACGGCTTGCCAGCTGCCTGCAAGTTCTTTGGCGTCGTTAAGAAACTCTGCCGGGAATACTCGCTCCAGCCTTGCCTGCGTTTCTTCCGAAGCGCCGCCCAACTGCTCGAGCAGTGCCTTAACGATATGAGGCCACGCCACTTCCGTACCATCGCTTACCGTAAGTGCGATACCGAGCTTCTCCTTCCGCAGCCCGAAAGCGAATACGCCGTGAGCGCCGCTCTTCGCGACGATATTCGGATCTCGCAGCAGCTCGCTCGCGAGGCGGCCGGGGCCTTCGACCAGCTCCGGATAAGCTTGCATCGCTTTGGCAACTTTGGCCGCTTCCACAGCCGCTTTCGCTTCCTCTCCCACCTCCGCGTCAGCCGCAACGTCCGTCGCAAATTCCGGGCTCGCTAGCCTGCCGTAAGCAAGCGCAAGGCGATCGAGCGGCATGGAAGCGACGGGAAACCCGCAGCCGTCCTTGCCTAACAACACCGGGGCATCCTCCGCCTCGGTCCAACGCTTCAGCACGCGCAATATTTGTTGCTGCGCCGGGTGGTCCGGATGAATGTAGCCTGCCAGCGGCCAGCCTTTCAGTTTGCTCCAGGCGAGCACGCCGAGATGTTTGCCCGCGCATGTATGCAGCAATTTGCGCGGCTTGCCTCCAGCGGCAATATAGGCATCGCGAGCGGAGCGCCCTACCGGCAGCGTCGGCTGAACCGCGAGCGCATCCTCGTCGATGCCGGTTAGCCTCAAAATCTCCTCCAACGTCGCGATTTGTTCCGCGCTTCCTCTATGCGATGCGGCCATCATCGCCAAATGCCGCTCTTCGTAGCCGTATGCGTCGGCGGCTCCTTCGAGCAGCGATGACACTGCCTGAACCGGCTTTGCCGTCGATCGAACGTACGCGGAAGCATGCGCATCTCCCGCTGCGTAAAGCAATCGGCCATCTTCCGCGGACACGACGCTTATGCGCCCGCGGTGCACGTTCTCGGTTCGTCCGCCTCTTGTCATCGCGAGCAACGGAACATCTCCGGGTATCGCTAACGGCTCATTCATCGCCTATCTCTCCTTCATGTCATTCATATCTGCAAATTAGCGTCCTGCGCCGACCCATTCTTTTGTCCTCTCGCGAGAACGCTCGCTCTCCTCGGACGTGCCCTGGAAATTGACTGCTTCCGATACGAGATAGAGCGGGCGGCCTTTCGCTTCCTCGTATGTTCGCCCGATGTACTCTCCCAGCACGCCGAGCAGCGACAGCGTTATGCCGTGAAACAGCAAGCTGATCGCGATAAGCGATGTCCAGCCCGCCGTTGTCGTTGACGTGAAGAAACGCTGGTACAGCACGACGAACAAGTAAATGAAACCGATCGCCGAAAGCACGAAACCCAGCACGCTGGCGATCTTGAGCGGTTTCGTCGAGAACGAAGTCATCGCGTCTAGCGACAGTTTGATCATTTTGCGCAGCGGATATTTCGTCTCCCCCGCAAATCGTTCGTCGCGCACGTATTCGACGGAATCCTGCTTAAACCCCGCCCAACTGACCATGCCACGAATGAAGCGGCTGCGCTCGCGCATCGATGTCAACGCGTCGCATACTTTGCGATCCATCAAGCGAAAATCTCCCGTATCGACGGGGATATTGACCGACGTCATCGAACGGAGCAACCGATAAAACGCCGCGGCCGTCACTTTTTTGAACCACGACTCCCCTTTGCGTTCGATCCTTTTGCCGTACACGACGTCGTACCCTTGACGCCACTTGGCGACCATTTCGGCGATCAGTTCCGGCGGATCTTGCAAATCCGCGTCGATCAGCACGACTGTACGCCCGGACGAATAGTCCATTCCCGCCGTGACAGCGATTTGATGCCCAAAATTGCGGGAAAAATCGACCAGCTTGACTGTAGAGTCGACCTCGCAAAAGGTACGTACGATTTGGGCCGTCCTGTCGCGGCTTCCGTCGTTCACGAACACGATTTCGTACGTCTCGCCGAGTCCGTCCAACGCTTTTTTTAACCTTCTATACGTTACTTCGATAACTTCCTCTTCGTTGTACATCGGAACGACAACCGATAAGAAGCACGTTTGCTGCACTGCGTTATCCTCCTCTTAAAATCCCCAGCTCGGCAGCCACTTCATGAACACGTTCATCCAGTGTCGGCTGATCGTCATGCCCGTATACAACGGATAAAACCAAACGAATACGCCCGCAACCACAATCATAAACGCCGTTGTGATCCTTCTATCGTAGTATGGCTTCTCCTCGAACCAACGAAGCATCCAGACGATCGACAAAATCAGAATCGGCACCATCGGGAAGTAATGGTATAAAAACGTAATGCTACGCGGAGCGACCATCCACGGCACGTAAAAAGACAAATAGCCGACCGCCAGCGTCAGCACGACCCTGTCTTTGCGGCGCGCTCCGAGCCACCATGAGGCGAGTAAAGCTAGCAGCCCGACCCACCAGATAATCGGATTGCCGATCGCGGCGATACTTTGGGCATCCCCCTTGGCCAAATCCTTGCCTCCGTAATACCATACCGGGCGGACCATAACCGGCCATGTATACCATTTCGAAGCGTACGGGTGCGGTTCTTTGACACCTTTGTGGTAATCGTACATGTTTTTCTGATATTGCCACAAATCTTTATAGCTGTCCTCTGCTTGAGTCGCTTTCAAATAAGGAATATATGATGCTGTATATTCGACTACCGGAACCGCTACGAACAGGACTACGGCAGCCATAACGGTCAGTACGAGACGTTTGATCGTGCTCGAGCGTTCGCCTTCCTCCCGACCTTCTTTCCAGCGGCGGTACAGCGTCCAGAAGAACAGAATGGCCAGGCCGGCTCCTCCATACAAGTAATTCCACTTCACGGCGGACGCAGCTCCGAAGAATACGCCGCTCAGCGCCAGCCAGCCGAAGCTGCGCCTGAAACCTCCGCCGCGCCAGACGGCTTCTCCATACCTGTACATGCCATAGTACATGAGAATCGTAAACGTAACGCCCGTAATATCAACGTTCGCCATTCGCGAATGGACGATATGGAATCCTTCGAGCACTAGCAACAATGTGGCGAGGAAAGCGTAACGGGTTCTCGCGAACATGCCTTTTGCCGCAGCATAGAATACCGGCACCATTAGCGTGCCGACGACGGCCGCCATAAAACGCCAACCGTAAGGCGTCATGTCGAACAGCTTTACGCCGATTGCCAACACCACTTTGCCCAACGGCGGATGGGTGTTCTCATACGGCTCTATTTTCTCAATAAACTCGTAAGCCGTTCGACCGTGATAAATTTCATCGAAATACATCGAATTACGGTAATCTGGCCGGTACGGCGCGTATTCTTGCTCATCAAAAACGGCGTTGCCGTCACCGACGGACGTCGTGGAATTGTTCTCCCCGAGCGTTATCGATTCGACCGGAATCGGCACAGTTACGTCTTTCGTGAAAAATGCCGCTTCATACAGCCTGTAGCCGGTACGAACCGTCGTAAATTTCATGTAGCGGGCTTCGACCGATTTCTCTTCCAGCTTCCACGTGAATACCCGGTTCGTTTTGTGCTCTACTTCCAAATACGGCTCCCAGGTACGTCCGTCGAGGGAATATTCGATCTTGGTGTCGCCTTTGGCGCCGGGCCCTTCGTACAATTCGGATCGATCGACTTGCCGGGCTTGTCCGAAATCGACCGTAAACGTATCGCCCGACTTGTCCGGCATCCAGTACGTCTGCGGTGCGGATCGGTTGCCCAAATCGGTAAAAGACATGATTGCAGATACGACTGTTAGCAATAACACAAGTACAAGATCAAGCGGTCTCCACCGCCGATCTTCCCGTTTATGAACGGTTATCGATCCCCATTGCACCGGATCGGAATTGGTCGTTCCCTTCCACTCCATGTCGAGCCTCTCTTTCGCCTCTCTGACGCGTAATCAATCTTTTCTATTGTAGTCGAAAGCGTCTTCCACTGGAAGATATCGGGCTTATTTCGTTCGGATTCCCGCATACGCCTCGCTTATATTCGGCATGCTAGTCCCTGACATGCTAACAAAAGCAACATGCGAGGGGGTTAATCGCGCATGAATTTGCATTATGGATCGCTCTACTGGCCAAGCACGTTCCCGGATCATTCGACTTACCCGGCCTTGAACACAAACAAACGAACGCGTGTCGCAATCATCGGCGGCGGAATGTCCGGCGTTACTTGCGGTTATATGCTGGCGAGAAGCGGCATCGATGCCGTCTTGCTCGAGCAGCGTCAAGTCGCGTCGGGCAGCACATCTGCCAACACAGGACTGCTGCAGTATTCGAACGACAAAATGATGACGGAACTCGCCCTTTCGCTCGGAGAAGACAAAGCCGCGGCGTTCTATCGCGCCTGCGAGAATGCGGTAGAGAAACTGATCCGGATCGCGGAAAATCTCCGGCGGGACGTCTGGTTCAACCGGAGAAGCAGCCTGTATTTTGCCTCTTCCGCTTCGGACGTGCCCGCGTTGGCCTTAGAATTTGACGCTCTGCGCAAGCGGGGGTTCGCCGCCGATTGGTGGGATGGAAAGCTTATCGCCGAGCGGTTCCCGTTCCGCAAGGAAGCGGCAATCGTGACTCGCGGCGACGCGGAAATCAATCCTTTTCGCTTCGTGCACGCGATGGCGGAAGATGCGGTCAGCGTCGGGCTAGACATTTACGAGCAAACGGCCATGATATCTGTTGAACGAACCGACTCCGGAAAAAGTTACATCGTGCGGACGACGGAAGGTGATGTTCATGCCGACTATGTCGTGTACGCCGTCGGTTATTCGCCGGAAAATGCCGGAGGCAAATGGATTCAAGCGTCAATCAATCGCTCTTACGCCATCGCTACCGCCCCCCTCGACAGCCTTAGTGGCTGGCATGAACGTTTTATGTTGTGGGAAACCGCCAGGCCCTATCTGTATGCAAGAACGACACCGGATAATCGGATCATCGCTGGCGGATTGGATGAGAACGTCCGTTATCCCGTTCTGACAGAGCGCGACCTGCACGCCCGCTCGATGCGCTTATTGGCTGAAGTGAATAAATTGTTCCCGGAGTTTCAACCCAAATTAAGCTATGAGTGGTGTGCTTCTTTCGGTGAATCTGCAGACGGTTTACCTTGGATTGGAGAAGATCCCGACCGATCGGGGCAGTTTTACTTGCTCGGTTACGGCGGCAACGGTTCGATCTACAGTCTGATCGGGGCCGAAATCATCCGCGACCGCCTGCTTGGCGAGCCGAATGAAATCGCTGATATCGTTCGGCCCGACCGACCGATCGGAAACCAATTACCCGCTCATTAAGCAACCGAACCGTATGCGTCCTCATCGTTCGAAAGAGGCAAAGCCGCTTTCGCGTGAAAGCGGCTCTCACAACTACATTTTTCCGTTAAGTCGATTCCCCGTCCTCGCCAACATACGACGCATCTTCCCTGAGCAAGACGTATTGTCCGGATTGCACGGCTCGCGCGCATAGTGCTGCCTCGTCTTCCGGTACTCCAATCTCGACCAGCACTTCCGCACTGCCGGAGCCATCACTGAGCAGCATGCTAGGAAGTACGGCCCCAGTCGGCCCCGCTCCGATTGCCGACAGGCCTACCGGGTAGCCGACACCGAGTGGCACTGATGCGGCAAAAGGCGTATTCACGTCGTCATCGTCGCGGACTTCCTGGATTCGGTACAGTTCTTCCATGCGAACATGTCCGTTCGCCGAAAGCAGCGGAGCGCCTTCCCTATTGTTAACGACGACGCGGAGATCGTCCTCTGCCGCGCCGGCTTCCCGAAGCGAATGAATAGCCTCCAGTACCTGCTCTTCGTTGTCGTAAATGCCAACGATTACAGCCATTGTTCATCACCTCCGCCCAAATGGGCTTTTCCGTAATATGGACTTGCAGGTTATCTTCAATGGTATACCCCGAATGACGCGCTTTGAATCGAAACCGGACGTACCTTGGTGAATAGGGATTCTAACGGATAAACCTTCGTTACCGATGCTCTCCTTCGCTTGCGCGAACAGGGGAGTTTTTCTTTTTGCCACGGAAAAAGGGATGAAAAACGGCTGACGCGCGTAGAGTAGTTAATCGGCTCTGCAGGAGACACATCCACGATAGACGCCGAAAAAAGAAGAAGCTCCGTCAAATCGGATCAATGCCGGCATATATATTATCGAGCGGCGGGCACTCGACTTCGTCCCTGCAGGTAGACCCATGTATTTTCGGCGCGGGCATGCAAGTTGGTCCGCATATTTGCACGAAGCGGTATGCAATCGAGTATGGGAGGTGCAACGTCGGTGAATAACCGTTCTACACAAATCGCGTACGTCAGCACGTACGTACCTAAGAAATGCGGGCTTGCGACTTATACGCACCATCTGCGGGAAGCAATCTCGTATGCCACAAGCGCTCGACAGCCCGATCTCGTCGTTCCTTTATGCAATCCGGAAGAAGTCGGGGATTATAAGGAACCATGGATGCTTCCGTTGCTGAAGCAGCACGAGGGAGATTATCATGCGATTGCAGAAGCGATTAACCAAAGCTCGACAGACATCGTCTCTTTGCAGCATGAATTCGGCATTTTCGGCGGGGAAGCCGGGGAATATGTCATCGATTTCCTCAGACGTCTTCGCAAACCGGTCGTCACAACGTTCCACACCGTATTCGAGAATCCTCGCCCACCCTACCGCGACGTTCAGAAAGAAATCACGCTGCTTAGCGACCATATGATCGTCATGAATCGCAAAGGCATGGATTACTTACACGACAATTTCGGCACGCCTTACGGCAAAATGTCGTTCATCCCCCATGGCACGCCTATTCCAAGTCGCTCCGACAGAATGAAAACGAGACGTGCGGCGGGGTGGGAACATCGCAACGTGCTGTTTACGTTCGGACTGCTCGGTCGGGGCAAAGGGATCGAACTCGTGCTGCGGGCCATGGCGTCGGCCGTTCAAGCCGTGCCCGATATGCTCTACGTCATTGCCGGCCAGACTCATCCCGAAGTACGAAAGCATGAGGGTGAAGCATACCGCGAGGAACTGAAGGCGCTCGTCCGCGAGCTAGGGCTTGAGCACCATGTTTCATGGATCGACCGTTACGTGCCGGAGGAGGAACTTGTCTCGCTCATATCCGCATGCGATCTATATGTCACGCCGTATCCCGGCATGGGGCAAATTACGAGCGGCACGCTTGCTTATGCCGCCGGGCTCGGCAGGCCATTCTTGTCCACGCCTTACGAATATGCACGGGATCTCGTGCAAGGACGGGAAGATATGCTTCTTCCTTACGGCGACCATGAAGCCTGGAGCGCGAAACTGATCGAACTGTTTACGTTTCCCGGCATGCTCGGCGAATGGCAGCGTACGATCTCCGAAATCGGCAAGAGCATGCATTGGCCGCACGTGGGGGCGCAGCACCTGCGGCTGTTTCAACTTATTATTAGCGGCAAAAGGGACATCGTCGCCGGTGTCGTCTAACGGCAGTCCGTTTCGGCATTCCCCTTCCCCGTCGGCACTGCCTTCCATCTCACATTTGCGCCGCCTGACGGACGATACGGGAATACTGGAACATGCGCTTGGACGCATTCCGCGACGACGCGAAGGTTATACGACTGACGACAACGCCAGAGCATTGTGGACGGCAACGGAATGGCTGTCCATTGGCCCGGGACCGGAATGCGATAGCGGACAGTCCGAGACCCGGGAAGAGCTTCATCGCCTCGCGGACATCTACTTGGCTTTTATGTTATGGGCGCAAGACGAGAACGGCTGGTTCAAAAACAACTTCGCCTATGACCGGTCGTGGGAACGCGAACAAGTATCCCACGATTGCCAAGGGCGTTCGTTTTGGGCGTGCGCCGACGCATGGATTCGATTGCACAGCCCGCAGCGCGACACGGCAAGAGCGATCGTCGAGAGAACTTTGCCTACGCTCGGCAAAATAGATTCGCTGCGAGGCCAGGCTTTCGCTATGGCGGCCTGCGCGCATTTGCTGGATGCTTCCGTAAATGGCATTATCGCGCTTCCGGAAGATGTTGCGAAGGAATTGAGGCATCATGTGTCAAGACTGGAGCAAGTGCTGAATCGCGCGTTCCGCGACTTTTACGACGACGATTGGCGCTGGTTCGAGCCGGCGTTGACTTACAGCAATGGCGTTCTCCCTTGGGCAATGCTGCGAACTTATCGTTACACGCGAAACGCGGAAACTTTAAAAACAGGTCTGGAGAGCCTTTCGTTTCTATTGCGGGTAATGAGGACAGAGGAAGGCTGGTTCCGCCCCGTCGGCAATGAAGGCTGGCGCACTTCCGACAGCGATACCGCAAGCCGCTGGGATCAGCAGCCGCTAGAGCTCTTTAAGCTCGCGTTGGCGTTGGAGGAGGCCGCTGCTGCACTCTCGTTCAACGAGCGGGATCACAGCGCCCGGCTTGTCGGCAGCGGATCGTACGCGAGCGGAAACGATCATATGAGCAGAGTGGCAGTAGGACGTATCGGTCTCGAGGGCAATGCCGAAGGTAGCGACGTCAGAAGCAATTCGGCGTATTATCGCGCTTTGCGGAATCTATGCAAAGATTGGTTTTACGGATATAACGATTTACGAGTCAAAGTCGTTGATCCGAAAGACGGCAGCTGCTGCGACGGACTGACGAAGTTCGGCCCGAACATCAACTGCGGCGCGGAGGCGGCAATCTCATACTTAATGACTGAAGCCATTTGTCAACGATCTAGTAGCTCGTGACCGAGGCGTTGCCGACGAGCTCATACCTCATGACAGAGGCATTTTGCCGGCGAGCTCGGACATGTCACAAAGAATCCCAATCCGGGCGACATCGTCCGGATTGGCAATCTGTCATTAACCCATCTATGTGCCAGTTGCTCGAATTTTTCGAGCATCTCCCTGCACGGAGCTTCTCCCACAGGCCAGTTGCTCGATTTTTTCGAGCTTCTTCCTGCGTGGAGCCTCTCCCTCAGGCTAGTTGCTCGATTTTTTCGAACATCTCCCTGCAAGATGCCGCTCCCTCAGGTTAGTTGCTCGATTTTTTCGAACAACTCCCTGCACAAAGCCTCTCCCTCAGGCCAGTTGCTCGATTTTTTCGGCCATTTCCCTTCACGATGCCTCTTCCTCAGGTCAGTTGCTCGATTTTTTCAAGCAACTCTGGCCAATTGCATGCTCTCTCAACGAAACAACCTAACCGCTTTCTCCGTTACGGACAACCAACCCATGACACCTGCTTTTTCCGCCACCGATTAAACAAACAAGCTGCTTCTCTTCCAAAGATCCAACACTTTTCTAGCCGTTTCTTTTTGCAAGCCAAGCAACGAGCTTACGTCCGACAAAAAAATTCGACTGATCTCAACACTCCGAATCTCAACACTTCCCGTTCTTATACAGGCAACTCAAGGAGCCCCATGCCTTCCAGGTTCGCGTTCACCCCGATTAAAGCCCGGAAATCCTTGCGGCGTTCTTCGGGTTGCTGCTCGAGCTCGTCCAGGCCATACGGAAAGTACGAATAGCCGAGAACGGGGTACAACACTTCAAGCAGTTTTTTTGTTCCGGTCAAGTTCCGCTCCAGCATCTCCCGACGTTGACCGCCTGCCTCCTTCGTTTGTTTGTTTAACAAATTTGCGAAAACCTCTTCAAACATTCCATTCTTCTCCTGTCAAATAAAAGACGCCGCCTACTCCAATTAACGGAGTCGACGGCGTGCTCTTCACGCGCATAAAGTAGCATTTGAACGTTCACCAATAGAATAACAAGTCGGGTACTTCTCGAAAAGAAAAATATCCGTTAGATCGTTCGCAATTTACGAACCGTTTCGCAGCTTGTTCAGAGCTTGGGCCAAGTCATCGGGCAATGGTGCGGTCACTTGCTGTTTCTCTCCTGACCACGGATGACGCCAGATCAGGCGTTCCCCATGCAGTGCTTGTCTCGATATGACGTTCCGCTTCCCTCCGTACAAACCGTCTCCGGCCAGCGGATGGTTGATTGACGCCATGTGGACACGGATTTGATGCGTCCGTCCCGTTTCAAGCCGCAGGCGTACAAGCGTATGATCGTCGAAACGTTCCACCACTTCGTAATGGGTCACCGCCCGATCTCCAGTATCGCTGATTCTGCGCCGAGTAGAGTGATGCCGGTCTTGTCCGATCGGCTTGTCGATCGTGCCTTTATTGCCTTCGACGCGTCCTTCCCCGAGCGCGACGTAGATACGTTCGACTTCTTTTTCCCGCATCGCCTTGTCGTATTGATAATGCGCAAACTCGTTTTTAGCGTATAACACCGGCCCCGTCGTGTCCTTATCGATGCGGTGGACGTGCCGAACGCGCAAATCTTGCCCGGACATTTCGTAATAAGCGGCGACCGCATGAGCGAGTGTCTTGCGCTGTCCTTTCTCGCTCGGATGCACTTCGATACCTGCCGGTTTATTGACAACGAGCGTAAACTCGTCTTCGTACAGAATATTTAGTTCCATCCAGTCGGAAGGGAAATCCCGACCTTCGCGCGGGAACAAATGCAGTCGCAAATGCGGACCTTGAAGCACGCATCCTCGGGTTTGCATCAGCCGAGACAGTTGCTTCGGCGGCAGCGGCAATTGTTTGGCGATCGCCGCCATCGGCGCGCCAGCCAGATGATCGGGAAGCCGGATTTCCATCCATTCCCCTTTAATGCGCCCCATGCCCAATAGAGAGTTTGGTGGGGTTCCTTTGCCAGACGCCGGATGACCGCTGCCGCCTGCGCGAGTCCCGGAAACGCCGCCACCTCTTGGAAGTCGCGTTCCTGCCTGTCCCCCTCTGCCGGATCCGGCTGAAGCGCCGGCATTTACTCCCCGGGACTGTCCCGCGTATCCATGCGCGCTGCTCTTTCGGTTCGCCTGTTGCCGGGATACGTCCGATCTTTCCTGGAACGATTTGCGTTCGCCTTTGCCGCTCTTTTCACTATAACTTCCACGCGCCCCGGCTGCTCCTCCGCCGTTCCTTCCTCGATCCCGACGCCCGTTCCTCTCGCCGCCTGTCTGCCCCGATCCGCCTTGTCTCCTGTTTCGTCCTGCTCCTGCCATGCCGATATGCCTCCGATTCTGCGCGTTCAACGATATTCCGATGAAGTAGAAAAGAAAACCTTACGGCCTGCTGCCATAAGGTTGAATATTTACCGAGTGCCTGAGTTTACGATAGTAAGAGGATAACATAGCCCTGCTTTCTCTTTCAACGCGAGGCGCGAAGAAGTTCTATTGCTGGACGGACGCTAAAGGATATTGGTCCTTCTTCTGCAACGATGAAAAACATCGTTACAATGACGGGACGGGCTGGTCGAGGCCTTGGTACGATGTTTTTCATCGTTATTGACTCCTAACAGCCTCAATTCGGTCCCTTTCTCCCCGCTAACGATGAAAAACATCGTTACAGTGACGGGACGGGCTGGTCGAGGCCTTGGTACGATGTTTTTCATCGTTATTGACACGCCGCAGTCTCAATACCACATCAAGAACGCGAGGCCTGCTGCCCCCGTGCCTCCTCGCCTGCTCCGCTGTCCCAACCCCGACCAGCTACGAATCAAACTTCATCATCATCTCTTCGAGGAGACGTATGCGCGCCAGAGATGCGCGCAGCAGACCGATGCCGATCTCCGGGTATAGACGAACGAGCCGAGTGACGTCTTCGCATTGCAATGCCAGCGCTCGTACGTCGCCGAAAAACGCCTGCGCCGTCACGGACGAGGGCGACTCGTCGAGCGCCGAAGTCGCACCGCATACTTCGCCCGGACCCAGCACGCCAAGCGTCGCTTCCCACCCGGCCGCGGATACGCTCGTCAATTCCACATTCCCTTCGATGACGACAAACAACGCCGGATTCGATTCTCCCCGCTTTAGCAAGTAACTGCCGTCCGGGAACGCTTCTTCTGTCGCCGCACCCGCGATCAAGCCAAGCTCTTCGAGCGACAGGTCGGCGAAGAACGGCACTTTTTTCAAGAAAACAACTTTGTTAAGCCTGCCTAACATTCCGTGTTCTTCGATCATCGCCGTTCTCCTTTCGCCATTCGCAAGCTCAGCCGCCATCTCGCCCCACCAGTCATCCTGCGAAGAAGCGGCTGCTTCGACGGAAGCCCGCGCCGACTCCCACGTCAACCCGAACGTCCGGCCAGCCTCCGCTTGAAGTGCGGCTGCAAGTTTGTGAGACAGCTTGCGTTCGCCAACGCCTTCCGCCAGCACCTCCAAGCCGCCGCTTCTTGTCTCTTCGTCTTCGTCCGCGACCGTCTTGCGGATCGCCCCGACGACTTGTTCGTCGGTCAGCCGTTCAAGCATCGGCCATACGCCGGCGTACACCGTCGATTGAACATCCTTCTGCCTAAGCTCCGCGAGATCGGCGAGATCGGGGCGCCTCAGCAAGCGGAACGCCTCCGGCAGCTTCGCCGTCTCCTCGAGCTCGGCCAGCTTCGCGGCGCCTTGCTCGGCCAGCCAGCCACGAACTTCTTCGTCCGGCAACAAGTGAGCAAGTGCTTGAGCGATCGCGCTCCAGCTTTTGGGCGGAGCGACCGGCATCGTCTCTTTCAGCAAGCTGATGATGCCCTCTCCCATGTCTCTCAACGCCTGCGCTGTCACGCTGTGCAGTTCTTGATCGGCGGCAGGCAGACGCGAGAGCAGCACCGGCGCGACCGAAAGCTGCTTTAGAGCACCCAAGCTGACCGTCGCAGCGACGCGAACGGCCGGCCGCGAATCTTCCAGCAGCGCCTCGACCTGTTTCGCGAATCTGTCCAGACCTAGCTCCGCTACGACCCGACAGATATGGACGGCTTGCTCCCCGCCTTCCGTCAATATGCGCTCGATCACCTCATAACAAGCTTCGTAGCTTTGAGCGCTTTCCAGCAAGTACATCGCCTTCACCGCTTCCGCGACAACCATAGGAGAGCGATCAAGCAGTTTCATACGCAAAAAGAAAAACGCTTGAGATGGCATATGTTTCATCTGAGCAAGCTTGTGAACAACTTCCTTGCGCACGTCCGGTTCCGGATCTTCAAGCAACGCCGCGAGCTTCGCCATTGCTTCCAAATCCGCACCAGACAAGTTCATAGCTCGTAATGCGGCGATTTTCACCCTGACGCTGTCATCATCGAGCAAACGCAACAACAAAGGCAAATATTTCGCATCTTTACTGTTTCCGAGAATCGTAGCCCCGATTTCTCGGGCTTCTTCGCTGCCGCTTTTGAGAAGTGCCTGAACGGCCCCCATCGTACGAGCGTTGCGATAAAATTCCCGATAAGACTCCGCAAGCTCTCTGTCTCCGGAAAGTCCTAACAGCTGAACGCTTTGGACGAGCTCTTTCATATACGATTGCCTGACGAACCAGGACAGTACCAACAATAAGACAGCGCCAGCCGTTCCGATCGCTGCAAGATCAGGGAACCCCCACCCGAAGCCGGTATGCAGAAATTGCAGACCGGCACCGAGCACGATCCCCATGAATGATGCGATGCCTTGGGCAACGTATCTGAACCCGTCCCGCTGGGCCAGCGGCAACGTTTTATAGAAGAGTTGGTATGACGGCTCCGCCGAATAATAAATAAAAAGATAAGTGAGCATATACCCGCCAGACACCGCGGCCAGTGCCACAGGCGAATCAAGCAGCATCCACGACAGCGCGAACGAAAGCACATATACAGCCGATATGCCTGTCAACATGCCGCTTGCGCCTAGCCAAGCCATCAATTTGCCGGAAACAAGCTGCAAGAGAAACGCGAACGTGAACAGCAGCGTCGTCACAACCCCGAACATACGGCCGAATTCGGCCTCGTTCGGATAAGCCCCATGCGCAGTGTTCAAGAACACGTATTCCATCAGAAAGTAAAGCGCAGGCATCACCGTCATCATGCCGAGGACACCAAGCAGGAACGGCGACTTTAACGTCCGGCGGAAATACGCCATCGAGGAGAGCGGCTCCACTTGTCCGGCCGCGTCTCCCGTCCACTTGAGGGCAAGCGGTACGAGGTATACGGCGATCGCTTTGCGGTAGTTAACGGATGCTACGAGCAGGAACAAAGGTCCGATCACATACACAATATCAGGCCCGAACATAGGGCTGATGAGTTGCGTCAACAAACCGGCGACGACGCCCCCGAGCGTCGCTGCGGCGACGAAAGTCGGCATTAGCCTTTTGGCTTGCTGTGTCGGGCATAAGTCAACCGCGAGACTCCATAACAGAATCGTCTGCTGCCTTACGACGAAGCTCGATGATAGAAATAAAATCGGATAATAGAAACGAAAATCGACGTCGGCGACCCGCATTCCGATCAGAATAGCCGCATTCACCAGCACGATAGCCGTCATGATCGCGTACATCGCACGCATGAGGCCGGGTTTCGTCAGACGTCCTGCAAGCCATGCCATAAACCAAGCTTCAATCGGAAGAATGATTGCTTCCCCGATATAGATGTAAGGCAAATAAGCGCTGCCGAATCGTTGATTAAACAAAGTCATGAATCCGTTGTAATTCAGCGCCTCGGCAATGCCGCATAAAAGGAAAACCGGCGCCATCAGCCAAAGCTTGCGCCGGTCCTCCGATTTGATTCCGAGCCTGCGCATCCATTGTTGTAGGTCCATGGATTCTCTCTTTCTTGGAAAGGAAGTTCAAAAAGTTCGCTTTTGATCACGATGGTTTTCAGGAAATTTTGCGCCAGTAGATTAAGCGGTCTTCTCCGTCGAAGTAAAAGTCGGGAATTTGTCCGACCAGTTCAAACTGATTCCGCTCGAACAGCCTGCGAATGGTCTGATATTCCGGCAAGCTGCAGGTGTAAGTGATCAAGTATCTCGCGGATGCACCGCGCAGAAAGTCGATTAGCGTCTCGAGGAAGTACGCGGCAATGCCGCATCTCCTGTAATCGCGATGAACGACGATGTAATCCCAGCTGTAACCGCCCGTTCCCTGATCGTTCTCCGCGACGCAGCTCGCGCCGATAATATCGCCGGTTTCGTTGGTCGCGTACCAGAGGGCGACTTCGCCCACCAGCGCTCGATATGGCAAGCTTCGCAGCTGTTCCTCTTCACCCGGCGTAAAGCGCGTATCGTCGAACGACTGGCCGGAGAAGAAAAACGCGACCACTTCGCGAGCCCGCACGGCCGTATCCAGTCTGTGAATGGAAAAAGTGCCGATCTTCATCCCGTTTTCTTCCTCCCCTGTCGATCGAGGCACTATACCGCGAGCGTACCGTTCCAACCTGTTGAAGTTCCTTTTTGGTAATACTCATCGCATAAGTAGAAATAAAGCTTGGCCGCCTTATCCAGCCGATTCTGCTTGATGACTTCAACGAAAGTCTCTCTGGCGTCGAAGAAGCGACCTTCCTGGCATAACTGCAGCCCGCGTTGGAACAACGCTTTCGTACGTTCCTTCGCTTGACGCAAGTGCTCGGAATCGCCGTCGTAGACGTCGATCAGCTCGATCGAGACGTCCTGGCCTTCCGGTGTAATTCGTCCCAACGAACGATGGCGGAACCTCTCGGGGTCTCTCATTTGTTCGAAAAAATCTTTCGTTACGAGCACCGATGCGCCGAGTTCCTCCGACATTCTCTCCAGCATCGACGTCAAGTGCACATCGTCCGAAATAACGTTGCCTTCCCAGCGGCGTTCTTCGCCGATAATCCCCATCATCAGCGGCCCGCGATGAATCGCGATCCCTACGTCGACCGGCACGTACCCTGCACGGCGACGGCCTGCGTTATATTCATTCAATTCTTGGCGAATGGCGATCGCGGCGCGAAGCGCCTCTTCGGCATACCCCGGGAACAACGCCATGAAGCCGGCTCCCAAATATTTGCTAATAAGTCCGTCTTCCTTGCGTACGAGCGGACCGAACCTTTTCAGGAACGAGTTCATGAAATTAAAGTTTTCCATCGGCGTCAAAGACTGCGACAGCTTGCGGAATTCCCTCAAGTTCACGACCATAACCGACATGTTCTTCTGTACCTGGTCGCCGAGCCGGATGTCCAGAATCCCTTTCTTGCCTAACGAGTTGAAAATTTGCTGCGGAACGAATCGATAGGAAGCTTCGGAAAATTGCGTAATGTCCGCGATGTATTGGCGAATGTAACGAGCCATCCGATTGAACTGCTCGCCAAGATCGCCGACTTCGTCGCGGCTTTTGACGCGTACTTCCACGTCCCAATTGCCGTCCGCCATCTCCATAACGCTGCGGCGAAGCTTGCGCACCGTCGACAGCATAAAGAACGTACCGATGATAATGACGACAAGCAATATCGCCGTAATGATCGCGATGTCTTTCAGAACGGTGACGTATATTTTGTGATTCGCTTGATAGAGTACGCTCAAGTCGCGGCCCGTCTCGTAAATGCCGACGACCTCGTGCTTGCTGTTGTACACCGGGCCGATCGCGTACATCCATTTGCCGTTCGCATCTTCCCATTGGCCCGTTTGTATGAGTCCTTGCTTATGTACCTTTTCATTTTCCTCGTTCATTTCAAACGGTTTAAACATGTTTACGCCATCGTCGTCATCCATCAAAACATACAGTTGGCCATCTTCATACTTGTACAACGTGCTGTATAAACCTTGCCGATCCGCCGCCTGCTCTCCTTCGAACAGGAAATTCATTTTCGAGTGAATCGCTTGATAATCTTCGTTTCCGTAATCTTCCGGAGAATGCAGCTTCTCGAGCCGATCTCCATCGATTAGCTGCTGACCGTTGCGCGCCAGAATCGTCAGCTCCCGCTGCATCTCGTTTTCCATTCGTGCGGAGAAACTGTCGTAAAAGAAATTCGCGAGCAACACCATACATACGACCGTAACGGGGACAGTCACGATCAGTTGCTTGAAAAATAAAGAAAACTTCCGGTTCAATATGTGAACGTGAACGAGTCTGACCGCCGCGAGCAGCAGTAACGCCCCGGCCGCGAAAACTCCCCATAGGAGCCATTTTCGGAAAACGTCCGATCCACTGAATGTCACCTCGGATACGATCTTGGTCAATTGATTCTGCTGATCGTAGAAAAGAAGCCGATCGTTCAGAACGACGACGAAGCCCCCGTTCGCTGACGGAATCACGTCCATCATTTCCAGGCTTTCGGCGTCCGGCACCGACTTCAGAAGCGATTCTTCGTTCAGAAGAACGTTAAGCCCGTACGCCCCGGGCTTAAACGTCGTAACCGCGTTTAACAGCCTGTCGATGAATAGCAGCTTACCATTCGGAGCGACCGACAGCCTCTCGGGGAAGTTTTTCCGCGTCCGCTCCATGCTGTCCCGCGGATACACGATCTCGCTTGCGCCTTCCGCCGTCACGCGGAAAATCGCGCCCCGCTTCGTCGCGTAATAGATTTCGCCGGGAACCGTTCCCGTCGCTTCGGACAAGAAACGGTTGGGCGGAAGTTGAAAGACTTGCGCTTCTTTCGGTTGACCGCCGTTCAGCGGCAGTTCCATCAACGTTAACTTCTCGGGTACGGCTATGAAGAAGAACAGCGAATCGCCCTTTACCTGCAAACCTTTTATTTGGCCGATTCTTTTGCTTTTTCCGTCGCCTTTCCAATCGTACAGCACCTCGGGAGACTTACCCTTCCCATCGTAACGAATAATTTGCTCGTTCTGGACGATCAAGCCGTAGGCATCGAGCGTCGTATCCAGAACAATCACTCTTCCAGAGCCGTCGACGACCGCTTCCGTGAAGTCCTTCCGGGATGAATCCCCGGTGCCGTCGTGCGCGATCGTTTCCTCGATTCCGCCGGTTTCCGACAGCTTCAAGACGTTCTGCTTCGTGTTCCCGATGACGACGAGCGAAGACGCTTCCGCTTCCGTCGCGGACGACAAGTTCTGCAGCGCAACCCGGCTTTCCCAAGGCCCCGTCCCGAATCCTCCAGAAGATTGGAGCCGCATCGCGGACAACCCCGTTATGACGAGAGCAGCCAGCAGTAACGTGAGCGAAATCTTTTTCATCGGATTCAACCGTCTCTTTCCTATTAAATAGCTTCGGCAGAAGCGTTGCCCGTGCGTTCGTCTGTTATTTCCATCCTACTATACTTGGCGACAATTTACACCCTCTATCCTATATAAAATGACAATTTTCGGGTTATGTTGTAGTATGGAAAATAAGAGATTCGGATCGTGGAACGGACATCGACGGATGGATTGGATCAAGTGCCGGAAGGCGCTTACAGGAGGATGGATTCATGGGTCAGCTCGTTTGCGGCGGAGCAACGCTGCAATGCTCCTTCGGGATGGCACCCGGCGTTCTTAACGTATTGCCGGTTAATCGAACGATGACGGCAATGCCGATCGCCAATATTATGGACAACAAGCCGTTCGTCAATATTGCACCGTTCGGCATGTGCCAGTCGATGGCCAACCCGGCCGTCGCATCGGCGACCGCCGCCGCTCTGGGTGTACTGACCCCGATGCCCTGTACGCCTGTCGTTGCGGCTCCCTGGATGCCCGGCTCTCCGACGGTGCTTGTCGCGAACATGCCGGCTCTCAACAACTCCTCCAAGTGCATGTGCAACTTCGGCGGCGTCATCCAGATCGTCAATCCTGGCCAAGTTACGATACAGGTGCCCTAAATGATCGAGTCGATATTAAAGCCGTTCCTTAAACCGGTCAAAAAGCTGATCGTCGTCCCGATCAAAAAAGCGGCCATGCTCCCGAAGATGGCGCTGAAATGGCTCGTCAAGTGGATGAAGACCGTACTTGGCGGCAAACTTCGTTCGCTTGACAATTACTGGCGCATCGGCACATTTTACATTGCGAAGAAGCTGTTCGTTATCGTGCTGCTTCTCTCCCTTGTCATCATCTATTTCGGTTTCATTAATCCACCGAAATTCGTAGATAAGTGGTTCGCCCGCACGCCGACTTACGAAGCTTCGGCAGCGCTTGAGAAAGGCTTTACCGGGCAGGCGAAGATCGTCGATGCTGAAGGTAATCTCATCTACCAAGGTCCGCTGGAGAACGGCCAGTTCTCCGGAGCCGGCAAACAGTTCGCTCCAGATGGCACGCTGCTTTATATCGGGGAGTTCAGCCAAGGTCTGAAAGCCGGCCAAGGCGAACTCTACGGCGCGGATGGGGCGTTGCTTTACCGGGGGCAGTTCGCCGCCGACCAGTATGCCGGAACAGGCACGTTGTACCGCCCGGATGGTTCTGTGGAATATGAAGGGGCGTTCGCGGGCGGCAAGTTCGAAGGAGCGGGCACCCTTTACGCTTCGAAAGACGTGCTCCGCTACGCGGGTGCTTTCGTCGCGGGCGTCTATCAAGGCGATGGGAAGCTGTACGACAAAGCTGGCAAGCTTGTATACGAAGGCGGCTTCAACGCTGGGAAATACGAAGGCGCGGGCAAGCAATACTCGCCTGACGGAAAGCTAGCCGTCGAAGGGCAATATCTCGCGGGCGCGTTGTCCGGAGAAGGAATCGAATATTACCCTTCCGGCGTCGCCAAATACAAAGGCGCGTTTCTCCTTGGCGCTTACCACGGCGCAGGCACGCTGATGAATGAACAAGGAGTCGCGCTTTACGTCGGCAATTTCGTCGGCGGCAAGCGTGACGGTGACGGGCAAGCATTCAGCAACGACGGCGTCGCCTTGTACACCGGGAAGTTCAAAACCGACCGATACGACGGCGTCGGAAGTTTACTAGATGCCGACGGCGGTACGGTGTATAAAGGCTATTTCAAGAACGGCAGCATCGACCTGGCCGGATTCCTCGGCATTCCATTGCCAAAGTTGCAAGATTTGCTCGGAGCGCCGGATGCGCCGCCTCCTGCTGAAGAACCTGTAGAACTCCCTTCAGACGGAGGGACGACGGGGGGCGATACACCCGCAACGGGGGGAGCAACGACTGACGCGGGTGGAAATGCGAACGCGGGAGGAACTAGCGGCGGCTCGGGGAACGGGACAGGTACCGGCAGCGCGGGAAACAGCGGAAAAGAAACCGATGCAAGTTCCGGAGCGTCCGCCGGCAGCGAATCGAGCCCGCCCGCGTCGTCTTCTCCTGCACCCGATTCTACGCAAGACGCGGCCAAAACCGCCGCCAACGTTCGCGTCTCAGCGCTCGTCGCAACCCCGAACCCGGCCGGGACAGAGAGCGATACCGCGACGTCAACCGACAGCGGCGAACTATTGCCAGCTTCTCCCCTTGATCTCGCTTATGCGGCTCATCAGCTGTCGTTTAAGCTGAAAGTGGACGAAGACAACCCCGAAGCCTATGCCGTATCGGAAATCCGTACCTGGAACAAGACGGTTTTGCAGCAGCTCTCCGACGCGTTCAAATCGGGTAAGACAAAAGGCGTCAAAGAATCACTCGGCGGCAATAAATACGAGCTCGCATACTCGCTCGGTGGCGCATTGTACATCTTCACGTATAACAAAGACGTTCCGGTTCGATTGACGGTTAGCATCATCGCGGAGTAAATAGCCGGAAATCACCGATCAATCTGCCGAATCTGGCACCTTTCTTGGGAATCATTCTTTTTTCCTATCAAACCGTCCGATGCCCCTGTGGGAAATCGGGCGGTTTTATTGCATAAATCGAAACGGTCGGCAACGTTCCGACGGCATCCCCTTGGCTGCAACTCCGCTTTTCCCCATTCGACATCATAGGAACTTCTGACGTTATTTCCCGTATCCGCTCGACTGTCCCCGCTTTCGAGCAATGTTGTCAAAATCCTTCAAAATAACACCGTTGCCACTTTTTTGCTTTCGCTATACTTTGGAAATAGGGGATTGTCCCCACTCAATTGACCTCGGGAGGTAGTTCGAGATGGACCAACTGGATGCAGAAGAAGTAGTCGCGGTAGAAGGATTGGAAGCGTCTTCAGAATCGGAAGCGGAAGTCGTTGCCGAAGAATCGGTCGAAGCGGAAGCAGTTGCCGAAGAGGCTGTAGCTGAAGCAGTTGAAGCTGAAGAAACAAGTGATTCTGCAGCAGAAGAGGCAGTCGCCGAAGCCGTTGAAGAAACTTCAGAAGAAGAGCAGACCGCTGCGGTAGCCCAAGCGGAAGCGGACGAGCCTGCTCTCGCTGAAGTTGCGGCAGACGAGCCGGAAGCGGTTGCCGACGAAGCGGAATCGGTCGCGGACTAATCGCATCAAACCTATCCGGCACTCCATGTCTTAAACAAGTAGGACCTCAACTCCACCTAGAAGTGGGCTTGAGGTCCTTTTGCATGAACTTTGAATTATTGGTTACCGCGCTGTTCGACCGTCGCAGCCGCTTCCCGGGCCGACGACTTCGCGAACGAGATCGAAGCGGAGGAGACCCCATCGGCCAGCTTCTTGAACGCCCACCAGCGCACGCGCAGCGATGTCGCTGACATACCGCCGACTAGCTTCATGCCGATGCGGAAGCTGTTTTTGTCCGGATAAATAATCGTGCCGAACGTAATGTTCGGAAACTCCGCTTCGTACTCGGTATCCTTGAACACGTCCGCCGAGCCGTAATACACTTTAGCCCCGCCGGAGCCTACAGGCGCTTGCGGATCGGGAACTTCCTCCAGGCCGACGATGACCGTCACTTGCCCGTCTCCTAGCCCGTGCGCGATTTCATCGGTCACGTAATTCCGCTTGCCTCGGGAAAATAACCGGAGCCCCGACTTCTCCTGCGCATCGAGCGGAACGTCGACGATCCCTGTCGCCATTTCGTCGTTAATCGTCTGCGGCCGCGGGATGCCGATTTTAAAGTCGAAAGCGTTCCTCTCCGGATGATAGACGACATCCAGTTCCGGCTTGCTGTCGAAGCTCAGATCGAACGCCTGCGCTTCCGCGTAGAAACGGTGAAGCGATGAGGATCGTCCACTCTGGTTCATCCGATGCGACAGCGATGCATTCGGAATGTACTCGTCGAACGGCACGCGTTCCACTTTCTCAATCATATAAGTAGGACCGAGCTGAAGCAGGCCGATTTTGGCAAGACAGACGTTCTGCTCCGCATATCCTTCCGCCGCTTGATCGAGAGACCGCTCGTACCAATCTTTCATAATCCGTTCCGCTACCGGCTGCTCGACGATTTCCACCGAATGCGTCGCCGACTGATCGATCGGAACTCGATTGTCGCCGATATACAGTTCCAGCGCGCCAGCCGGAATCGATAACTTACCGACATGGCCGGGCCGATCCTGAACTTTCACGCTGTAAGTAAGCCGATGTTCCGTGTCCTGTTTGTCGCCTGGCTCCAGGAAACGGACGGCGTTGCCGTCTTTGCCGACCGGATCGAAGCCGTCGGCTTCGTAAGAGAACGAAAGCGACACTCGAGGCGTTTGCAACGTTTTCTCCACGACAAGCGTAACATCGACCACATCGTCCGGATTGGCGTATTTCGGCATGCGCTGGGTGACCCGAACGTCGTTGTCGTGGTACAAGGTGACGATATCTTCGAGCAATCCCGCATGTTCGAACGATAACGGAGACGGAGCCTCTTCCTTGACGTATAGCCGATAACTTTCGAGATAACGGTTGTATTCGCTCGTCTCTTCGCCCCGGACGGACGAATTGCCCACGGAGTGGACAGGCTCGCGTCCTTTCTCGTCATAAGCGACGTACAAGTAGACGTTTTTCTTGTACTCGTTGTTCGTAAAGCCGTCGATCATCGACAGTTTTAAAGTAACCGGAGATGAGATGACGATCTCCCTGCCCAAATAATCGAGCGCAACGCCCATCTCGACCGTAATCGTCTTGTCATCGACAGGCACGACTTGCATGCCGGCGACGACACCGCTTCCGAACAGCAGTCGATTGAGCAATCTTCTCTTGTCGTTAAAATACTTTTGCTCCGATTCGAAATCCCGCACGGTCAACAATTTTCCGTAAAAATACCTGTTTCTCTCGAAAGGAAACATCCTTGCCTTTTTCACCGAAAATCCTCCTCTTTGATCGTACGCGCAGCGCGTTCGCGTCTGCGGTCCGGCCTCTTATTCCAGTTCGGAATCCATTCCGAGACGCGTGTGCGCGTCCATTCTTCCGTCCATGTCCATGTCCACGATCAAAGTATCGTTCGGCATGTTGCGGTCCGCGTGCAACGTGAACAGGGACGGCTCGGCGAGCACCGTATTAACGCCAAGATAAGTGTGCAAATCAAGATACATCCACGGCTGCAGCCATACGAGGCGCGCTTCCGTATACGCCGGCTTATGTTCGTCGATCAATGCGCGCAGAAGCACGCGTTCCTTGTCCGACGACGCTTGCCCTTGCTCAAGCAACACGGTAAACGTGTGCGGATTGTCGCTGTACAACCGGTCGGTCAGCCAGCGCCATTCCGCGTTGTCACGCATCGCCTTATACTGGAACGGTTCGACGACGATCGGAGGCTTGCCCGTAAAAGTCTCGACCAGTTTCTCGATGCCCCGCCTCGTTCCTCTATACCTGTACAGCTCCGGCGCCGCCCGAATAAGCCTTCTGACCGTATCGTCCCGCCAATGCTCGTCGCTGTCGAAACCGAGCCAGGAGCCTAGCCACCTGAGTCGTCTGTCGGACACCAACTCCGGATCAAATTGCTTCGCCATGCCGTCGATTTGCTCCTCCACGCTGTCGAACAACGTTCCGAACAAGCTCAGATAGCGCCCGACGAAATCGCGGCTGCTTGGTTCTTCTTGATAGACGGCCGGCAAGTGGGAAAGCAGCGTTTCCCTCGGAAAATACACCCTCATCCTGCCTAGCTCCGGCGTGTGCCGCTCGCTGCCGATCCATTCGACTTTCAGCCACAGGTAACGCCCTTCCGCGCCGAAAAACAACGCGTCTTTCGGATTGACGACCGCCTGCGACCAGTACGGAGCAAGCGCATCCAGCTTATCCTGCAGCGAACGGTTCCGGTCGGCGATCCAATCGTCGACCTTCCATACCGACCCCTTCAGCGGTAAGAAAGGAGAATCCGCGGCAAAATAGCTGACCCGGATTTGCGTCCCGTCCGGAATGTCCGCACTCAGCGTGAACTTGTGCCACACCGTCTCGGCTGCCGCGCTGTCGAACGCTTTGGATAGCCACGCCGCTTCCGGGATGCCTCCTCCTTCCAGTCCGAGCGTCCGGGGCTGCAGTTCAAGCACCGTAACGGTGCCCGCTTCCGCGTTCCAGACGTACATCCGGTCTCTGCCGTCAATCGCGATGCCGCTCGCCTTTCCCCTGTAGCCGGGCAGCCGGTCGAGCAGTTCGCCGTTCTCGCCGAAATGGACGATAAATCGGTCGTCTTCGCCTTCTCCCCCGATTGCGCGGGAATCGCCCACGTAAATCTGGTTCTTGGAGTCGACGCCCAGCCCCGCGAAATATTCGGGAGGCATCAGATGCCGCTCCAATCCACCGTCTTCCCGTCGAACGACATAAAGCGCGCATGTGAACGTCTCTAGCACGTACCGGTCCCCGCCGGGAGACAAAGATAGAAACTGCGAGTCCCGCCAGCGGCTGACGTCTTCAGGGAGCTTGGCGGTAAATCGCTCATTCGCGTACACGTCCACGAGCGTTCCCGAGACGGAAAGCCGGATAAGCGCCAACTCCCGATATCCTCCCGCATCTGTCGCATGCGGATCGTCCGACGCTTTCCTCGTTGTCACTATGTGCAGGCCGTTTGAATCAGAAGCGAGCGCAAGCGGATAAAACGGCGTTTCGTCAAGCAGCTTGCCGGATCTTCGGAACCGAAGCTGCCCGTTCGTCAAGTCGTATGCCGCCACCGACGGTTCGATCGAATCGTTCCCGGCATCCGCCACGTACAAGACTTCTCCGGTAATCGCCAGTTTGGCAGCACCCGTGAACAGCTGATGGCCGGGCACGAACAGCCTTTCGTGAAGCCTGCTGCCCCGATCATACGTCCACAAGTCTCCTTCGCCGTCCAGCAACACCATCTGTCCGTGCGAGCTGACAGCGAAAGCGGTCACCTCTCCGACGCCTTCCAACTGGTCAAGCGCCAGCGTCTGCAACACGCCGTATTTCTCCCCGCGTCTGATCGCCATACCCGCTTCGGCCTCTTCGAGGTTACGGGAGACTCCCCTCCTAAGCCAATGCTCGGGCCGGTTTAACGAAAAATAATTCGTGCCGCCTTCCACCTTCATCCCCCTTCCGGGTCAATCATCGTCAAAGCTGAGCCCGGCTAATCAATTCGATCCGGTGATCGCCGGAATAGACGATGCCGTGCCCTTCGAGCAAGATGTCGCCTCCGGGGCTTTTCTTCGCGGCGCGTCCTTCCGCATCCATCCATAAATCCTGCACGTAAGCGACACCTTTGACAGCGCTGATCGCGCCGTAAATATCGCTCTTATGCACCGTTCGCCCGAACGGCCAGCCGAGAACGCCGTCCTTACCGTCGGTCGGGGCAAGCAGCCGCTTCAAGGCAGCGGCGATTCGTCGACTTTCGTCCATAAACTGCGGCTCCACGACAACGACGGCATGAACCGTCACCTTGACGTATTCGGGAGCGACGACGTGAACTTCAGTCGTCACGAGGCGTCTGTCGTCGAGATGTTTCGTCACGGTAGCCAGGAAGCCCGCGCTCGGCGCCGGCGTCTCTCCAAGTCCTTCGGGCACAACGACGACGGTGACGGAGCCCGGCGCGGGCTTCTCGCGTCCCGGAGCACGATTCGGAATAACATGGACACGAGATACCCGCAACCCCGGCGTCTCCATCGCAAGCCGAGCGTAATCATCGCTCGTTACGGCGACATACGGCGTCTGCCATTCCGCCTGCGCTCGTTCTAGGCACGCTTCGAGCGATTCTTCTTCGGCTCCGCCGAAGCCGTAGCCGGCGTTGTCGGACGTTAAGCCGAGCTCGCGCTCCTCCTCCTGCCGCCATTCGGTCAGCAGATGCGGCTTAATGTTGCCACGTTCTCCGCCGCCGAGCACGCAACCGATAAGCCGAATGTTAAACTCTTCGCTCGCTGCGGGAATGGCACCGTTCTCGTCGTTGCCGAAAGCGATCGTCCCCGTCCCGGGCTCGAACACATAATGGCGATCGAGCGGCCCCGATCGATCGAAGTCAGCCACCGGCTTCCAATCTTCCCACAGCATCTCCGCCCCGTCCTCGCTCGGGACACCAATTTGGAGCGCAAGGCCGTCCCGCCATTTGCATGGCAAATCATGCAGCATCACCTTCTGGTGCGGCAATCCGTTGCTTCGGCCGATCAGCGAAAGCGCGACAAACGATTTCTCGTAATGAATGCGACGTATGTTTCCCGTCCCCTCGGCAGGCATATCCCCCCGCTTGCCGTCGCCGAAGCGAACTTCCGACCAACCATCAGGTCCCGCTTCACGAGCAACAACGTAACACCGCCCGTCTCGGGCGATGTCGGCTTCGTCGAAGCTGCGCACTTCGCGCCAATCTCGCCAACTTCCGTCCGCTTCGCGCACTTGAACGAGAATGTCTCCGTATCGAGCGAGAAAACGGGCGGAGACGATCGCTTGGCCCGGCAAGCCGGTGCCGTCATAAACGAAATGTTCGCTCTTCGTGTCTTGCTGCCTCACTTTAACCGTGTTCAGCAATACGCGATCGATGCGGGGAGGCAGCTCGTAACCGGCATTCTCCAATGTGCAACTGATCCAGTACCTGGGCTTGTCCGCCGCGGGATGCACGATCACCTGGCGAACAGGCGCTTCGATTAGGAACGAGATTGTGCCGCTGTAGGTCAGATGAACGGTTTCATCCTCCATGACGGCGAGCGGCAGCCAGGACATTCCGCCTTCATCGTCTTCACCGTAAATTTTCCAGGCGACTTTCGCGGACGGAACAATTTTTTCATGCAACTCGGATGTCACGCCCTCATCGCCGTCCGCCAGCCTGACGTGCAACGCAATCGTCTCCCCGACGATCGGTTCCCGATCGAACGCGATGTACAGTCGGCTATCCGCAGCCGCTTCCTTGCCGAAAGCGTAAAACGCCACGTTGCCCCCTGTATTCGATGCGGAACGGTCGCTCGCTTCCCTCTCCGTCCGGGTAACGATCCGGTCGATCGAAAGCGGCAACAACCTTGCGCGCTCGATCGTCTCGAACGGCTGGTCTTCCGCTTGCAGCTTCGTGCCCGCCGGCAGCTCAATCGGCTTCGTGACGTTGCCGATCGACACTTCGGTTTCGGCCGCCGCCGCTTCCCGCGGCGCGATGCCTAGCAAAGAAAGAAACTTGCGCAAGTTGCGCTCGGGTATTCGACTCAAGTAATACTGCTGCATCTCGCTGAGCCACGAAAACATTTCCACAAACGTAATGCCGGGATCGTGCGCGTTCTCGTCTGTCCATTCCGGCAGCCGTTTCTGGATGCCTTTGCGGGCTTCCTGCACAATGCTGTCGAATGTGCGATCGTCGAGCGGTATTTTCGGCAGCATGCCGAACCGACCTCCCTTCTTATCCGTTATCGAACTGATGACCTGCCCCCGCTCACGGGAGCGTCACATTTAACCGATGCTGTTTGCCGTTGCATGCGATGCCATGCAGCACATGCCGTATGTCGTCGGGAAGCATCTCCTCCGAGAGGCTGTTCTCCGTGCGAATCGCCGTCAAATGTAACTGTTCGACTCGCTGAACACCCCTGACGGACTGCAGCAGCCCATAGAAAGCCGAGGCGTGTACCGGTTCTCCGATATCCCAGCCTCTTCCGTCGAGCTTGCCCTTTGTCGGATGGAGGAATTTCTCTAGCAATTCCAGGCATGCGGCTTCAACCGGCACGATCGATTCGGCAGCATCCACATATACAGTGGCGATAACCGAAATTTCGATTGATGCTGGTGCCACAACGGTCAGTTTATTGTCCGCGGCCACGAGATTCGCCGCGCGGGCGCGCAGCGCCGCCTCGAGCTTTTTCTTCGTCTCCGGGAACTGCGCCATCGCCGCCTCTCCGCCGGAAGGCAGAGCCACTACGGCCAGGGAACCCGGACTGTAAGCAAGCTTTGCATTGCGGTTCGGCAAACATTTGGCTTTCAGCACGCCGGGATCGATTTCCTTGACGAGCCATTCGACGTCAGAAGCCGATATCGCCCTGCCGCGATGCTTCAACTGCTGCGGACCACGCCGCAATGCTCCTTCAAGAGGTTCCGCGTCTCCGCCTCCAATGGCGGGCGTTGGATTGCTCACTCCGTTCACGAACGCCAGCGACTGCATGATGCCTGACACTTGACCGGCGCCGACGTTGCCTTTGGCACCGTTCGTCACCTGATAAGTGACGCGGATTTTATCGCCGCCCTGAAGCGGCGGCGCCATACCTCTCGAGCCGTTGCCGAACCGAATGATTCCCGCTGCCGGATCGATCGTATACCGTCTTGCATCGCCGCCAAGGCCAATGAGCGATTCCGCCGCTTCCCAGCGAACCCAGACACGTTGCAGCGCGCCTTCGCTGTCGCGATATATTTCATAGCGATCCGGCGCCGCATCCGCCAAGCGGCCAAGCTCGTGCTCCGCGATATGGCCGGTTTCGTCCACCCACACTTCCAGTCCAACGACCGGCGTCTGAGCGAGAACGTACCCCCCCTTGCCTTTCTCCGGATATTCGCCGGTCACCGTCCGCTGTTGCGCCGCTGCCACCGAATTGCGATAAATGGCCGCCACGGTCGGCAGCGAAGCTCCGGCCACGCCGTATCGTTTATCCCGATTGACCGCGCGCAGCCACACCCGTTCGAGGCCAAATAGCCGCGTTGGCGCTAGCCCAGCCGGGCCGACGAACTGCAGCGTCCCCGACTGGGAGAACCCTTGCGTGCCGTCGATCGTCTTGAGCGGCATCCATGCCCACTCGTTGCCAGTGCGGACAAGCCCTTCCCATTCGACCCACGGCGCCTGCTCCTCCGCCTCCGGCGCTTGGCCGAGCGCGAATTGCAGACGGATCGGTCCTTTGACCGGCGGCACATCGAATGCCGCATAAACCGCGGGAGCAGGACACGGAATCGGCAGAAACGGACGGAAAGTACCGCCTCCTTGCTTCACCGTAGCGGTCACGTCCGTCAACTCGGCGTTATTGAGCGTGTAAGCCGCATCCGCCCGAATTTCGGCGGTATCCGGATATGCGTATGTAAATGACATCCGTTCCAGTCTCGGACTCATATAGGCGACGATTGGCGCCGTAGGCGTGTCCGTCGCCGTCACTCGGACCCGAATCCACAAATCCTCTCGTCCGTTCACGAACGTCGTCGTCATATCTTCCGGGCAAGGAAAGTCGAGTACGACGTCCCGCTGTTCCTCCCCGAGTCCGGCGAACAACTCCTCGAATCCGGCGCTTTCCGGCAATCGAAGCCAGTTGTCGCCGCTCCAATACTCCCATTGCGTCTTGCGAATATAGAGGCGCGGCGGCGGATTTTTCTCGAAGTCGGCCGTTCTCATCACCATTTTCCAGCGAACTTCCGGGTCCGGCCCGATCCTTAGTTCGTTCGGCACGTTGTTTGCGCGGAAAGCCATCCGGATGCGGCTGCCCCTTTTGCTGAACGCCTCTCGGCACGACATATAAAACACCGAATACGGCATCGAGTGCTCCCCAAACGGGTAAAAACCGGCCGCTTTGTCCAATTCCGCATCATTGAAATAAAGCTCATCGGGAGCGATCCCGTCCGGATCGAGCGCCATGTCGTGCGATGCCCTCATCGTGACCCGGTCCATGTCCGGCATCGCGCCCAGCACCGCAGGGCCGGGCTCGCCGTCCGCTGACGGCTTCACTCTGCAACGTATCCAGCGCCCTTCCATCCCCCCGATTTCCGCTTCGCTGACGATACCGCGGGATTTTTTTCGCAACACGATTTCTTGGCCTCTCGCCTCGACCTCTTCGAATGGAATCCAGGTGTCGCCGGACGAATACGTCCATTCCAGCCAGTCGGCCCGCGCGAATGCGGCTGCCAGATCGCCTTCGACGTACCGCCGTTCCTCATTATGCCATTTCAACGTAATCGTTGCCGGATGATCAAGCCGGAACAATTCATCGTTGCGCAAATAGAAAATGTGATCCTGCAAGTTGTTCCCCGAGACGTCGAACAGCGACACTTCAGATGCAGTACCTGCAAGCAAGCTTTCATCGTATCGTTCGGCTGCCAGGGCAATCCGGTCGTTGTCCGGATGCACGTTAAACAGCTCTGTCAGCTTCGCAGGCGTAATGAGCAACGCGCTTTCGGTTTCGAACGGCAAATCGTCCCCGCCGTCTTCCGGTTTCGCCGTCAACATCGTGCCCGTCGGCACGAATACGGGTTCCCTGACGCCGTCGTTCAACGTGAACACGACTTGCGCGCGTGACGGACGAGCCGGCTGTAGCTTCACTTGCAACAAGTCTAGGAATGCTATGAAATGATTCAACGGCACTCGGTTTAATCGTTTGATGTTCTCCCCGAGCATATCCGCCGCCAAGTAGAACAGCGCAGTGCCCGCATCGGGATCTTCCGGCGAGAAGCGCCATTCCGGCGTATAATGAGGGACCATGGCCCGCATCTGTTCGACGAGGTCGTTCAAATCTCTCTCGTCGATCGCCGGCGCGCGGGCGATTCCGTCTTGCCATTGGCCTGATTTCATCCGATTCGTCGCTCCCGTTATTTCGTTCCTTCTTCAATGTAGAAGGGGTACACCTGATTAAACAGGTTGTTCGTCGACCGTACGACATACTTGATGCCTAGCAGCAACTTGCCGTTCTCCGTCTCATCGAGACGCGCTTCCACCTCGACGTCCGTCACGCGGGGCTCCCATACGGTTATTGCCTGGGTAATATCCGTCTCGAGCAAACGCAGCGTCGTCTCGTCCGTCGGTCCGAAGGCAAACTCCCGGAGCCCGCAGCCGAAGTCGGGACGCATGACGCGTTCGCCTTTGGCCGTCATCAGAATGATGCGGATCGCCTCCGCGATATCCTCTTCTCCTTCGGAAAGCAAAAACCGTCCCGTCGTTGCATCGACCGCGATCGGAAACTTCCATCCTCGTCCCAGAAACGATGCGCTCATCGCTTGTCCCCTCCTTCTGTGCGCGCCGCGAGTCGCGTCAGTTGATTTTGACCATTGCGCCTTTGATCGTAATCATCCCATCCGCCAGCAGGTCGAGCTTCGCGCCCGCTTTCACTTTCAGCGATGCAGTCGCTTCCAGATTGATTTGCGCGCTTTTGACCGTGACGGCTTTCGCCGACTCTATGCTGATATCGCCTTTGTTGTCGATCGTAATTTTATTGGAGCCCGATTTTACCGTAATCGTCCCGGCCGAACTTCCCGCCAGCACGACGGATTGGGCATCACCTTTTGTGCCGAGTGTAATTTTCTCGTTTGCGTCGTCGATCTCGAGCCTGATGCCTTTTTTCGTCTGCACCGTTACTTTCCCTTTGTTTTCCGTATCGTCGAAAATCAGTTCGTGACCGTCCCGGGAATGAATTTTGCGCAAATTGTTTTTCTCGTCTTTGGCGGGCGGCTTGGCATTGCTGTTCCATAAGGAACCAATGACGAACGGCTGGTCCAGATTGCCGAGATGGAACGCCACAAGCACCTCGTCTCCGACTTCCGGGACAAACAGCGTACCCCGGCTGCCGCCGGACATGAGAGACGCGACCGGCACCCAGTCGGTTTCGTGATTGTTTTCGCGCAGCGGAAATTTTATTTTCACCCGATTCAACCCGTCCGGGTCGCTGTTGTTCGTCACCTGAGCGATCATGACGCCACTCACGGTACCCGAGCCGCCCCCGAGCATTCCTCCCCCGGAACCGGAAGAGAATAAATCATTCATCGATGTCATTAGAACGCATTCCCTTCCGCACTGAATTGAGTCACGTAACCTTGGTCGTTGATGACATGCTTGACGGAGCTGAGCACGAGCGGTTGGTCGAACTTCGGCCCGAGTCCCTGCAGATTGATTTGACGCCCCGCCCTCATCTCCGGAATGCCGAGACACTCGCCGTCGCCGTCCACCATCTCCATCGCTCGTTCGTTCAGCATCGCGTTGGCGAGCGTCTGAGCTTCCGCCTGCGTCGTCACGTTGCTGTACACCGTCTCCACCAGATCGCCGGGCAGCGTAGCCATAATGTCTTTGCCGGTTCGGCCGTTGCGACCGACTTTATTAACCGTCTGCGACTTCGCCTGGAACGGCACGCGTGTCTTCGGATCAACGCCGCGAACGACGAATGCCGACACCTGCTTGGAAATGTCGACCGTTACCGAGTAGCTGTTCAAGTTTTTGCCGTACATGAGCGTAATCATCGGGCTGGCGCTCGGGTTCGGCTTGCGGAAATACAGCTTCTTCCCGATAACGAAAAACTCGTGGTTGTTTTCCTCCGCCAGTTTCTTCAGAAAAATAAAGTCGCTGTCCCCCATCTGCTCGATCGTTGGCTTCGGCGTCATCGTGTCATCCACCTGTAGTTGCAGCCCGTATTTACCGCCGATCTCCTTGACCACGTCGCTCACTTTCTTTTGCAGCCACAAATTCGATTTCGTGCTGCGCATCATGAGGAAGGAGCGGTCCATCCCCTTCACTTCGACGTACGGTATGCCGGAGGAAGGGTATTCCGCGGATACTTCGGTAATGATGCCGTCGAATACCATCTCAAGCTTGTCGGTATAGCCCATCGTAATCGTGATCGACTTGCCGACGTCTATTAACGGACCTACCCACTTGAAATGACGTGCCACGGCATCATACGCATTGTCGACGCGAAATTGGAAGGAGTCTGCCTTCGCTTCCGTCGTCGATTCCACTTTCAGGGAGGACACGGCGATGTTCTTGAGATTAAAGCTCTGTCCATCCACCTCGATGTCGAACGCCGGGGCGAAAAAGTTCCGATACTTCTTCTCCAGCGCGTCGAGCGTGTATGTGCTGTTGTCGAATTTAATGCTCGCCACTGGCGGTCACTCCAATCTGGGGATGATGAGCTTGCGCCCGACGGGCAGCTTACGGGGATTGTCGATGCTGTTCGCTTCCGCGATCGATCGCCACTGTCCCGGGTCTTCGTATTCTTCCGCCGCCAGCATCCAGAGCTGCTCGTCCTGCTTCAGCATTTTTTGCTTCGTCCGGTCGGCGCTTTGGCGGGGCACGTTCTGGTATTGCTCTGTCATCGACTGCATGCCGCGAAAAGTAACGTTTAACGTCGCTCTGACGGGAATGCCGGAATCGAGAAACATCGTAAACCGCTGCTGCACCTTCTCTACGACGCCTTTGAAGTCGAGCGACCCCCATACAAAACGGCATTGCGGCGGCGCGTGCAAATCGTTGTCAACGTCGAGCAGGCCGGATATTTTTTTCGTATGCTGCCTGACGTCGGTCCCGAGCTCGTATGTATCGAAAAACAGATCCATCGTCAGTGAAGTGCCTTCGCCGCTAATGAACTGGGCGATCGGCGCCTGGAGGCCGGGCACCGACTGCCAGGCGAACTGGTTACCGGATTGCAGCACGTATTCGTTCGGGTTAAACAACACGTTGACCGTTTCCTGCTTGTTCTTTAAGATGATTATCTTCGCTTTGGTCAGGGCCATTGTCGGCCTCCTTCTGTCGAGGGGTGCGCAGTTGCTAAGATGTGGGCGCCAGCCCCGGTTCGAGCCGTAGTAGCGATGCTGTAAGCGGGTTTTTCCGGCTTATTTCGCTTGATTCGGGCCGGCGCGGCGCTGTAAGCGGGTTTTTCCCGCTTATTTCGCTCGATTCGGGCCGGCGCGGCGCTGTAAGCGGGTTTTTCCCGCTTATTTCGCTTGGTTCGGGCCGGCGCGGCGCTGTAAGCGGGTTTTTCCGGCTTATTTCGCTTGGTTCGGGCCGGCGCGGCGCTGTTGGCGGGTTTTTCCCGCTTAATTCGCTCGGTTCGGGCCGGCGTGGAGCTGTAAGCGGGTTTTTCCTGCTTATTTCGCTTGGTTCGGGCCGGTACGGCGATGCAAGCGGGTTCTTCCCGCTTATTTCGCTTGATTCGGGCCGGAACGGCGCTATAAGCGGGTTTTGCCCGGTTATTTCGGATTAATTCGCCTCGTAGCCAACGGGTCCACATCGAGTGTTGCGTCGTATTTGGTGTTGGTCGATAAACTGTCTGCTTGGAGCCGCTGTCATGTATTCGATGTTCGAGTTTGTCTAACTAACAACCTGCTCTAAGGGACTGTGTGTCATATCCAAGTCTATGACCTCGCTCCCCGTCGTGCCGGGTTAGAAGCCGCGAAGCCGCTGCTCGAACTTCATTTTTTTCATAAGTGCTTTGTATACTTGGTCGGCAAGCTGATCGGGCTGCAATTGCGGAAGGGAGTTGACCGCCTGCTTCAACACTTCGGCGTCGATGCGCGGCGGCTCCGCCGGGACGTCCGCCTGTTTGGCCGAAGTCGCGATGGCGGCAGGCGCGTTGCGTCTCAGCTCCAACTGTGCGGATTCCGCAATTTCGGCATCTTCTTGATCTGGCCTCGCCGGCTTCGCGCGGCGATGAATCGCCGGACCTATCTGAGCCGTCGACACCGCAGCTTCCGGCGGCTCTGTCCCGAGGGTGTCGCCATCCTCGATCCGCGCGGCCGTTCTGTTCGAACGCCACAGCGCAAGGGAAGGCGTAGCGTTCCTGCGCTCCCCATCGAGGGTACTCATCGCCTCTTGAGTCGGGTTACCGAGCCTGCCGTACATCGCGCTCGCGGCAATTCCGGTTCTATTCAGATCTGATCGCCCCGGTAATATCATCGTCCCCGATGATGCATTGATGGGTTTGCCAGACTCTGGCGCTGGCGCTACGTGCCTGGAAGTTAAACCATTCTGCCTCGCGACAGTTGCTTTCGCCTTCCCTGCCAGGCGGACCGACCGGTTTACGAACACTGAAGACGTTTCGGCAACAGGTATAGGCGCATTTCCGAGTACGTTCGACCGTCTCGATATCAATGTTGACGTCTGCGCGCTCCCCGGCCTTGTTGAACGGTGGCCCCGCGGCTGCGCGAAAACTGAATTCGCGTTTTCTCCCGGTGCTCCAGACGTTCCACTCATCGCTGCTTCACGCGAATTCGCGGACGATGCTTCGAATAGCATCGTTACCGGCCCCCCGCGCAAACCCGCTGTCGAAGCTTCGGATGATTTTGCAGCTGAAGCTCTATGTGATCTTGCAAGCGAACTCGCTGTCGCTGGTCCAGTCGGATTCTTTACCGGTACTCCAAGCGCCCTCGCTGTCGATGGTCTCGGCAGTTTCGTTATCGGTGCCCATGTCAACGTTCCAGGTGACTTCTTGACAGAAGCCCTAGGTAAACTCACAAATGACACCTCAGACAGCTTCGTTGACGGCACCACTTGCGAACCCGCTGTCGACGCATCGGATGACCTCTTTACCGGAATCCCGCGCAAACTCGCAGCCGAAGCTTCGGAGGGCTTCGTCACCGATCCTCCAAGCGAACTTACAGTCAATGCCTCAGAGGGCTTCGTGGCTTGACTATCCTGCAAACTCCCATCCGGCACGACGGGCGACTTTGTCACCGGAACCCAGACTGAGCCTGTAGGCCGTGCTTCTCGTTCGGTCATCGTAGTGGCCCTATTCGACTCCACCGGATGCGGGCCCCGTTTCGTTCGGCGAAGGACGATTGGCACTGCCGAATCCGGAATATTTGATCTTGAACCACCGGACTGCGCGGTAGGCCTCGCGACGCTGGCAGCAACATCTTCTCCGTAAATGGACGGAGCTGGTTGCGTCGATGGACGATCAGCCGGTCTTGGCTTTACCCCCGCTCTAACCGATGAGTTCCCTTGAAGCGCACTGGGTCTGCGAAACACGAACTTGCTTTGCCGGAGAGCGGCCTCTTCCGCAAATTGCGCGGAAAACACAGCGCTTCTGATCGGCAATGGCCATGGAGGCGTGATACCGTTAGGCCGAATCGTCCTAGCAACAGACGGCATAGGACCGCCAAATCCCATCATACCGCTGGTGTCGTCTTTTGACCTTTCGTTTCGAAGGTGCCCTCGCGCGGCTGTATCTTCACTTGAGCGACGCATTGGTGACGCATCCACAGATAAGTTAGTCGCAGCAGTGCGATGCGTCATTTGCGTATCGACTTTCCTTTTGTCCGCAAGCGCTTCTTCGATCCAACGGGCGGACAAGCGAAGGGATCCCCGCTTCAGCTTTAACTCGTTCTCCAGCGCAATGTGCTCAAGAACCGTCATTTCGCTAGAACCGTAAGGTTGCGCAGTTGGAAGCTGCTCGTCAATTGCCCCAACTGAAATCTCAGCTTTGCTTGGCAGCTCGCGTGAATCCGACTCACCAGCACCCTCATGCAACGGTTCGGTTGATGCCGTTACAACCGAATCGCGTCTGACGATGATCGGCCTACCATTGTTGACGCCCACACGCCGAACAACGAGTTGTTGCTCTCCATGCTCATCGGACGGCTTATCGAATCGCCCGAGATTCGAATGTCGAAGCCGCCAACGAATCGGCCCCGTTGCCGACCTCGGCGATAAATCTTCTTCCACTTCAGGGTTAGCCACTGCCTCTTTGTTGAACGCATTCTCCGGCACATCCGCCGTATCTACCGATTCCCGAAGACGCGACTGTCCAATTGAGAAGTCCTCCACAGCCCGTTTCGGACCGCTCGCCGGAGAAATACGTATGCCCCGAAACGTCCCTGCATCAAGGGGCATATCGTTAATCGTCAGTGTATCCGCCTGCGGAAGCTTCGATGGGGGAATATTTATCGGCGTCTGCGATTCGGGAGATGGACTCGTTTGCGTCTTAGACGCCGATACGCGAGCTCGAGGCGAGCTACCCGTCGGTTCCGACTCGACCGTCCCCGGTTGGCCGGATTCCGCAATATATGATGCGGATCGCTTCACCTCTGTCGGATGGGAATCTAGCATTTCTCTAACTTTCTTGCGGTTCAGGAAAATAAAAGACTTGCCTTCGTGCGGCTTTGGCTTCTTCGCATCGGCGTGAGGAGTAGTTACCGCATCTGCTTTGCGTTTGCGCCCGCCCTTGCGACCACCCTTTCGATCGGGCGCCGCTTCCTCCTTCCGCGAATGCGGTAGCAGGGAAGCGGTCCTCTTCAGCTCGCTGGTCGATTGCGGTTTAGCGCTGAGCGGCCACTCCATCCGACGCGACAAAGCCGCCGCGAAAGAAGCGTGCCTGGAAAGCGAAGAAAACTCGGCATGTCCGCTATCTTGGTTCATTTCGTCCATCCGACCAAGGCTCCCCGTCTCCGCTATCGGCGCGACAGCTTGCAACGAATCCTCATACACAGACCCGCGCTCTTGCTTTCCCGGAAACGCCGACTCATTTGCGGAAGTTGGTGAGAGCTCCTGGTCCGCCGGTTTTCGTCCGCGCGATGCCTGAAAGGCGGGAGCCTTGCCCGGCTGCCGCTGCGAAGATTGATCCGATGTCTTACTTCCGGATTTCGTCTTCTCATTCTTTGATGAGGTCGATAAGTCCCTTCCAGCCTCGCCAAGTGGAGCGGTTGAAGACTGACTGCTATCGGATGTTCCTGCCTCAGCCTCGCGGGCACGCGCTTTCCCATCCGCAGCCGTAGACGGCGGTGTTCCGAGCACGGCTTGTTCTCGCAACAGCCGCTGCTCTATGATTATTCGCTGCACTTCGCGAGTATCCGGAATACGGCGCTCGACGATTTTCTCTCGTTCGACTATCCGTTCTACGATCCGTTCGCGTTCGACGACGACCCGCTCCTTGGCGGGCTGAATCGGCGGCTGAACGGCGGGCTGGCGGACGGGGGGCGAGAAAGGAACCCTCGGACGAACAGGGTCGACTGCGGAAACTTTACGCATCGATTTCTTGTCTTCTTTTTTCGCCGATCGGAAAACAAGCGGCCCGCCGCCTTTCTCCTCACGCCGAGTCGCTCGGTACTTGTCCATCACATCGCTTGCGAACCGGCCACTCAATGCCCCCGTTACGCCCATGTCGACGGCCGGCATTTTCATCTCCGCGTTCCTTCTCATCCTTTGCCCCCCTTTCCGCCGCAGCTTCCCGGTCCTCCTGCTTACGCCTCGATCGACTACGGTTTAAAGATTGCCTTAATGCCGTTGTGCGCCAGTTCGATCGTCTCGATCGCGACGTCGCTCGAAGCCGCGTTTAACGATGGACCGCTCCACTTGGTCGGATAGGCATCGAAGAAATTCCATCTGCACAATTCCGAGCCGTCCTGCTTGTACAAAATAATCGAACCGCTCTTGCGGGTCACCTTGCCGAGGGTCGCTTGCGAGTACCAGCTCCATAACTCTTGCGAAGAAGACAATCCTCGCTTCAGCACGATGGAGGAATTCCTTACGCCTTTTGGCAACCGATGCACGTACCCATTCACGCCGCCTTCGCGGATCTCTTCGTATTCGATCTGCGTCTCCAATCCGAACACTTCGGAGAATCCGGCGACGAGCATATTGTCGAGTTCGACGACGAAGCGGAAAGCTCCATTCACTTTATGATTCATCGCGGCTACTGTCACGTTCCGTCGTCACCTCTTTCCGAATACGTCGAAGACGTTTTGTTTGTCCGGCTCATCGTTCAGCTTGCGGTTGATTTTCGAAATCTCATCGCACCATCTGCGGCGTTCCCGATGTTCCATGTTCATAATGTCATCATGGGCCCAATGGAAATAATAGGCGATAAAGCCGACTTCCTCGTAGATTCGCTCAGGCGAATGAGCTACGAGAGGCCCTCCGTTACGGATAAAAAATCGACTTCCACCTCGAACTCGTGATCGCATTTCGGGCATGCGGTGTGCAACTTCGGCGATTCCAGGTCATTGATCTGGCGGTACAAGTTCTGCAAATAAGCCAAGTCTGCCGTAAACAGCTTCTCGATGACTTTCGTGTCCACGTGTTTCAAATCGCCAAGTCTCGTCACGACGCGCGCCAGCAAAATAACCGTCAAGTATCCCTGATTCTGCTGCACGCGAGGATCGCGCATCGGCAAAATCTCGTCGGCCGCCGTAGCTAGCCTCATTACCCCGCGTTTGTGCAGCGTTCCGCTGTCATCGATATAACCGCGCGGCAGTTCAAATTCGTATTCCGTCTGGAAAGCCATTTCCGCCATCACTCCTTTAACCCTGTTTATAAAAAAGGAAAACAAGAGAGAGGGCCTCCCTTGTCGGTGTTCATCATTTGGTTGTCGAGATTGGATTGCCGGGCGACGCGTCGCCCTTCATTCAATAACGTTACGGCATATCGTTATTCCGCACATGTTCACTAAGTCTGTTCGAATAACGTCATCCCCTAACGTTATTGCTTTGTTTCTCGCATTAAGCACCCGACCGGGCGGGAATAACGCAGCTCGGCAGCGCTATTCCCTTCCGCAATCCTTCATTAAGCCGTACGTGTCATACCTTCGTGCGCGAGCTCGAGCAGCTCGATAGCCACCTCTGCGCCGGAACCGTTAAAGCCCGGAGCGGTGTAACGTACAGGCCAAGCTTCGATGACTTGCCACGTCGCGACGTCGCCGCCTTCTTCGTCGATGGCGATAATCGTCACCGTCTTGCGCTCTACCGTGCCGTTGATGCATTCTTGGAGCCAATCGTATAGTTCGACCGAATCCGTAGCGCCCCACTTCAAAGTAATATTGCCGTAACGAGCGAGACCCGGCAGCTTACGCGGGGTAATGACTTCGTTGCCTTCACGGTATTGCACGACGTCGAAAGAAGCGTCGAAACCCGCTACTTCGCTGAAGCCGGCTTGCTCCAATCCTTCGATCTCCACACGGAACCTAAAATTGCGGTACGGATCATTGCGTTCTCCTGGCATGGGTATCCCCTTCCGTTCAAATTATCGAATAATGGCTTCAGGCTACGGGACTGTTACGAAATAACCGTTGACAAAATCCTACGGGAATCCTTCACGTTAATTCGCAACAGTCCCTATGACTTATTCGGATCCTGTTTTCTGCGTAATCCGGAAGACGACGAATTCGGCCGGTTTAACCGGAGCGACGCCGATAACACAGATGAGTCTGCCGTTGTCGATATCGTCCTGCGTCATCGTGCTGCGACCGATATCGATGTAGAACGCTTCTTGCGCGCTGCTGCCCATAAGAGCGCCGTCGCGCCAAATGCGCGTCAGGAAAGCGTCGATCGTCCGCTGTACGCGAGCCCACAATTGTTCCGTGTTCGGTTCGAAGACGACCCAGTTCGTGCCGCCCTTGATCGACTCTTCCAGGAAAATGAACAGGCGACGTACGTTGACGTATTTCCAAAGCGTGTTCGAGGAGGCTGTTCTTGCTCCCCACACGCGAATGCCTTGGCCCGTGAACGAACGGATCAGGTTGACGCCTTGCGGGTTAAGGATGTCTTGCTCGCCTTTGTTATATTGCACATCGAGTCCGACGACGCCGCGAAGCACTTCGTTGGCCGGCGCTTTCTGAACGCCGCGGGAAGTGTCGGAACGGGAGTAGATGCCCGCGATCGTGCCGGAAGGAGGAACGAAAATATTCCGTTTGTCAAGCGGATCGAATACAGACAGCCACGGATTGTAAAGCGCGCAGTAGCTGGAGTCGAACAAGTTGCGGTGCGTCATGACGTCCGCGACTTTTGTTTTCTCGCGTGGAATGTCCAGTATCGCGAATCGGCTGCCCAAGTTCTCGCAGTGCGCGACGAGCGACAATTGCACGTTCGCGTCCGTCACGCCCGGAATCGCCATAATGCTGACGACATCGTTATCGATGAACGCTTGAATGCCCGTACGGCGCCCTGGACCGCGATCTTCGCCGATGAAATCAGAAGCCGAGATGCCGGATACGGAACCGTCCGATCCGCCCGCAAGGACGAATTCGACTTTGCCGGCTTCGCCTGCTCCGGTAACCTCCGCGAACGGATGAGTTGCATCGGTCGATGTCGTAAGAGCGCTCACGTGAACGAGGTTGGAACGTGCAGCCGCTTTCTCGACGAAAGTCGGCGCTTCCGGATTCAAGGAAACTTTCTCGAAGCTTTCCACTTCGTCGCCGAATACGACATGAAGGGAAAACTCGCAAGTGGAGAGAATTTTGACAGGGAGCAGTGCGTCGTCGACGACATCGCCGGACAGCGCGTCGGCAAGTTCGATCACATTGCCTTGCACGCTGATCACTCGGCTGTATTGCGTCTCGCCGCCGTCGTTAAACGCTACGACGTCGCCCGCGTAGAAACCGCCTGCGTTTTTGACCCGGTACCGCTTGTCGGTTACTTCGTAGATTTGCGTTTTCGCTTTGCTCGCATCGGTCAGAACGACTTTTACGAGATTGCCCCAAGCACCCGGATTTTTGGTCGTAATGCTCAGCTTCTCGGAAACCGGGCCCGTGTTGGAAGCGGTGACCGCATCCGACGGAGCGACGCGCATCACGTAGCAACGGGAGCCGCCGTTCGTGAAAAACTGGTCAACCGCATAAGCCAAGTAACGATAGCTGCCGAACGCACTCTCCGACAAATAAGAACCGAAGTTACGCTGAAAATCGGCCGGGCTCGTAATGAGCAGCGGCAACCCTTCTACTGCGCCGCGCTGCGCGAGGCCGATAAAGCCGGCCGTGCTCGTGCTCACGCCTTCAAGCGGCTTGGAGCCGCTCTCGAATTCCTCCACATATACCCCAGGCGACAAATACTCTGCCATGTTCCCCGGTTTCTCCGCATCTGCTTCTTGCTGGTCGCTCATGCTGTTCGCAGAGGGATAACCAGTTCCTCCTCTCATATTGGGTTTATCTTTTCGTTAACCGGAATCGCTCTGCCTTGCGGCATTCCGCCCAATCAACGCCACACACAACTTTTAAGATTTGCCTTTGCTTCGCTTCCTGGCTTCCAGGTTGACCGACCTTAATCTTACGACGCTGCCGCATACCGCTTCCCAAGTACCTTCGTATGTAAGTTGTCCGCATTCAATCACTGCTCGGACTTGACAAGCGGCAGGCAAAAGCCCGCGGAACGGAATAACGGCAATGCCGCTTGCGTCGCTTGATGTTCGCACGGCGGGCAGCAATCGGGCCCCTCTGCTCCATTTGTTCGCGAGTGGACTTTCCAGCCTTAACGCCGCCGGATCGTCGTCGAGGTCGGCGACGAATCCCCATTCGAGCGCTCCGCCATCCCTCTCACGAATAACGAACGAGTCGCCTGGCTTTAGCTTGCCATTGCCCGCCGAGACGCGAATGCGAGTCTCTCCGGTCGTGCCGGACTCCTCGGACAGACGCCCCCGCACTGCCGCTTCACCGTCTGCATACACCGACAGGCGTGCTCCTGCTAACGGACGCCCTTCTTCATCGCATACTTCAACGACAAAACCGGAAGCGCCGGGAGGTGGCGGATAGACGGCGTTAGGCAGTAAAGCGACGGTAACGATCGTCGGAAATCCCCCTTCGAGGGATACGGGCAACCGTACTTCCGAATAGAAGGCCGAAGCGATGATCAACGTGCAAGCACCGCCTTCGACGTCCATGAAAGCATAATAACCGTCCGTCGTCCGTATCGGCTTGGCAAGGCTTTCCGCGATCGACACCCGGATCGAAGATGCCCTGGGAGCTTGTCCCGTCCAAATATCGATCGGCTTCACCACGAAAGAGCAGCGGGTCGTAAACGTTCTTTCCGCGCGGCTCACCGGCTTCAGCCTCCCTTGTCGCGCAGCGTGATGTTGCGCTCCAATACCCGCGTAACGGGTTTCACCCGATTGGATTCAAGCAGCACCGGACCGACTCGGTACGCGAGCGACAGCTTGTACGGGTTATCCCCGAATTGCCATAGCTGCGTTAACTGTTCGGAGCTGTAGTTCTCGCTCGTAATTCGAAGCTCTTCGTTGCTCTCGGCCAGCGAGCCTTCCAGATAAGCGCCTCGCAAGACGGAATTATCGTAAAGCGCTTGCATAGCCTTGCCAAGAACGCGATGCTCGTCCAGCGTTCGCGTGTGCAAATCCGCCGTAGAATGCGCCGTCAGCAAATATTGCAGATCGACCGCCAGCGGCGGAAACTTGAGAGTGCCGCCTTGCGGCTGCAGCTCGTTCCGTCTCGCCTCGCCATTCTCTCGAATGCTGCACAAGTAGAGAGATAGGACAAGATCGCCCTTATCGACCGGCGATGCCATGCCGATCAGGTCCGGCCTTGGCACGGGATCTGGAGATAACTGTTCGCGAAGCAACTTCAGCATACTGGCGCCGACGTCCGCGATTACGGTGTATCCTCCGATGTGAGCTCCTCCTTCCCGCAATGTGGCAAAAACCGATATGATCAGTCTGTTTTCGCCACAATAATCTCATTATAACTGTAAAAAATCTGGCTGACTATCCAAATGTTTCGTTCAAATCGACATCATACGGGGAAAATGCATCTTTCACGAGAATTTTCCCCATTTTCCGCAATTCTTGCCTCGCCGCACGCACGAAATGCGTCATGCCGATCGGCTGTTTGTCGGTCGCGGCCAGGAACGCGGCGGCCAGAACGACGTTCTTGATATAGCCGCCGGAAACGTCGAGCCGAGCGGCCAGAAACGCGAGATCCAAGTCGTCCGACAACGGAGAACTTGCCGGCAAATGCGCGCGGAAAATCATTTCCCGCTCTGCCGGTCCCGGGAACGGGAACTTGACGACGAAGCCCATTCTTCGGATAAGAGCCTCGTCCATGTTCTGGATCAAATTCGTCGCCAGTATCGACACGCCGTCATAAGCTTCGATTCTTTGCAGCAAATATGCCGCTTCGAGATTCGCGTACTTGTCATGCGCGTCCTTTACTTCGGTTCGTTTACCGAACAAAGCGTCGCCTTCGTCGAAGAACAGAATCGCCCCGCTATTCTCCGCCTCCGCGAACAGTTCGCTCAGCCGCTGCTCCGTCTCACCGATATATTTGCTGACGATTCGGGACAGATCGATGCGATAAAGCTCGAGCCCGAGCTCCCCGGCGATAATCTCCGCCGCCATCGTCTTGCCCGTGCCCGGCGGGCCTGCGAACAGCAAGCTGAGTCCTTTACCGTAAGGAAGCTTGCGGCCGAACCCCCAACGTTCAAACACCGTCTCCCGGTGCAGGAACCGGTTGCACGCTTCGCGAATGAGCGAGGCCGGCTCCGGCGAGAGCACGAGATCGTCCCACGTTCTCGCGGGAACGATCCGGTCGGCCAACTGGGCGAGTCGGTGCCGGAACTGCCCTCTGCTGGCCGTGTCCAACTGCTGTCTGCCAGGCGTCGGCTCGCCCCTTCCTTCTGCCAACGCCGCCGCTTGCCGCCATGCGTTCCCGATCTGCCCTGCCGTGAACCGATACTTGTCCGCAAGCTCCAGCCAAGTCGAATCCGAGAAAGCATCGGCAGACAGCCCTGCCGCCGCTTGCCAATAACTTGCGCGGGCGCCAGCGTCAGGAACGCTCGTCTCGCCGTGGACCCAACCTGCTCCGGCCGGCACGGGAAGCTCTGATGGCTGCCGCTTCGCATGCGACGTCCAAGCGATCAGCGGCCGGCGAACGTACCGCACGTAATCGCCGAGCGCCCAAGTTAAGCTCTCCATGTGAGGAATGTCGGAACCGACGGCAACATGTTCCTCGCTTAGGACGAGCGCGGCGTCCGTCAACACCGCCTCCCGAACGATTCTCGTCAGGGCGACGGCGGCGCGATCCAAATCGGCCGGCAGCCCCTTCAACGAGACGATAAGCAGCCGTTGCCGTCTCGCCGCCGCCAAATGACGAAGACGCAGCTTCTTCCCGCTGCCCGGCGGCCCGGACAAATGGATAAAAGGCACCTGAACCTCGCTCTCCGCGAATCCGCCGATCGCAGCCATCGCTTCGTCTCCCTGCGGAAGCTCAGGCAGCGACGACGTCCGATTGAGGGCGTGCGCTTCTACGAAACTAGCGATTCTCGCATCCATATTTTCCGTCTGAAGCAGAAAACTGACCGTACGCTCGTCAAGCTTCAACGCTGTCTTTAACGTCGGCCGAACGAGCGCGCCGAGTCCTGGCGAAGCGTAAGCGTCCGCCGTATCCAGTAAAATTCCGCGCAATGCGCCGCTTCCTGAAAGCGATCTGCGCGCTCTCGGCACATCGTCGGGAGAGTCGCACAGCAGCCGATAAGCAAGGTCGGGCGTCGGCGCCCGACAAGTGACATCGTCGTTGAAATACGCGAGCCACTTCTCGTATTTGCGGTTCAGCTCTGCTGATAGGCAGAGAACAATGAAACGCCTCTCCCATACGGTCAGGCGCAGCCTGCCGCACAATTGCGAGAGCGGCAAAGCGATGCCTTCCCGCATCGCCGCTTCGGCGGAAGCGGCGATGTTCCGTTCGCGCGCCCGCCGTTCCGTGACGTATCGCTGCCATCCTTCCGACGCCCCCGTATGCTCGTCTTCCGAAGATTCGAGAAGCTCGGACGCGGATACCGCAAGTCCTCTCATCCCCGCTTGGGGATTGGCGAACGGATTGCCGCCCCCTAGCTCGAGCAGCGTCCTGAAACCCGCTTCCAGCCACTCGAGTTCATCGTTCAGTTGCTGCAGTCCGTTCGCGTACGGCACCGCCTTTGCTTCCGCTTGCACGCCCGACGCGCCCCCTCTTTAGCATCTTCTCATTTTTGCCCGTTCCTCTATTTCCGCTGCAGTGTCAGTACCGCTATATCGTCCGACTGCGGCGCTCCATCCGCGAACATAAATACGTGCATCAGCAAGGCGTCGATCGTCTCCGCGCTGGACATACCCGGCGTCATCTCGAGAAATTGCTGCAATCGCGCCGGAGAATATTGCTCCTGAGCCGCGTTCTCCGCTTCCGTAATGCCGTCCGTGTAGAGCAGCAGCCGGTCGCCGTGGCCGAGCGTCAGATTGCCGTCGTGGTACACCGCGTCTTCCATCGCCGCCAGCGGCAAGCTTTTCCTCAGCTTAATCGGCTCGATCTCCCCGGTCGCCCGGACGACGTACGGCGTGCAATGCCCGCCTTCGCTCATGACGACTTCACCCGTCTTGCAGTCAAAAATACCGCACACGATCGTCGCGAACACGAGCGGATTGTCGCGCGCCAGCTCGTCGTTAACCATCGTGAGCAATTCGCCTGGGGATACGCCGGGTTCCATCTTTCCTTTAATAAGCGTTAACGTGACCGCCATAAACAGCGCTGCGGGAATGCCTTTGTCCGAGACGTCCCCCAGCGCGAAGAACAGGTGGTCCTCGTCGATTTTGAAGAAATTGTAGAAGTCGCCGCCGACCTCCTTCGCTGACTTCAGCAGAGCGCATACGTCGTAAGGTTCGTGAGACGACGGCATCGTTCTCGGCAAGAAACTCATCTGGATCGTGCCGGCGACTTGAAGCTCGCTCTCTAGCCGCTCCTTGATCGCCGTCGTGTTGCGCAGCGCTGCGAGCGATTCCTCGGCTTGCGCATACAGTCGGGCGTTCTCTAGCGCGACTGCCATCGGCCGGGCAACGTTCTCGAGCAATTGCCGGTCTTTTTTCGTAAAACCGGATTTCCCGATTCGATTAATGACTTGCAGCACGCCTTCTACGCGCCCCCGGTTCAAGATCGGCACAGTGAGCAAATTGCGCGTGACGAACCCTGTCCGTTCGGCGACGCGATTCGACCATCTCGGATCGCTGCCTGCGTCGTTAACGATGACGCTTTGACCCGACGACGCGACGTGGCCCGCTATGCCTTCTCCGTGCTGCAGTCGGATTTCTCGCACCTGTTCGCCTTTGTCGCCTTGCGCCAGCTCGAAAAACAGCTCGTTCGTCGACGGATCGACGAGCAGGACGGAAGCCGCTTCGACGGGCAGCACTCTTTTCGCCGTGTTCATGATCAGCTCCATCTGCTCCCTGCGGTTCAGCGTGGAGTTCAACTGCATGCTGATGTCGAACAGCGCCTCCGCTCTTCTGGCTCTGCCTCGCCCCCAGCCGTACATGGCCGCTAGTCCGATCGCCGCTCCCGTAGCGACGCCGCAAACGAGCCCCGTCCATAGTCCGCCCATTCCTGTTAGCCTCCCTTCCGTCCGCTCCCGTCGCGGCTTCACTCGTTACGAGGTCATTTTCCCAAGTGCCTCTTCCGTCGTCTCGGCCGTCTCAAGGATGCTCAGAAACCCGGACATCTCGAAAACGTCGCGCACTTGCTCGGTCATCCCCGCACAGATCATTCTGCCTTGCATACTGCGTACTTTCTTCGCCGCTACGAGCACGACCCGCAAACCCGCGCTGCTAATGTAAGTCATGTCCGAGAAATCGAACACGAACCGGGAACGTCCTTCCCCCGCCAGCGCCGAGAATGTCGCCTCCGCCGCCTGGGCATGGTTGCCGTCCAGCCTGCCTTCTATTCTCAATACCGTCGCTCCATCACGCTCAGTCGTTACGATGTTCATCTATATTTCCTCCCGAATAACTTGAAGTAGGCGATCCTTTTATAACCTTTTGCGCAGGACGATCCGGTTGCCGGTTTCCGTCCGTTCGTATGTCGCCTCGTTCACCATCCGTTTGACGAGAAATACGCCGAGCCCGCCGACCTCCCTCTCGTCGATGCCGAGTCCGACGTCCGGTTCGTCCGTCTCCAACGGATTAAAGGGCAATGCTTCGTCCTCCAGACACACTTCGACCGAATCCGCATGCGCGCGTACGGCCACTCGAATATAACGGCTGCCCGCCTCGCTATCCGGGTAACCGTAAGAAATCGTATTCGTTACGAGTTCCTCGCACGATAGGACCAAATCCCATTTCAAACGGTCGGGCCACCCTGAACGAATGCCGATTTCATCGAAAAAAACGTGCAGACGTTCCAACTCGTCCAGCCGGTTCGCCAATTGAACGACCGCCACTTCCGGGTGTCCATTCCTTTCATTCGTCACGCGCGCACCCCGCTTTCATTCGCCGAGTTCCGAGTCTTTTTGCCAAAATTATCATACCACAGGAGAAGGGCAGGAATAGAGCGAAATTTGGCGAGAAAGCTCGCAAAAAAAACTACGGCTGACCAATGAACTAACACCCATGTTGCTGCCGACAAAAACTGTACCGCTTCTCGTCACTCTAAGTGGGTTTCGCCTAACTGCAGCCCGACGCACGCTCGTTTCTCGTCGCTCTAAGTGGGTTTCGCCTGACTGCAGCCCGACGCACGCCGTTTCTCGTCGCTCTAAGTGGGCTTCGCCTGACTGCAGCCCGACGCACGCCGTTTCTCGTCGCTCTAAGTGGGTTTCGCCTGACTGCAGCCCACCGCGTTCCCGCTTCTCGTCACTCTAAGTGGGTTTCGCCTAACTGCAGCCCACCGCGTTTCCGCTTCTCGTCACTCTAAGTGGGTTTCGCCTAACTGCAGCCCGACGCACGCCGTTTCTCGTCGCTCTAAGTGGGCTTCGCCTGACTGCAGCCCGACGCACGCCGTTTCTCGTCGCTCTAAGTGGGCTTCGCCTGACTGCAGCCCGACGCACGCCGTTTCTCGTCGCTCTAAGTGGGTTTCGCCTGACTGCAGCCCGACGCACGCCGTTTCTCGTCGCTCTACTACCGCCGGGCGGCGGCTGATTTCGCATTTACGCGCTCCAACCGTTACAACATTCAACAATTGTGTCTTAGCAGTTATGTTTCTGGTTAGTGAATTGTGCCGTTGTAGAAAAAAAAGCCCTGCCGCCCCAGAGGGGCAGGCAAGGAGTCAACGACTTATTTCCCCGGCGGCTTCGCCCGGCGGGTCGCTTCCGCTTCGAGCGGGTTGTCCGGCCAGTAGTGCTTCGGATAACGGCCTTTCAAATCTTTACGCACTTCGAAGTAGGTATTGCGCCAGAAATTGGCCAAGTCTCGCGTGACCTGAACCGGCCGCTGCGCCGGTGACAGCAACTGAAGCGTAAGCGGCACGCGACCGCCCGCGATACGCGGCGTCTCCGGCAAGCCAAACAGCTCTTGCAGCCGGACGGCGACGGAAGGAGCATCCATATCCGAATAGTCGATCGGAATACGCGATCCAGTCGGCACCGTCCAATGCGTCGGCGCTTCGGCGTCAAGAGCCCGGCGTTGCTCCCATGTCAACTGGTTTTCCAGCAAATCTTTCATATTCAAGCGTTGAAGATCCCCGCGGCTCTTCATCCCTTCGGCATAACCGCCAAGCCACGACTCGAGCGATCCCAACAATGCCGCGTCAGACAAATCCGGCCACGCCGTATCGTGCCGTCGTGCGAACACTGTTCGTTCCTGCAACTGCCTCGCCGCTTTCGTCCAAGGCAGAAGATCAAGTCCTTCCGCGCGAATGCCGGCAAGCAGCGTGCGCAGCACCCGATCAACCGGCGGTTTGTGCAGCGGCGTCTCCTCGAGCACGATCGCTCCTAGTCTCTTACGGCTGCGTCCGCGCACTGCCTTCGCTTCCCCGTCCCAATACAGGTCCGCCTCGGATACGATCTCTTCCGGCATCACTGCGGCAAGCCGGGCGAAATCGACGGGCGCCGCCAACCTTATTCGGCTGTCCGCTCCAGTGTCGTCCACATCGGCCGCGACAATCCATTCCTCATGCGTGAGCGGCTGACCTGGACCAAATGCCGCCCCCCGGCCTCCGCTAAGCAAAAACTTGCCGCTGTCTCTTCTGCGCCCGATCCGGTCGGGATAAGCGAAAGCAAGCAGCAATCCGCAGTCGCCGGGCATTTCCGCCTGCGTGCTTCGGTCGGCGGACACGCCAAGCTCGTTCTGCGTCCTTCTGTCCGCGGATACTCCAAGCTCGAGCCTGGTTCGACGAGTCTCTTCGATTAGTCTCCGCCTAACGAAATCGTCTATCGCTCCCGCGTAAGGCCCTTGCCCGCGCAAAGCTTCGAGCCGAACGCGGACGTCCGCGTTCGGCGGCTGCCCGCCGGATGCCCGGACGATGTCCCGCTCGCCGAGAAGCGGTGCCAACTCGCAGGCAAGTCCGCCGAGGCCGATCTCCTTGGCGCGGATCAACATATGCGAGATGCGCGGATGTTTGCCCAGTTCGGCCATCGCCCGGCCATGCGGCGTCGCCGCGTTGCCTTGCAAAGCGCCAAGCTGGGCGAGCAGTTCCCGCGCCTGCTGCAGGGCCGGGGCGGGCGGTGCATCGAGCCAGTCGAGCTCCGCAGGTTCGCCCGCACCCCAGACGGCAAGTTCCAGCAGCAGCGGCGCCAAGTCCGCTTCCATGATCTCTGGCGTCGTTCTGGAAGCAAGACCGCTCTGTTCCTCCCGGCTCCATAACCGGTAACACGTCCCCGCCGTCAGCCGACCCGCGCGCCCGCGCCGTTGATCCGCGGATGCCGCAGACACGGCGATCGTCTCCAGCCGGCTCATGCCCGTTCGCGGCGAGAATTGGGAGACGCGACTGAGGCCGCTGTCGATGACGACCGTGACGCCTTCTACCGTCAAACTCGTTTCCGCCACCGACGTGGCAAGCACGACTTTGCGCTGTCCGGCAGCGAGCGGCGCGAGCGCCCGATCTTGCGCTTCGGCGGTCATGCCGCCATACAACGGACTTATTACCGCATCGCTCCACGGCGTGCCGCTCAGCTTCGTCCGCAGCTTGCCTTCCGTTGAACGGATTTCGCCGATCCCCGGCAAAAAAACAAGGATGTCCCCGTCGTGAGCCCGAAGTGCGTCCAACGCCGCGTTCGCCACAACATCGTCCAAATACGCGCTTGCCGGATTGGGCCGATACTCGGTTGCGACCGGGAAGCTTCGCCCTTCGCTCCTTACGATCGGAGCATTCCCAAGCAAAGCCGCCACCGGCTCTGCCTCGATCGTCGCACTCATAACAAGCAGCTTCAAATCTTCGCGGAGCAGCGCCTGCGCCTGCAAACATAAAGCCAGGCCTAGATCCGCATTTAAACTCCGTTCGTGGAACTCGTCGAATATGACAAGGCCGATACCTTCAAGCGCAGGATCGGCCTGCAGCATTCTCGTCAGCACGCCTTCCGTTACGACTTCGAGCCTCGTTCGCGGTCCGACTTTCGTATCCAGCTTGACGCGGTACCCGACCGTACCGCCGACCTCTTCGCCGAGCGTCTTCGCCATGAAAGCAGCCGCGCTCCGGGCAGCTAATCTGCGTGGCTCCAGCATGACGATTTTCCGTCCGGCCAACCATGACTCGTCCAGCAGCGCGAGCGGCACGCGTGTCGTCTTCCCCGCCCCGGGAGCGGCGACGAGCACCGCATTCGAATGCGAGCGCACAGCGCTCTTTAATTCGTCCAACACTTCATCTATAGGGAGAGTGGCCATCGGCTTCCTCGCGTCTCCTTCCAAATCCGGCAACGTTGTTCGTTGAACAGCTTACCATGATCGGCGGCGCGAAAAAACCTCCATTCCCGACAATCGTCATGGAAATGGAGGTTTGCGCTTTATTTCAAGAAATTCCGGTCCAAATGCCGTTGCAAAAAGTACGATCGCCGCTTCCAACGTCAAGTTGCAACTTTGTCCGAAGTTCGCAAACGTGTGTGGAGGCTGCGAGGGCATTATTTCGGCGAAAACTGAGCTGGCGAGCGATTTAGTGGTCTGCGGGAACGTTAGTTCGACGAATCCTGGGCAGTCAAGCGATTTAGTGGTCTGCGTGAACGTTTGTTAGACGAAAACTGAGCTGGCGAGCGATTTAGTGGTCTGCGGGAACGTTTGTTAGACGAATGCTGGCCAGGCGAGCGATTTAGTGGTCTGCAGGAACGTTAGTTTGACGAAAACTGAGCTGGCGAGCGATTTAGTGGTCTGCGGGAATGTTAGTTAGACGAAAGCTGGGCGGGCGAGCGATTTAGCGTCTGCGGGAACGTTAGTTCGACGAATCCTGGGCAGTCAAGCGATTTAGTGGTCTGCGGGAACGTTAGTTTGATGAATGCTGGGCGCGCGAGCGATTTAGTGATCCACGGGAACGTTAGTTAGACGAAAGCTGGGCAGTCAAGCGATTTAGTGGTCTGCGGGAACGTTAGTTTGATGAATGCTGGGCACGAGCGATTTAGTGGTCTGCGGGAATGTTAGTTAGACGAAAGCTGGGCGGGGGGGCGAGGGATTTAGTGGTCTGCGAGAGCATTATTTCGACGAATGCTAGGCAGGCACGCGATTTAGCGATCTACGAGAACATTAGTTCGGCGAAAATTTCTACGAAAAAAAGCATCTCCAGGCGTGATAGCACGCCGAGAGATGCTTTTTCGCTTTACGAAGCTTCCTCCGGCGACGTCAGTACGATTTTGCCGTCGGCGAGCTCCAGCTTGACTTTGTTTGTATCCTTGACGCCGATCGATTCAAGATACGCTGCCGGCACCTGCAGCCTGCCCGCTTTGTCGAGAACGGCGTATTCGACATGCGAATCTTCCTCCGCTTGCGCGATGCCCTGATCGATCTCCGCGAGTTCTTCGGCGTACGATTTGCGCCGTAACATTTCCGAGGAAATTTTACCGTCGCGGATGGCGACGACACGATCGACCTTCTTCGCGAGCAGCGGGTCGTGGGTGACGATGACGACCGTGATGCCGATCGTCCGGTTCAGTTCCCGGAACAAGTCGAGAATCTGGTCAGCCATCTTCGAATCGACGGAACCGGTCGGTTCGTCCGCGAGCAGCAGCTTCGGATGGTTTGCCAGCGCGATGGCGATGGCGACGCGCTGCTGCTCGCCTCCGGACAATTGATGAAGCTTGTTGTGCTTCCGATGCCCGAGGCCGACGGCTTCAAGCAATTCGAGCGCGCGAAGCCGCTTGCGACGGCCTTTCAGCAGTATCGGCAGCTCGACGTTCTCAAGCGCCGTCAAGTATGGAATCAAGTTGCGGGCATTATTCTGCCAGACGAACCCGACGCTCTCGCGCTTGTAACGGACGAGATCCCGTTCGCTCATCTTCAGCATGTTTTTGCCGTCGATCTCGAGCATGCCCGCGGACGGACGGTCCAGTCCGCCGAGCATGTTGAGCAAAGTCGACTTGCCGCTTCCGCTGTTGCCGATAATCGCCATCAGCTCGCCCGTCTCGATATGCAGATCGAGCCCTTGAAGCGCGAACACTTCGAGATCGGCGGCTTTGTATATTTTGACTAAACCTTCGCAATGGATCATCGGTTAGTCCTCCCCCAGCTTAAGCGCTTGATGGACGCGGATTCGGGAGAGCATGAACGACAAGATGCCGAGCCCGAGCGCGATCATGATGAAGACGACGGCATACAGGCGGACGAAGTCGATAGCTGCGAAAACAACTTTGAACGGCGGCACGAGGCTGCTCGGATTAAACGCGATCTGGAAGTTCGGCACGAACAGTTCGCTTGCGAAGTTACCGATTAGCACGCCGATCACAATCGCGACGCCCGACGTGAGCAGTTGTTCGAGCGCAAGCATGCCGATCAATTGCCGGAGCGACAAGCCGATCGCTCTCATAATGCCGTTCTGCAGCGTGCGCCCTTTAAGCGACAGTATCCAATAGAGCAGGAAACCGACGAAGCTAATCAAAATCGAAATGATGAACCCGAGCGTAAGGACGCCGTTTAGCGCAAGCAGAAACGGGTCGTTCTTCGCTTTGATCAAATCCTCTTTCGTATTGACAAAGCTCGTAAGCGGAAGCTCCTTCTTCTTAATGCTTTCGTAGAACGCGGCCGTAGATGCCTCCGGCTTCATTTTCAGCCACACCTGATAAGGCTCTAGCGCAAGTTGGAACTGAATCCGGCTCAAATTGCCGACGATCAGCATCGGAGCGTTAGCCTTGCTGGCGTCGTCGGACGCATCGACGGATCCGACCGGCGGGTTCGGGTTAAACGTCGGAAAGTATTTGATGATGCCGTACACGACGAACGGCTGAGAGTCGACGCCATCCCATCCGACATTAATCGTATCGCCGACTTTCACATTGCGCTGATCCGCGAGGGATTTGGATATGAGCACCGCCCTCGAATCGGCCGCCATCAGATTCAAATATTCGTAATACGGATAGTCGAGCAGATGATTCGGCAGCCAGGCGGTCAGACCGAACTCGTCGGAATCGATGCCGATAAGCGTCGCCATGCCCGTCTGCTGTCCGGTTCCGAACGATGCCCTCTCCTTGATGAACACTTTCGCCGCATGCTCGACGCCATCCAGCTTCGTGAACGGATCGAACGAGGGCTCGAGGTAATGGATGACTTTCGGCGCCGGCGTCGCCGGTTGCGGAGCCCCCGGTGCCGGAGGCGGCGGCGCATCGTTCATCCAGCGGGATTGCAGCACGAAGTCGGCCCCGTGGCTGTAGCGGATCCGCTCTTCCGTGTTGTTGTTCAGCGTACGGGCCGCACCCGCGCTGAACACGCCGACCGCAATCGTCATAATAAGGAAAATCATCAGGAACTGATATTGGCCGCTGGACCGTCCGACCTGGATAAGCGTCGCGTACAAAGACGGCGGCCACCATTTGCGACCGGCCCAGTACACGAGCTTTAGCGCATAGGGGTACAATCGAAGCAGTAACAGCCCTCCGCCCACGACGAATAACGCAGGCATGACGAATTGCAGCGGATCGATCGTCAGATCGTCCGATTTTAATCCGAGCGCTTTCAAATCTTTGAGCCGCTTGTCGAACGTATACAGGCCGTAGATGGACACCGCCAAACAGATGACGTCGAGAAACGCTTTGTGCCAAAACGGCATTCTCTGTGACCGTGCAAGCTGGCGTTTATGGTCGACGATAGATACGCGAGTCGCCAGCAGTACCGGAACGAGCGTCATAACGAATGCGGTCAATGCCGCGATACCTCCGAAGACAAACGCGTCTTTATTGAGGCGAACGGTCATGTTAGCCCGCTGCACAAATTCGAGGAACCCGTTGGACGCGCCCAATACTTTCGTCAATCCGAGACCGATGAAAGGACCGAGTATCCATGCGATCCCGCACAGCACGATTCCTTCGGCGGCGAACGACAGCACGATCTGCAGCCGCGAAGCGCCGCGGCTCCTCAGAATGGCGATCTCGTTTTTCTGCCTGTCGACGATCAGGTTCGATACCATGAACATATAGAATCCGAGCATAATGAGCACCGGCACGTTCAGTGACCACATCAGCTTGTTCAATTGTTTCGAACGTTCGAAATATTTGTTGATCGTACCTAGCGCCGGCACGCTGAAATCGGACTGGAAAGCGGCGACTCTGGTTTTCACCTTCTCGCGGATCGCCTTGTCCGTGTTCATGAAATTTTCGACGTTGCCGATGTTCAGTTTCGTATAATCAAGCACGAAGAACCACCCGCTGCCCGTTACCGGAACTTCGTTGCCCCGTATGAACGCGCTGTCGAACAGCTCGGAATCGATGACAAAAGAACTGTTCAAATCGGAAAGATTCGTGCTGCGGAAATACGGATCGTCGTCGTTTTTCTTGCTGAAAATACCGACAGGTTTGATGGTCACCGTGCCTTTGATTTTATCGTCCTGCAGCGTCAGCTCCTGATCGAGCACGATTCTGAAGCTGCTAAGCGCCTGTGAAGTGAGAAGCACTTCGTACACGCCGTTAACCGCCTTCTTCGCAGGCAATCTACCATCCTCGATCTTGATATGATTGTCCAGATCGCTGTAAGAGCGAATGGTGGCGGTCGAGTTTTTCTTGATCGTCTGCCGGCCGGTCGCGACAAGCTTCACTGATTTCGTGCGCCGCTCCTTGACGAGTTCCAACGTCGGAATGCCGAAGCCCGGCTTGGCGACACGCTCCATGTACGCGTCCATCTCATCGATAGCCCTGTTCCGTTTGTCGGGCGCTTCATTGTAGAAACCCATTAATGTCCAATGCGTTCCCGGATACGTCTGGCTGTCCGTCTGATAAGTTTCCAGGTCTTTGACGAGCATGCGAGACAAAATCGCTTCCGAATAAATCGGCATCGTACCCACAAGCGCCACCGTCATCAATATCCCGAAAAACATGCTGGAGACGAGCCATTTATTTTGAACCATTTTACGGATGATCATGACGAATAAGGCCACTTCAAAGCCTCCCTAACCCAAAGGAATACAATAAGCGCTTAGCCTTATTGAAGGACGATCGTCTGGTCTGCTTGCAAGCCGCTTACGATCTCGACTTCCGTCGCTCCGACAAGCCCAGGCTCGACGTCAACTTCGCGAAGGCGTTTGCCGTCTTCGAGAACACGCACGAAATTCCGTCCCAAGTACGACCGCAGTCCGCTTCGCGGAATTTTGACGATACCGTCGCGCTGCTTCGTAATGATTTTGACATCGGCGAGCGATCCGATCTCCGCGCCTTGAGGCAACTTCGGCACTTCGATGTAAAGAGTCGAAGCGTACTTCTCGGCCAACTGCTTGTTCAGCGTCTCAGGCGATGAAGAAGGCGTCTGCACGACTTTGCCTTCGACTGTGATGTTTTTCAGCGTAACGTCCGCTTTGGTGCCCACTTGCACGTCCTTAATCGCTTGCGCATCATCCACGCGAAGAGCGATACGCAACCGGGTTGGGTCGGCGACGATGACGAGCGTCTGATAAGCGTCTACGAAATCGCCTTCCTTAAGCGTCTCGGCGAAGACGACTTCTCCGTCGATGCCGGCTATGAGCTGTTTGCTCGCGAGCTGCTTCGCCAGCCGATCGTATTTGCTTTGTTCGATTTCAAGCTGCAGTCCGGCGATTTTGTAAAGAGCTTCGTCGCCGCCGCGCGCTTGCCGGTACGCATATTTGGCCCGCTCTAGCGCAAGTTCTTGTTCTTTAAGCTGAATGTCCTGGCCGTCGAGAATGAGACGAACGAGCGAGTCGCCTTTCTTTACTTTATCACCCGACTTCACGAGAATTTGATCGATTCTGCCGCCTTGTCCCGTGAACTGGGCGACATCGGTATGAACGGATTCGAACGTGCCGCTGCCATTGATCGCTTTAACGATCGACCCTGTGGACGCTTTCGCCGTCGAATAGTTTTCCTGTGCGGGCTTGATAAGCGGCGGCTTCAGCGCTGCTTCCTCTTTCGGGAGTAACGAGCAGCCCGCCAGCATTCCGCCGAGAATGACCGTTAATCCGAGCGTAACAGCTTGTTTAGACATGCGCGACAATTTGTCCATCCTCCAGTTCGTATACGTGATCGACAATTTCCATAATGGCAGGATCATGGGTCGTCAAAACGATCGTTATACCGCTACGCTCCACAAGATCCCGAAAAACTTTCATAATGTGCAATCCTGTACGGCTGTCGAGCTCCGCAGTCGGCTCGTCGGCCAGAATCAACTTCGGCTTGTGTGCAATCGCCCGCGCGATCGCCGTTCTTTGCTGTTCGCCTCCGGACATCTCGAACGGGCGATGGTGCATGCGGGGTTTGAGCCCAACAAGGTCAAGCGCTTCGATGGCCGCCGCTTTGCGTTCCCACGTAGGAATCTCTGCAATGCGGAGAACAAACTCGACGTTCTCGTAAGCCGACATTAGTGGAATAAGGGCGAACGATTGGAAAATGAGCCCCATCTCAGTCCGGCGGACATGATCTCGCTGTTTGTTCGAAAGCGCTGTCAACTCTTTACCGTCGAAAACGATTTGTCCTTCCGACGGGCTGTCCAGCGCGCTGAGCAAATTAATCAAAGTCGTCTTGCCGGAGCCTGACCGACCTTTGAGGGCGACGAGCTTGCCGGCGGGCAGTTCAATGTCTACGCCTTTAAGGACGGTGACGGCGCCCGTTCCTTTGCCGAACACTCGCTTAATGCCTCTGGCCTGGATAATCGGTCGCTGCGGTGCGGCTGGTGTCATGGCGTTTTCCTCGGAAACAACATTCATCGCCGTTATTCCCCTTCTTAACATGATTTTGGCGTTATTCCCCAGCTCCCGGCCAAGGTCCGGCGACCGACTGACGGTCGATTAGACTCGGGCTGATCGCGTCTCTTCTCCCGAGCTCGCCGTTTAGCAATTCCATCATCATTGCGGCCGCGCGTTCTCCGACCGACTCCCGGTCGTGACGGATCGTCGTGAGCGGAGGCGTCGCATAGGCGGTGAACGGATCGCCGTCATACCCAACGACGGAAACGCGCTGCGGTACCGCAATACCTCGTCCGGCTAGTGCCATCATCGCGCCCATCGCCATTAGATCGTTCGCGCAGAATAGCGCGGTTATGCCGGGATTCGCTTGCAACAGGCCGATCGCCGCTTCCGCACCGCTTGCGCCGGAGAAATCTCCGACCGCTACGTATTCCGGTCGATGCGTGATGCCCGCATCCGCAAGCGCCTCGACGAAACCCGCGTACCGGGATTTGCATATCCTCAGGTGCTGAGGGCCGTTAATATAGCCGATGTTCCGGTGCCCCGCTTCCGCAAGCTTGCGCCCGGCCAATCGGCCGCCTTCCTTGTCGTCCGAGATGACCGAAGACATTCTCGGACCGACGACGTCTTCGAAGTTCACGCAAGGCACTTGGATTCGAGACGCTTCTTCGACGATCGGATGAGATGCGGAGAACGCGGGAAACAACACAACCCCTTCCAAACTTCGCGATCCGACGCATTCGGTCAGCCGCTGGGGCTCATAATTCAGGAAAGGGATGGAGAAAAACATCGCATCCCTATCATAATGTTTAAGCGCCCGCTGCAGCGGCGAGAACATCTCGACGAACCCCGAACTCGCCTCGAATTCGAACTGCGGCACGAACAAGCCGATTAGTCGACTGCTCTTGCCGACGAGTTGTTTGGCACCGAGGTGTGGTACGTAGCCCATTTCCTTCGCCTTCTCATGAATGAGCATGCGAGTAGTCGGATTAACCCCGTATTTGCCATTCAAACCGCGCGATACGGTGCTCGGCGATAGGCCCAGCGCTTTGGCGATCTCTTTGATTCCGGTGTCTGCAGCCGCAAGTCTTCTACTGCTCAAAATCGATCACTTCCACGCGATCCAAACGCATAGCGCGAGTCTCCCTTTTTATTTTCGCAAACGTTTGCAATAATTGATTTCACTATACGATCAGAGTAAAATTCTGTCAATAAAAATGCACAATGTACGGCAGCTGTACGGGTGATCGAAAAGTTTTCTAGAGGGGATGGAGTGTGAAGCGAAGCAGGAATGTGCGCTAAAAAACAGCTTCGATTACGAGCAGAGGAACGGGGGCGGAGACAGACGCCAACCGTTCCTCCTATTTCCGATTGTTACGGGTCGACCAACATAGCGGAGAGTTGTTTACCGATCCGGTTCAGGCGCCTTGTACTCGAACAACCTGCGTGCACTGAGCGACAGCCTCTCGGGCTCCGGCAGCGCATTGGGATAGACAGCAGCAGTCCGTGCACCCGGTCTGGTCGCCCATACCCATATCGACACCTCGTTCGCGGACGACGCCATCGGCCATTCGATCTCGACACGGCTTTGGCCGGCAACGAGCGGCGCCTTCAAGATGCACCAATCTTCCTTTTTAGGAATCCAGGAATGCGCCCATCCCGCTTCGGACGTCTCTACTTCTACTTCGCTATCGACGCCGTTGATCTTGACGGACTGATCGGCTCCGGCAACCGGCGCCGTCCCCTGTCCATCGAACAGCACGATCAGCTCCGCGTCTGGGGTGGAAATGTCTAGCAGCGCCTCGAACGATAATGCCGCAGGGGTCAGTTCACTGCGCTCTATATCGGCTTGAATATACGACTTTATCACTTCGTCGGCAAAGTTCAGCTCTGTTACGGATTGGTTCGGCCCGATCGACAATAATACCGTTTCATAGGGGGCGAGCGGTACGTCCAGCGTCTGGCCTTGGAGAATCTCCCGGCCGTACACGCGCGTTTCCGGATAAAGACTGACCGCATTCAACGTCACGGCCGACAAAGCCAAGTCGGCAGGTATTTCCAGACGGTACGATCCCGGACGAATCCAGGGATTGCGAATGACGATCAGACCGCCGCCCTCCCCCCAATGTGCGTAACCGTAAGGCTCCCGGGGCATCATGACATCGTTGGAGAAGGCGGGCACGCCGCCATCCGTCCAGGATACGGGCAGCAGCGGTTCCGTATTCGCCAATGCGGTTTCATTAGCGCGCGCCCATTTCAGCAGATCCGCGAATTGTTTCCAGCGGTCGGCATTCATTACATTCGGATTCATGTACACGGGAAAAAACTTGTGTCCGCGCATAATCGTCATGATTCCGTCGTTCAATAGCGGATCTTGCGTCTGATGAACGAAACCGAGCACTTCCTTCGATTCTTCCGGAACGACCGATTTCATCGAGCCTTGAAGGTTGAAGAAATCCCGCGCCGAGGTGTAGCTCTCGCGATAGACGGGAGCCGGAACCCGTCCGAACGGAACGTCGTCGCCGTGCGTGCCCAGTACGGAATTGACGTAGAACAGCCACCACGGACTCGGATTCCACCCGAAACAGGTCGTCTCGAACCACACTTCCGGTTGAACCTTGTGCAGTTCGACGAACACGTCGATGATTCCTTCGGCAATCGCTTCCGTCGACAGATTGCCGACAGCATGTCCATGGTCGGGCTCTTGACACTCCAGCATGCAGCCGTCGAATTTGATATGGCGAATCCGATAGCGCCGAACGAGATCGATCAGTCTTTCTTTCAATTTGGCCTGGTACGAGGGGTCGCCCAAACAAACGTAGCGTATCGTATGTTCGCCAGACCATTCCACGGACGACGTTCCGTAGCCCTGTTCCTTGGCCCAGTCTTTGTCAAGCGCGTCCATATAACAAGCCGTGGGGGAAATCCATAAACCGAGACTGCTATTCATCGCGGCAGCCGCTTGTTCCAGCTTGGCGAATCCTTCCGGAAACAGCCGCTCGTTAATCTCCCATATGCTATGCGGATTTGACCACCCCATGTCGATGCAGAACGTATCGAAGGATATCCCGTGAGGATCGTAGAGGTTTTCTTTGAACGCCCGCATAATCCCTAAAATGTCGTCTTCCGAATAAGGAACCGGAGAAGTATACCAGCTGTTATAGTTAAAATGGAAATGTTCGGGAGTCACGCTATGGGCACGCACATAGGCCTGGAATGCGGCTTTCTCCCCGCCGGCGGCGGCAAGGCCGTACACGACCTTTTTCGTTTCCGCCCACGCTTCCGCCTGCAGCTTGACTCCGGGCCGGTGAGCGACAATTAGCCTCCCTTCTTCCAGCCTGGTGCTTGCGACCGGAAACTCGATTCCCGCGAAAAAGCCCTGAAAAAAAGCCGGCTGGCTTTGGCTGGCATGTCCCCCGAGACCGGTTCCGAGCTCAATGGAAAGGAAACGGTTTGTCTCGGTGTCGAGCTGTTCCAGAACGACTTCTTGCAGAACAGTTCCAGCCAAGAGAGCGTCCGCCTTGTAACGGGCCCATTTGCGCCACACGCCCTCGGCCGGAAACCACTGAACATTCAGCTCGATCTCCAGCAAGCCGTCCGTCCCCGGAAAGGCGGCTTGGAATTTCCGCTTGACCGGCGAGCCGCTTGCAACGGCTTTCGCGGATGCGGCTTCAGCTTCGGCTTCAGCGGCGGGAACCGTACGGGCGGCTCCTTGATCCGTAATGAACAGAGGACAACTTAGGGAAATATGCATGCCGCTGCCGTTCTGGCCGACCTCAATGCCAGTCGCGCTCACACTCGCTTGTGTTGAAAATAACTTCATCGCCTTTTCCCCCTTATTCCGTCCGATTTATTCTTCTTCCTGATATTCCCGATAGGCTCCGAACGCGAATAAATCGTCTTCCCCAAGCTGGCCCGGCGCTTCCGAATGCTCCAAATCCAACCGCTGCATAATCGCCCGCCACAGCTTCGTTCTGGCATATCGTTGATGAATAAGCTGAAAAGACGTGCTCTCCAATAATTGTTTCGCTTCGGCGAACCGGCCTTGATCGAATAGCAAAGCCGCGCGGCGTTCGATCAGCCATTCATCCGTCAGCGCCTGAGTTTCATGCAGCCAATGCTCTCTTTCCGCCAGAAAAGAAGGACCCAGTTTCTCCAATGCGAGATCTCTCTCAAACACGATCTGGGGATGGAGCGCAAAGGCGGCGGATGATATTTTCCGATAGCAGGCTGCAGCGGCTGCATGATCGCGTTTGATTCTGCGATACAATCTTCCGGCCAACGCCTTCGCACGATCGTCGCCGGACACGTCCAGCCGGATTAGCGCTTCGTCGATCTCATCGTTCCCGGCAAACCAAGCCCCCGCTTGGAAGAGCCAAGCATCTTTGCTCTCCCCCTCCGTCTCGCGGCAAGCCCATTCCAGTGCCGCTCCCAGCCGTTCCATGCCGCTCGGCGCCCAGCGGTTGTCCGCAGTGCCGGGAGGAAGCGGCATCTCATGGACGGCCATTCGTTCATGGCTGGACAGGAGCTGCTGCCACAGGTGAACCTCTCGTTTCCTCGCGAATCCGAAGAGGGGAATGCGGGCGACCGGCAGCAGCTTGACAAGCGGCAGCTCCAGCTCGTGGATATCGAGCGGCCGGTCGGAAGGAATCCAGAACTCCTCGTGGACATGCGTCTCTCCCGGATTCAGTACCTGCTTAATGGACTGGTCGATCAGAGGACCCGCCTGGATTTCGAGGCACTGTTCATCGTTCAGCGTCCATTGAGTGACGAAAGCCTGATGCTCCCCGACCCCATCCGTCCATAGCTTGATGCCCGGCGTCTGAGCGGGGTCGGCAATGTGATACAACCCGCAGCCCAGGCTGGGCGTATACGCCCCGAACGCGCAGCAATCGGGCTCCCGCCAGAAAAAGCCGGCCATTCGTTTCATATCCTTTTGACGTCTTGGGCCTTCCCGACGCCAATCGATCGTTTTCATTTCCTCTCCGTGATAGAGCACCGGTCCGCCCGGAAAATGGAACTCTGTATCGTCGCGCGCAGGAATTCCCGCATTGCTCCAGGACATCCAGGGATGGGATCGGGTCGTTGGATTATGAAAAAAAGTGCGCTGCGTCAGGAAAGCGTCATTCACACCAAGCGAATATTCCACCGTCCACTGCATGCCGAACCGCAGTTCCGTTTCGCCGCACCAGATATAAACCCGATCCGCTAGCTCCTTCGTCTTGAACGAGACCGGAACCGCTTGTACCGGAGAATGGGAGATCGGAAAGCTAACCTCGATTCCGCCTCCGATATAGAATTGCCTGGGAAGAATTCGCACGGGCCTCACGATGGGAGCTGTATACAACGCTTCCTTGCCCGAGGCTTTATGGGTAATCGAGTATACTTTGCCTCCCAAGTCGGGGCAAACCACGACCCGAATGGCCTCGTTCTCCATCGCGATCATTTGAAACGACTTCAGCTCCGGTCGTCGGCTCGTTTCGCTATAACTCTCGTAAGGATAGACGCCGTCGGGGTCCTGTGCCGTAGGAATGGGACCACTGGGTGTGATAGGGTTATTTAATAAAGTATCGAAGAACCGTTCCATGACCAGCATCGGCCTGTCTCCTGCCTCCCCGCAATAACTGCTCTCACTTGTTCCATGCGACAAATTCAACTTCAGGCGGGTCGGCTTGCCTTTCGGACATCGGACAGCGGACGATGAACAACCGTTCTTCTTCCGGAAGCAGGATGGAGTAATTCTGCAGACAGAACACCGGGTCATCCGCGGGCCGGATCGTTTCCGCCGTTACATAAAGCGCCACGGCTTCCCCGATATTGCGAACCAGAAACTTCCTCACGCATTCTCCCGTCTCCGAATAGGCGGTTTCCTTCAGCGTTGCCTGCAGGATCGGCTGCGGAGCGTGCAGCAGCGCCTTTAGATAATCCTTCCGCAGTGTCGAGAAGAAATAAACGTTCGGCTCGAGCCCCTCGATTTGAACCCTTACGGCGAAAACTTCCGGGGTCGAACAATCGATGTCCATCGCAAATTCCGCCAATCTGATCGTCGCATTGCCTGGCACCGACCGTTCTCCGCTTTCCCGCCACAGCATCGCTCCGCTCAAATCGAAGCATTCGGCCCGCCACTTCACAAGCCCGGCGTCCATACTGTTCTGGACGTAGCATTCCGCTGCGAACCTCTCCCCCGGGCGAACAAGCAGAGAATCGTATTTCAAGGACAGGTGAATCGGCGCATACGCTTTGCGAACCCAGAAATAGGCCATTTTCGGCAAGCCGTAATAATCGACCAGACTCGTGCACGACACGTTCGGCCACGGTTCGTTAAACTGCCAGACTATGCTGCCGCTGTTTCGGTACTTCCGCCTCCGGTTCGCCTCCAGCGCATATCGGATTCCCTCTGCCTGCACCCACTGACTTGCCGCGACTAGCCCGGAAAGCGTGGCGATGTCGCCGAAGAACTCTCGGCTCCGCTCTAACGTGTCCCACCATTCTCCATGATGCCGCCAAACCTGATTATCCCGCACCGAAGTGACCTCCCGGTCCTCTTCGCCGAGAAACTTCTCCATGGATCGCACCGCACAGCAGCCGTCCACGCCGAACTCGCTATGCAGCATGCTATCGGAATGATTGAACATGTAATAATGATTCGTTGCTCCGCCGTATTTCCATGGCCCGTGCACATCGTAATTGGTGCCGGGTTCGTCTACGGCCAGGAACTCTCTCGGTCCCGACGCCGACGTCGGAAGGAACAAGCGATGCGGATCATACTGTCTAACCAAGTCTCTCAGCATCGCAATGTTCTCGTCATCGTACGTAACCGGTACGCCGTTATCGTCCGTCAGTTCGTTGCCCCCGCTCCAGCAGGCGAGCGAAACATGATTGCGCTTAACCTTGATGGCAGCGGTCGCTGTTTCTCGCAGCAGCTCCAAGAAGCGAGGATCCTTGGACGGAACATTGTCAATGCCGGAGCTGGACTGAATAAATTCCTGCCAGATCATAATCCCGTGCCGGTCGCACAGCTCGTAGAAGATTTCCTTCTCGATCACGCCTCCTCCCCAAACCCGGACGAGGTTGATATGAGCTTCTTTCAATTCTTGCACGAAACGCCGGTAGCGTTCTTCGGTTACATTGCCGTACAGAACATCCAGCGGAGTGATATTCGCGCCTTTGATGTAGACCTTCCGGCCATTTACAACCATCGTATACGGCAGCGCATCATCCGGAGCTCCTTCGCTCCTCTCCCAAGTCAGACTCCTGAACCCCGTTCTGCCCTCCCACCGATCGGACAGGCTGTCATTCTCCCAAAGCTGTATTTCTACCTCATACAGCGGTTGCGCCCCCGTTCCGTTCGGATACCAAAGCTCTGGCTTTTCAACCGAGAGCTTCGTCTCCAAGAACGTGGAACTTTCAACTGGACTATCGATCCATCGTTCCGCGCTTGCCGCTATCTCCCCCTCAAACCGCACCTCTACTTTGTATTTCAGCATGCAAGGTTCGGCAGACTTACCGCCACTGCCGCTCCGAGCAACGATACCAGATACGTTCAGCACGCCCTCTTGTGCCAACGGTTGGAGCCAAATATCCCGCAACAGATGATGGCCTTTCCGCTGCAAGAGCACTTCATCCCAGAAGCCGAGCGGAACCAAACGCGCCGAGAAATCCCATTTGTATGGGAACCGGCTTTTCAGCGATTTCGTCTCCGACGTGTAGCCGATCTGACCCATGATATCAGGAGCGTGCTCGAACACGACGGTCAGTTCGTTGCCTCCCGATCGAAGCATTTCCGTCACGTCCAGTGACAGGGGAACGAACATTCCCTCGTGCGTGCCAAGCGGCCTTTGATTCAGGAAAAGATGCGCCTTATAATCCAATCCTTGAAAACAAAGGTGAATTGTCCTCATCTGGTCGGGCTCGAAATCGAATGTCGTCCGATATACCCACCAACGATTCTCCACCCATTCGCAATGGATGCTGTTCATGCCGTGATAAGGATCCGCAATGATGTCGGCCTTCCATAAATCATGCTGGACGCTGCCCGGTACCGTGGCCGCAATCCAGTCGGTAACGCCAAGCGGTTCTCCCCCCGTCTCCGGAGTCTTGCCCAGAAACGGCACATAGGGGTAATACCCTTTCAGCTCCCATTTCCCTAATCGTATGTTTCTTTCTGCCATCCGCTCCACCTCTGCCGCGATACGATATGTTTCTACGATTAAAGCTTGTAAGATTGCAGGGAGAAGTGCGGCCGAATCTCCCTGCAACCGGTACTAAAACTTGCGAACGATATAGACCATGTCGATGCTTAATCCTGCAGAACTGTAATCGGATAACCGCAGGTTGTACGTTCCGTCATAGTCGATATCCATGACGTAATGGTCCTCATAATCCGTTGGACTGTTAATTGTGGAAGTTACGAGTTTAACCGTAGAGCTCGTATCTTCGTTTACCTGATAATGATTCAGAGTGCCCGTTCCTTTGACCGTCACATAGACGCTGTACGTCCCCGCCGGCATGCTTTTCCCGAGCGCCCACCACGTATATACGCCGGGCGAAGACAAGGTCATGACTTTGCCGCCGACGACGGCCGGGTTGGCGTCAATCGTATTTCCGACGTCCAGGTAAGAGAGCATTTCGTCTTTTTTCGGCACGACGGCGTAATAGTCCATGTAGCCGCCGGTCGAACCGAAATCGGTCAGGAGCAGGTTGTAGCTGTTGTTATAATTGAAGCTGCCCGCATAGTAGTCGGCGTAAGCGTTGTTCGTATCCGCCGTATACGTCTTGAGATACTGGTTCACGTTCGTGTCCGAATTATAGACGCCGAACGTATGCGCAATCGACGCGCCTCTCGCGCGGGCATAGAAGTTGTATAGATTCGGAAGCAATCTGCGCTCCATCGGACCCCAGGTGTAATTCCCGCTCGCATCCGCCGCTTTGACATGCCCCATCAGACTCTTCGAATCCGCCGGATCGTCGATGTAGTTGCCCCATACGATCTGAGGGCTCATCGGGAAATTCGTGTAATGGGGCTCCAGATGAATCGTATCGATGCTTAATCCCGCAGGACTGTAGTCGGACAAGCGCAAATTGTAGCTGCCGTCGAAAGAGAAGAAGCCGACGAAATATTCCTTGTACTCCGTTGAATTAATGGCCGCAGACATGGATTTGACGGTAGTCCCGGTATCGGCGTTCACCTGCAGCAAGTTAAACTTACCGTTTCCTTTCGCCCTGACGTAAACTCTGTAATTGTCCGGGTAAATCGATTTGTCCAGCCCCCACCACACATAGCTGCCCGGGGTGCTTCGCGTAGCCGCTTGTCCGCCGACCGCTTTGGCATCTGCCGTTCCGCCGAGGTCGCTGTATCGATAACCCTCGTAAGTGGGAACCAAATACACTTCGTCCATCTGGATCGAGCCATTGCTCCAATCCGACAAACGCAAATTGTAAGATCCGTCGTAATCGATCGTCCCCAGATAATAGTCCTGAAGGGTGTAATATCTCGTGTCGTTGCTGTTGACCACGCCATTTAACGTCTTGACGGTAGCGCCCGTGTCGATATTGGTTTGGTTCAGGCTGACGTTCCGGTTATAGCCGTGCGCGCGGACGAATACTTTGTAGCTCCCTGCCGGCAACGTTTTATTCAAATTCCACCACATATAATTGCCGTCTGTCGAACGGGTAGCGACCTGACCGCCGACGGCGTCGGGATATACCGTTCCTTGCAGATCGTAAGTATACGTAGGAAGCGTTGATAACAACTGATGGGCGATATCGATATTCCTCGTCCCGTCTTCCACGGTCCGGTTGAGATTGCCGCCCTCATGCATTTCATTCCAGTTGCTGAGATCGATCATTTTGCGTCCTGCATACAGTGCGCCCTTCAATTGAGCGGTGAGGCGATCCCCGTTCGGGTCCGGGATAATGATCGGATGGCCCGCCGAGTTAACGGCCGTCGCCGTGTTGTTCGCGGCCGACCCCACGCCCGCAATCGAAGTGTCGAGTCCGCCGAATCCTTTTACGTTGTTGGCGGAGCCCCAGTAATCGTGGGCATCGTGAAGCATGCTGCTGTCATAGCCCCATGTGCTTTCCGGCGCGATATAGAGATGCAGCCCGAAATCCTGCTGAAAGCGATTGTCGACATACTGGAAGACGTTCGCAAAATCGATCGGCGTCAGAAAACCTTGATCGTACGTGTTAAACCAGACTTTCCCGTCGACTCTCGCCCAATATTTCGGGGGAATCATCGAATAGAAATCTTTGATCATCTTGTACATGTTCTCCAGCTCGTACTCCGTCGTCAGTCCGGTCTGCGGCCCTCCCCTGGAGTAGTAACCCGGGTAATCCAGCCCCAGGGAGTTGGTATCGAGGAACAAGCCGATTTTGGGCGGCGTTTGGCCTGCCGCGGTCATCGTATCGAGCGCCGTAACGAGAGCGGGCAGTCCGACCGTGCTCCAAATATCCATCTCCGATTGCGAGCCCCAATAGTTGAGCCCGGCAATGTTGACCCCCGCATAGATCATGTCGGTCAGCTCATGTTGCCAAAATGCAGGATCGAAATTGCTATAGGAAGAAAGAATGGATGCAGGCGGGTGATTCGTTAAAATGTCTTTGCCGCTGTCGAGGAAATGGGACCAGCTATAGCGATCGTACCAGTAGAACAGCGTGGTATACACAATCCGGTCCGTCGCCGATTGAAACGTGCTGCCGCTGAAATCGGTCGTATAAGGCTTCACATATTGTCCCGGCGTAACCATGACGTTGACGCGATGGATGTTGACGTTGCCGGTCGTCTTCTTGGCCACGATCCGGAAATCGGAGCCGGCGTTCTGCGAATTGTTGAAATTCGCGTCGCTGATCGGAATCGTGTAAACCTTCCATGTATTCGAACCGGTGCCGACTACTGTCGCGGTCTCTTTGTAGCTTCCACCTGACGTGGAACTGTACTGAACGGCAAACAAATCGCCGGCGGCATCGTCGTAATATTCCGCCAGAATCCGGACGTCCCGGACGCTCGCCGCCGTCCAGGCGTAATTATTCAGCACGTCGAAGTACATATATGGCGTTGCCGCCGAATCCCGGCTGACATAACGAGCGCTCTGGGACAATCCGCTCGCCGTCGGGGCCGTTCCGTCGGTGTACGTATCCAGCGATATTTTATCCTGCACATTGGGAGTCCCCAGAATGGAAGACGCGGTATGGGACTGCGGCGGGATAAGCGCCGTAACCTGATGGATGTACACGTGCTTGCCCGGCGTCGTGCTTCCGATGCGGAAATCCGCTCCGGCGTTCTCGCTGTTGTTGAACTTGTGATCCTTCAACTGGATTACTTGATTTTTCCACAGGTTCGACCCTTGCTTGACGATTGTACCAGCCAGTTTATAGGCGCCGCCGCTGTTCGAATCGTATTGCACGAAAAACGTGTCCCCCGCAGTTCCGTCGTCATAGTACCAGACGTTCAGGTAGACAGCGGGACGTTCGATCCAAGTTTTCGATTTAGCAGCGAACGTGTCGTCCAGGTTAAAATACATGTAATTCTGGGCGGCGTTGTCTCCCGTCACCAGCCGCGCGGGTTTCCCGCCGATATTGCCGTAGTATGCCGGGTTGCCATCCGTATAGGTAACTTGGGAAAGCAGCGAATTCGTGTTGGGATTCCCAACCGTGACGTAAGCGGAGTAGTTGGCCGGATAATATTCTTCGAAGCTTCTTGGCCCCCCGCCGGTATACGGCGTCGCGCTCGCCATGCTCGCCGCCGCGAACAGCAGACTCAGCAGTACGAACGTGATCATGATGGAGAGGCGAATCAAATGCTTTTCCAATACCGTTGCCATAATCTCATCTCCTCTGTGTCGTTAACCTTTTATCGCGCCGCTCGTCACCCCTGAAACGATAAATTTCTGCAGAAAAACATATACGGCGAACAGGGGCGCAACCACGACGATAATGCCCGCGGCCAGAAACGTCCAATCGGTGGAATATTGGCCGAAGAACAAGTACAAGCCCGCCGTCAAAGGTCTCATCTCCCGATCGGACAAAAACAAATACGGATTGATAAAGTCGTTCCACGTCCCGATTGCTCCCAGCATCGCCACCGTGGCCAGCGAAGGCTTCATGAGCGGGAGTACGACCGTAAAGATAAAGCGGAAATACCCGCAGCCGTCGATCGCCGCCGCATCGTCCAGTTCGCGCGGGATTCCTTTCACGAAAGCGACGAAAATAAAGATGGCAACCGACAGGCTGTTCCCGACCATCAGAAGGACATATCCGTAATACGTGTTGATAAAACCCAAGTATTTCATGATGAAAAACAGCGGAACGAGCGCAACGGGCAGAAACAGGGCCGACAGAAATACGAGATAGATAAAGCCGGCGCCCCGAAAATGGTTGCGAGCGATCGGATACGCCGCCATGCCGGAAATCAGGCAAGTGATCAGGGGCACGGCGACGGCGTAAATCAGACTGTTCGCGAAATACGTGCTCATTTCGGCCTGCTTCCATACTTCGGTAAAATTCTGCCATTGGGGCGAACCGACCGGTTGCAATGGGTAATTCAGAAACTCTTCGCGGCTTTTCAAAGCAATGTTCACTACCAGCAGCATAGGAACAACCATCATCAAGGCGGTTAGAAGCAGTACCGCATTCGCGAGCGAGCGTTGGAGCTTGCCATGTGTCACGATATATCCGCCTCTCTCCGCCGCAAGTAATATTGAACGATCGCTACGACGGCAAGCACGATGCCGAAGTGGATCACCGAAAGCGCCGACGCGTAGCCTTGGCTGCTGCCGGGAGTCAGCAAGTTTTTGAAAATATACATCCCGAGCGTAGACGTCGCCGACCCCGGTCCGCCATTGGTCATGACGACGATGATATCGAACGTCTTGAGCGACCCGATGATGCTGAGCAGCGTATTGACCGTGACGGCAGGCCTCAGCAGCGGCAACGTAATATGAAAGAAGGAGGCGGCGGAGCCGGCGCCGTCGATCCGCGCGGACTCGTACAGATCGTGCGGAATACTTTGCAAGCCCGCCAAATACAAGATCATCGCATATCCGACCGTGCTCCAGATCGTCACAAATATGACGAGATACAGCGCAATGCTCGGGCTGCCCAGCAGCGCCGAATTCGTATGAAACGCGCTGAGCAGCTTAATGACGGGACCCGAATAGGGATCGAAGATCAATGTCCAGATCAAACCTACGATGACCACGCCCAGAATCGTCGGAGCAAAAATGACCGACCGGTAAAAATTGCGGATTCGCAGCTTCATGTTCAAGAGAACCGCCAGCACCACAGCCGCTGCATTTTGAATCACGGTCACAAGAACGGCGAATAGAAACGTCACTTTGACCGAATGCCATAATCCTTCCGACTCCCATGTGAACGCCCGCGCATAATTGGCGCCTCCGATCCAGCGAATCGGAGAGAACACGTTGCCGCTGAAATCGGTAAAGGAAAAGTAGATGTTGCCGACAGCCGGCAATAACACGAAGAGACCATATAGCAGCAAAGCCGGCATAACGGCAAGCAGCGGCCAAATCCGCATTTTCCCCTTGATGATCACTTTACTCCCCCCGGAACGTCGTCATTTCCAATTCTGCTTGCTGTCGATGAAGTCTTTTTGCATTTTGACGGCGGCGTCTTGCGGACTTATTCCGTTCAGAATCAGCTTCATCGCATATTCGGTATAGTTGTATTTGGCTCCGGCAACCTGATGAGCTTCCCAGAAATCCGTCTGATTTGACAAAAGGCCGGCAATTTCTTGCGTAAGCGGACTTTCCATCTGGACGTCTTTCATCGTCGGCAGCATTTTCGTCGCGCTTACGAACATCTGATAGTTGTCCGGACGCGATAGAAATTCCAGATATTTCAGCGCCGCGTCTTTGTTTTCGGCATTTTTGTAGACGAGCCATCCGCTGTCCCCGTTGGACGTCGGCGCGGCTTCGTTAAAGTTCGCCTGATCGCTCCCCGGCGTCAAGAAGGCTCCGACTTCAAAGGCCGGATTCGCCGATTCGACCTGCTGGGCGCTCCAGGAGCCGTCGATCATCATCGCGGCTTTCCCTTGGGCGAACAAACCGGGCGCTTCGCCGTAGGCCAACCCTGTCGCGTTTTTCTCGAAGTATTTGCTCAACGTTTGCAGTTTGCTGTAGACTTCCACCCAAGCCGGGTCGGAAAATTTGGTTTTTTCCGTTTTCATCCCGTCGTAGAAGTCGGGCTGCGGTCCTTGCACGATCCCCGCTTCCAGTCCGATCAGAATCATATTGACCGGCCATTGATCCTTGCCTCCGAACATGACGGGATCGATTCCGGCGGCTTTGATTTTCTCGCACGCGTCGACGAACTCCGACCACGTACGCGGCACGGAAAGCCCCAAGTCCTGAAATACTTTTTTGTTGTAGTAAGTAACGACGGAAGTGGAGATCGTGGGGATGAGATACTGCTTGCCGTCCGCTTGACCCGCTTTGAGCGCATCCGGGAAATAGCCTTCCAGGAGCGGTTGCCCGCTCAGGTCCATCCAGTTCTCGCGCATGGTCGGATCTTTCACGTCCCGTCCTCCGCCTCCGACCAGATCCACGTCTCCGGCAACCAGACGGGATTGCTTGAGCTGAGGGTAGTCTTTGGTCGGAACCGCATCGTATTTAATATGAATATAGGGATACTCTTTCTCGAACTTGGCGTTGATTACATCGTAGAACGCTTTGTCCTCGACGCGAAAATTAATGATTTTCAAGTCGACATCTTTCTGGGATGCCGGCTGCGTCGAGCTGCCGGACGTCGAAGGCGAGTCGGAAGAGGATTTCGAGCAGCCGGAAATCGCCAAAGCTGCGACAAGCGCCGTGTAAGCCATCCCCTTCAGAAACTTTTGCTTGTTAGCCACATGCATTCCCCCTGAATTAATTTGTTGAAATAAAGTTGAATTAAAACTGCATTTTTGTTGAATTATAACCCGTTTCACACCTCCATTTTGTTGAAAAGTGAAAAAAAGCGTTAAAAACGCAAAAAATAAACCGCTTACATCTTGTCTGACGTCATTATTTTATCAACGACCATCATATGATGTCAACATTTTATTACACAAGTTTATATACTTATTTAAACTTAACTAAACTTTTGTTGCAGAAACTCTGGAAGCGACGGAATTTCGCTCTACAATTTCCGTGGTTATCATCAAATGCTCCGGGCGCCTTTCCCCTTCTTCCATTCTTCTCAGCAATTGCTGGACGGCACGCTGCCCCATAATGTCTTTGCGTGCATCGACGGATGTCAGCGCCGGCGAGACCCACTCGCACTTGTCGACATTATCGAACCCGATCAACGAAATGTCGTCCGGACAATTCAGCCCGCATTTTTCCATCAACTGCAGAACAAGAAAAGCAACAGGGTCGTTCGCGCAGAACAAGGCAGTGGGGATTTCTTTCTGCCGGAAGCATTGGAGAGCTTCCGATTCGGAAAGCGGTAGACGACTCCCCGCCCGGTCGGCGGTTAACGGGTATTGCTCGATTTTCTCGCCCGGGAATTGCTCGCCAAAGTCCTTGATTGCGTCCAGATAACCGCGATACCGCTCCTTGAAGCTGAGCGCATACGAAATGTCGCCGGCAAAACCGATTTTGCGGTGACCTTTATCCAATAAAAATCTCGTGGCGTCATACCCTCCGCAGTAATTCTCCGCGAGTACGTGGTCCAGCTTGGATTGATAATGAAGGGAATCGACCAACACGGCCGGGATCCCCGTAGATTGAACGGCAATAATATAAGCGATTGGCATGAAGCCTAGTATCAGCGCCCCATCGACTTTCCGATCCGTAATGCAAGCCGGCATCCCATCGCTCGTAGACAACATCGTATCAATGCCAGCCAGAATCATGCTGAAAGACTTTTTGCTGAGCTCCTCCTCGATGCAGCGGATAATTCTCCCCCAATACTCGATGTCGTACAAATCCTCCCGCGGTAGCAGCACCGCGATAATCCCCGTTTCCGAGGAAGGAACGTTCATGATCGATGAATTAAATCGATAACCCGAACGGATCGCCTCCAACCTGACCCGTTCCTTCGTTTCTTCGCTTACTCCGGCCTGATTTGACAACGCTTTCGACACTAGAGACTTGGAAATATTCAATTTATCGGCGATGGACTGCATCGTCACTTTGTTCTGTTTCACGTCTTGTCCCCTCACGAGATTCGAGATATTTTTCCCTATCATAGCTGTTTTCAACATTTACTTCAACAAATTATTCAACTAGATTCAGTCCTCATCCTAACTTAAGCTTCAACGAAACCAAACAAACAAAAACCGCCGAAAAATTTCGGCGGCCGAGCTTACGAATGATGCGACATCGTTCGGTACTCCTGAGGCGTCAACTCGTTATGCTTTTTGAAAAAACGAATAAAGGCGAGAGCAGAGTTGTATCCTACCGCTTCTGCAATATGGCCTACTTTCATGCTGCTATTCAGCAGCAGCTCTTTCGCCTTCAAGTTCCGGTAATCGTTAATATATTCGGAAAGCCCTTTACCCGTCATCTGTTTGTACAGCCTGGAAAAGTAAGAAGGATTCATCCCTACATGGTCGGCGATAGAATTCAGCGAGATGTCTGTCGTAATATGGTCTTCAATATATCTGTGGACGGTTTGAATCATTTTGAAGGAAAAGTCTGTGCCTTGGTCCGCATTCCGCTCCCACACTGCTTCGACAAGCCGCATGAAATACCGCCCCACCTTGTCCCATGACCCCATCTCCCGATATTGAAGCAACGGTTCGAGATCGATCACCAGACCGACATGTTTCTTCAGCTCCGGATTGCGGTTGATGAACGACAGGAGTACCGCCGATAAGGAGTGGTACAGCTCGATTTTCCTCTCGAAAGGCTCTTCGTCGCTGCTCCACGTCTTCATCAACCTGCCATAGATTTGAAAAAACTCCTCGCGGTGATTGTTTTCCAGGCAACGCAGGAGCAATTGAATGCGATTGTATAGAAAATAATCTTCTTCCTTGCCGTCCGTAACCTTCTCGCGAATTTTCGCCTGCTCGTCCGTTAGCAACGCTTCCTCGCACAGACCGAGGTCATACAGGAGCAAGTCACTCAGTGTGTGAAAACGGTCGGATACGTTCCGCCATTCCGCCGGTTCCGCGCTGCGCACGATAGAGAACGAAAGCTTAAGCAGCCTTTTGCAATTGCGCTGAATCGCGCTTAGCGCCCGCTCGAGTTGATCTCGCGATTGCCTGCTCACATCCCCCTTGGCAGAGGATCCCGACTCCATCGTGCTGTCCGTCGGTTGAATCAGCCACACGATTCGCGACGAATCCAAGGCGTAGGAATAACATCTGAATGCCGGCCGCAAATATTCTTCTGCGATGTTCTGAATGGCATAGAGAAGTAGCTCCTTGTCCGATTGAGGCGTCATTTCCTTCCACGAGTCGACGCGTCCGAGCAGCAGCGTGGCGGGAAGAGACGGCGACAGCGGAAAATCGATCTCGGCGAACTGTTGCTGCAGTTGTTTCTCTGTGATCGGCTTGCCTTGCAGAAGCGCCGAAACGAATTCTTTGCGCAAGGAAGGAAGGGCAAGCCGCAGTCGGCTGCGCGTTTGCACGGTCATCTCCTGGCGGCCGGTATCTTCCGCGATTTTATCAAGCGCGCGCTCCACGGCGCGGATAATTTTCTCGTCGCTTTCCACTTTCAAAATATATTCAAAACCGCCGTAGCGCATCGCGTCTTGAACGTAATGAAAGTCGTTGTAACCGGTCAGGAAAATGACGATGCAATCCGGCCAGCGCGCTTTGATTTCCTGCAGCAGTTGAATGCCTTCCAGACCGGGCATATGAATATCCGATACGACGATATCCACCCGGCGGCCCGAGAGCACTTCTAACGCTTCATCCCCGGAGTATGCGGTCAAGACGTCTAAGTTCAAATGTTCTGCTTGATTGAACAAATCCATGAGGCCGTCTACAATAATGGGCAGATCATCGACGACTAGCAAGCTGTTCATGGTTGTTCCTCCTCGCCAATGTCAAGTTTGAGACGCACCCTCATCCCTCCGAGCGGGGAGCGAGTGACCGAGAGACCGTATTCGTCGCCGTAACGCAACTGTATCCGCCTATGCACGTTCAGAATGCCAGTCGTTTCTTCCATAATATCTGGCGTTCGGCCGAACTGCTCGTTTAACCGGACAAGCGTCTCGTCTTCGAGACGGTTCCCGTTATCCTCGACATAGCAGCACCATCCGTCGTCGGTCAGTTCGCTATGCACCCACAATTCTCCCCGTTCCCGCATATTTCCGAACGCGTGCTTGTACGCATTTTCGATAATCGGCTGAATAACGAGACGCGGGACGAGCGCTTTCGGATGCGTCTCCGCCTCGAAGCGGACGAACACCCTTTCTCCGTAACAGATGGATTGCATGTCCACGTAAGTGCGCGAATGCCGGAGTTCTTCCTCCAACGGAATTTCGTCGGCACTATTTTTCGTAATAAATTCGAAATACTGTCCGATGTGCATGCAGAACCGATTTGCTTTTTCCTTGTTGTCGGACTTGATCAACCTGTAAAGCACGAAGAAGCAGTTATATAGAAAATGGGGATTGATCTGCGACTGCAGCCGTTTCAGTTCGGAACGCTGGTTGCGGATCTTCTGCTCATAGTTTTCACGAATCAAAGTATTCAAAGACTGCACGGTCTCGTTGAACGCATGGTAAAGATAAGCGAACTCGTCTTCTCCCCGCTGGACGGTAATCGGCAACAGCTTGTTGTTTCTCATCTGCCGGAACGATTGGACGAGCACCTTCAATGGCTGATGGATCAGCTTAAACAAGGAAATGGAGAAGAAAAAAGCGACGAGTAAGCCGATACAGATCGCCCACCAGAACCATAACCGATATTTTTGCAGAGGAGCCATAATCTTTTTTTCCGGAATGATGGTTACGGAATACGAATGCCATACGTCCGAATAAGCGAATACGGTCAAATAGCGGACGCCCGCGTACCGAATCGTGTCGAAGCCTTCACGAACGCCGTCAAGCTGTTTCTCCTGCACGAACTGCGATAACGTCGCGACCAGCTTATCGTCTAAGCTTCCCGCAACTTGCCAATGCCGATCCAAATTCACGAGCATGCTCCGCCCCCCGAGGGATTGGCTGATCTGGGCAAGCGTATTCGCGATTTGCGTCTTGGACAGCTCGACCCCGATCACCCAAAGCGGATTTTTCCAAGCATTAGACGGATACTGCAGCGTGATAAACAGCCGGTCCTGCCAATGAATGATCGGCTCTTCGTACAGTTTGCCACTCTGCAGCATCGCGCTGTATTCATCCTTATCGATCAACGTCTCGAACTTCTGGCTGAGTAACGTTCGGTTAATCTGGGGGACGTAAGCCCGCGCTTCCAAAATATAAGGACTCGAGTATCTCATCAGATCCAGTTGTTTCTGAACGGCGACCACTTTCTCGACCCGCTCGTAAGCGGTCAGGTCGTTTCCCGACACGCCTAGTTCCATCAAACTTTGATCCATAGCGAACTTCGGCAGGAAGTCGGAAATGCGGCTAGCTTCCTTGTCCAGCGAACTTAAATAAAATCGCGTCGTGTTGGCGACCGATTGTGAAGTCTCGGTTCGAATGCTTTCCGCGCCCTTCTCGCTCATGCGCCAATTGATCAAATAAATCGGCACGAGCGCGATGACGAATACCGCCATAATCTTGTTGAAGATAGAAGAATTGCGCAAACGGTAGCCAAGTTTCATCGTTGTGGTCTCCGAAAAGTCGGGCGAGCAGCCCTATTCTTTAACGCTCCCCATTACAATACCTTTAATAAAAAATCTCTGCAATAACGGGTAGATGACCAAAATAGGGAAAGCGGCGACGAAAATTTGCGCGGCTTTACTCGTTCGATCGGACATCTGGGCGATCAATTCCGCGTTTTTCGCGTTCAAGTAACGCGAATCCAGCTTGATGATAATCGTCTGCAGAAACGTCTGCAGCGGATAGCCGTCTGGCGAGTTCATGAGCAGCATGCCATCGAACCAGCTGTTCCAATGGGTGACGATCGTGAACAGGCCTGTCGTCGCGAGCGCCGGCATCGCCAGCGGAACGTAAATTTGCCATAACGTGCGCCAACTTCCCGCCCCGTCTATTCGTGCCGATTCTTCCAGCTCCTTCGGCAAATTGCGGTAAAAGTTCAGCAGCAAAATAATATTAAACACGTTCAGCGCGCCGGGCAGCACAAGCGCCCAAATCGAATCGATAAGCCCGAGCGTCTTGATCGTCATATACCAAGGGATTAGCCCGCCGTTGAATAGAATCGTTAGGACGAACAACCATACGTAAGGCGTGCGCATACGGAATTGCCGAGGATCCTTGGACAGCGGATATGCGGTTACAATCGTCAGAAACATGCTGGCCGCCGTACCGAGGATGACGCGTTTGATCGTTACTTCGAAGGCTCGCAAATACTCCGGCTTCCCGAACACGTTCTCATACGCGGCTGTCGTGAAATGGATCGGCCAGAAAGAGACTTGGCCGGCGGACGCCGCCGAGCCTGAACTGAACGATACGGCTAGAATATGCACGAGAGGCAGCAGGCATAGCGCCGACAACACGAAAAGAAACACGCTGTTCGATAGTAGAAAGGCTTTGCGGCCTAATGACGCTTTATGTTCCATGTTTCTCCCTCTTTCCTAGAAAACGCGGTAATTCGCTAAACGGTATGCAAGAAAATAGGAAGTCGCGATCAAAATGAACGATACGACAGATTTGAGCAACCCAACTGCTGTCGCAAAGGCAAACTGCGCGTTCTGTACCCCCATGCGGAAGACAAACGTATCGACGATATCCCCGCTTTCGAACACAGGAGGACTATACAGGTTAAAGATTTGGTCAAATCCCGCGTTAAGCACGTTACCAATGTTAAGCGTTAGCATGAGTACGATGATCGGCATCATGCCAGGTAAGGTGACGTACAACGTCTGTTTCCAGCGGCTGGCGCCGTCGATTTCCGCCGCTTCATACAGATGAGGGCTGATCGCCGTCAAAGCGGCCAAATAGACGATCGTACCGAAGCCGAATTCCTTCCATACATCCGTAATGACCATAATGTAAGGAAACCAATGATTATTCCCGAGGAAAAAGATCGGTTTAACGCCGAACAAACCAAGAAATTGGTTGATCATTCCTGTCTCCGGCGACAGCACATCGATAATGATGCCACCGAGCAGCACCCACGACAGGAAGTGCGGCAAATAAACGAGCGTCTGGAATGTCCGTTTCATCCACTCCTTGCGCAGCTCGTTCAACAATAACGCAATGGTAATCGGAACGAACAAACCTGCTGCGATCTTCATGACGGCGATAAAAAGCGTATTAAACAACACCCGTTTGATGTCCGGGTAATTCCATAAATAATCGAAATTATCAAAGCCGATGAACGGCGAGCCGTAAAGCCCTTTGTTCGGCATAAACTTCTGAAAAGCCATGACGATTCCCGACATCGGGATGTAACAGAACAGCACGGCAAAGGCAAGAGCGGGAAGCAGCATCACATGAAAGGAGCCTTCCCGGTTCCAGAAACGCGAGGAAGAAAAAAGGGGATTGCGAGCAATCCCCTTCTTCCCGATCGTTTCCTCGCGGAATCGATCATTTGTTTTGTGCATACCACTCGTTCACTTCTTTCGTCATTTGGTCGCCGCCGAGTTTTTTCCATTCTGCTACGAATTTGTCGAACTCGTCGATGGAGACTTGGTTCATGATGATTTTGACGAATATTTCATCCCGCTTCGTATTAAGAATCGCTTCTTTCTCCACCATGGCCGGAGTCGGTGCGCCATAGAATTTGTCGCGCATGAAACGCTCGTTTTTCTGGAGATCCGGAACAAGCGACGACGCGCCTTTCGGACCGGAGATCAGCAATTCCCACCATACGCTGTTGTCGCCTCCCAACGCTTTCATCGCACGGGCGTAACGGCCTTTCTGGTCTTTCGTTTGCAGTAAGCTTTCGTCTTTGTTCTCGATCGCCTTCGGCAAAATCTCGCCGTTATTGTTCGTTTGGTTGTATACGGTGAGCGGGTTGAGCAGCCAGTAGTTCGACGATTTCTCCACGCGGTCTTTGCCGAACTCGTATACTTTGTTTTCTTCCGTCTGGTTGTTGTCGACGACGATCCAGTTGTTCAGCAGCTTGATGACGCCTTCAGGGTTTTTCGCTTTCTTCGAAACGACGTAATAATCGTCTGTTCCTAGGCCCATTTGGGACTTGCCAGGCGTGCCGTCGACCGAAGGGATCGGGAATACGCCCCACTCTTGCACGACTTTGTTGTCTTTTACCGCGCCAGCGGCAAGGTAAGCCGGCATCCATTGCGGACCGTACACGAGACCGATTTTGTTGTTGAAAATCAGTTCGCCTTCTTTTTGATCGTCTTTCACGGCAAACTCAGGATCGATCAAACCTTTTTTGAACATATCTTGCAGCGCCTTCAGCGCCACTTTCATTTGCGGTTGAACGTCGCCCTTCACGAGTTGGCCGCTGCCGTCGTCATACCACAGCTTCGTGTAAGCTCCGAATCCGTTCAGGAAACCGGTGAACGATTCGGCGCCGTTCCATGTGCCGATCGCGGAGCCTTCGTACAAGCTTTTGTTGAAAGCCATGCCGTACGATTTGCCCGTGCCGCCCGGATCTTTGGTCGCGAACGCTTCGGCGATGTTCATGACGTCTTGCATCGTTTTCGGTTCAGGCAAGTTCAATTTCTTCAGCCAGTCGGTGCGAACCCACAGGAACTGGTAATTAAACGGATTGCCCGTCATCGGGATGGCCATCAGCTTACCGTCGTAGGTTGCCGATTTCATCTGCAATCCGCCGTCGCGGACCATGAAGTCTTTCGTATTTTGCGTCGCGTTTTTGTCGTACAGATCCGTTAAATCCATGATCATGTCGGCTTCTACGAGTTGTTTCAATTGCGTTGCGCTCACCGGCATGAAGTCCGGAAGATCGTTCGTTGCGATTGCCATTTTCACTTTTTCTTTGAATTGGCTGTCGTCGGCAACCCATTTATTCGTAATTTTAACTCCAGCGTCTTTCTCGTAGGCGTCGTAAACCGAGTTGTGATCGAAATCTTCGCCTTCGTCGAATTTCAAATAAGGATCGCTTTTGCGAACGGTGCTGACCGTCACCACTTCGTTCTTCTGATCAGGCGATGCCGACGGACTTTGCACGGCGGTTTGCGACGGACTTTGCGAAGCATCTCCCGTTGCCGCCTCTTTGTTATTGCTGTTGCCGCATGCGGCCACGCTTACCATAAGGGCCGATAACGATAACGTCATCAGCATTTTGCCAACTCGTTTCATTGCTGTGCCTCCCTATTTGTTTGCCTTCGGTTTGATTATAAGAAACAGCCGTTCCGAGCGACTATATACCACTGTTTACTTTCGTATACTTCTGTTTGGATCGCCTTTGAAGGCCGATTAGTTTGTCATTGCAACGGTGACTGCGATACAGTAAAATTAAGATGAAAATAATTTTCTTGGGTTTCCTAGAAAATAAGAAACTATTTTTCGGATGGAAGGCGACCTCGCATGAGCATTTTGAATGCCATACATGAAAAGTTGGATAGCCTACATCTCAAAGAACGCGCACTGGCGGAATATTTGCTTGCCCATCCGCAGAACGCAGTGCAGATGACGATTACCGAGCTTGCCGCGCAATCGGGCAGCAGTCCATCGACAATCTCGCGCTTCTGCAAGACGTTCCACTCTCATAATTTTCCCGACTTTAAGCAGAAGCTGGCAACGGAGCTCGTCCAATCGACGTCGACCGACAATCAGTATCAGGACATCGTCGCCGGTAAGCCGCTGGACGATATCGTCGCCGCGCTCACGGCCAACCATCTGCGTTCGATTACGGACACGACTCGCGTGCTCGACGCCCAGCAGCTTCGACTGGCGATCGCGACGATGCACGGCGCTTCGCGCATCGATCTGTACGGCTCGGCGACTTCCGGCATCGTCGCGCAAGATTTCTTTCAGAAGCTGATCCGAATCGGCAAAGCGGCTTCGGCGTTCTCGGACCCGCACATGATGCTGACTTCCGCTTCTTCCTTATGCTCGCAAGACGTGGCGATCGGCATTTCCTATTCGGGAGAGACGCCGGAGACGATTCACGCTTTGCGCTGCGCTGCCGAACGGGGTGCGACGACGATGTCGATTACCCGGTACGGGGCGAATACGCTGGCCGGGCACGCCTCCATCCACCTGTTCACTTCCTCTTCGGAAGTCGGCATGCGGCGCGGCGATATGGCTTCACGGATGGCGCAGTTACACGTTGTCGATATTTTGTTCGCGGGACTTGTCAGCGAACATTTCGAAATTTACGTTCCCCGCCTGGAACAATCGTACCAGACGGTCAAATCGTATACTACAGCCAAAGAGGAGAAGAAAACAAAATGAACATTCTGACTTTCGACAGCGACGCAAAACTTAACGAGGCGGCCGCCAACATTATTATCGGCCAAATCCAGACGACTCCGAGGGCCGTGCTCGGTCTTGCTACCGGCGGCACGCCGGTAGGCATCTACAAACAAGTCGTTAAAGAATTCGAGCGGGGCATGTTCAGCTTCCGCAACGTATCGACGTTTAACCTCGACGAGTACGTCAACATTCCGGTCGAGCACCCGGAAAGCTATCATTCCTATATGAAAAGCAATCTGTTCGCCCACATCGATCTTCCGGAGGCGCAATGCCATATCCCGGACGGTAATGCCGCAGATCTAACCGAGGAATGCAGAAGCTACGATGAAGCGATCGAGCTTGCAGGACAAATCGACCTGCAATTGCTTGGCCTCGGCCATAACGGACATATCGGTTTTAACGAGCCTGCGCACGCATTGACGAAAGGCACCCATATCGTCGAGCTCGCGCAAGAAACGCGCGAAGCGAACGCCCGTTTCTTCGACTCGATCGATCAAGTGCCGAAGCAGGCGCTGACGATGGGCGTCGGCACGATTCTGAAAGCGAAAAAAATATTGCTCGTCGTCAAAGGCGCGGACAAAGCCGATATCGTCAAAAGCGCCTTGCAAGGACCGATCACGACCGACGTGCCGGCATCCCTGCTTCAAACGCATCCGAACTTGATAGTACTGCTCGATAGCGCAGCAGCGGGTAAACTCGCATGAGCGGCGCTGCAGCAGCATCATCATCGATTCGTATCGTCGGCGCCCGGATCGTCACTCCCGAAGGCATCGTCGAGGGCGGCGTCCTTCTCGTGAAAGACGGTGTCATCGCGCATATCGGCAGCGGCGCGGACGATTCCGCAACTGCGGGGGATGTGGAAACGATCGATGCGGCAGGACAATGGTTGCTTCCCGGCTTCATCGACGTGCACGTACACGGCGGAGCCGGCCACGACTTCATGGACGCAGAAGCGGCAGGCATCCGGGAAATTACAAAGTTCCACGCGGCCAACGGCACGACGAGTATGCTGGCAACGACGCTTACCGCGCCGCGCGAGGAATTGACCGCCGTAATCGACCGCGTCAGCCAATATATGAGCGAGCCGATGCCTTACGCGCAGCTCATCGGCGTTCACCTCGAAGGACCGTTCGTGAACGTCAAATGGAAAGGCGCGCAAAATCCGGCGTATATCGTTCCTCCCCAACCGGAATGGCTGGAAGAATGGGTAAGCCGTTTCCCGGGCATTATCAAGATCCAGACGCTTGCGCCGGAGAACGAAGGCGCACTTGATTATATCGAGAAACTGGCCGACAACGGGATCGTCCCTAGCGCGGGCCACACAGATGCGACATACGACCAGATCATCGCCGCTGCGGATAGAGGGCTGCGCCATGCGGTTCATACGTTTAACGCGATGACGCCGCTCCATCACCGCAACCCGGGCACGGTCGGCGCCGTGCTGACCGACGACCGCATCGTCGCGGAAGTGATCGCCGACGGTCACCACGTCCACCCGGCCGGCATTAAACTCATTACCCGGGCCAAAGGCGCACACAACGTCATCCTCGTTACGGATGCCATGACTGCCGCCGGAATGCCCGACGGCGACTACGACTTGGGCGGCCTTCCCGTCCGCATGATGTGCGGCGTCGCCCGGCTGAAAGAAAACGACAGCCTCGCGGGAAGCACGCTTACCATGATTAGCGCCGTTCGTTACCTTGTTCAGACAGTCGGTGCCGGCATTGAAGACGCAAGCCGAATGGCTAGCGGCAACCCTGCTCGACAGCTCGGCATCGACAGTCGAACAGGCTCGATCGCAACAGGCAAAGCCGCAGATTTCTTGCTGCTGAACGATGACCTGGAGCTGCTGTCCACGTGGATCGGCGGACGCCGCATCACAATCGAATAGTACAAAGCGCCGGATTCGGGGTCTTCTCCCGCTCCGGCGCTTTTGTTTTGTTCAGGTGCTCTATTCGGACAGTTTGCGCGTCGTTCCAGACTTCGTGTATGATGCTATATGAGATGTTTTATAACTTGCAGTAAGGCATACAGCGGAAGGCTGACGGGAGTGAAGGATCGTGGATGAACAACTAAAGAAAGCGTACGAGACGCTGGGATTGCCGACCGACGCGGATCGCGAGCAAGTGGAGAATCGCTACTTCCTGCTGATGAAGCGGGCGAAGGCGGCGAAATCAAGAACCGAGTCAGGCGGCGAGGGCGAAGAGGCACCCGATTTGACGGAGATCAATCAGGCGTACAACCTTGTACTCGGCATCGAAACGGAGAAAAACGTCACCGTACAGAAACAAACGAAAGTCGGGCACTTTTTCTATTATTATAAAATCCATCTGATTGTCGGCATTATCGTTGTTATTATGGCTTCGTATTTCATCAAGGAAGGCATCGACAAACGTCGGGAAGCGGCGAACACGCCGCCGGCCAACTTGTCGGTCAGCATGTTTGGCAACTTCTTCTTGGCTGATGAAACGACGCTTTCCGCGAATTTATTAAAACTTGTTCCCGAGTGGCAGCGGGTCAAATCAACGGTCGTCTACGTGCCTACGGAGCTGAAGAGCCCGCAGGATATCGCGCTTCAGCAGAAGAGCGTGCTTATGCTCATGACGGAGAAATCCGAGCTGTACATTGTCGATGAGAAAAATTTCGAGAGCCTCGCTGCCCAGGGGGCGTTTATTCCTTTGGACGACTTCTTGAAGAAGGAACCGCTCGACGTTCCGGAAAATAAAATCCGCAAAACGCAAGGTGAAAAAGAATCGGGGCTTCACGCTTACGGCATCGATATTACCGGCAATCCGGTGTTTAACGGCATCGAGCTCGGCGGAGAGCATACGATTGTGGCGATTCGAGCCAAAGAAGACAAGTGGGATGATACCTTTAAGCTGCTGAAGCCATTGGTCTCGACGACACCCTGAGTGATAAGAAGAGGACGCTTCAAGCCTTGACGGCTTCGGCGTCCTCTTCTTGTTTGTTTATCGAAGTATGGCGTACAAGATGACAACTTGCACGACAAGAATGGCGGGCATACCCATGACGAATGAGATATGTTTCGTCTTGTGGTGCCATATTCTCATGCCGACAATCGATCCAGGTGAACCTCCTATCGCTGCTAACAGAAACAGTGTCCGTTCCGGCACTCTCTGTCTCCTTCGTTTCGCCTGACCTTTATCGTACGCCATCGCCCACAACGCACCGACGTTAATCGCGAGCAAGTAACAAACCAACAGTAACATCACTTCGTCTCCTCCCCCATCGTTTTATTGTAACACCTCCTTTCGACATTCTCACAGTAAAACAAAAGCCCCATCTTTCGCAATGCGCGAAGGATGGGGCTTGAGTATGCCTAGACGGTTAAGTGTTAAAGCTCAGCACAAACGGCTGCCCGCCTTCCGTCGTCTTCAGTTCGTTCCATTTGGCGGCGTCTGTGACGATGCCTCCTTGGAAGCTCAGTTCGTAGACGCTTCCGTTTTTCAGATCGCTGCCGAGCTTCAGGGAAATATCCGTAACGACTTTGTTCGGATCCCCGTTGTCGATGCCTGTGACGTTCACCCAATCTCCGCCGCGCTCCCGAATGCGGAACGCCTCCGTCTTCACGTTCGTGACAGGCTCGCTGAACACGACTTTGACCGTTCTCCGGTCCGTCAAATACACTTGCGCGACGAACGGGTTAAGATTTTCTTTCACCGTACCCGCGAATACAGCTGTGTCGGCGTTCCCTTCCGTCTCGAGGCCGACGATGCCAGACACCCGCGCCGTGTACGTATGCCCTGTGACGAACAGGACTGGATTCGGAGACTTCGTCCGGAACTGCATAATCACGACTCGATCCGTTCCCGGCTTCATGGTCGAGTAATCCGTCCAGTCTGTTAACGAAACGTTGGCGTCTCCGTCCAGCAAGCTGACGATTCGCGCGTTGTTCACATCCGTGCCGGTCACCGGACGGTCGAACGTCACTTCAATCGTATTGTTGTTGATCGCTTTGATGTCCTGGACTTTAACCGGCGTCAGCGGATTTGCCACCGCGCCGAACTTCCAGTTCCCTGAAGTATCCATCATATTGCCGGCCAAATCCGGAATGCCGCTGACCGTCAGCGTGTAGACGACGGCATCTTGCTGCTGCGTCGTTCTCAAGTATACGGTCAGGCCGTCTTTGCTTAGCGTAGCTTGAGTCACTCCAAGCCCTTTATCCAATGCGTAATGGTAAGCTTGCACCGCTTGCGTCGGGTCGATTTTCTCGCTGAACTTCACGCTGACGATCGCCGTCGTCACATCGATCCGCACTTCGGTCACTTTCGGTTTCGTATTGTCGCCGTTGCCGACGAACGTCAGATCGTCATTACGGTCCATTACGTTGCCGGCCAAATCTTTGACATTACGAACTGTGAGTCGATACGTCTTGCCGTTCGTCTGATCGGACGTCGAGAACGTCACTCGGCGCAAGTCGGAAGAAAGCTGCACCGATGTCACCCGCAAACCATCGCTTAGCGTATAATTCGCCATGTTCGCTGCCGTACTGCTGTCGACCGGCTCCGAGAAAGTGATTTCGAACGTTTTCGCTGCGATGCGGTTCAGTTGGCCAACGATTGTCGGCTTCGTCGTATCGTCAGGCGTGGACGAATAGCTGTATGGATTGCCGTCGACGTATAGCCAATGCGTGATTCCGCCGATTTGGCGGTCCGTCCACAAGACGATGGACAATCCATCCTGGGCGACGATCGCTTGTTGAATGCTACGATTATTGCCATAAACATCTTTCAGCGCAAACCTTTGCAAATTGATATTGTCGCCGCGTTCGTACAAATTGAGTCTGATCGATTGATTGGACAACGCGTCGACTGAACGCACGCGCAACGGTTGAACGTGCGTGTCGAGGTATACGGTATACGCCGCTTCGACTAGCAGTCCACGGGATGCGTCAATCGTGTAGTCGTTTAGCTGAGGAATCAATCCTTTGTCCAGCGCGAGGCTGACGGCACCTCTTGCCCACGAGGAAACTTTACCCGCAACCGGCGTCGATCCGTTTCCTTTCAAGCCGTAGCTGCGGATGAACACGGCAGCCATTTGCTCCACCGTCACGTTCATGTCAGGCGAGAACACGTTCGTCTGCGTGCCGCTCATCAAATTAGCCCTCGTCACTGCCCCAATCTGCGGATACGACCAGCGGGTTTTGAGCACGTCTTTGTAGCTGAGCGCTTTCGTACTCATCGGCAAATCCAGCAACCGCCACAGCACGACTGCCAGTTGTTCCCGCGTCATCGAATCGTACAAATGCGCGCTTCCGTCGGCGAAGCCGGTAAAAATATTTTTCTGCCGCAAAAACTCATACTTCTGCTCGGTGTTCAAATTCGATGCGGCGTTCGCCCCAATTGGCAGTTGAATTAGCAACAATAGCGCAAGCAGGCAGAGCCATGCTTTCCTCATATCGATACCTCCCTATTTCTCCGCCGCGGCTTCCCGGGTTCGCGTCGCGGCTGGTATAGGGTTTGACGCAATCAAGATACGTTTTGTTTCGGCATTTAAATTAATTTTTGAAAAAGATACATTGTGACGCAACTTGTCCACTATGGTCGCTGGCGAGACGTGCGTCGGAGTGCCGTAGCTGCTCGGGAGACAACTAACCAAGCCGCTCCCCGCCTTGTCGGACGGTGAAGCGGCTTGGTAGACCAACATATAATCATACACTTATGCCCGTGAGAACCGGTTCGGGGAATGTTTCCTTTGGCTCTCGATTTTGTCGCCGTTATCGAGTCTGAGCCATGTCTCGAAGCTCTCGCTACCCTCGCGCATCCGAATGAGGCGGGCGCCGCGGCGGAAACGCCATCTTCCATAAGTATTGTACCCGGTCGCTCTGCCGTAGCAAAGCCGAACGCCGTACAGCGTGCCTTCGTAATCGTTGACATGATCGTGCCCGCAAAAAGTCCCCATCACGCCGCCCGCTTGCTCCAGCGCGGAGAACATGCCTGTGTTCAGCCGCGGCGCCTGCACTTTCTCGTATCTTTTGCCGAAGCATGTTTGACGATCCCATACATCGCGATATTCCGGAAGCGGAATATGGAAAAACGCCAGCGAAGGCAGCGGTCGCCCGCCATTGTCCGCTTGCAACACCCCGGCTTTCTTCCGCACCCACTCCGCTTGACTGCGCTGAAACCAGCCGTACCCCGGGACATGAGGAAGCTCCGAATAAGCGCCGCTATCGAGGAAATAGAGCGCAGCGGCAGACGAGCCATCCCGGCCAACCAACGTCCTTACGAAATTGCCGACGCCGCCGATGTCGGAAGGGCCATATTCGGCGATCGTTCCTGCTATGCTCGTCTGGACGCTCATCAATTCTTCGCGTGAAGTCTTACCTTCGCTATCGTGATTGCCGAAAACCGCCGCCCACGGAATGCCGCTTTCGCTCGCGACCCCCACCGCATCTCGAAACGAACGATACGGGTCTGCGCAATGCAAGCTATCAATGACATCCCCCGTGAAGACGACAAGGTCCGGCTTCTCTTCCGCGATAATACGCGCCATAAGCGATTTCGTACGGGCGTCTTTCCCGTCGCCGTTCTTCCAATGAACGTCGGTAAACTGCACGATCGTAAATGTCCCGTCTTCCCGGAAGCTCAACTGCTTGTTCATCGACTTCCCTCGCCATCCGAAAAACTATTCCCTCAGCGCGTCGTAAAGCTTGCTGCTCATATTTTGTCCTGAACCTGCGGCCAGCGCTTTGCGCGCCTTGGCCAAATCTTCCTTGAGTTTGCCGTTCTCCGTGCGCAAGGCCAGCAGTTCGGCTTCCCGCTCAGCATCGGACGCTCCGAGTCTCTTCCCATTCGCGTAGTACGCATCCTCCTCGTACACCTTAAACGCGATCTCGGCCTCAGTCACGCCAACCGATCGAATATGGCGATCGATACAGGAGGCGACGGCGTCTCTGACCGCCAAGCCGCGATCAAACCAGTTTACCTCAACGAACGGATACGAATCGACCGCTTCGCCGCCGAAGAAAGCGGTCGTGTGCAGCGCTTCCAACACAAAATAATCTTCCGGACATTCGCATATATTCGCCAACTCGGCGACGAGCGCCCGGCTGACGGACCGGATCCCTTCATGAGAGACGCCTCTAATCAACAGGTGGGGCATAATCATTAACTCCTTTTTACAAAACACTCTGAAATCTATTGTCCGAAAATCCGGATCAAATACGGATTCAGAAAAATTCCGTCCGGATCCAATCGCCGCCTCAGTTCGTGAAAGCTTTCCCACATCGGATAAGCATCGCGCAGCCGTTCGGCCGTTAAGTTATGTAGTTTGCCCCAGTGCGGCCTTCCGCCGTACTTCAGAAAGATGCTTTCCATGTCCGCGAAATATCGTTCGTGCGGCATTCCTTTGTACATGTGGACGGCGATGTACGCCGAGTCTCTACCGTAAGCGGGGCTAAGCCAGATGTCGTCGCCTTTGGCAAAACGGCATTCGACCGGAAAATGCACGCGATACTTGCCATGAGCCATTGCCTCGCGCATCTCCCGAATGACATTCGCCATCTGCTCGGCCGGTAAATTGTACTCCATTTCGTTAAAGCGAACAAGCCGTGTCGTCGCATACACTTTGTGGCTGTGCCCGACTCTTCCGCCCGTCGGGACAAGCGCGGCACATAATCGGCTAACCGGAGCGCTCATGCCCGGTATCCATTTGCTAAGCTTGGAGAGTACGCCGAAGGCAGCGTTCTCAAGCAGCACATCGCTCACATACCCGCCAATTCCGCGATGCGTCTCCGGTTCTTCGGTTTCGTCCATCGTTTTAAGCTGACACGGCTCGGCATACGGAAACCAGTAAAATTCGAAGTTGCGATGACTGACCATTAAATCCGGCATACGTTTCAAACATTCCTCGATCGGTACCCTCGAGCTCTCGTAACGCAGCCGATAGGCGGGACGCAGCCGAAGCTTCACTTGCACGATAATGCCTAGCGCTCCAAGCGAGATTTGCAATCCTTTGAACAAATCGGGATGTGATTGCTCGGTTACATCCAACACTTCTCCCGTACCCGTCACGACAGTGATGCCAATGACTTGGGTCGAAATATTGCCGAAGGACAGTCCCGTCCCATGCGTTCCGGTGCTAATCGCTCCGGCGATCGACTGCATGTCGATGTCGCCGAGATTTTCTTGCGCGAGCCCTTCGGTATGCAGCAACTCGCCGAGGGCTTTCAGCTTTGTTCCCGCCCAGACGGTAGCCGTAAGTGCGGCAGGGTTCGTCTCGAGCACCCCCTGCATGTTGTCCAGAGACATCATGATGTCATCCGTCGTGACAAGCGCGGTAAAAGAGTGTCCCGAGCCGACGACTCTAAGCTTGCGCCCTTCCCTTCGGCACATTTGGACAGCTTCGACGACTTCCTCAATATGTACGGGATAAAGAACGGTTCTAGGCTTTGCTTTCTCGATGCCCGACCAGTTGCTCCACCGGCATCCCTTGTTGATCATAAGAAGTTCCCCCCATGCCCCTGTAGGTCGCATATTTCCCGACGATTGCTCCGTCTGCGACGACGTTTAAGCAGTCGAAACGTTCGCACAATTCCCCAGCTTTCGCATGGCGGAAAAAGATCGGATCACCAATGTGCAAACCGCGATGCTCCGGTCGATTCGCCAGCACCGGCGTCTGCACTTCACCCGCGCCTTCTAGCGAAAACAGCCGCAGGTTCTGTGGCAAATAGGGCTGGGGGAGCTTCGTCGCTCCCGCAGCGCCCGAGGCGACATACCCGCCGCCCAGACACGTTACGATATCGACGCGAGGTTTTCGGACGATCTCTACGGCGAAGCCCGCTGCAGGCAGGTATCGGAATGACTTGTAATAATCAAATAACGTCGGGCCATAAAAACCGGAACCAGCGGTTACTTCCGTGACGAATTCCTCTTCCCGAGACGTCGCCAAGCTGCCGGTTCCGCCGGCGTTGACGAACCGGAGCGCCACACCGATGCTTGAGAGACCGCGAACGACTTCTGCCCTTCGTCTGGCAACTTCAGAGACGGATCTTTTTTGCAGAAAACAGACGATCCGATTTTGGAATGTCGCACCTGGCACATCGTCTCCTACACCCGCGATTTGCGCTTCATATCCCATAATGCCGTCAAGCTTCAGCCAACGGGAGCCGACGATCGCCTCGACAACCGGTTTGGCTTGCTCCCAGCCGTTTATCGGGGAGCGCCATACGCCGAAACGCAGCCCCGGATAAGACGTGGACATGTCCACGTCCAGACATAGCGGAACACGAGTCCCGCTTCCTTGAGCAAATTTTTCGATATGGGCGACATGTTCGATGGAATCGACCATAAAGGTGATCTGCTTGCCGGCCGCAACTCTCTCCACAAGCGCACGAATGCCGTCCGCCTCCCACGTCGGGTAGCCAAGCAGCAGATCGTCGAACCCTTGGTCGGCCAGAAACGCCGCTTCCGATGCGGTGTAACACATAACGCCACCGTAAGGAGCACCCGAGTCCAAAATGCGGCGAAGAACATCCACGGAACGGATCGACTTGCTGGCGATACGGATGTTTTTGTTGCCGGCGGCCGCGGCAATATCGGCGATATTGCGATCAAGCATGCTTAAGTCCAAATAGGCGAACGGCATCGGGAGATGTGCGAACAGTTTCTTGTACGCTTCGTAACCGGGTATCAACGTTGCCAGAACACATTCCCTCCCCTCGTCGAGATCGTTTATCGCAGCAGCTTGCGAATGATTTTCGGACCGAGCTTGGAGCCAGGGTAACGGAACGGCAGATCAAACCGATTGGACTGCTTCAGCACGGCTTTGCAATGGGAGAACGTACGGAAGCCATATTCTCCGTGATAGTTGCCCATTCCACTCGGGCCGATGCCGCCGAACGGCAAGTAAGGCGTGCCCAAGTGGATAACCGCATCGTTGATGCAACCCCCGCCGAACGGGATTCGGCCGATGATCTCGTCCTGAAACTTCTTATTTTCCGAGAACACGTACAGCGCGAGCGGTTTCTCGTTCGCTGCGACAATCGCGAAGACGTCGTCGATGTTGCCGTAAGTGATAATCGGAAGAATCGGTCCGAAAATTTCTTCCCGCATGACTGGGGCGTCCGGTGCAACGTCCGCCAGCAGCGTCGGGGCGATCTTCAACGAAGACTCGTCCGATCGTCCGCCGTAGACGACGTTTCCGTCCTTCAAGTAAGCCGCCACGCGATGAAAATGCCTCGCGTTTACGATACGCCCGTAGTTCAGATGGGCAATCGGGTCCGCACCGTAGAACGATTCGATCACTTGCCCGATCGCTTCGATCAGCTTCGTCTTGACCCGCTCGTGCACGAGCAAATAATCCGGAGCAACGCACGTCTGGCCTGCGTTCGCGAGTTTGCCGAACGTAATTCTTCTCGCGGCGAGTTCGATATTCGCGTCTTCGTGTACGATGCAGGGGCTTTTGCCGCCAAGCTCCAGCGTAACCGGAATCAGCCGCTTCGCGGCGGCTTCCATGATAATTCGCCCGACGGTCGCATTGCCCGTATAGAAAATATGATCAAACGGCAATTGAAGCAACGCCTGACTCGTCTCGGCTCCCCCTTCTGCGAGGGCGACCGCCTCTGGAGAAAACGTCTCGCGTACGAGTCTCGCCAGCATCGCTGACGTGGCGGGCGCCATCTCCGACGGTTTCAGCACGACGGTGTTGCCTGCGGCGAGCGCGGCAATTGTAGGAATAAGAATGAGTTGAACCGGATAGTTCCATGGACCTATAATCAACGACGTTCCTAACGGTTCGTAGCGAACGCGGCTGCTGGAACCGAAGTGCGTAATCGGAGTGCGTACCCGCTTTGGCTTTGCCCATTTCCGGACGCGGCGGGATGCGAAGCTGATTTCCGACAGCACTGGCCCAATCTCGAGCGCGTAACTTTCCGTCTCGGGCTTGTTCAAGTCGCTCCTTAGCGCGGCCAGAAGCTCCGGCTCGAGACGGACGACGGCCTCGCGTAACTTCTCAAGCTGCTTAAGGCGATATGCAATCTCTCTTGTCGCCCCGCTAAGGAAAAAATCCCGTTGTCGTTGCACGATTTGGGAAAGCTCGATATCGGCGGCGGATTCGGGAATGGTGAAAGTCATTGGTTTGTGCACCTCAAAATATTTTAGTTAAATTATCTAGGCAAATAGACCCTGATGTAAAGACTTTTCTGACAACTCCCTCATTGCGTACACATTCGCTATCAGGTATGATCGAATCAACACTTGGAGGTGTAAGAGAATGGGAAAATCGAAGTCGAAGCAAGAGAGGCTTAAGCGGGTGCGCGAAGGCGCGAACAACCCCGAAATCGTCCGTGTAACGTGGCAGAGGAAACCGCAAACGCAAGTCGTCATGAACAAGAAAGCAGAACAGCGCCGTACGCATTGCCGCCGGGGAGGCAGCAGCGATGGCGCTGTTTTTGATTTGCTTCGTATCGCTTTCGTGCTTTAAATTTTCAATACTCCCAGCAGCTTATAGATCATCGCCGCCGCTTCCGCCCGCGTTGCTTGAACATAAGGACGGAAAGTTCCATCCTCATAGCCGTTCAAGATGCCCGCCGACACAGCTGTCTCGACAGCAGCTTGGGCCCATTCCGGGATTGCTCCGCTATCTTTGAAACGAGCTGTTCCGCCCGCTGCTCCCTCCGCTCCGTTCCCGCCTGCGCTTAGTGCGCGTGCGATCATCACTGCCATTTCCGCGCGAGAGATCGTTCGATCGGCCCTGAATCGCATCGCTCCTTGCCCCGGATACCCGCTGATAAGACCGAGTTTCGCAGCTGAGGCCACGGCAGACTTGGACCAGTCAGGAATCTCGTCGTCATCCGCGAAATCCGTCGCGTTCGCAGTTGCCGGAAGTCCCAGCGCTTCGGCAAGCATTTTCGCAAATTGCGCCCGCGTTACCGTTTCATTCGGGTGGAACGTTTGATCCGGGTAACCTTGAATTACGTGCATACCCACTAATCGCTCGGTAAACGCCGTTGCCCAATGGCCCGCCAAATCGGAAAACGATGTCGGCTTAAATTCGAATACCGCAAATTTCGTGAAATGGTTAACGCTTATCGTTATCGTTCCGTCCTCGTTTACCGTTCCTCCGATATAAATCCAACGATGTTGCAATTCGTTGTAGTAGTAGACTGCCGCACGACTACCAGCGCCGACTTTGTCTTTTCCATAATAAAAGGTGATTTCCACCGGCTTGTCGAACGAATGGCCGGTCGTGCTCGAAAATTCAACTACCTGGCTAACCGCGTTCAGCCCCCCCGTCGATGGAGCCTGATCGGCGGCCACAATCGATACGGAAATTTTACCTTCTCGAGAAACCGCACCAGCCGGAACCTTCAGCTTAACAACGCCCTTGATTTCTCCTGACCCGCCTTGTTGCGGGCCGACGGTCAAGTGCAACTCGTTGTCTCGTGACGGTTCCGGGCTTACTACCGGAGGCGGCCCGATGTTGCCGGAGCCCGGTGCCGTCGGCGTTACTGGAGACGAGGCGGTAGACGCAGGCGATGCTCCATTCGCGTTGATCGCAACTACTGTGAAGGTATACGCCGTGCCGTTCGTAAGACCTGATATCGTGATCGAGCCGGACGTTCCAGTTGCTTCTTTCACATTCTGATCATCTTTCCATGCCGTAACCCGATATTCCGTAATCGGGCTGCCTCCATTATCGAAGGACGGATAATAGGAAACCACTGCGCTTCCATTGCCTGCCGTCGCCGTCACGTTCGTCGGCGCTTGCGGCACCGTGCTTGGCGTCACTATGTTGGACGAATCCGATTGTTCCGACCAACCTACCTCATTGTAAGCTTCTACGACGAACGTGTAAGCCGTGCCGTTCTGAAGCCCCGTCACTTCTATCGGACTGGACGAGCCCTCGATCTGCATGAGAGTAGCCGTACCCGCCGACGCTGTCACTCTGTATTTCGTAATCGTCATCCCGCCATTTTCCGGCTCGTTGAAGGATACGATTGCTTTTCTATCCCCTGCCGATGCAAAAATGTTATATGGCCCTGCAGGCACCGCGGGCAGTTGCGTCCATACGACTGTCTGCGTTTCGGCGGAAGCGCCCAGCGCGTTAAGTGCTGCGACTTTGAATTGATAGTCTCCACCGTTGCGGAGCCCGCTCACGACCGCGGACGTTGCGTTCGGGCCAACGGTCATCGTAATCGGATTCTCTTCGGCGTTGCCGGGAATCGTCGTGATCCGGTAGCCTGTGATCGGGCTTCCTCCGTTGTTGGTGGAAGGCGTAAAGCTTACCGTCGCTTGTTCTATGCCAGCGGTAGCCGTTACGCTCGCAGGAGGGGTAGGAACCGTGGCTGGAGTTCCCGGCAGATCGGCCGACGGCTCCGAAGGACCGTTTGCGTTAACTGCCACTACCGTAAACGAATACGTCTCGCCATTCGTCAAGCCTGTCACCGTTATCGGAGACTCGCTTCCGACAGCGCCTCGCTTAAGAACGCCGTCTTGCTTCGCCAGAACTTGATACTCGGTGATCGGGTTGGAGCCGTCGCTAACCGGCGGCTCGAAGCTCACCGTCGCCTTGCGGTTGCCGACTTCGACCCCCGTAATCGTCGGCGCACTCGGCACAGTCGAAGGAACGAATGTCCGCATAGTAGATGGTGCTGAAGACCCAACGCTATTCACTGCGGATATCGTGACGCCGTAAGTGACGCCATTCGTCAATCCCGTCTTGGTATAAACCATGCCTGGCGTGTCCTCTACGAAATCGACTCCACCCGACATTGGGTGAATGGTGACCCTATAGGACAGAATATTGCTCCCACCGCTATCAGGCGCATTAAATAGGACCGTAACTTCGCCGTCCCACGGGAGGACTTCCGTGATTTCAGGCGCGTCCGGCACGGTGGCGGCGGTCGTGAACGTCCACTCGATGGTCGGAGCCGGATTGTCGTTCAGATCGGCGAAAGCTCCCGCTTCCGCAACAGCCCGGTAGCTCGTCACCTTTCGTAATTCGGTCGGTACATCGATGGTCGCTACATTCCCCGTTACCGACACATTCGCGCTGCCGGCATCAACGAGCTGGCATTCCGTGGAAGCTACCTTGCAAATCTCGATATCATGACCCGGCACGCTCTTGATCGGTTCATCGAATGTTACCGTTAAGCTCTCGCCCCTGTCTACGTCTGTCGCCCCGGCGGATGGAGTCATTCCTGTCACCGAAGGCGGAATCTTCTCTGGCGCATACCGGATGACGACAGGATGGTTGGCTCCGTCAGTAAACGCCAAGTAACCTTCTCCGTTCTCCCCGAACGCCAGCGAGACATTGTCCGCATTCATTGCCAACCCGCCTGTCGAAGTCGTATCGATCAGAGCCGAGCCGTTCCACGTCTTAACTTCGGCTTTGCCGCTCCGATCGATATACGCAACGAACGGAGCATTCGTCAGCGGACTGATCGCCAAGTCGATATTTTTCATTCCATGCGCATTCCATTCCGCAAGCTTCTCCCATGTCCCTCCAGACAGCCTGTATAAATAAGCTATGCCGTTATCGGGCGCATTGCCGTTCTTGAAAACCGCATATGCCGTTCCGTCGGAAGCGAAACGAAGCGATGGGTAATGCGCAGAGACGCTCGAGAATTGATCGTTACCCAACGTCTGCCATGCATTTCCATCGTACACAATCGCTTTCGGCCGATAGTAACCGGTAGAACCGTCTGCGAATATCATTGCGGGTTGGCCTTGCGGGGTCATCGTCAAGTTCGGAAGATTGCTATAGTTGCCCGTAACCACCGTCGCCGTCGTCCAAACCGTGCCATCGAATTGTCGAATAAAAGTCTGAAACGAACCGCGTTCCTGGTAATACATAGTTGGCTTACCGTTCGTTCCAGCAACGACACCGGTATAATCAGCACCTGCCGGAGAAGACAAAAACCCGCCGTCGCCCAACTCGACCCATGCTCCGCCGCTAAGCTTGCGAACGACCGCATGATACGGACTTCCGCTCCCGTCTACGTAGGTTGCGTATATTTGTCCGTCCTGTCCAATATTGAGCGACGCGCTCCCCATGTGGCCCGGCGTAACGTAACCCCCGCCAACCGTCGCCCAACTCGATCCGTCCCACGATTTGACGATTCCTCTGCCCCCGCCACTGCCAACGTTATAGAACAAATAGGGCACATTGTCGTGTACTTCAATATCAAGCGTCTGCGCAAAACTGTTCTCCACCGCCCCTGTCCCGACCGGCTCCCAAAGCCAGTCGCCCACCGGCACCGCTCCTGCCCGTTCCGTACCTAACCAAACTGCGGCAGTCTGCCAAGAGACGATGAGCGCGAGTGCCGCTCGCGCGAGTTGGATCCACTTTCTCTTCATGTCATCCCTCATTTCCTGTATTCGCTCACAACTAGACGGAACACGAATAAAATACATCCGACTTCTCACAAATTACTCACAAAAAACGACAGAAAACTACGACGGCACAATTCACTAACCAGAAACATAACTGCTAAGGCACAATTGTTGAATGTTGTAACGGTTGGAGCGCGTAAATGCGAAATCAGCCGCCGCCCGTCGGTAGTAGAGCGACGAGAAGCGGGTACGCGGTGGGCTGCAGTCAGGCGAAACCCACATAGAGCGACGAGAAACGGCGGACGGCGAGCTGCAGTTAGGTGAAACCCACTTAGTGCGACAAAAAGCGGCGCACGGTGAGCTGCAGTCAGGTGAAACCCACTTAGAGCGACGAGAAACGGCGGACGGCGAGCTGCAGTTAGGTGAAACCCATTTAGAGCGACAAAAAGCGGCGCACAGTGAGCTGCAGTCAGGTGAAACCCACTTAGAGCGGCGCGAGGCGGTACAGTTTTCGTCGGCAGCAACATAGGTGTTAGTGCATTGTGCCGCCGTAGAAAAAAAGAGAGACGCAAAGTCTCTCTTCAAATCTCCTTCAACCCTCATATGGAAAACCCCGTTGCCAGCACCCGGATCGACTCTGTCGGTCGGACACCGAGTTCTGCCTCCAAGCGTTGAGCGTATTGTTCGTAATGATTCCGGAACGCTCCCGACTCCCCGCTTTCCGCATACAACCGGAGAAGCTCCGCGTTGATCTCCTCATCAAGCGGAGCATCGGCCAAGTAGGTCCGCAGTGTCATCTTCGCGGCCGCCATGTCCGCGATTTCACGATAGTAGGACGCCAGCATAAGGGCCAAAGAAGCCTTCTGCGCCGACACTTCGGCAGCGAGGCCGGAGCTCCACACATAATCTTTGCCTCCGAACAATTCTCCGCGGCAGGACCGGAACAGCTTCTCGGCCTCCGTCGCGTTCCGTATATCGATCGCGGATGTCCGCTTCATGAAGTCTCGAAAACGTTCGATGTCCGTAAAGGCGGGGGCTACGCGCAACAAATATCCTTCGTTGCTGTGCGTCAAGTCCACAGGCAACCCGGCTTCCTTTAAAGCCTTCTTTAACCTATAGATCGCATTGTGCACATTGTGGAGGGCACGGTCCTCCTCCATGTCCGTCCAGAGGAGATCGGCCAACTGCCACTTGCCCGCCAGCCGGTTCGGGTAAGCTAACAGGTATGCGAACAGCTCTTCCGTCTTACGTGTCGGCCAAGAGATCAGGCTTCCGTCAACCTTCCGCGTCTCGAACGTTCCCAAGCAGCGGACGGACGGTTCACCGACGGCAACTGGAGCCTCCAGATTGGAACGCAGCGAATAATTTTTAGAAAGACGGGCCACAACCCTCTCCAGATCATCCGAAGTGACCGGCTTGAGCAAATAATCGACAGCACTCACACGAAATGCATCGACCGCATAATCGGGATAAGCGGTCGTGAACACGATCTGAATGTCCTCGTCGATCTCCCTGAGCTTGTTCGCAAGCTCAAGGCCGCCCATCTTCGGCATCTCGACGTCGAGAAAGACCGCGTCCGGCTTCAATAGAGTATACTGTTCCAGCGCCTCAAGAGGGCTCGTGAACGTTCCCGCAACCTCCAGCAGCGGATGCCGGCCTACAAGCCTCTCCATCAAATCCAGAGTCGGCTGCTCGTCCTCTACGATGATGACGCGAATCATGTTTCTTCCTCCGTTTCTCGCTTGGGCAAATAGATCGTTACCCGCGTGCCCCGTTCCAACGCGGAATCGATCGCAATGCTCGCGCCCGGAATCGTCGCCAGCCGTCTTCGAACGTTCGTCGCCCCGATGCCGGCGCCTTCAGGACGATCTCCCGCCCTCAGACGATACAGCGTGTCATCCGCCATTCCGACGCCGTCGTCTTCAATATCGAACCGAATATAGCCGTTGCCGTCCGAGACGGTTAACGTAACCGTTCCGTTGCCTTCTTTTTCGAACAAACCGTGCCGGATTGCATTCTCGACGAACGGCTGAAGGATCAGCGAAGGAATGACGGCTGTGTCGAGCCCCGGATCCGTCTGCAGCTTGTAGGCTAACCGCGTACCAAAACGGGCTTTCTCGATTTCAACGTATGCTTTAATAAGTTCAAGCTCCATTCTTAACGTTACGAACAATGTTGTCTGATCGCGTTCAAACACGATTCGTAAATATCGGCTCAGCATGGACAGCAAATATGCTGCCTTTTCCCCGTCCGTATAACAGAAAGAAACGATACTGCTTATGGCGTTGTAAAGGAAATGAGGTTTAATCTGCGCTTGCAGGAACGCCATTTCGTTCTTGACGGCCAAGTCCATCGAGGTTTTCATCGACAGTAAGGTCCGGACTCTTGCAGCGAGCGTCTTTGGATCGAACGGCTTGGCGATGAAGTCGTTCCCTCCCGCACCGAAGCAAAGCTCGATATCATACAAAGAATCTTTTACGGTCGCGAACAGTACGGGCAGTTCCAACACCGAGCGCGATTCGCGAACTTTCCGGCATAGATCGATGCCCGACATTTCCGGCATCATGACGTCCATGATGATTAGATCAATCCGCGAATGAGTTTCCAGCTTGCGAAGTGCCTCTTTCGCAGACAATGCCGTCAATACGTTGTACTCGTCTCCCAGCAGATTCAGCAGGATCCGAACGTTAGACGCCTCATCGTCGACGACGAGAACCGTATACTCCCGCATCTGATCGACGATATCGAGCTCCGTTGAAAAGTTCTTTGGCGTCGATTCCACGGCAGCTGCCACTTCACCTTCTGCGGTTATCCAGTCTCCGGTATCGTCAGCTGGAAGAGTGAATGTCATCCGCGTTCCCTGTCCCGGCTCGGAGCGTTCCACGTAAATGCTGCCGCCCATCCGTTCCACCAACTGGCGGCTGATATACAGTCCGAGCCCCATGCCTGTGTACCCATCCTGCGGCAGGGCGCGTTCCGCTTGCTCGAAATAACCGAAGACGGCCTCCTGGCTTTCTTGCGGTATTCCAATCCCGGTATCTTCTACCCAAACGACGGCTTGTCCGTCTGCAACTGTCGCACCTACCCATATCCAGCCTTTTTTCGTATGCTTGATTGCGTTATGAATGAGGTTGTACAACACCTGTCTCACCCGGTTTTCGTCCGCACGGACGAACGTACCAAGCGGAATCCGATTCTCCCATTGCACGTCCTTGCCCGTCAGCTCGAATTCCAATACCTGGAAAGCCGTCTGAACTGCAACCCGCAAGTCCAGAACCGTTTCTGCAAGCCGGAGATCTCCGTGCTTCATTCTTACGACGTCCACAAGGTCGTTCACAAGCGCGGATAACTTCGTCGATGTATCTTGAATAAGCGACAGCTCGCTTCTCTGCTTGTCCGTAAGATCTCCTGCCTTCCCGTCGAGCAGGTAGGAGGCCATATTCTGAATCCCATGCAGCGGCGTCTTCAGTTCATGAGACGTATTGGCCAGAAATTCGTCCTTTAATCGATCCCGCAGGATCAATTGCTCCGTCAGTTGCTCCGTCTTGTCCGTGGCGCGGGTCAGGCGAAAAGCAAGCAGCGTGTTCATGAACGCAATGGCTGCCAGAAACGCAACCCGGCGTCCGAGATCCGTCTCAACCCATCCCATGGAATAGAAGATCCCGACAAGCGAAATCGACACGGTGGATACGAGCACGCCGCAGAGCAGCGCGGTTTCCTTGCGGTCCAGTTGGCCGTCTTGCTTCGCAAACAATCGTGCTGCCCGATAGAGATAGATCATGAGGAGCAGCAACGCATAATCCCAAGGCAGTTGACCGAGAACCGAATACATCGAATATGGCAGTACCGCAACGGATGCGATATAGACGGCGATTGGAGCAACGAGTACGCTAAGCATCTTACGCGACAGCAGCTTCCCGTCCAAGTAGTGGAGGAAAATGCCTAGCATCGCGAAATTCGAAAACCCGCCGATATAGTTGAGCTTCCTCGCCCAGTCATAGGAAAATCCCGGCACCAGTTGGAGCAGCAGCTTGTCTCCGTCCATCGCGATGAAAACCAGAAAGGTCAGGTAATACAGACTGCTACAAAGATAGGCTTTGTCCTTCGACCTCATGACATAGATACTCAAGTGATAACCGCCGAATAGCAACAGGATAAAAAGTCCCAAAAATTCAACAGCGAAGAACAGTTCGTCCTTGCGAAGCAAGTCCGCCTGCGAGCCGAGCTGCAATTCTTCGAAGCCCCCGATTCTCTCGGGGATGTCGCTGGCTACTTGCAGCACAATGTCCAACTCCCGCCCTTCCGCGCGGAAAAACGTCGTATAAGGCTTATTTTCCGCTCTGTACTCCCGCGGAATATCGGACGGATTGCCTCCGCTTCCGATCATAACGCCGTTGACGTAAAGCCGATGCGACCGGTTGATGTTGTTCGTCCGAATGCCGTAGCTGCCGCCGTTCTCCTTCAGCTTGACTGTCAGCCGGTACGTGCCGTACGGTGTCCGGCTCGCTTCGTCCGGAGAACTTCCTCCGAACCAAGCGTTCGGAATGCGAGCGGTGATGGTCCTGACATCGCCTTCCCCGCCGCTTCGGAATTCGTCCGGCGTCAGCAGCCGATTCGGATAATACGTCCACTCTCCGTCAAGATTAATGAACCCCCTCTTGCCGAAGTCCCATTCGCTCAGATCCAGGACGCCAGCCCGAGCTTGCGGAGCCGACCGGTTCGGTACCATAAAATCGTAAAACCAGATTACCAGAACAAACGAAATCAACGGGATCAACGTCAGGCCTAACGCCCGCGAACCGAAAAACACCCCTTTTCGCAAGCTCAAGCTTCCCACCGCGGTTCCTCCCAAGTTCCCGTTTTTGTCAAAATAGCAACTTTCACTCCCAAAATACTCACAAGGCCATTATTACAAAATTATCGACAGCTTGCTACGAGAAAACAAAATAGGCCGCCAGAAACCGCGACCTTTTACAAAGACATTAGCAATTACGCTTCATGATGGTATTTTTTGCTTGCGACGCGAGCTAATAGATTAACGACGCCGTACAGGAAGACCGACAGCAGTGCAAGCATCGCCACGCTCACCATCACGAGATTCATCTGGAACACTTGACCGCCGTAGATGATCAAATAACCCAAGCCCGCTTTCGACGACAGAAACTCTCCCATAATGACCCCGACAAGCGTTAAACCTACGTTCACCTTCAACGTCGCGACCAAATGCGGCACGCTCGCCGGAAGCATGACCATCCTTAACATTTGCCCTTTCGTCGCCCCGAAAGATTGCATCAGCTTCAGCTTTGTCCTGCCGATTTCCTTGAATCCATTTTCAACCATCATAATCGTGACGATAACCGAGATCGCAATCGCCATGCCGTACACCGAGTAACGATCCCCGAGCCAAATGTAAAAAATCGGACCAAGCGCAACTTTCGGCAACGCATTCAGCACGACGATGTAAGGCTCAAGCGCTTTCGAAGCAAACGTCGACCACCAGAACAGCACCGCAACCGCCGTGCCGAGCGCCATCGAAAGGGCGATGCCGACAACCGTCTCCGTCCCCGTAATGCGAGTATGATGAAACAGATCCCCATGAAAAGCCAGATCTCGAAACGAAGTCCACAGCATCGACGGCTTGCTCGTTAGCATCGGATCAATCCACTTCCAGTCCGCCGCCAGCTCCCATACGAGCAGGAACAGCGCCAATATCGCAAACCGGGCGAGCCCGATCATGATGCGCGTGCGGCGCTGCGCCCGAAGAAACCGTTCGTACAACGGCGACTTCGCGCCATTTGTCTTCATCGCTGCTCGAGCTCCTTCCAGATGGCGTTGAAATAGCCATTGTAACGCCCGGCCTGCCTTCTGTCCCATGGAGAAAGATGACTGCCTTCCTCGAACGTGATAGGGTGAACCGAGCGGATCGTACTTGGCCTAGAGGACATAACCATCACCCGATCCGCCATACTGATCGCTTCGGACAAGTCGTGCGTCACGAGGACGGCCGTCGTCCCCTGGTCTTTAATGATGCGGAACACTTCCTCCTGCAGCGTTAGCCGCGTCTGGTAATCCAGCGCGGAGAAAGGCTCGTCGAGCAGCAAAATATCCGGCTCCGCGACAAGCGTCCGAATGAGCGCAACACGCTGCTTCATCCCACCGGATAATTGGGAAGGCAAGTAACCAGCGAAGCCGCCGAGTCCGTACCTCTCCAGTAACGTCTCGGCTTTGGCTCTCGCTTTCTTCCGGTCCATCCGGCGAATTTCCGCACCTACCGTCAAGTTGCCGAGCACATCTCGCCATTCGAACAAATGGTCGTGCTGCAGCATGTAGCCGACTTTGGAGGAGGTGCCCGACACCTCCTCCCCGTCGATGCGCACGCTGCCTTGCGTCGGTGTCAGCATGCCGGATATGAGAGAGAGCAGCGTGCTTTTGCCGCAGCCGCTCGGCCCTACGATGCTAATAAACTCTCCGCGGGCAATCTCGAAGCAAACGTCGCGCAATGCTTCTGTTTCCTGCTGCAGAGTGAAATAACTAAGCCCGACACCTTCCATGACGATATGCGCGGGAGCGGATAGCGGACGATCGATTCCGTCGCTCGGTTCGATTCGCGCCATCGTACGATCAATCCTTGCCGGCCGCGGCCGCGAAGCTGTTATCGACAACGTCGTCCAGCTTGCCGACTTTGTCCGCCGCCTTCAGCACGCCGTTCTCGACGAGTACGTTCTGCAAAATATCGAATTGATCTTGCGACAGCGCCGGCGTCGTCGACCACGTCATCTGCTTCTTATAACGCTCGACCGATTGCAAAATAATGTCATCCGGCGTGGCATCGAAAAACGGCTTCAACGCTTTAAGCACATCGTCGGATGAGGCAGTCTGCAACCAGCGCGCGCCTTCGGTTACGGCTTTCGAGAATTTCCGGACAACTTCCGGATTTTTCTTCATGAAGTCGGAAGTCGCGACATACGACGTTTCCGGATAGCTGCCGAACGCTTCTCCGAGCGATGCGACGTAATAGGCTTTGCCTTCCTTGATCAGCGTCGAAGCGACAGGCTCGAACAGTTGGATGAAATCGCCCTGCCCGCTCGCGAACGCACCCGCCATCGCCGGTGCTGCAATGTTCGTTACGACATTTACGTCTTTCACGCCTTCTTTTAACAGCGTCGAGTTCAGAACCATTTGCGGCGAACTGCCCGGACGCCAGCCGATCACCGTCTTGCCTTGCAGGTCGCTCCATTTGAAGCCGTCCAGCTTCTCGCGCGACAGCAGGAACGAACCGTCCTTAATCGTCAATTGATGGAACGCTTTAAGCGTCTTCTCGCCTTTCTGGTTGAAAATATAGATCGTTGTCTCAGGTCCGATAAGCGAGATATCGGCCGTCCCCGCGATGAGGGCGGCAGCGCCTTTGTCCGAGCCTTGGGCGGTATTCATGTCGACATCGAGGCCCTGATCCTTAAAGAAGCCTTGCGACATTGCCACATAGTGAGGTGCGTAAAAAATCGAACGAATGACCTCGGAAAATCTCACCTTTGTCGTCTTGTCGGCGTTGTTATCGTTTTTGCCGCATGCGGCGGTCGCGGCGACAAGCAGGGCGGCGAGCAGCAGCAAGACGGGTTTTCTCGCTTGACGCATAGTGGTTCTCTCCTTCTCATAGCGAGCTAAGGTACTTGTATATGAACGGTTCAGCTCGAACCGGCGTATTCGGCGCAACGCGAAAAAGCTTCGAATAGGTATTATCCTATTCAAAGCTTTAGGCGCTGGTTCTTCGATTGGGAGGAGCTATTCTTTCACGACGACACCAAGCAACGAGCCGAAGCTTTCGATCTGATCCGACCGCACGATGCAGCCGCGCAAACCTTCAAGCGTCACGCCAATCGATCGGAATTCGCAGCTGCTCAGGTCGATTCCCGCTAGCCTCGCGTTTCCGAATTGTGTCTGGTCAAGCTCCGTATCGGCGAAGGTTACGCCTGAGAAAACCGCATCGTAGAAGTCGGATTTCTCGAATTGACTGTCTTGGATGCCGACGTATTTCAAATCCGCGAACCGGAACATAGAATACTGTCCGTGGCACTTGTCGAACTTCACATTGCGCAGCGTTGCATTGGACAAGTCAAAGCCGAGCAGCTTGCAATTGACGAACTCAACCCGGTGCAACACCGCATCGCGGAAAATAACGTTGGAAAGATCGCAACTGTCGAACACCACATCGGTTAGCTCCACGCGTTCCAGCGTTACTCGGTCAAACGTCACGCGATCAAACACGACAACGTCGAATGCGACTTTATCCGCGCGCTGATCCCGGATCGTTCGGCTCTCGATTCTACCATTCTCGATTACGGTTTTGTCTTCCCACTCCTCATCACCGACGTCCAATGGCTCAAGCCTTGACGGCAGCCTCGGCGCTTCCGGGTCTATGTTTTTCGGTTTTTTCGTTGCCATTGGGGATACCTCCATACGTTCCGATTGCGAAACACTCCCTCTATTATGGACGAAGCCTTGGCGCAAGTGAAGTCGTATGTGCGTAACGCCCCGCCGCTAGCTGTATACGCGCCATTTCCCTTCCGTGCGGGCTTCGACGATTCTCGCGCCGGCGAGCCATTCTGCGATCGTCTCCGTCATGTCGACCGTCGATTCCCGGACAATCGGCTTGCCTCGGAACATACGATATTCCCCGCCTCCCGACGCACGGTAATGGTTCATGACGACGTCGAATTCCGCCTCCAGATCGAGTGGCTCGCCGTCGCGACGCAAGTAAACGACGCGCTCACCTGCAGGGCGGGACACGTCGATAGCGTATTCGATGCCTGTCCACATATCGTAGTTGTAGTGCTGCGGCTTCGGGAACAAGTATGCCGGAGACACTTCGATCAGTCCGCCTGGCCTAGCTTGAGCGAAGTATGTCGCCGTCCGCTCCAGCGCTTCAAGGATGTCCTGGCCGCGAAGTCGCAACACTTTTAACGTATTCGGATACGGATAATTCGCCGTAATCTCCCTCATCGTCACACGCATGCCAAACCCTGTCGCCGCATTGTCAAATAGCGACGTGCACGAGATGCGCGCCCCCGTCGCCTCCATCTGGATACGGTTAATCAGCGCGATGAGCGGATGCTCCGTCAACCTTGCCGCCGCATGATCGATCAGCCTCATGTCTCCCCTAATCTCGCAAATCGGCGTATCCAGCCATTGCTGCGTACGGGCCTCGCATGACGACAATCGGCTCACCAGTTCCATGCTAGCGTCCACTCCTGCAGCTTCCAAATAATCGCTGCAAGTATCCGCCACCCGCCATTCGCCGGCGCTGTCGTCTATAGTCAGCTCGATTCTCGCAAGCCCATTTCCTTGGTAGCCTGGTTGAACCGTCCACGTTCGGTTGATTTTCGCCCCTTCAATAATGCGGTGCTGATGCCCTGTAATGAGCAAGTCAATGCCTTCGATCTCTTGACACAAACGCCAGCCTTCGTTTTCACCCGTCTGCTCTTCGACCGCCTCTCCCGTGGCGATATCCTTCTCGAAGCCTCCGTGATAAGAGACGATCACGACGTGTACACCTTCCCGCTCCCTCATTATGGGAACCCAGCGTTTGGCCGCTTCCGTAGCCGACTCGAAGCGCAGACCGGCAATATTGCCCGGCTGCTCCCAATTCGGAATATATGCCGTCGTCAAGCCAAGCACCGCGACCCGCAACCCGTCTTCCCATTCGAATATCCGGTACGGAACGCCGAAGAAAGGCTCCCCCGTTCCGGCGTCAAGCACGTTCGCCGACAACCAAGGGTAATTCGATTGCTGCCAGGTTCGACGCACGAAAGGTAAGCCGTAGTTGAACTCGTGGTTGCCGGGAACGAAAACGTCCAGCCCGAGCGCGTTCATCGTATCGACGATCGGATGGGGCGTCTCATCGTCCAGCATTGCATGATAATAGGCGAACGGCGTCCCTTGCAACAAATCTCCGTTATCGATGAACAAGACGCGTTCGCTCCTCTTTCTCTCCTCTTGGACGATCGTCGCCAGTTTCACCAGTCCCGAATCGACCGGCGCGTTATCTGAATATCGAACGGGCAATACATGTCCGTGTATATCGCTTGTCGCAAGCACCGTCAATTGGATCGTTCGAATGTTGCTCATGCACTCCACTTCCTTTTTCCGATATCGTTTCGATTTGTTAATTCGATATTTTACATGTCATCGCCATTTTTAACACAGTGCGTCATGTCGCAAAATAATTCGATGGTAGATTAGGGCTTGTACCCCTAATTTGTGTCATATAGAAAGAGGAGGAGAAAGAAATTATGCTTAACCGTTTGCCTGCTTTACGTTTACTGGTTGTCATCTCGATCGTTATGCTTGTTATCGCCGGGTGCGGCAACAAGAACAACAACAATGCCTCGGGCAATTCGGCATCGCCGTCTGCCTCAAACACGGAGTCTGCTTCCTCTGAATCGCCTAGCCCGTCTCCGAGCGCCAGCCCGGAAGATACCGGTTACGTCCCGAAGGAATTGACCGTTCAATTCGTACCTTCGCAGAACGCGGAGACGCTTGAAGCCAAAGCGAAGCCGCTCGAGAAGCTTCTGTCCGACAAACTCGGCATTCCTGTAAAAGTAAGCGTATCGACCGATTACAATACGATTATTGAGGCGATGCAATCGAAGAAAGTCGACGTCGGTTTCTTGCCTCCGAACACATACGTGCAAGCGAAAGCGATGGGCGCAGCGGAAGTTATTTTGCAAGCGCAGCGTTACGGCGTTAACGAGAAAGACGGTACGCCTTCGACCGAACTCGTCGACAGCTACAAATCGATGATTGTCGTTAAGGCCGACTCCGGCATCAAGTCGCTTGCCGACTTGAAAGGCAAGAAAATCGCCTTCCAAAGCGTGACGTCTTCCGCGGGTTACGTCTACCCGGCCGTCGAAATGAAAAAAGCCGGCATCGATCCGAACACGGACGTAACGAGCATCGAAGTGAAAGGTCACGATAAGGGCATCCTTGCCGTGCTGAACGGCGATGCTGACGCTGCAGCTGTTTTCCAAGATGCGCGTAACATCGTGAAAAAAGACGTGCCTGACATTTTCGAGAAAGTCGTACCGATATACTTCACGACGCCGATCCCGAACGACACGATTTCCGTCCGTTCCGACATGAGCAAAGAATGGATCGCCAAAATCCAGGATGCGTTCATCAGCCTCGGTCAAAATGAAGAAAGCCACAAAATCATTTTCGAAATTTACTCCCACGAAGGTTACGTGAAGAGCGACGACAGCCATTTCAATTCCGTTCGCGAGTATGCGGAAGCGTTGAAGTAACAACAAAGGTTGTCCGGCGTTGTCGGACAAAGAAGAAGCCCGGATGATCGGCTCCCCAGGGAGCGCGACCATCCGGGTTTTTCTTGCGCTTTAGCGGCCTTGTACGAGCTTGCGGCGAATGCTGCCGGACAGCCAATCGATTGCCGTCACAAGCGCGATAATCCCAAGCAGAATAATGCCGACGCGATCCCAGGAACGCCCTTCCATCGCGAATATAAGCGGTGTGCCGATCCCTCCCGCACCGACTGCGCCAAGAATAGCCGCCGAGCGGACGTTAATCTCGAGCCGGAACAACGCAAAGCTGAGATAAGCCGGAATCGCTTGGGGCACGATCGCATACCAAATCGTCTGCAACCGGTTTGCGCCGCACGCTTTAAGTGCCTCGGACGGCCCCATGTCCAAGTCTTCGATCGCTTCCGCGTTCAGCTTGCCGAGCATCCCGATCGAGTTGATGCCGATCGTTAGCACGCCCGCGAACGCCCCTGGCCCGACCGCCTTAATAAAAATAATCGCCATAATCAAATCCGGAAACGTTCGAATGAGACTTAACGTGAACGTCGATGCCCCTGAGAACAGCCTCGTCTTAACGAGGTTGCGGGAAGCCCATAATGCGAACGGAATCGTCAGAACGACAGAGATCGTTGTGCCCAGTAGCGCTATGGCAAGCGTCTCGCCCAGCCCGCGCAGCAAATCTTCCCCTTCCGGCAAATAAACATAACCCCAATCGGGATGGAACAAGCCGCGAAATACAGCCTTCGTAATCTGCCATGCCGTCGGCTTGATGCCGTCGAACGGAAGTCCGTTAAACGCCCATACGTAGATGGCAACTATCGTGGCGAAAATTAACCAAGTACGCCATTTCGCATACCACATCGGCGGCCTCGTCATATGAGTTTCCTCCTTATGACGGAACTGACGACATCGATCGCTTGTACGATCGCCAGCGTAAACAGGATGATGATGATCGTCTGATCGTACCGGAACATGCCGAGCGTCCTGTTCAAATAGATGCCGATCCCTCCTGCACCGACAATGCCGAGAATGGCCGCCGCGCGGATATTGATCTCGAACATGTACAACGCGAAGCCGACGAACTGGGGCATCACTTGCGGCAACACGCCATACTGAATCCATTGCAGCCGGCCGGCTCCGACGGCGGTCATCGCTTCAAGCGGGCCTTCGTCGATCGTCTCAATCGCCTCATATGCCCATTTCGACAAAATACCGAAAGAGAAAAAGGCAAGCGCCAGCATACCTGCCAGCGGTCCGTAGCCGAATACGGCGGCGAACAACGCGGCGAACAGCAAATCTGGAATCGTTCGCGACAAATTCAGCAGCAGCCTTGCAGGCGTACGCAGCAAGGCGTTACGAGTGACATTACCTGCCGCCAGAAACGAGATCGGAAGGGCAAGCAGCGCCCCGAACGTCGTCCCGAGTATCGCCATCTGCACGGTCTCGATCATCGGTTTGACGACGATTCGGATGTAGCTCCAATCGGGAGGAAACATTTTCGCGATAAACTTGCCGATTTCCGGAATACCGTCCGCAAGCTCGCGGAACGAAGCTTCCGTCTCATGTGCGCAGTACCAAAGCATAGCGATCAGAACTGCCGCCGTCATCCAACGTTTCGCGCCCGCAGTCGGCTTCGGAGGAATGACGAGCGCATCAGCCGGCTTCATGAGATATCTCCCCCAACTTCTCGCCAATTGCGACCGGCCGTCCGTAAATGGCAGCGAACGCTTCGTCCGTCGCCTCCGACGGCGTGCCGTCGAACACGATTGTCCCTGCCCGTACGCCGATTATCCGTGTCGCATATTCTCTGGCCAAATCAACGAAGTGTAAATTAACGACTGTCGTGATCCCCATATCCCGATTAATGCGAAGAAGATCATTCATCACCTGGCGCGTCGTTAGCGGATCGAGCGAAGCAACGGGTTCATCCGCGAGGATGATTTTCGCTCCCTGAGCGAGCGCTCGAGCGATGGATACGCGTTGTTGCTGGCCGCCGGACAGTTGATCGGCCCTCTGGTAAGCTTTGTCGAGCATATTTACCCGATCTAGCGCCTCGAATGCAAGTTCCATGTCCCTCTTCGGGAACAGACCAAGCATCGTTCGAAACGTGGAATGATAGCCGACTCTCCCCGCAAGCACGTTGCGCAGCACGGACGATCGCTTGACGAGGTTAAAACTTTGGAAAATCATGCCGATCCCCCGCCGCATCACCCGCAACTCGCGACCTTTGGTCGACGTGATCGAACGACCGTCAATGGCGATGTCGCCTGACGTAATTTCATGCAGCCGGTTGATCGAGCGCAGAAGCGTCGACTTACCCGCCCCCGATAATCCGACGATGACAACAAATTCGCCGGGCAGAATTGTCAGATCGATATTTTGCAAACCGACCGTCCCGTTTGGATATACTTTGCTGACTTGCTTGAACTGAATCATAAGTTGCCTACCTCCGTTAGCAACGCCGTCCGATTTTGTCTTCCGTTGGAGTAAATGCGGCGTTCCTTGCAGAAATTCGGCACCATTCGGCCTGTTCCTCCGGGATTTTGAAATTTAACAGTTATTTTACAATTTTGAATAAAAGTTAACTTGATGATAACGAACCCTGTGCCGTTATCGCGATCTAATCGAACAATTCAGGAAGTCACTGCCTTCCGACACTCCGATGAAAAAAGAACCGTCCCCCCGGTCGGCCTGCGCCAACCTCGGAACGGTTCTATAATTATGGTTGAAGCGACAGCGTCAGTTCATGCGAAGCCGCTTCGATGTCGGCGGACGCCCAGTGTGTCGTCGGCACATCTTTCCACGTCGACACGGTCCCGGCCTTCGTCGGAATGGGACGATCGAACAGCTTGTTCAGCGCTTTAACCGCTTCGGCGCGGGTCAGCTGGCCGTTCGGGCGGAAAGTGCCGTCGCCGAAACCGACCAGATAGCCGCTTGCCTGGACTGCAGCGATATCCGTTGCCGCCCAGTAGCCTGCCGCGACATCGGTGAAAGTAGAAGCTGCACCGGATGGCTTCAAGCCTTTGTAAGACGCGATAATTTTGGCTAGCTCCGCTCGCGTCACCGGCGCGTTCGGACGAAAGCGTCCTTGGCTGTCGCCAACCATCAAGCCGGCCTGTTTGACCGCCGCGATCGGAGCCGCAGCCCAGTGGGAGCCCGGAACGTCCGGGAACACAGCAGCGGAAACCGTTTCCGCATCGGTTTTCCCGTCTTCGCCGATGTTGCGCGCCAGCCATGCGGCCAATTCCGCCCTCGTCAGCGGCCGATTCGGATGGAACAGGCCGTCGCTCGCAGGCGCCACATAACTCGCTAGTATAATCGGTTCGTTAAGCGTAACCGGCGTAAACGTGCTGAACTTGGTCACCGTAATTTCGATGGCTACCGGGTTGCTTTGCGCATCATAACGGATCGTTCCTTTTTGCAGTTCCTTGCTGCCGTCGCTGTGCGCGATATACATCGCCAATTGCGAGATGTACCACTTTCTCAGCACCGGGTTTGCCGGCAGCTTCAGTCCGGCGAGCGGGAGCTCCAGTTTCGTTTCTTTGCCGCTGTAGTTCGGCTCAATGTCGTAGCTAATGCCCGCCGCGGCTGCATTGCCCCCCGGAGCCGCTTCCTTCACCTCTCCCGAATTAAGCGCATTGCTACCCGTCGCAGCGGAATCGACTGGTTTCAGCTTAAACGACAAATCTTGACCTTCTGCTTTCAACAGTTTAAGAGTCTCCTTGGACAGCTTGATGACCGCCCCGCCTACGACGATCTCGAGACCGACGTTGTTGTCGTTTAACGCAGCGACGCCTTCTTTCGGCACGTTTACGATTTTGCCGCCGCCCGAGCTGCCTCCCGACATGCCATCTAGATCTATCCTTACGACCGTGCGGTTGGCTGAAGCAGCATTTTTCGCCAAATCGGCGATGTTTGATCCCAGCATCGTATAGATATCCGTCGTTCTTCCTTCGGCGTTTTTCGTCTGCCGAACATCCACCTTGGCTGCATGATTCGGATCGTTCGTCGGCGCCGTCGTCGTTGTTGGAGCTGCCGGCACGCCAGGCGTCGTGACGACCGTGGAGGAGGTATCCGTAATCGTAACCGCCAGCTTCTGATGCCGCCCGTTATTAAACACAAATTCCAGGTTTGCCGTTCCTGTGCTTAGAGTCGAGAGGTACGTCTTATGAAACGCTACGACGTTTCCTGCGACGGTATAGTCTACACCGGCTTGCAATTTCGCTCCGCCTTTGCGGATGCTGACAAGCATGTTTCCGTTTGCCGTTATCGTCGATTCGATGTTGGCCTGGTTAGCCGGATTTTTATCGAAAGACGCCGTATTGGACGATAACGAAGCGCTTACGGGCGCGAACTTCGAAACTCGGCGGTTGTCGGAATCCGATGCGAAAACATTCCCATCCGAGTCGACGGCGATTCTGTTTAAGGATGCGAATTTTCCATCCTCTGTTCCGTCCGTGCCCCAAGCGACAATCGCGTTGCCTTGCGAATCGTATTTGCGAATCCGGTTGCCGCCCGAACCGGAGCCGTTTTCGGCTACGTACACATTGCCATCCGCGTCGATCGCCACGCTGTTCAAATCTCCGTGGCTCGTCCCGCCGAATTCTCCCCAGTCGGACTCGACCGGTGTGCCGTCCAGCAGGAACGTTTGAATGTTATCCGGGCCCGAGACGTACAACAGTTGCGCATCCTGGTCTACGGCTATGCTTAAAGGAATAAACATCTCCGGCATATTATAGTTCGGCTCGCCCTCCCAATCCGTCAATTTTACGCCGGACGGCGATACTTTTACGATTTTCCCGTCCCCGATGTCCCCAATATAGACGTTACCATCGTTATCTACTGCAAGACTTCCAATGTAAGGCATGTCGTCTTCATCGGTGAAAGCGTAAAATATCGCTGCTTCTCCGGTCGCCGCGCTTGCTTTGAACACTACATCGCCGTTACCGATATACAAAGAACCTCTGTCGTATACGATAGCACTCGGGTTAAAATGATCGGGGTTGCCATCCGCGCTCCCCATAGCTCCAAGCTTCTCTAGAGCTCCGTTATACTTCGCGATTTCATGCCTTCCCGGGTCTGCGACATACACATTCCCGCCCTCGTCCGTAGTCAGATGATCAGGCTCGAAATAATCGCCGTATATGTCATATAAATCCCATAAGTCCCGCTCGCCCAAATCCTCGTTAAACAACAGCAGGCGATAACGATCCGAGTCCGCTACATACAACGTGTTGTTCTCGTAGACGATACCTCCCGGTTTACCGAGCTTATTTTCTGCTCCGACGAATCCATCAGCCGAAATGTAATTTCTATCGTCGGAGTTATAATGGTATACGAGACCTGTCGCTTCGTCGGACAAATAGAATCCTTCGTTCTCGTCGGCATCGATGCCGACGATCTCCGAGCTGCCGCTCGGCGCAGCCCAGCTTTCCTGCAAATTAAACGAAGAATCGAGCTTAAGAATTTCATTTCCGTTGTTCACGACGTAAAGGTTCCCGCCGGAATCTTTCGCAATCGCGGTTGGGCTTACGAACGGCTTGTCCGTCGTCTCGTCTTTGTAAGTTGAGATTTTTTCCCACTCCGAACCGGTCTCGGCATCGGGCGTATACGCATATATCGCGTTGTCCTTCGCGTCCGTGGCCAGCAGCGAATAACCGTTGCTTACGGCAACGAGGTCTCTTAAGTCTCCGAATGGTTGCGGCAGTTGCCGGAATTCGTAATCCCATTCTCCCGAATACATCTCCCATACACGATTGTCGCTAGCGAAGTAGATCGAATCCACGTCATGTACCGCGATCGCATAGGGCTGGATGGATACTCCCTCAGGAGGTTGCCAGCTGTCGGACGATCCAAAAATATGTCTTTCGACGATTCGTCCGTTTCCCCGATCCGCGATATAGAAGTGGTCTCCATCGTTCGAGTCGATATCCCTTACATCCGCAAGTTGTGCCGATTTCACGAATTCATACTTCGGTCCCGTGACCGTTGCCTCTGCCTTCCCGGGGCCAGCGCCAATCGCTCCCGGCAGCGCCAGAAGCGCGGCCAAAGCGACCGCTGCCGTCTTGCGCCTTAACGTCATTGCTCTCATGTGCCGTTCACATTCCTCTCTTTTATGGTCATGTGACGTCATTCTAGCAATTTGCGCCTCTCAAAACGATTAACGAAAGTTAATCATTCCTGTCGATTTAACAATAAATAGGACGTTATAATGGAATGTAACGAGAATGTTGTCAGCATCCGGAGGTTCTATGCACACATTACCCGAACCGATTATTTTACATACGAAACTCGCCGCTCCCGCCCCGCGCACGAAGCTGGTCGATCGGCTCCGTCTCATTGAACTGATCGAACGAGGCACTGCCGGCAAACTTACTTTCGTCTGCGCTCCGGCAGGCTTCGGCAAAACAGCGCTGCTCGGCCAGTGGGCACGCACCGTCGTCATGCCCGTCCGCTGGGTATCGCTCGATGAAACCGACAACGACCCGGTACGCTTCTGGCGATATGTCGCAGAAGCGTTGTCCATTGCGTTGCCGCCAGCGAAGAGCGACGTCTACAAGCAGCTCGTTCGTAGCCTTCCTGACCTGTCTTTAAGCACGTTCCTCGACGCTCTCATGAATCAGTTGTCCGACGCAACGCGGCCCATCCATCTGATACTGGACGATTATCACGCGATTGAGGAGCCGCAAATTCACAAAAGCCTTTCGTATTTCATTGAACATATGCCGCTTAGCGTTCGTCTCGTTATCGCCAGCCGTTCCGACCTGCCCTTTCCGACGGCGAGATGGCTCATCCAAGGTGATTTCGTCGCCATTAATGCGAGCGGGCTAACCTTTACATTAGAGGAAGCGGAACGATTCTATCGCGACGTCGCGAACTTGCCGCTTAACAGCACGCATGTCGCTGAGCTCTATCGACAGACGGAAGGGTGGGTCACCGGACTTCAGCTCACTTCCTTATCTCTCCGGACAGAGAAAGAGCAAGATTTCGATCGATTTATCGACCAATTCGGAGGCGCCCATCGGAATGTCTCGGATTACTTGTTCCAAGAAGTCGTAGCCCGGCTCCCCGACGAGACGCTCGATTTCGTGCTCAGAACGTCGCTGCTTGATCGACTCGATGCCAAAGCTTGCGACGCCGTTACCGGGCGTTCCGACGGCATTCGGATGCTCGAAAGCTTAAAAGCATTGAACCTGTTTCTCATCCCGCTAGATGACCAAGATATCTGGTTCCGCTACCATCACTTGTTTGCAGACTACTTGCGCAACCTCCTCCACGCAGAACACCCGGAAGAATGGGCAGTCGCCCATTTTGCCTCATGCCGCCATTTTGCTTCCCGCGGGCTGACGGACGAAGCGATCGGCCACGCTCTTGCCGCCGAGGCTTACGGAGAAGCCGAGAGTCTGATTGCCCGGCATGCGCCTCATACGTTGAAACGCGGGGAGCTTCCGACGCTTCTGCGCTGGTACGGCACGTTCCCTTCGGAATACGAATTGTCGCCGGACATGGGTTTGCTGTATGCCTTCCTCCTTGCTATTACCGGACAAGCGGAACATGCCGGCCGTTTGCTCGACGATCTAGAGCGGCGTCGGGACGGGATGGAAGCAGGTGAGACGAGGCAGCAACTGCAAAGCGGGCTTCTGTTCGTGAAGTCGAACCTATTCTTCTCCGGCGGCGACTTCCCGCAATGGTTCGCTTTCATTAGCGGTATCCTGGACGACATCTTGCCGCACAATCCGATGTTCTACAACTTCAACTACAATCGTATGGCGCCGTACGTCAGAAGAACTGCTTTCGGTTTGAACGGCGTGTTGTCTGAAGACACGGAGAAAATCGGGAAATTGTTCGCTGGGGTACTGGAGAAGCACGGTTGGGGAGACTCGTTGATCAGCTTATACGTGCTGCAATCGCTGGCCGAAGGTTTCTATGAGTGGAATCGGATCGGGGAAAGCGAGGAATTGACGGCTCGGATCGAACGAGCAGCGCGGCTGAAGCTCGTGCCCGGCTTATTCGTGCCGAATCGGCTGACGCAAGCTCGACTCTATTGGCTGCGCGGGCAGCGAGAATTAGCCTTCGAGACAATAGACGAGGCTATAGCATTCGCGGCGAAACTTCCCGAACCTCAATGGACGTCCCGGCTTATCGCCGCCAAAGCGATGTTCCTTATTCAGGACGCTCAACTTGCGGCCGCCAAGAAAGAAACCGTCAAGCTGCGCCTCGGCGCGAAAGATAAGCCAACGTACGACAAGGAATTCGAATACTTGTCGCTTGCGCGTTTGCTCGGCGCCCAACGCAAAGAGACGGAAGCTCTGAAGCTGCTCGAGTTGCTTATTCCCCAAGCAGCAAGGGAAGGCAGTCTGATGCCGATCGTCGAAATTCGGATCGTTCAAGCTTGTTTGCTAGATCAAATGGGACAGCGGACGAACGCGTGCAAAGCACTTCGCGAAGCGCTCAAGATCGGCGAGTCAAACGGGTACGAGAGAAGTTTCGCCGATGAAGGCCAGCCGATGGAACGGTTGCTTCAGCGTTATGCTACGATTGCGGGCTCTTCGGATGCTGCTGAGCACGAACTCACGGGCGTTTCCCCGGAGTACGTGGGACGATTGCTCGGTTTATTCGAAAAGCCGAGAACTTCTCCCCCGTCGGTGACACAGCAGGAACGACTGATCGAACCGCTAACTCGTTCGGAACTCGTCTTGCTTGCCCTCATCCGGGAAGGTGCGTCCAATAGGCTGATCGCCGAGAAGCTGTCGTTGTCCGAAGGCTCCGTAAAAGTATATACGTCACGTATTTACGGCAAACTCGGCGTCTCGTCTCGCACTCAGGCAATCGCTGCCGCACAACGGCTGCGCCTTCTCGACGGCGACGAATCTCAATCGGCGTCTCACACGTAAAGCAAAATCGCAAAGAAATGCATAACCGAACCGGCTACCACGAACAAATGCCAAACCGCATGGTGATAAGGGAATCCGCGCCAGACGTAAAATACGGAACCAACCGTATACAGCACGCCGCCAATGATAAGCAGCTTGAGCCCTTCGGGCGTCAGCAGCTCATGAAGCGGCTGCCAGGCAAAGACGATGAGCCAACCCATCAGCACGTAGAATAGCGTCGAGAGCACAAGAAACTTTTTCGTAAAAAACGCCTTGAATACGACGCCCGCAACCGCAAGCCCCCAAACGATGCCGAACAGTGTCCAGCCCAGGGGGCTTCTTAGCGTGACGAGCAACAACGGCGTGTACGTTCCTGCGATAAACAAATAAATACACGAATGATCGAAAGTCTCAAACAGATCTTTGACTTTGCCTTCAGGAAAAGAATGCACAAGCGTCGATGCCGTGTACAAAAGGAGCATCGTCACTCCGAAGATCGTAAAGCTGACGACGTGCCATGCTGTTCCGTTCAGGCTCGCGAAGACGATTAGCAAAACAAGGCCGGCTATGCTAAGTAACGTGCCGATACCGTGCGTGACCGCGTTGACGACTTCTTCTTTTCTCGTGTAGACATGCGTATTGGCCATTGCAGCTTCCTCCTGTGCGGGCGAATCTAGTATGATAACAATATCACATCGGAAAAGCCTCATAAAAGTCGAAGAAGGGGGGCTTGTCTTGTCCAAACAACTCAATTGGGGCGTCATCGGAGCCGCCGGCATCAATGGTGCTGTCGTACCCGCTATCCAAGCTTCTTCCAGGGGCCGTGTCGTGGCGATCGCCAGCCGAACTTTAGAGAAAGCCCGAGCTGCAGCCGACAAATTCGCCATTCCGACTGCTTACGGCAGTTACGAACAGCTGTTGACCGATGAAAGTATTGATGCGGTATACATTCCGCTTCCGAATCATCTGCACCGCGAATGGACGATTCGCGCCGCGGAAGCTGGCAAACACGTGTTGTGCGAGAAGCCGCTTGCCCTGAATGCGCAAGAAGCGCAAGAGATGGTCGACGCTTGCGCGAAAGCCGGGGTTCACCTCGCAGAGGCGTTCATGTATCGCCATCAACCGCGATGGGAGCGGATCAAGAACGTCATCGCCTCCGGCGAGATCGGCGAGCTTCGCGTCATGCGCGGAGCGTTCACGTTTAACATGGCCGCTGACAAAGGCAATGTGCGGTTTCACGCCGATTGGGGCGGCGGTTCGTTGTTCGATATCGGCTGTTACCCGGTCAGCACCGCCAGATTTCTGCTTGGGAACGAGCCTATCGCCGCATCTGCGCATGCCCTCTTCTCTCCCGAGCATGACGACGTCGATATGATGCTCTCGGGTATTCTCGAGTTTCCTGGAGATGTCTCGCTGACATTCGACTGCGGCATGTGGGCAGACTTTCGCAATTTCTTCGAAGTCGTCGGTTCGGACGGCCGCATCGAAATTCCCGGCACGTTTATTCCGAATGACGACGATGCGGACTTCGTCGTATATTCTGGCGGCCAGCGAAGAGTAGACAAAGAGCCCGCAGTTAACCAATACTCGCTGCAGGCCGACCGGTTCGCCCGGGCGGTATGGGGCGAGGATGTACCTCTTGTTCCGGCGACAGACGCCGTCCGGAACATGCGCGCACTCGACGCGTTGCTGCGTTCCGCACGCGAGAAAACGCGGGTGACGTTTGATTGACCAACTCGCACTAACTCCATACCGGGTGGGGCTCCGATCAGAGATTTACTTAAGCAGAATCTAAGCAAGTTTCAATAGGGTACTTTTCAGCCGAGGCAACATATGCTAACTTTTAACTATATTCATCTGCAATGCAATGCGCGTGAAGCACACGCCGCTTACTCCGAAATGGAGTGGGCGGCTTTTTTATTTCCAAGGAGGAGATTCATTTGTTTGAGGAAGAGTTCGAGGCACTGGTCGCAAGGCAAAAGAAAGAGGCGCGCGGCCAAAGAAGGGAAATGCTTGAAAAGGATCTATCCGCGACAAAGAAAATGCTTGAAGTTTTATATCCTCTCATCGGTTCGCTTAAAGACATTATTCTTGAATACGAGATTGTAAAATCATCCGGCGTCAAAATATATGCGGATGCCTTCATTCGAAAACTACGCATAGTCCTTGAAGAAGAAAACTTTGTAACGCACGCAGAAACCATTACTAGAAAAAGATTCAGCTTTGAACGTTCTCGTGTGCGCACGATCTCCATTTTCGGATACACGTTTTTCACCTATTCCCGAGATGAACTCGATCAACAGCCGGAACAATGCCGCAGAGATTTTCTAGAGTTCATCAGCTCTCGAACTAACATTAAAGGCATTGAACTTTTGCAGTTACCCGTATTCGAAAGAGAAATACTTCGCTTTGCCTTGCTGCAGGATAGCCCATTTGGTTTAGCCGAACTTTCATCACACTTGCAACTCCATCCCAATGCATGCAGTAGATTGGCGAAACTTCTTGTGACTGAAGGTCTGTTAGGCAAAATCGGTGGAGGAGAGCACAGATGCCATCAATTTCAGATTTCTGAAAAAGGAATTTCCATGTTTCACCCAAAGCTGCCTCATTCGTTCTAACTCCGAGGGACTTTGGGGACTTCGAGCACCGAGTTACTTACGATGGCGCATTAATTCTGCATCGCGCGGGGCTTTGAGCACCGAGTTACTCACGATGGCGCATTAATTCTGCATCGGGCGGGGCTTTGAGCACCGAGTTACTCACGATGGCTCATTAATTCTGCTTCGGGCGGGGCTTTGAGCATCGAGTTACTCACGATGGCTCATTAATTCTACCTCGCGCGGGGCTTTGAGCACCGAGTTACTTACGATGGCTCATTAATTCTGCCTCGCGCGGGGCTTTGAGCACCGAGTTACTCACGATGGCGCATTAATTCTGCCTCGGGCGGGGCTTCGATCACGGAGTTACTTACGATGGCTCATTAATTCTGCCTCGGGCGGGGCTTCGAGTACCTAGTTACTTACGATGGCGCATTAATTCTGCCATGAGCGGGGCTTCGAGTATCGAGTTACTTACGATGGAGCATTAATTCTTCATTGCGCGGGGCTTTAGCACCGAGTTACTTACGATGGCGCATTAATTCTGCCTCGTTCGGGGCTTTGGGGACCGAGTTACTTACGATGGCTCATTAATTCTGCCTCGTTCGGGGCTTTGGGGACCGAGTTACTTACGATGGCGCACTAAATCTGCCTCGCACAAGGCTTCGAGCACCGAGTTACTTACGGTGGCGCATTAATTCTGCCTCGTTCGAGGCTTTGGGGACCGAGTTACTTACAATGGCACATTAATTCTGCCTCGCGCGGGGCTTTGGGGACCGAGTTACTTACAATGGCACATTAATTCTGCCTCGCGCGGGGCTCTGAGCACCGAGTTACTTACGATGGCGCATTAATTCTGCCTCGCGCGGGGCTTTGAGCACGGAGTTACTTACGATGGCTCATTAATTCTGTCTCGGGCGGGGCTTCGAGTACCGAGTTACTTACGATGGCTCATTAATTCTGCCTCGTGCGGGGCTCTGAGCACCGAGTTACTCACGATGGCTCATTAATTCTGTCTCGGGCGGGGCTCTGAGCACCGAGTTACTTACGATGGCTCATTAATTCTGCCTCGCACGGGGCTCGGGCTCGGGGCTCGTGGCCCCTGGCCCCGAGTTGTCCCGCCCCCCTCACACCGACTGGCTTTTCCGATATTCGTTTGGGGTCACGCCGGTCAATTTCTTGAACACTTTGCTGAAATATTTCTCGTCCTGGTAACCGACCATCTCTGCGACTTGTGCGATTCTCAAATGCGGATTCAGCAGCAGAAGCTTCGCCTTCTCGTTGCGGATGCGTCCGATACAATCCGAGACATTCTCGCCGGTCTCTTGCTTAAATCTACGCGAAATATATTCTCTGCCGACATAAAGGTGGTTCGCGATATCCTGAAGCGTAATGTCTCTATGGTAGTTTGCTTGAATATACTTGCCGATCTCATGCACGAGATTGTTCATCTTCGTATGCTTCTCGGCGAGCGTGCCGGATACCGCAAGCATCGCGCGGTTCAGTTCCGACTCCCATGCGGTCAGATCGAGCTTACCCGACCGATCCAGCGGCGGCAGCTCGAACGGCCGCGCAATATCGGTCCACTCTATCGTCGGCTCCTCTTCCTGCGATTCCTGTGACAGCTCCCGAAGCCATTCGGAGCAAAACACGGTATATTCGTTCCACCACTGCTCCAACTGTTCGATCGTCGCCTGTTTCTGCTCACGCAGCGGCGACAGCAGCTTGCCGATCGATCGCCCGACCTGCTCGGCATTCCCGCTGCGGACCGCAAGCCTAAGTTCCTCCGCCCCGTCGCCGAATCTCGCAGAAGCTGCACGAACAGGCTGCTTCCCTCCAATATGTATTCGCAAATCCTCGTCCATCACATTGCTTGTCTTGATCGCCTGCTTCGCTTCCCGGTAAGATTCGCCAAGCCCATACGGGAACGCTTGCGCCGAACCGATGCCGAAGTGGACTTTGCCGCCGAGCGCCTTCCTGATTCCTTCCTCGATCTCGCGAACCGTTTTTTCCACCGCTTCGATGTCGACGGTGCGCCAGAAGGCAATCAAAATTTCCTTGTCGCTGTTCCAATATCTAAATGCGTAACCGGCATTATCCCGCCGTACGATCTCGTTACAAATGTTCGTTAACGAGTAATACAACAGCTCCCGATTGTCCGCGAACTTGCGCGCCAGCCCCGGATCGATCCGCTCCAGACTTAAGATGGCCAACCTGCTTGGACAACCTTGATCCAGCCCGCCGAATTCCTCGCGAATCGATTCGCGTTCCGCCGCCATCGAAGACGGCTCCACGACAAGGTTGGACAGCAGTTTGTCCCAGTAGACGGGCTTCAGCCGATTCACCTCAATCGATCGAAGAGTCGTTTCCAGTCTTTTCCGATCGTCTTCATGCCAGCTCTCCACTGCTTTACGCACCGTCTCCGTCAATTGATCGGCATCGATTGGTTTTAGCAAATAGTCGATTCCGCCATGTTTTAACGTATGACGCACCAGCTTAAAATCATCGTGCCCGCTAATGACGATCGTTTTGCTGCGGGGGGAGTGCTCGCTAAGCCATTCGAGCAATTCGGATCCGGACATGTTGGGCATCATCATATCCATGAAAATAAGCGCAGGACGCTCTTGCTCGATCAACTCGATTGCTTGCTGTCCGTCGGAAGCTTCCGACACTTTGGCAATGCCAAACCGTTCCCAGTCAACCAGCATTCTGATCGCGTCCCGCACATGTTTCTCGTCATCGACGATGATCGCGTTCATGATCCCTCTCCTCTCGTGTCCGAGCCCGCAATGTCCGTGTCCGAGCCTGCAATATCCGTATCCGGACCCGCAATGTCCGTTTCCGCAATATCCCCGATCTCGAACTCCGCCCCCGCACTTTGCGGCGGCAGCCGAAGGCAAACTTGCATCCCAAAAGGCTGGACGTTGTTGATGATCATTTCAGCGGCATCTCCGTCGTGCAGCCTCATTCTGGCCAACACATTCGCTAGCCCGATGTGGGCGATCGACGCATCCGCCGCCCAGCCCGGACGGCCCGCCTGCGCCAACTGACCGCGCAGCGTCTCCAGCTTCTCCTCATCCATCCCTGTTCCATTATCCGTCACGCTGATCTCGACCGAACCGTCTGGAAGCAAACTAGACGAGACTGCAATTTTCGCCATATCCGGCCTCGGAGTAAATCCGTGCTTAAAATAGTTTTCTACAAGCGGCTGAATAATCATTTTCGGAATGGGTGCCTGTCGCGTCTCCTCCGCTATGTCCAACTCGTAAACGAACGTATCGTCGAAGCGCTGCTTCTGCAGCTTCAAATACGCGACGACGTAATCCATTTCCTGTCGCAGCTCCACGACCGTGTCTTCCGTCCGCATGTTGTAACGCATCATTTTGCCGAGGGACGTAATCAGTGAATACGTCTTCTGATCCCCATTGTGAAGCGATTGAGTGGCGATCGATTGCAGCGCGTTATACATGAAGTGCGGGTTAATCTGCGCTTGCAACGCTTTTAGCTGGTTCGTCTTGTTCGCAAGCTCGAGCCGGTATTCGCGCAAAATCAAGTCATTGATCGTCCCCATCATCGACTGAAACCGACGAGCCAGAATACCCAATTCGTCTTTATCGTCGATGTCGATATCTTGCTGCAAATTGCCGCTTTCGATTTTTTTGACATAACCGAGCATCTTCTTAATCGACCTTGTGAAGCGGATCGTAATGTACAAGGTTAGCGCCACCGCAACGACAAGGAACAAGCCGAACAGCAAACTGTTAATTTTCGTGATGCCTCTTGCGCTCTTATCGAGCGCTACGTTCGGCGTCAGCTTAACGATCGTCCAATCCATAAACCGCGTCTGCAGCTTCTCGTAGAACACAATGCCTGAAAAAACATCGTTTTTCCAATCGAAGTGACCATACGGGAGGGTTGTCCCGCGCACGTGAGCGACCCAATCGTCGTCCAGCTTTTTTCCCCATTGGTTCTTGTCCGACGAATAAATCATGGTACCCTTCCGATCGACAATATAGAGCAAGTCGCCGGGCGTCTGCAGTTGTTCCCCGATGCTCTCGATCAAATCCATCCGAATATCGATCGAGACGTATCCGAGCACTTTGTCCGACGGCGTCCTGACGATCGGTCTGTGGAACGTGATCACTGTCGGGCGTCCCTCAAGCGGAATGACATTGCCCATACCGAAATTATGGCTCTCATGCGGCGGCTCGATAAACACTTCATTTTCGGATGGAGGCACATACCCCGGATTGTACAGGTAACGGTTGTAATCGTTCACTTGCAACATGGACATTCTATCTTTGAGCGTAAACAGATGGATTTTGTAAAATTCCTTCATCGTGCGCAGCATGTTCATCAACTGGCTTCTAAGCGATTCCGGCGGAAGCGTCGTGCTGTCCGGCACGCCATTGGGCCCCGGTTGGCGCTCCAAATCTTCGATGTACGTATAAAGCGACCCGATCTGATTAATGCCCGAATAGATCGTAAGGCTCGATTGGTTTACGGCGTTCATGTAGTTGAGCAAATTCATTTTACCCAAGGAGAGCGTCGATTCCGTGTTGCGAATCGCGTTTTCCGTGACGGAGCTTTTCGTGTAATAGTACGAGATGACCATCGAAGTGCAGATCGGCACGACTGTCGCGACGAGCAGCAAGACGATGAGCTTCGAACGAAAGCTGTAAATCATGTTGAATTCCCCCCCGAACGCGAATACGCGAAAACACCAACAGTTTAACAAGATCGATCAATATATTCCACCTTATTCGTCACGATCATCGGTAGTTGCGTTTCGGCGCGCATCGCTATACTGAAGTTATTCTAGGAAGACCGCGTGAAAGGAGTCGGGAAAACATGCGCAATCGCAACAAGAAAGAATGGCTGCAACAGACGGTATTCGTCGGCCCCGGGCTGCTGCTGTTCATGGTCATCGTTATCGTGCCGTTCCTGATGGGGTTCTATTATTCATTTACGAAATGGGACGGCATCCGTTCGTCTCCGACTTGGACGGGCTTGACCAATTTCCGGATTTTGCTGGCTGAGAAGGCGTTCTGGACCTCTTTCCTGTACACGATCAAATTCACCGTCGTTACCGTTCTCGTTTCCAATGTGCTCGCCTTTGCTTTCGCCTATGTGCTGACCAAAGGACTAAGGCTGAAAAATGTCCTCAGAACGGTCATTTTCCTGCCGAACGTCATCGGCGGTTTGCTTCTCGGCTATATTTGGCAGTTCATATTTGTCAAAGGCTTCTTCACGATCGGGGAGAAAACGGGCATTGGCCTGTTCGCGCAGCCGTGGCTCGGGACGCCGACAACGGGTTTCTGGGGGACGGTCATCGTCTTCGTCTGGCAATCGTCCGGCTACATGATGATCATCTATATCGCCGCGCTCGTCGGCATGCCGAAAGATTTGCTTGAAGCTGCCAAAATCGACGGCGCGAACGGCTGGAAGCTGCTTCGTAATGTCACGCTGCCGATCGTCATGCCGGCGATTACGATTTGTCTGTTCCTGACGACATCGAACGCGTTCAAAATGTTCGACCTCAACCTCAGCTTAACGAACGGCGGGCCGGGCACGTCCACCGAATCGCTTGCGCTTAATATTTACCGGGAAGCGTTCACGAACAGCAACTTCGGTCTTGGCACGATGAAAGCGATGGTGTTCTTCTTCGCCGTCGCGCTCGTCACCGTCACGCAAGTGCTTATTACGAAGAGGCGGGAGGTGGAAGCTTAATGGAACGGACAAAAGAAAAGTATACGCCTGCGCTATTTAGCATCGAGATCGTAACCGTTCTGATCGGTTTGCTGTTTCTGGCTCCGTTTTATTTTCTCGTCAGCAACTCCTTCAAGTCGTTCCGTGAAATTCTGATCGATGCCGCTTCGTGGCCCAAAGATTTCACGCTCGACAATTTCAAAAATGCGTGGGAAGTGATCGATTTCCCGAAAGTGGCGCTCCATTCGTTCATGATCACCGTGCTCAGCGTATTTTTTATTGTGCTGTTCAGCTCGATGCTGGCTTACCGGCTCGTGCGCAGGCCGACGGTTTTTAACCGAATAGTGTTCATCATGCTGATTGCCTCGATGATCATTCCTTTCCAATCGATCATGCTGCAGATGGTCAAAGTGGCGGCGCTGCTTAACTTGCACAATACGCTGTACGGCATGATCGCCTGTTACATCGGCTTCGGTTTGCCGCTGGCGATGTTCCTGTTCCATGGCTTTATTAAGTCGGTTCCGCTCGAAATCGAGGAAGCGGCGGTAATCGACGGCTGCTCGCCTTACGGGACGTATTTCCGCATCGTCTTCCCGCTCATCCGCCCGATCGCCGTCACCGTTATCATTCTCAACGTGCTGTGGGTATGGAACGACTACTTGATGCCCGTGCTTATCATCGGCAGGAATGAGGAGCTCCGCACGATTCCGCTCGCGATCCAGTCCTTCTTCGGGCAATATACGAAGAAGTGGGATTTGGCGATGGCCGCGCTCACGCTGAGCATCGTTCCAATCGTCGCTTTCTTCCTCGCGCTGCAACGGCATGTCGTGGAAGGCGTCGCCCAAGGTGCAATCAAAGGCTGATCGCAACAAGTGCAACAATTTACCCCCTTTCGTTCAATATCGTCCGTATCGTTCGCGAACAATCGCCAACTATAATGAGCGTGTCGGACAGTTAACGCTTATCATCGCACAACAAATCAGGGAGGTTCTACAGATGAAAAAAATCGGGTTACTCGCGCTAACGGCAACGATGCTGGTTCTTCCTCTCGCCGCTTGCGGCAAGAGCAACAACAATAACGGCCAAGCCGCTTCTCCGTCCGCTTCGGCCAGCGCCAGCGAGACCAAAGCTTCGGAAGCGCCGAAGAAAAACGTATCGATTAAGATTTTCCAATTCAAAGTTGAAATCGATGAGCAACTGAAAGCACTAGCTAAAGAATATGAAAAAGAAACCGGCGTAAAAGTCGAAGTCGAGACGCATGGCGGCGGCGAGGATTACGGCGCATTGCTGCGGGCGGCGCTCGCGGCGGGCGAAGAACCGGAAATTTTCAACAACGGCGGCTTCGCTTCCCTTGTCCCTTACATGGATCGCGCAACGGATTTGTCCGGCGAATCGTGGGCGAAAGACGTTCTTGAAGTCGCGAAAGCGCCAACGACCGTGGACGGCAAGCTGTACGGCATGCCGATGAACGTCGAAGGCTACGGGCTCATCTACAACAAAGACCTGTTCGCCAAAGCCGGAATCGACAAGCTGCCGACGAACTTGACGGAGCTTGAAGCGACGGCGAAGAAACTGAAAGACGCAGGCATTACGCCGTTCATGCTGACGAACGAATGGTGGTCGCTCGGCATTCACCTGGTCAACGTCGGCATCGCCAACCAAGCCGACCCGGCGCAATTCGCAGCCGATCTGAAAGCCGGCAAAGCAAAATTCAAAGGCAATGCGGTTATGGAAGATTGGGTTAAACTCGTTGAGCTGATGTTCAAGTACGGTCAGAAAAACGCGATGACGACGGACTACAACTCCCAAGTGACCGGATTTGCTTCCGGCCAAGCGGCGATGATGCAGCAAGGCAACTGGGTACAAGGCATGATCGACGGCATTACGCCAAACATGAATATCGGCACGATTCCGCTTCCGATCAACGACGGCTCTACCGGTTACGTGTACACGGGCGTTCCGAACAACTGGATCGTCAACAGCAAGTCCGCTCATCCTGACGAAGCGAAGAAATTCCTGGAGTGGCTCGTCACTTCCGAGACAGGCAAACGTTACATCGCGACGGAATTCAAGTTCATCCCGGCATTCACCAGCATCCCGGCGGATGCAAAAGCGATCGGTCCTATTGCTACCGAACTGAACAAACTGCAAGCGGACAATCCGGATCGCGTCAAAGGCTGGCACTGGGATCGTTTCCCGGACGGCACGACGCAAGCGTTCGGAGCGGCGATGCAAGAATTCCAAGGCGGCCGCATCAACAAAGATCAATTGCTCGAGAAGCTCGACAAAGGCGTAGCCGACATTATGGCGAAGCAGAAGTAATAGAGCGATTACACGATTGAGCGAAGACTCCCCCCATCTTCGCCCTAATGAAAAAGGGTTGAGCAGATCCCCTCTCTGCTCAACCCTTTTTGTTATTTCTTCCGTAGAATCATCCAGCCGAGCGCGAATCCCGCGAGCGAGAGCACCGCCATCGCCCTGTACAGCCATTCGCCTCCGAACTCGTCGATCAGCCATCCTCCTGCGCTCGATCCGATAATGCCCGATACGCTGAAAAATGTCGCCGTCAGCACCGTCTGACCGGTCGACTTCCATTGCTCCGGTACAATCCGGTACAAATATTGCATCGCTCCTACGTAGAACAATACGAACGTCAAACCTTGAAACACCTGCAGCCCGACAAGGACATACGGCGATCCGGCCAAGGAGCTAAGCAGAAAGCGAAGAGCGTACAGTCCAGCTGCGGCCGCCATCCATGTTGCTTCCTTGCCCGGCTTAATCCAGCGGGAACTGACTGCAAACATAATCGTCTCGGTAATGGTCATGACAAACCACGACACCCCCGTTAGCCGGACGTCTCCTCCGAGCTGCTCCATGTACAGGCCGATGAACGTATCGTTCATCTTGTGAGGGATGGCGACGATCAGCACGAGGAGGAAAAACAGCCAAGTGTGGGACTGGAACAGGAAGTTTTTCAAGTGCTTCAAGGAAGGCCGCGACGCGGACGTGTTGACATCCGATAAGCCTAGTGCGAGCAGGAGCGCGATTACACTCATGCCGAAGAAAATCCAACTGAGACTGTTCATTCCCCACAACTTCGTCGCGTAACCGGCCGTTAACGAGACGCAAGCGTATCCGAGGGCACCGAACATCCGCACCGAGCCGTACCCGACTTTCTCCCGCTCAGCCGTCTGGAAGTTCAAGCTTTCGACGAGCGGATCGGTCGGCAAGTAAAATACGTTCATAAGGGCGACGAGCAGGACGAGACTCCACGCCGCTTCCGCACGATAGAGCAGCATACCTACGATCGAGGACACGGCGAGCAGCAGTATAAGTATCTTTTTGATCGTCCGGGCTTTATCGCTGACCATTCCCCACAACGGCTGGGCGAAAATGCTCACGAGACTGCCGAATGCGAGCATAAGCCCAATTTGCGTGCCTGAGATGCCAACTTTCGCACTGTAGACCGGTAGGAACGAGATGAACAGCGCGAACAAGGCAAAATAAGAGAAATTAAACCCTTTCAGCCGGGCGATAGTGGACATAAGATCACCGATCCGCCGGGAAAGCCACGCCCATCTGCCTTCTCGCTTCATCCATCGTTCGTAGTGTCGCCAAGGAAACCGCATGGGAATTCACAGTCGATTCCTTCGACCCTCTATTGAGCAAACCGATAAATTCCCGTACTTCGTACGTCATGGCATTTTTCGCTTGCGGCGCCGTTAGAGTCTTCGTCGTCCCGTCCCGAAACCGGATTTCCGCGAAGTCCGGCCGACTGATTTTCTCGAAAACAATCGTACCGTTCTCCCCCTGGATTTCCGATCGGGCGTACGAATCGGTCATCTTCGAGTAGTGTACGACCGCATCCATGTCCGCATATTTCAGCAGCAGACTCCCGGCAACATCCGCTCCCGTATCGAGCAGCCGTCCTTTCGCAGTAATCCGCTCCGGCTCGCCGAACAGCGCGATAAGCGGGTACAAGCAATAGACGCCAAGGTCCATCAGCCCTCCGGTCGACATAGCCGGGTCGAACACGTTCGGCGAACCGCCGGACGCATACTCGCCGAAGCTTCCGGAATATTGGCAATAACTCGCGAAATAACGACGGACGGGACCGATCGCTTCGAGCTGGTCGCGAATCGCGAGAAACGTCGGCGTGAACGTCGACTTCATCGCTTCCATAAGCAAGACGCCATTTTCCTGTGCTGCAGCCGCCATTTTCTCGTACTCTCGCGCGTTGGAAGCCGCGGGTTTCTCGACAAGCACGTGTTTGCCGCCCTGCATGCAGGTTATCGCCTGATCCGCGTGTAATACGTTCGGGCTGGCGATGTAAACTGCGTCGATGTCCGGACTCGCAGCTAGCGCCGCCAGGCTCGTGAATGTCAGGGGGATATTGTGCTTCGCCGCGAAAGCATCGGCATTCTCCTGCGTCCGGGAATAGACTGCGGCAAGCTCGAAATCGTCCGAGGTAAGCCCCGCGTCGATAAAATGGTCCGTAATCCAGCTTGTGCCGATGACGCCGAATCGAATCATGCTTGACCTCCCTTGTCCGCCGGGAAGACAAGGCCGATCTGCCTGCGCGCTTCCTCTATTACAGCTATCGTCGTAATCGAGTTGAACGGAGAGTTGGTCGGATCTTCTCTTTCTCCCCGCTTCAGCAAGTCAATGAAAGCGCGCGTCTCGTAATACATCGGGCTGTTCGTTTGCGGGCGCCCGATATTTCTCACCGTGCCGTCGCGATATCGAATTTCGACTTCCTCCGGACATTGCGCAGGCTGGAACACAATCGTCGCGTTCTCCCCTTGAATTTCCGCCGGAGCATACGAATTCGTAATTTTCGAATACATGACGACAGCATCCATCTGTTCGTAACTAAGCAACATACTGCCTTCACCGTCCGCGCCCGATGGCAGCATATGCGCGTTTGCCAGCAGGCTGTCGGGTTTGCCGAACAACGCGATGAGCGGATACAGGCAATAGATACCGAGATCCATCAGCGAGCCGTTCGATAATTGCGGGTTGAATGCATTCGGCAGCTCTCCGCGCTTAAACGCGTCATACCGCGAAGAATACTGGCAATAACTCGCGAAATAACGACGAATCGTCCCTACCTCGCCGAGATGATCGCGGATCGCCTCGAAGTTCGGGAGCTGGGTCGTCATCATCGCTTCCATCAACAGCACGCCGTTGCGCCTCGCGACCTCGAACATCTCGCGTGTCTCGGCCGCATTCGAGGCGATCGGCTTCTCGACGAGCACATGTTTGCCCTGCTCCATGCAAGCGATCGCTTGTCGGGCGTGGAACGCAGTCGGGCTGGCAATGTAGACCGCCTCGAACGCCCCGCTGGCGGCAAATTGCTCCAAATCCGAATACCGATGCGGGATGCCGTACTTATCCGCAAACTCATCAGCCCGTTCGGCTGTGCGCGAGTACACGGCGCTCGCGACGAACTCGCCCGTCTCTCCCGCCGCTTGCATAAATCTGTCCGTAATCCAGTTCGTACCGATGATGCCGAATGTCGTCATAGAGATTTTAGTTCCTTTCGTTGTGTCGCGTTATAAGGAGAACAAATCCAATTGTTCCGGGGCTTCCGGTATAGCCGCCTCCGGAAACTCCGGTACAGGTAAGCCGAGCAATCTCATGAAGCTCTTGGCATTGCCGGCCGCATGACCGCCGGAATTGTTGTTGAAGACGATGCCCACTTCCGCAGAGGACGTGAGCAATTGTCGTATGCGCCCCGCCCATTCCTCCAACTCTGCGTCGTTGTAATTGTATAAATAGCGGACTTCCCGCCAGTTCGCTTCGCCGCTCTGGTTCCAGCCGCCTACGTTGCGACCGTGAAAACGGACGAGCGTGTAATCCGGGCGAGAAGCCTCCAGCACGATCGGAATAGAGCCGATGCCCGCCTGCGGTTCGTCGCAAACGCTATGAATCCAGCCCTCTTCGCGCATGAACGCCATCGTCCGCTCGCGGAATTCCAGCGTATACCAGCTTTGATGCCGGAATTCGAGAGCGCAAGGGAAGCCCTCCATCCTCCGCTTCGTCTCTCTTAACAGCGTTACATTCTGTTTCGAGCAATCGAACCAAGGCGGATATTGAAACAGCGCCGCCCACAGCTTGCCCGCATGCATCATCGGCTCCAAACTGTCGCGGACCGCCGTGTACATGTCATCGTCGTTCGTGTAGTAGGGCTTGCCGCGCAGGTGGCCGGTCATCCCCTGGTACGCCTTCACGACGAAACGGAAATTGTCCGGCGTCTCCTCCGCGTACCGCGCCATCCGATCGGGAGGCTGAACCGCGTAAAACGAGCTGTCCATCTCGACCAAAGAAAAATGGTCGCCGTATCGGGGCAGCTTTGCTTTCGCCGCCGTTCCCGGCTTGTAAAGGGAATCGTGGTCTCCCCATCCGGCTAAGCCGACCCTGATCACTAGCGTTCCCTCCCTCCAAAAAAGTCTCTCCGCAACGAGAAAACGAAAGAAATCACATATCAGAAAAAAGCTGCAATTGTACATTTTTTGATCCATTTTCTCACGTTGTGGTGCAGTATTCCTGCAAAAATACATGTATTTTCCGCTTAACTGCGCAAAAAAACTTATCAGTAGCAGAAAGCCTGTACAATCGCAGGCATTTGTTGGGCTTCGTCATTTCTGGAGAAAAAAACTGCACTTTTGCAGGTTTTGCACACCGATAAAGACGCCTAACCTGAGTCTAAGACTTTATTCTTTTCCCGGCAAGTTTAGTTGTACGCAGCTTACACGCATTGTTGATCCACCTGGCTCTTGTCCGCTCCGCGCCTTGAACGAAAAACGAAAATGAACCTTTTACGTTTGTCATTTGTCTGTATATAGCAGGGAGGGGATAATAACTTGGAATTCGAATATTTAAAATCTTTGACTGGGGATTATCCAAGAGGCGAAATTCTGACAGATATGGTGCGATGTTTTGGTAAAGACGTCTGGAATTATGCCCTTTCAATTTCAGGTAAACCAGAAATGGCAGATGATATAACCCAAGATGTGTTTTTCAAAGCATTAAAAAAACTGGACACATTTCGACACGAGTCTTCAATGAAAACATGGCTGTTGAGAATAACGCGAAACTCTGCGCTCAATTATAAATCAAATTATTTCTTCAAAAAAGTAACGCTCGTCGATAAGTGGTTTGAAAGCCAACCGGGTTTGGACCATCCCTCAGCAGAATCGGTGGCTCTTGAACGCATTCAACTTAATGAGGCCTGGAAGATCGTACTGCAATTACCAACAAAGTATAGAGAGGTTCTCGTTCTATTCGCCTTTCATGAAATGACACATAACGAGATAGCTCAGACTGTCGGTATTCCTGAAGGAACAGTAAAATCGCGTCTGCACAAAACAAGAATTCTCTTTGCACAAAAATTCGAGGGAGGGACGTACGAATGATAGATCAGTATCGCACAGACATGGAGAAGAAGCTCAAAATTTCGCCGATTGATGATTCCGCAATTTTGAGACTTACGACGGAATTGTGTGAACGGCATATAAAGTCTGTGGAAAAAACAAAAAAGCGATGGATCTACAGATTAGGTTATTTGATTGTGATGGTTGTCTGTTTGGCAGCTGTTATTGTTAGCACGAATCCATTCTCCGTAAATACCGCGAAACAAAGAGAAAATACACAAAATGAAATACCATTGGTTGAAGGCGATGGATTCCAAATCATGCCTGCAGAGTTTTTTCTCTACAAAGCTAACGTTGAAGAAATAAATAATAATCCTAAATCTACCCCGATGATCCTAAGTGACGAGCAGATAGTTAACAACATGATTACCGAAAAACTTTTAGTCCTAAATGCAAAAAAAAGAGGGCTAAAAGTATCTCCAGCTGAAGTAGATAAAGAAATTGAGTTCCAGCGGAACGCTTTAGAAAAAGCTGCAACTGACAATCCAATACGGGAAATCATGAATAATCGGATCAAAAGAAGCGGATTTTTTGAAGCAGAATTTTGGACCAGTGATGAAATCAGAGGATATTATGAAAATGCATTACTGGTAGGTAAATTGTTCTCAGCACTTGCTGCTGACGGGACAATAAAAAGTATTGGTAATGGATCTGAAGTTGCAAAATATAAAGAAGAGATACTGTCTAAGTATAAAAATACTCTGGTTATTAATTGGTCTGCACTGAAGAATAAATGATCTATTAATATTATTAAGTTACTCCAACCATTACTGCTTATGGAACAAGCCGCGTCCGAAAGCTTTGAATGCCGCCTCAAGCGGCCGATGCGGACTGGGCACATGCGCGCCCGACAGCTCCCACACCCCCAGAGCGAGCCCAATAAGCATAACTCCTATATACAGGAATGCCGTCCGGGAACGTCGTTCCCGGATTTCTCGGCGAACTTGCAGCCAAGAGAGAAAGCCAAATGCAAGCAAGAACAGAATCCACTTCACTACCATAAAAGCCTACCTCCCTGCCGGTATAGCGCCGGCAGTTCCTTTTTTGCCCGCAAAGATTGCGACTGCAAGCAGCGCCGCAGGAATGAGCAACTGGAATGGCAGAGAGTACCAGGGCCACACCCATAGCGCGAATTGCACCGATTCCGTGCCTGCTTTGTATACGATGCCGGACAGTTCGATCATCAGCAATGCAAGCGGAATCAGCAGCGGACGATAACGTACCGGACGAATCAGATCCGCAAGCGAACGCGAGGCGACATATAGACACACACATATTTTGATAAAACCGCCCAACACAAGCGTGAACATCGACAGCGGCTCCACCCGATCGAGAAAATCCGAAATCGAAATGTACTGGTAAGTTGTATAGCTGGCAAAGATCATCCGCGTGCTCAAATCCCCCAGAATGAGCAAATTTCGCACGTTAACGATCAGCAGCAGCAAAGCGCCGAATCCGAGCGTCAGCATGACCGTTCGGGTTGACTTGCCGACCCGGTTCAACTGCGGAATAATCATGGCGAACAGAACCGTCTCTCCGAACGGAAACGCGGTCACTTCCACTCCGCCCTCAATAATCGGACTCCACCCTCGATCGAGAATGGGAAACAGATTGGCATACTGAAAATCTTTACTCATCATGAGTACAGATGCCGCGACTTCGGACAGAACAAGCGCAAGAATAATCATGGCGCACCGTCCGATCACTTCAATGCCGGCAAAAGCCGCCCACAGCACAACGCTCATCATCATCACAGCGATAATGACAATCGGCGTTCTGGGCAATGCCACTGCCGAGATGAAATCTATAAAGATCCGCAAGACAAGCGCGCCAAGGTGAAGACTATAAATCGCGTACAATACTCCGATCAGACGACCTGCCCATGAGCCGAGCACCGTTTCGGCTATCTGGACAAGCGATTGACCGGGAAACCTTCTGCATAACCGGGTGTACACAAGCGCAAAGCAAAGCGAACACGCCATGCCGAGCAGAATGCTGATCCAGGCGTCTTTTGCGGCGACTGCGGCAAGCGGGATCGTCAGCGAGCTGCCGACCAGAAACATGAACATCGTGGCTACGAATGACCGCTCCGAAATTTGCTCCGTTCTATTGGCCACCTTCCCATTCCTCCTCTATTTGACGATATCGCTTTCCTTCAATTGCAGCGGCGGCCCCGTCATGCCGATCGAAGTAATCTTGAAGTCGACCGACACGGTCACATTTGCCTGCTTGAATACATGTTCCCAGTCCTTGCTCCTCTTTTTCCATGCGTACTTATGCTGCCGGTGCAGCGCTTCCCCGAATCCGAAAATATCTGAATTGTAAGTGCTCTGCACATTGTCCACCATACGCTGCGCCATCAGGCGAATCGCAGCCTGCGCTTCCTTTTCCACCTGACGCAAGCGATCAGGATCCGTCAGATCGAGGCGTGCATTATTCTCTTGTACTATTCCACGTCCTTTCATATGAACGTGGATGATCGTTTCATCGCCTCTGATGGCTGTCTCGATCGTCCGCTCCGGGTTTGTGATCGCCACCGTGACGGTGTCTTTCGCATTGCCTATCTCGATCGTTACCGTCCCATTGCTCAATCGCCCGACAATCCATCTGTAATATAGCGAGTCGTTTTCATCCAAATATCCCAGCAACTTTGTGTTTTTGAACACCGCGGTTTTGTCTACGCGGAACCGGCTGGAATTCGTGTTTTTGCCAGAACCGACAACCGGGCTGACCAACTCGACAACATCCGTGACAGGCTGAATGCCCGTCTCAGAGACGGAAGCGATCACGTCTCTCAGCGTAGTCGGGGTTCCTCTATAGACTTTTTCCATTTCGCGAATCGCTTCTGTCGGAATGAACTCCATCGGATAATCCGTGTTGAGGAGGTCGCTGCCGGATCGGCCCTTGACGACGAGCACGTATGTGCGGAGCCTGCTTGACGGATTCCGGCTAAAGTAGTCCAGAATGTTCTCGATACCGTGTCTGGCCAGCTCTTCTCCGATAAAAAGCACGCGTCTGTGCGCGACGAACATTTTGCGAGAAAGCTTGAATTGAATGTGTTCCAGGATTTCGTCGACTGTACGCCCTGTAGCCGATTCCGTCATATAGCTCTTCTCGCCCTCCTTCGAGGGCTTCGTGCCGATCTGCCTGACAGGTATGACGAATTGCGAGGTCGCCCTATATTTGCCGTCCGGATCCATATCCAAGGCTGTCGCCATGACCAACGCAATATCGTTGATTTCCTGCTTGTCCCAACAGCCCGTGCATGAGAACAGCACTAGGGAAGCGATAACGGCCAAGCTTAACCTTCGCATGGAGAGAAGCCTCCTTCGTCATCCAGACTTATGGTTATGAGCGATTCGGCCGCGGCTTCTGCCCGCCGGGAACGCGCACCGGATTGCGGCGATCAAACGGTTTTTCGCGTTTGGAAAACGCCCAATGCGGCACGCGAATGAACACATCCTTCAGGCTATGAGTCGACAACGGAGCTACCGGGTACAAATAGGGCACCCCGAAGGAGCGAAGCGAACACAGATGGACCAACAGCGCGAGGAAACCGATGGCAATACCGAAGAGGCCGAAGGCCCCTGCCAGAAACATCATCGGAAAACGAAGCAAACGAAGTCCGAACGAGAAATTGAACCGCGGAACCGTAAACGATGCGATACCGGTAATGGCAACGACGATGACCATCGGCGCGGATACGATGCCGGCTTCGACGGCCGCTTGCCCGATGACCAGCGCTCCGACGATGCTGACCGCGGCGCCAACCTGCTTGGGCAACCTGACGCCGGCTTCGCGCAGCGCTTCGAATGAAACTTCCATAATGAGAGCTTCGACAAAGGCCGGAAAAGGGTTTGCTTCGCGCGCTCCTGCAATGCTAACTAGGAGATTTGTCGGAATCATCTCCGGATGAAATGTGGAAATAGCAATGTAAATGGAAGGAAAAAATAAAGAAATGACCATAAATACGAGCCGCAGCCAACGGACAAAAGTGCTGACAATCCAATTTTCATAATAATCCTGTGCGCTTTGCAAAGATCCCCAGAATGTAAACGGCATTACGATTGCCGAGGGCGAGCCTTGAGCTAAAATCGCCACCCGCCCTTCCAGCAACCCCGCCGCTGTAACGTCCGGGCGTTCCGTATTTTGTATGGTCGGGAAAGGCGAATACGGTTCATCCTCAATGAAAGCTTCGACATAGCTGGAATCGATGATGCCGTCTATCGAAATATCCGTCATTCGGCTGCGGACTTCCTCGACAACCGATTTTTTGGCGACTCCATCGATATACACCATCGCGACTTTTGTCTGGGTATATTTGCCGAGCAGAATCGTTTCGATCTTCAAATCTTGGGTGCGGATCCGATTGCTAAGCATTGCCAAATTGGAATCGAGCTGTTCGATAAAGCCTTCCCGCGGCCCCCGCACAAGCGGCTCGGCGTCCGGCTCCTGGATGCTTCTTGTCGGCCACTGTTCAATGCCGGTGACGAGCGCCGCTTCTCCGTTACCGAAAAGCAACGCGGCTTTTCCCGACAGCACGCCTTGCGTCAGCTCTTCCAGGGTGCCGGCGCGCTCGAGCTTGCCGAATGTCTCCGACCGCTGCAAATCCGCAAAGGCCTCCGGTATTTCCTCCGCCAGTCGGGTCAGACAGCGACCTAGCAGATTATGATCTACCGTAGCTTGAGCGTATACAACGCAAATTTTGCGGTCGCTTGCGCCTCCAAGATCCCGGCTGACAATATCCGCACGTTGAGAAAGTTGTTGCTCTAGCAAGGTTCGATTCTCATCCAGGTTCTTGCTCAAATTTTCGCCCATTGTCCCTCGCTCCGCTTCACCGCGTCGGCAGCCTGATGTACGTATTTCCTATTTTGGCGAAGACAGGAATGATTTATTCCCTTCCCCCAATATCGTCCAATCCGGCTGGCATCTATGTTACAATCGGATGACGGACGCAACTTTTCGACATCTTTTTCGTTCATAATTAAGTCTGTCTATTCCATACTGAGCTCCTTAGGGCGTGTCTGCAGACACGCCCTAGCCGGGAGCAACAAGAGAGGTGCCACAAACGAAGTGATAAGAGAAAGCGCATTGCAACGCACAACGTCGGAAATCCCCCAAGACACTTACCGAGAAACGAGGTCCGGGCACAAGAAACGGAATACCTTCTTTTTCTTCCTGGCACTATGGATTGTCCTGATCGCCTGCGGAACGCTGGGAGCAAAATGGTACTCCGACCGCATTCAGCAGCAGGTTACCCTTGACGTCTCGAAGCAAACCGCCGTCCAAATCTCCGAGCTGCAACAACGTTACGAAACCCGGATATCCGAGCTTGAGTCCGGCTACCAACAACAAATCGCCAAGATGGACAGTAAAATCCAGTCGCTGAACGAACTGCTCACGTTCGCCAAGGACAATGCAGACACGAAAACCGACAACAGCAACAAGCTTTACACGCAATTGGCGGAAGTGAAGAAACAGCTTGCAGAGCTGAAAAAAAGTTTGGACGTGCTCAAATGAGCGCGCTGGCCGTCCGTTCTCTGAACCGCACGCTGCTGTACGCCGCCGCCCCTTTCGCCGGACTGCTCGTCTGGCTGTTCGTCGCGAGCGTCAACGTGACGATCGAGGACAATTCGCTTCGCTCTATCATCGAATCGTCCGCGTCGGATTCACCGTCCGATTCACCTTCCGCCGCGACCGAGACAACACTCGTGAAGCTCGGACAAGCCGAGAAGATCGCGAAAGGTACAGGAGCCTCTCTCAAGAAGCAGATTACGCTCTATAACAAAACAAACGCGGACATGAATGCAATCGCAGAACTGGCCATCTCTCAAGCCGCCAGACCTTACGCGATTTACGATAAGAGAATTACGGGCAGACTTGGCGCGCCATCTGCGACGATCCAGTCGGACAAGCTGAAGGCGCAGCTGTTCTACCTCGGAACGTCGAACTTCACGAGTTATGCACTAAAAATCAAGCTCAAAAAAAGCGACGCCATGAAACTCTCCCTCGGCAACGACAAACAAGGCGGAGCAGAGACGACGCTTGCCGCAGTCAAGCGCACCTCCGCCGTCATCGGCATTAACGCCGGAGGTTTCGCCGACAGCGGAGGCAAGCGTTATCCGCTAAGTACGACGATCGTCAACGGCGAATATGTCGGAAGCTTCGAGGCTAGCTACAAGGATTTGTTTTTCGTCGGTTTGAACGACAATAACCGGCTCATTGGAGGCAAATTCGGAAGTAAGGACCAACTTGACGCGTTGGCGCCGAAGTTCGGGGCGTCGTTCGTGCCGGTGCTGCTCAAGAACGGCCGGACGACGGACATTCCCGCCAAATGGCAAACAAGCCCGAAACGCGCGCCCCGCACCGTTATCGCAAACTATAAAGACGATCAATTGCTTATCCTCGTCGCCGACGGTTACAACGAGAAAGGCAGCTCCGGAGCAACGCTCGAAGAAATGCAAATATTGCTGCAGCGATTCGGTGCGATCGACGGCTACAATCTGGACGGCGGGGGATCGACTTCGCTCGTCTTCGGCGGCAAAGTGATTAACCGTCCTTCCGACGGACAGCTACGCAAAGTGCCGACGAATTTCCTGTTCTTCAAATAATGACGTATAATGCCGCAAGCGGCTCGTCCGATCTCAGTTCGAATATTCGTTGCCTCCCGATCATACCTTTTCAAGGTAGGCTTTCCTTGGAGGGATCGATATGGAGCAGAAAAAATTAGTCCGATATTGCGAGCTGAAAGCGCAGCAGAAACAAATCGAAGACGAGCTCGAGTCGCTGCGCAAAGAAATTATTTCCGCTTACTCCGCGGACGCGCAATTCGAGTTGGAGAAGTTCACCTTAAAGCTTGTTTATCAGGACAAGCGGCAATACGACGACGTTCGCCTATTCGAAGCGGTGCCCGATCCGGAGCTGTGGAAGGCGGTGTCCAAAGCGGATTCCGCCAAAATCGGCGCGCTGCTGAAGGCGAATCTCTTGTCGGATAAAGCGCTGGAAGGCACTTATCACATCGTCCGAACGCCTTATTTGTACGTTCAACCGGCAGTCATTCCCTGATCTCGCCTATCCGTCGATGTGATACAATAGGGAGATCAACAAGACTAGACGTGAACGAAGGTTGTAGCAATGCGATGGATTCACCAAGCGAGAATGGATATACAAAGCTGGAGCCGCGCCGTGCGGCTCTTTTTCCTGGCCAACATCCTCTATCAGACCGGCAACGGCATGTTTACGGTTCTATATAACTTATATGTAGATTCGCTAGGCTTCGGGCAAAATACGATCGGTTCCATCGTTAGCGTCCAGTCGCTCGCGGCTGCGCTGATGATCATTCCTATCGGGCTGCTAGGCGACCGGTCCAGCCGGAAAACGATTCTGATCGCCGGCATGCTGCTGACCGGTTGCGCATACGTGGCAAGCTCCTTCGCCGAGACGGGGCTTGCTTTGCGCGGCTTCGCCATCATGTCTGGCCTGTTCACCGCGTTCTTCCAAGTGACGGCTGTCCCTTATCTCGCCGCCCATTCGGACAAGTCCCAGCGGCTGCGGATGTTCAGCTTCCACTTCTCCGTTATGCTCGCCTCCCAAGTCGTCGGCAGCTTAACCGGCGGTTTGCTCGGCGATTTGCTTCAGTCGATCGGATGGAGCGCAACAGTCAGCCTGAGAAGCGCCTTGTCTCTAGGCGGCATGCTCAGTTTGTCGGCTTGCTTGCCGCTTCTATTCACAACAGGCGGTGCCGGGAGCAGGAGCGTTGCGACGACGCGGGAAGCCACATCAACATCGGACTCAAAGGTACAATCGGTCGACAAAGAAACCGCAGACGCCCGTCGCCGGGAGTGGCGGCTCATCCTCCGAATTACGCTTGCGCAGCTTTTAATCGGCTTCGGCTCCGGTATGGTTGTGCCTTACTTAAACGTGTATTTCACAGACCGATTCAATGTGTCCTTGTCGGCGATCGGGCTGCTTATTTCGCTCGGCCAGTTGATGACAGTGCTTTCGATGCTGATCGGTCCATCTCTCGTCGGCCGCGTTGGACAAGTGCGCGCCGTTGTCATCTTCCAACTGTTGTCGCTCCCGTTCCTGCTGCTTACCGGCTTCACGAACGTTCTGTTCGTCGCCGGCATCGCCTTCCTGTTCCGGCAAGCGCTTATGAACGCTGCCAACCCGATTCAATCTTCCATTCTGGTCGATCGAATATCGGATACCCGCCGGGGCGTCGCCAATTCGCTCACCCAGACGGTATTTATGCTCGGCTGGGCATCGATGGGACAAGTGCAGCCCCAATTGATCTCGCATTACGGCACGTACTGGGGTTACGTGCTGACGTTCAGCATTACCGGCGCGCTGTACGTCACATCGGCCATCTATTTTTATTTCATGCTCAGACGCAAACCCGGAAAGTCTCCGGCAGGTGCTTAGACAGCGCCCCCGACGGTCGCCGTCAGATCAATCTTTGCCTGCGCCTGTAGGCGATCGGGGACATGCCGGTTGCCGCTTTGAACCATTTGCTGAAATAATGCAGCGATCCGACATGCAGCCTCTCCGCCAATTCGCTTGCCGTCCACTCGGTGCCGGTGAGCAGTTCCTTGGCGCGTTGGATTTTCTGCAACGAATGATAGCGATGCGGCGTCATGTTGCATACTTTCAGAAACATGCGGCACACATAATCCTCATTATAACCCGACCATACGCTGAGCCATCCGCGATCATACGGCTGTTCGGCTAGCTGCTCCAGCCTGCGCCGGATGTCCCTGACAATCCGCTCCTGCGGTGACATCGCCGACTCGTCCCGTCCCTGGTATTGCTGAAGCAGCACGAACGTCTGCAGCAGCATTCCCCGGTTGGCTACGGCGGACTTGTCGCTGCTGCTCCGGTATTGCTGGACGATCGACATGAGCAATTCCGGTATGGGCGTCCCCTTGATCTGCTGTTTATCTTCCACGCGCAAGAAATCAAGCCCCTGCTCTCCGATCATCAGCCCGTTTTCAGTGTGAAGCAATCTCCTTATTTCCTCAGGCCCCACTTCTCTGATGACAAGAGGGTCATTTGCAGCCTCCAGCCCTTTGTTCAGATCGAAATGCATGCCGTATATTTCGAAAGGTTCCCGCTCGTCCGCTCTGAACCAATGAACGACCCCCGGCCCGTAATAGAAAAGATCGCCAGCTTCGGCGACATAACTTGCGCTGCCGATCTCTCCTATCCCTTTTCCTTTCGAAATATAGATCAATTGATGATTGCCAATTATACGCGGGCCGTATTGAAAAGAAGGCTCACACTTCAGCAGCAGCGCGAAATTCACGACCGGATTCAGTTCATTCCACGACAGCTTCTCCATTTGCCAGCCCCCTTTTTCCGTATTTCAGATTATGTCTGTAAAATACAAACATGTTCCCGTTTGTCTAAAGCCGCATATAAGAATATGTTCTATACTCTGCGTGATACCCTTTATTTTATCTTATAGGAGCGAGTCTCATATGACTACAGAAAGTCGACAATATGCAAATGTGTCCGACAACCCGAGCGAACCGACGAAAGGTTTCACCGACGCCACCCCGCTGCTGCACGATCCCGCAGGTTTGCGCAAGCAGGCCGAGCAAGACAGCTATTTGTGGTTTAAGGGGTTGCTGCCGCGAGAACAAGTGCTCGAACTCCGCCATAGCATTCTGCAATTGCTTCGCGACCGCCAGATGCTGGACCCTTCTTATCCGCTTGAGCAAGGGATCGCCAATACGGAGGAGATAGACCGGCTGGCCGCGGAGGGACCGTTCTGGGCAGGCATCCCCCAAGATCTCTATTTGCAGATTCAGAAGCTGGAGGCATTCCATCGCATCGCGCGCGCGCCTGAGCTGCTGCACGTCTATCGTTTGTTGTTCGGGACGGAGCCTTTCCCTCATCCGCGCAATATTTGCAGGGTCGTGATGCCGCATCCAACCACGGTTCCGACGCCGCCTCATCAAGATTTCCTTCATATTCAAGGCTCAGAGAACACCTGGACGTGCTGGTTCCCGCTCGGAGACTGTCCGAAGGAGACAGGCGGATTGGCCATGCTGGAAGGCAGCCATAAGCTCGGCTTACTAAATGCGGCAGGGCACGATGGCGCGGGAGGGCTGGAGACGATTCTGTGCGGCTACAATATGAAGTGGGCTTATGACGATTACAGCGCGGGGGACGTCATCATTTTCCACAGCCACACGGTACACAAAGCAATACCGAATCAGAACGGCAACCGCTTCCGGCTTTCATGCGATTTCCGCTACCAACCTGCGACCGAGGTGATCGACAGCAGCTCGCTGCTGCCTCACGGCGATTACTCTTGGGAAGAAATTTACGCCGACTGGTCTGACGAAAGCTTGAAATACTACTGGCGAGATATGAATTTGGAACTGTCCGCCTGGGACGAGTCGATCCGCTGGCAGAAAGAGAAAATTTGCTAGGTTACTCCACACGGTCGTACGTACGGCCTCATCCGGAAGAGCGTCTCACGGTCGCACGTTATGCGGCTCGAGAGGCGCTTTTTTCGTTCGTGCGAACGGGATCGATACTTTTGACGCGGCTACGAAATTTCGTACAAACCTCCTCTGACTGACCACCTGGTGCCCCGCTTTATACGAAATTTCATACAATCGCCCTCTGACTGACCGCCTCGTGCCCCGCTTTATACGAAATTTCGTACAAACCTCCTCTGACTGACCGCCTCGTGCCCCGCTTTATACGAAATTTCGTACAAACCTCCTCTGACTGACCGCCTCGTGCCCCGCTTTATACGAAATTTCATACAATCGCCCTCTGACTGACCGCCTCGTGCCCCGCTTTATACGAAATTTCGTACAGACGCCCTCTAACTGACCGCCTCGTGCCCACCTTGTACGAAATTTCGTACAAACATCCCCTGACTGACCGCCTCGTGCCCCGCTTTATACGAAATTTCGTACAAACGCCCTCTGAGTAACCGGTAGGCATCCGAATAGCTGCATATGGTTGAAAATTCGCACACCTTAACCCCATAACATTGAAGGTTCCATTGGCTTAAATGCACAAACGCAAAAAGAAACCCAAGCGCAACCAAACGCACTTGGATTTCCCGATATCCCTTTACACCGACCCGTCAGCTTCGACCGAAGCTTTCCTCTTACGAGGCAGCGCCCCCGACAAGAACACTTTAAAGATGGCAATCGCGAATACCGCGATGAATATCAGATGCATGCCGTCGGCGAATTGAACTTGCGTCCCTTCCCCAACAACGTGTCTGTTGAGCAGCATGCCGAACACGGCAACCGCGACCGTCTGGCCCAGCGTGCCCATAAAAGAGCTCGTCGACGTTGCGACACCTCGCTGGCTGTCCGATGCCGCATTCTGAATGGACAGGATCGCCGGCGTATTGATGCACCCCATGCCGAATCCTATAATCGAGACGATACCGATGACGTGCCAGTAAGGTGTTCCGATATTGAGCGTAATGAGCCATAAAGTTCCCAATACCAACAGTACCGTTCCCATTACCATGAACACTTTGGCGCCAAAACGGAACATGTACCGCCCGGACAAGTTCGATGCGATCGGCCAGGTCATCGACATCGGCATCAGCATAAGCCCCGACTTCGTTGCGCTTAAGTTCATGACCGTCTGCACCCACATCGGAATGTATAAGGTAACCCCCGCCACGATGCAGAAGCCGAAAAACCCAAGCGCGTACGCAACCGTCAACGTCCTGTTTCGGAACAACTCAAGCGGAAGCATCGGCTCCTTCGCTTTCCTCTCAATGAACAGAAACACGACCAGGAACAAAGCTGCTATCGCGAACAACGACAAGATATACGTGGAGTCCCATGCGTGTTTTCCCTCGCCCCCGCCAGTCAACAGCGCGAGCAACAAGCTCGATACGCCGATCGTAAACGTCGCCGCGCCCGCGTAGTCGATGGTTGCGCGGACTTTCGAGAACCGTTCGTGGAGAGAGCCGAAAACGAGAATGAATGATACGATGCTGACCGGCACGTTCATGAAGAAAATCCAGCGCCATGAAATCGTATCGACGAAATATCCGCCGACGAACGGCCCGACAAGGCCAGCAATCGACCACATGGAAGCGAGAACGCCTTGCACTTTGCCCCGCTGTTCACCGGTGTACAAATCCCCGATAATCGTGAACGTTACCGGCGTCAGCGCACCGGCGCCGATTCCCTGAATCGCGCGGAACCAAATGAGTTCCGTCATCGATTGCGCTGCGCCGCACAGAACGGAGCCAACTAGAAACAACACCAGCCCGATCGTGAAGATCGACTTTCTGCCGAACAAATCCGCCAGCTTGCCGAAGATCGGCGTCGTAACGCATGTCGTAAGCGTATAAATCGAGAAAATCCAACTAATCAACGCGAAACCGTTTAAGTCTTCTCCAATCGTTTTCATTGCCGTATTTACGACCGTGCCATCTAATGCTCCGATGAACAAAGCGGCGAGCAGCCCGACCGTAACCAGCTTGCGATTTGTTTTTTTATGAGACATTACGTTCAAATCCTGCCTTTGTTATCCTTTTAGTCACTCGTATGCGTGGCTCGGGTTTTGCTCGATTACCTGAACCGCGCTGGCTAGCTCCCGCAAAATGTCGGACTGGAGCTGCGGCTCCTGAAATAAAGCCTTCACGTAGGCTTCTCCTGCTTGCGTCGATGTGTAACGAGGTGGAAGGTGATTGAGCGCGAGCGCCAGAATGTCGGCCTGACATCTTTCGCATGCGCACTTCAACACGCCCGTTTTCTCGAAATGATCTTCGAACATATGGCTAACGATCGGCTCCATGGCGTTCAATACCGGCGATTTCCCGGACTGCAGCATCCGCAAACACGCTCCAATACATGTAATAGAAACAATAGAAATGCCCCTATTATACCACAAAACCGCTATCTCCTTTGTTACAGCTTAATAGAAACTTTGCCGAAACGATTACCTTTATCCATGTAACGGAACGCTTCGATGGACTGTTCGAACGGGAATACGCGATCGATGACGGGCTGCAGCTTGTTCGCATCTATCGCACGGTTCATCGTTTCGAACATTTCGCGGCTGCCTCCGTTAATGCCCTGAATCGTCGGTTTTTTCAGCATTATCGGAAGGATGTTGAACCCTTCAGCGACCATGCCGGTCAAAATTCCGATAACGCTCACACGCCCGCCAATCCGCACCGCCGCAACAGATTGGTTAATCGTACGCGCTCCGCAGACATCGATCACATGATCGGCGCCCAATCCTTTCGTGTATTCGAGAACCGCTTTCTCCCAGTCCGGGTTCGTGTTGTAATTGATGCCGAAGTCCGCCCCAAGCATCTTTGCTTTGGTTAGCTTCTCGTCACTGCCGGAAGTGACGATCACTTTCGCTCCGTGAATTTTCGCGAATTGAAGGGCAAACAACGACACGCTTCCTGTCCCTTGTACAACGACTGTGTCCCCTGCACCGACTTTGCCTTCGGCAACAACGGCGTGCCACGCCGTTACTCCGGCGCATGGGAGAGTAGCAGCTTCCTCATCCGTCAGATGCTCAGGCACAAGCACAAGCGCATCTTCATGTACAACTGCATATTCGGCCAGCAAGCCGTCCGTAGGGCTGCCGATCGTGCTATACAAAGTCGTTCTGTCAGGCGCCCCGGCAATCCACTTATGAGCATAGGTCGGACTTACCCGGTCGCCAACTTCCACGCGGCTTGTATTTTCGCCAAGCGCGACGACTTCGCCGACGCCGTCGGACACCGGAATGAGCGGAAACGTCTGATTCGGATTGTAGAAGCCTTTCACAACGCTTAAATCTCTAAAATTCAAGGAAACGGCACGTATGCGAATCAGCGCTTCGCGCGGACCGGGCGCAGGCACAGGACGCTCCCCAGTCGTAATAGAATCGATGCCGAATTGCTTGATTTCAAATGTTTTCATCCCACTCGCTCCTCGTATTGTCGTTTTCTTTGAACTAACAATATCGCATGATTTAAGAACGAGTAAGGAGGCACTTTAAAGTGCGCTACCCACTGAAAAGTGTCTTTTTGTGCCAGCATGGCGTCCGGTCCCTTCAATCATAAAAACAGCGATGAATCAGGCATCCTAAGCCCCATCCATCGCTGCTCGATTAATCCTTCATCGTTAAGAAAGCCGTTACTTCACTCATGAATCGTTCGGGCTCTTCTACGCTCGGCGCGTGCCCGGAAAACTCGAACTCGGAGAAAGTCGATCCGGCGATCAGCGAAGCGATTTCCCGCCCTCGTTCCGGTGGATTCAGCCCATCGTGTTTGCCGCTAATCACCAATGTACGAGCTGTAACTGCCGGCAAACGGTCGCGAAAATCAAAGCCTTCAACCGCCTTGTTTGCAGCCGCTTGCTCCTTCGGATCCGTTAACGTCATCTGTTCCTTGTCCCAATCTCCCATCGTCTTCTGTGCTACGTCGTGACGATGGAAAATATATCTGGTCGCGTATGCGAACTTCTCAGTAGCCGGGATATCTTTCATCTCCTCGGCATGGCGAACAAAAAGCTCTTGCACGGAAGACGTTTTGCCGTTGCTTTTCGATACAATCAGCACCAGCTTTTTGATTCGTTCGGGAATCGCGATCGCTACGCCTTGCGCGATATAGCTGCCCATCGACACGCCAAGTAGGTAACAAGATTCGATCTCGAGCTTGTCCAGCAAAGCGACGACGTCCTTCACGTGATCCTCCAGCTTATACTCAGGAGGTTTGTCCGATTGTCCATGACCGCGCGCATCCGGCACGATCACGCGAAAATGACCTTTCAACTGTCGCACTTCGTTTCTAAACGTCTTGCCGCTCCCGAACAAACCATGAAGCATCACTAGCGGATAACCTTCGCCTTCTTCTTCGTAATAAAGCCGTGTCCCGTTGACGTCAATAGTCGGCATTGCTCCACGCTCCTATCCTCTTTCTAATATTTGGAAAATTGCAGTGACTCTTTAGAAACGTATTCGTCGCGATTTATCCATTTACCTGTATGTATTTGTGTGCGAATTTTGCGTGCGCATAGCAAAAAGACCGCAAGCAATCGCCTGCGATCTTTCACTCCAAGCTTAAGTGCGCGATTCTGCGCAGCTTTTGCATATGCACGCTTTGCGCCGGCTTTCCAGGGGAACCTTGTCGAGCAGTTCCGGCGGAAAAACAGCCGAGAAACACCAGCAGGTTCCGGCTTCATTCCCGGCAACTGAGCCGCATTCGTTAGGCCGCCCGCATAATGGGCACGCGGACGGATCGACGTTGCGTTCGTCCATCCGCGAACACCTCGTTTATGATCTTGCTCTCAGGAATCGAACGGCTTCTGCGATGTCGACTTCCGGATTGGCGCCGACTTCGCGTTCGATCGTCAAGTATCCATCATAGCCGATATCCCGAAGCGCCTTCAAGTATCCGTCCCAATTCACGCTGCCTTGGCCAAGCGGAACTTCGCGGAAGGCGTCGCCCGACTCTGCCTGCTGGGCGATAACTTCATGATCAAGCGGATCAAACCCAAGCGCGCCGTAGACGAGACGCGGATCGACTTCGCGCAGACGTACGCCGTCCTTCGCATGCGTATGCACGATATAATCGCGCAGCGTGTATACGCCTTGTACGGGATCGTCGCCCGTTACCATAACCATATTCGCCGGGTCGAAGTTAACGGATACGCCCTTGGAACCGAGTCCGTCAAGGAAGCTCTTCAGATGCGCAGCCGTCTCTGGTCCCGTCTCGATAGCGAAGAAAGCATTCATGCTCGTCGCGTAGTTGCTAAGCTCTGCACACGCTTCGTGCATCGCCGAGTAAACCTCGCTGTTCCGGTCGTCCGGAACGATGCCGATATGGGTCGTAACGACGTTCGTACCGAGCTCGACGGCAAGATCGAGAATACGTTTCGACTTCTCGACTTTAGCCGCGTTCGCTTTACGGTCCTGGAAGCCATGTCCGCCTAGATCTCCGACAAGAGCGGAAATTTGCAGTCCTTGCGATGCGATAAAATCTTTCCATTCTTTGCGGGCAGCCGGGGAAAGACCAGCAGGGTCCATCTCGCCTTCCACCGCATAGATTTGTACGCCTTCTGCGCCGAGAGCTGCCGCTTTCTTGAGTCCTTCGCGCACGCCGACTCTGAAGCTGTCTACGATAATGCCAACTTTCCATGGCTTAACAATATTGGACATTTTAACGAACTCCTTCCGCCGATTAGGCTAATTCCCACAATCTCTTCACATTGTCGAGCGCAATCTTCGTCGCTTTTACGCACGGCTCCATGCCTTCGAACTCGATCGAGATGTATCCGTCGTAGCCCGATTCTTTTACGGCACGCAGTGCTCCAACGATGTCGAGATCGCCTTGTCCGATAATCGCGCCGCGCAAGTAAGTGCCGTTCGTCGAATTGAACCAGCCCTCTCCCGGGTTCACTCCGGAAGCCGGACGGCGATAGAAATCTTTCACATGCACAATCGATGCGTACGGCGCATTGTTGCGTACACCGACAAGCGGATCTTCGTCCACGCAGACGAAGTTGCCGACATCCAGCGTCGTGCGGAAGTTCGGGCGATCAACCGCATGAATGAGAGCTTGTACACGGTCGCTCGCCTGCACGTAAAATCCGTGGTTTTCGATACTTGTCGTAATGCCGAACTGCGCTGCATAGTCCGCAATTCTGCGGCATGCGTCCGCCAAGCGAGGCAAGTCCGCGAGAAACCGCTTGATCGAACGATCGTCCGAATTCGCCACATCGTGGCGCATCAACTTCGCTCCGAGCGCAGCGGCAATGTCGACCTGACGCATTACACGCTCGATTTCCTTCTCGTACGCCTCGTCGTCCAATCCGGCGAAGTTCGCCCCGATCGCATAGTTCGAGATGTCGAGCCCATGTTCCGCCGCTTTGGCGACGATCGCCGCGACCAGTTCCGGATTATCGGTCAAGTCGTAGTCGAGCGGCACGATTTCGACGTGCTCGCCGCCCATTTCCGCAATTTTACCGATCGCCTGAAGGACGTCCAGTTCGCCCGCTTGCACCGCTTGCCATAAGCAGTACGTGCTTACACCGAATTTCATAGACGAATTTCCTCTCCCTTGGCTGCCGACTCGTAAATGGCGCACAAAATTTTCATCAGTTCGACGCCGTCTTCAACAGGGCTCATCTGCTCGGTTCCGTTGGCGATGCAGTCGATGAAGTGATTGATTTCGTTATCGAAAGCAGGTTGCCCCGCGAAGCCCGCTTTGCTGTCGGTTTGCGGCTCGATGTTCAGGATTGTATCGTATTTCTCGGTGACGATGGCGATTTCCGGATCGATCTCGAACGAACCGTTCACGCCGTAAAGCTTGACCGAGCCTTCGTCCTTCTTCGCGTGCAGCGAGTAGCTGACGTCAACCATCAGCGAGGCGCCATTCTCGAAGCGGATGACGGCGCTAGCCAAATCTTCCACCGTGTTTTTGGATGCGTCGTAGTCTGCCGCTTTGTAGAACGACAGATGTCTGACATTGGAGCGGTTGCCGAGCTTGTTGTATACGTTGCCGCTGACCGTCGTCGCTTTCGGACGCCCCATCAAGTACCAGACAAGGTCGATAACGTGAACGCCGATGTCGATCAACGGACCGCCGCCGGAACGATCAACGTCCGCGAACCAGCCTCCCGGATTGCCAAGACGGCGAATCGTCGAAGCTTTAGCATAATAGATCTCGCCGAACTCGCCGCGTTCAGCGAATTCGCGCAGCATTTTCACGTTCGGATCATATCTGCGCACGAAGCCGACTTGCAGCAGCTTGCCTGTCGAACGAACCGCGCGTTCGATTGCAAGGGCCTCTTCTACAGTACGTGCAAGCGGCTTCTCGACGAGCACGTGTTTGCCGGCTTCAAGAGCCGCGATGCTGATCGGCGCATGCGTGTTGTTCCATGTGCAGACGCTGACCGCGTCAATATCGGGATCAGCAAGCAGCTTATGGTAATCGGTAAATACTTTGTCCGCGCCGTATTTCGCCGCGACTTTGCTTGCTCTCTCTTCGTTTACGTCGCAGATGGCGACAATTTTCGCATTCGAATTGCTGTTATAAGCGCTTAAGTGACATTCCGAGATCGATCCAGTTCCAATAACGCCAATTCGAATCGGGTTCATTCGTTTCGCACTCTCCTTGGTTTATGAAAAAAATAAATGCAGTAGCTTTTGCCAAAGTCGTATTGCCTAACAATTCGTATTATAATGGGACCAGAAATGGAAACCATGAAGAGGCATGCTCTATTTTTGTACAATCATGCTATTGGAAGGGTGAATGAGTTGCAAAATCTATCGACGCTGCGCGAGCATATGCCGATGCCCGATCCGTCATTCCCGATCAAGATTAACCCGCTTCAGACATGGCGCATGGAAGTGGGGGCAACGCTGTTCCCACACCACTGGCACGAGCACATGGAGTTCCTCTATGTCGTCACTGGACACGCGACGTTCGAATGCGGTTCCGTCCCCTACGAGTGCCAGGCGGGGGATTTGATCGTCGTGAACAGCAACGAGCTGCACTATGGGATAAGCAGATCCGAAGATTTATCCTATTATGCGTTAATCATGGACATTTCGCTGCTGAACAGCCCTTCCTCCGATGCCGCCGATCAGAAATTCATCACTCCGATGATCGAGAACCGTCTGCTTTTCCAAAACTATATCGAAAAAGACTCCTCCGTCACGGATTGCATTCTTGCGATCAGAGATGAACTCGAGGTCAAAAATGTCGGGTACGAGCTATCCGTCAAAGCGCATTTGTATCGTATGTTGACGCTGCTCGTCCGCCGTTATGTCGCCACCGTCCGGGAGAGGGACGAGTATTACGCCCGGTTAAAGGAGCTGGATCGGCTTGCACCCGTGCTCGCCTACATCGACGATCGCTACAAAGAGAAACTGACCGTCAGCGAGCTAGCAGATCTGGCCGGGCTAAGCAGATATCATTTCAGCCGCTTGTTCAAGCAAGTAACGGATAAATCGCTCGTCGAGTACATCAACCTCGTTCGCATCAACAAGTCTGAAAGCCATCTTCGCGACGGCAGATTGACCGTATCTGAGATTGCGCTGGCAACGGGTTTTAGCGACATATACTATTTCAGTCGCATGTTCAAGAAGCTGAAAGGCGTCTCTCCGTCCGAGTGGCGCAGCGATGTCTGACCCGGCCGGCTAAGAACGATCCGAATGCCGGTTGGCATTCCTTTAAAGCACCATCCGGCTTTTCGTAAATCGATTAGCGTAAGAGGAAGCAATGCATGCTTCCGGCTTTACTCTTGGCGCGTAGCCGCCCATCGCTTCGACACGATCGACCATTTCCTGCACGTATTGCGCCGTTTTGCTGACGATCGGTTCCGTCCCCGCATCGATATCGATATAGGTCCGCAGACTTGCTCCTTGGTAAACATAGGGAACGAGAAGATTTTCCATTCGCCTTACCGCCTCCGACTCGACAAAATAACCCGCCACCCGCTGCGAGAACGACGTTTCCAACGTCAGCTTCTCCCTTATCGATAACAACTGCCTGGGCAACCCGACTTGCCTATAGCACGCCCATGCCCCTCGGCCGATCCGATGAATGACGATTCCCGTCACGAACTTCGTATGGCCTCTGTGCACTTGGCTGTCCGTTCCGATCACGAATTGGTAAGCGCCTTTCGGATCTTTGGCGATAAAGGCGATGACTTTCTCGAGGACGCGTTCCACGCTCATCCCTTTCTCGGACAAGTTCTGGAAGCACAAATCATCCCAGGCCGATATCGTGCTCATCATGTCACTGCCTTCCTCCTTGCTTCTCAAGCCACTTCCTCCACTAGTCTATGGCGCTTCATTCCGAACTCGAACCTTTTGAGACCTATATCCATCCCGAAAAATGCATCAAGCTTGTCGAACGTTGTATTTATCCGCATACGCGCACTATAATAAATAAAGTAGCTTGACTATACTCGAACCTATGAAAGGGAATCTTATGGATAAATTCATTCTCATCCTGACCGCCGTAGAGGCGGAAAAGGATGCCGTCGTCCGCGGCTTGCGGGGAGACGAACGCTTCGAAGCGCATGCTGCAGGAGTTGGTCCGGCCGCCGCCGCCGTAACCGCTGCTGCGGCGCTCGCAAGTAATCCCGGCCATTACAGCCTGGTCGTGAGCGCCGGCATCGCTGGCGGCTTCGCCGGCGTCGCTCCCGTCGGCTCGGTCGTTATTGCTAGCGAGTCGATCGCCGCCGATCTCGGCGCCGAGACGACTGATGGCTTCGTACCGGTGGACGAGCTCGGCTTCGGTTCAAATCGGTTGCCCGTCGACGGCGATGTCGCCGCCCGGCTAACGGAGAGGCTGCGCGATGACAACATCCCCGTCGCATTCGGCCCCGTGCTGACGCTGTCGACCGTGACCGGCACCGCAATGACCGCTGCAGCGTTGGCTGAGCGTTATCCAGGCGTCGCGGCAGAAGCGATGGAGGGTTTCGGCATTGCCGCGGCGGCCGATCGTTTCGGCGTGCCTTTTCTCGAAATCCGCGCCGTCTCTAACGCCGTCGGGCCGCGCGATCGATCTGCCTGGCGGATCGGCGACGCGTTAGCCGCGTTGGAATCCGCTTGCTCCACGTTAACGGAGGTGCTGAAATGACAACTTTGAAGATCGCCTACTCTCCGTGTCCGAACGATACGTTCACCTTTCACGCGCTCGTGCACGGCCTCATTGCCGGCGCCCCGTCCTTCGACGTCACGTATGCCGATATTGATCACACGAACGGCTGGGCCTCGACCGACGATGGCTACGACATCATGAAAATTTCTTATGCAGCCCTGCCATGGATATTGCCGTCTTACAAGCTCATCCCTTGCGGCGGCGCGCTCGGCCGCGGCTGCGGACCGCTCGTGCTCTCTGCGGACGGTCAGGCGAACGCTTCTTCGCTATCCGGTAAAAGAGTCGCCGTGCCAAGCGAGCGATCGACCGCTTATTTGCTGTTCCGGTTATGGGCGGCGAGCAACGTACCTGGCGGCGTCGGCGAAATCGTCGTCATGCCTTTCCACGAAATAATGCCCGCCGTACGAGACGGCGCTATCGATGCAGGCCTTGTCATTCACGAAGCTCGTTTTACGTATCAGAATTATGGGCTGTCCCAAGTCGTCGACCTCGGCCATTGGTGGGAGTCGGATACGGGCCTGCCGATTCCGCTCGGAGCGATCATCGCCAAGAGGTCGCTCGACCTCGAAGCGGTTCGCGAGTGGATTCAGCAGTCGGTGCGCTATGCATGGAAGCATCCGGAAGTCTCCCGCGACTACGTGCTGGCGCATGCGCAGGAGATGGACCCGACAGTCGCCCAAGCTCATATCGATCTGTACGTAAACGCATTTACAGAATCGCTCGGAGACGACGGCTTCGCGGCTGTTGAGTCGCTGCTCGGTCGCGCGATGGGAGAAGGGTTAGTGCCAGCGTTTGATCTGGCATCTCTGCGTTGATCGGTCACATATAAAAAAGTCTCCGATGCCCGTAGACATCGGAGACTTTTTAAGTTATTTTTCGGATTTATCCGTCAAAATGCCATGATAGAAAATCGTAGCCAGTTGCTGCTTGACCGATTTGATCTCACCCAGATGGAGCAGCGTATCGGATTTGGAGACGTGTTCGCCCATAAACTTCAGGAACGCAACGACGACGCTCGGAGACAGTTCCTTACGGATTTGCCCTTGCTGCTGCCCTTGAAAAATCAATTGCTCAAATTGAGGCAATGCGCGTCCGAGTTGGGCATCGACCCATCTTGCCATCAAGTGCGGATAATCCGACTGCAAATCCGTTACGAATGCTTCGGAAATATCGGCATCCGGGAAGTCCAGTTCTGAAATTCGATTAAGGGCATCGACCGTATCGCTTGAACCTTGGATCGCCTCATCGAATAACCGCAATATTTCCTCTACGGCATCATCGACGACCGCCTCGAGCAGCCCTTCCTTGCTTCCGAAATTGTTGTACAGCGTCATTTTCGTGACAGGCACGGCTTCGGCGATCTGCTCCATGGACACGTCGTTTATGCCTCTGGACAAAAACAGTTTGCGGCCGGCCCGAACGATCGCCTCTTTCTTGCGGCTCATCCGGCATCGCTCCTTCGGTATTATGTTACAAGTCTCGTTTGAGGAGTGCAAGCCAGCCAGCGATACTGCCCGCTGCAAAAATGCCAACGGCGGAGGCAACGCCGCCAACGCTTAGCGACCCGCCGCGACTGATTGCAAATGTGTCGAACAGATGGAACAAACTAATGTCGGCCAACCAGCCAAGATTGTCTCCGAAGCCAGACAGCATGTTAAACAAGAACATGAGCAGCACGACGCCGATGCCGAGCGACAAGCCTGTGCGTTCGGAAGACAGCCACGGGGTAATCGCGTACCCGATTCCCATGAAGGCGAATGCAATCAGCGTGCTCGCGACGATGAGCCCGGTCACGGCTCCGGCGTCTTTCATCGTGTCCGTCGCTTGCCCAAGGCTCAAAGTAATGGCGATAACCGCGACGGCGATCGCGATGACTTGCAACACATGCGAACACCATTTGGCCCAGTAGATCGACGTACGGCTTCCCGGTAGAGTAAACAGAAACTCGGCGGTTTGACGATCCCGTTCCTTGACGATGCTGCCGATCGACCAATTCATGGCGAAGAATCCAAGCAGCAGCGCATAGAACGTATAAGGCTCGCTTGCTACCCAGCCTTCGAACGTCGAGAAACTTTCCGGATGGATGCCGAATCCCTCCAGCATCCCCTGAGGCATCTGCTTCAGCAGCTTTTCCATGTCCGGATTGTTGATGTAAGTTTTGGCCATGCCGGCGAACAACGCTTGGAGGGCGAGCACGACGACGGCGCCGATCCAGAAGCCGCGTCGATTCTGGCGCGATTCGAACTTGGCGAATTGCAGCATGTTAATTCACACTCCTGTCTTGGGGCTGCTGTTGCGGCTTCCGGTATTCGTCCATGAACCGTTCTTCCAGCGTCGGTTTGCGAATATTCAATTCATGCACCTGTTTTTCCGACAGCAGCTTAAGCACATCGTTCAGCGATGACCCCACATGGAAAATATGATGTCCGTTCTCGTATATCGCACCGGGATCGATTGCGCGTATTCCGTATTCATCCCTTTTGTCACCAGGCTCCCGAAACATCGCTTCAATGCGGTGTCCGCCATCCGCGGCAATCTCTTCAAGCGTCGACACCCGGATCAAACGGCCCTCGCGGATGATAGCGACGCGATCGCACAACTTCTCAACCTCTGTCAGTACGTGCGTGGAGAAAAAGATCGTCGTCCCGTGCCGCTCGTTCAGTTCTCGTAACATATCGTAAAACTCTTGCTGCATAAGCGGATCGAGACCCGACGTCGGCTCGTCGAGAATGAGCAGATCAGGATTGTGGACGATGGAGAGCAAAATACCCAACTTCTTTCTGTTCCCTAGCGAGTACGACTTGATTTTCTGTTTCGTGTCGAGTTGCAGCCTTTCTACATACCGCGCTGCAGGCGAGTTGGCCAGTTCGATGCCGTGTACGGCCGCCGCGAACTCTAGCGCTTGCTTGCCGGTCATGTCCGGGAAAAGTCGGATTTCCGATGGCAAATACCCTATCCGCGCACGAAGCTCCGGGTGATCTCCGCCGATACGAGTGCCCAGAATGGACAATTCACCCGCTGTCGGTGCGATCAATTGAAGCAACATACGGATCGTCGTCGATTTCCCTGCCCCGTTCGGCCCGATAAAACCAAAGATTTCTCCCTTGTTCACGGCAAGGTTCAGCTCTTGAACACCTTTTCCGTTACCATAGCGCTTCGTCAACTTTTTAGCTTCGATAACGATCATACGCCGCCTCCAGCTTATACTTCTAATGTATTTTGAGTATAATTTATTCCTCGGTGTCGCTATTGTCAATAGCAATTTATATCGAAATTCCGATTGGATATCAAAAAAACGCCAGCGAGTACGCTGACGTTTCACTATTTTATTTCTGCATGACTTTATCAGAACAATTGATCGACCAGAAGTCCGGTAAGCGGATAACGCAATTTCTGTTGCAGGGCCGAGCTGTACACGGAAAAAGGCTGCAATCGCTGCTCGTTGTCGTTGACGAGACTGCCGACGGACGCTTCCGAGAACTTGCCGACAGACAACTCCAGCTTCTTCGCGAAATTCGTCAATGCACTGTCGGTCCGGTTGTAGTCCCCCTGAAGCCGATCGGACAACTTTTTCTCATCAAGCTTAAGCTTGCCGTCCGCTCCGCGCTGAATGACGACGTCCGCAAGCGAACCGCTTTGGCCGATCGCTTGATCAAGCGATCGTTTCGTGGACGAGCCAAACAGTTGTCCGGCGTCCTTCAATCGATCGAGCGTCTCGTTGTAGCCATCGACGAGTGACTTCACCGCCCCAACGATGCGCTGAACATCCGGCCGAACATCGATCATTGTCCCGCTGCTGCCAGCCGCATCGGGCTTGATCAGCTTCGCGGTTACTTTGTCTTTCTCCAGAACGATTTCGTTCGTCGCAGAGCTGCGCACCTCGCCGCCATTGACGGAATATTTCGCATCCGTCGCTTGATTGGCGATGGCGGAGACCCCCGACTTGGCGACGATGTCTCCAGACTCGTCCTCAATCGTAAACTTGTTGTCTTTCCCCGACTGAACCCCCGTTAACTCCAGACGAAGCGCTCCCGAATCTTTATCCTTCTGAATCGCGGCTTTCACGCCGGCGCTCGATCCGTTGATCGCGTCCCGAATTTTCGTGAGCGCCCCTTCGTTCGTATCCGTTTCCCGGATGTCGACCTTAATACTCGATTTTCGGCCGCCGCTCTCGATCGCGAACTGGTTCATGCCGCTCCGTAGCGTCGTCTGACCCGCAGGATTCAAAGAGCTGCCGACGTTCTGCTGGGCTTCCGCCACTTGGCTCACTTTCACGCGATAACTTTGTAAGGAGGCTCCGTCTTTCGCGGACCCGACTGCAGAGCGCCCATCATCCGACGCCGATAATGACGATGACACAGCCTGTCTCGTCTTTAAGATCGACGTGCTCAGGAAAGACGAAGCGTTCGCCCGCGTCCGTTCCGCCGCCTGCAGGAAATCCGCGATCGAAGCCGCCCCTTCCCTCGCCTTATTGCCATAAGATCGGCTGTTCCACGGGTTCTTCAACCAACTATCGATAGGCCGATAGCCGTCATGAATGGCTGCGGTTCGTCCGATCGCGGGCACAGGCAACGACGTCCGAGCAACGAAGCTTATCGAGTTCACCACATTGACACATCCTTTCCGTAAAAATTTCTCGTTTTGAACATCTACATTTATAATAGTACATTCTCAGACTTTTTTACACAAAAATCCATCTATTACAGAGCAAACGGTTGAAAGTCATACCCGCGAGGCTTCGAATACTGAGTTACTTAAGATTGCACATTAATTCTGCCTCGCACGGGGTTTCGAGCAGGGAGTTACTTTCGAATGCTCATTAATTCTGCCTCGCACGGGACTTTAAGTAGGGAGTTACTCACGATTGCGCATTAATTCTGCCTCGCACGGGGCTTTAAGTAGGGAGTTACTCACGATTGCGCATTAATTCTGCCTCGCACGGGGCTTTAAGCAGGGAGTTACTTATGATTGCTCATTAATTCTGCCTCGCACGGGGCTTCGAGCAGGGAGTTACTTACGATTGCTCATTAATTCTGCTTCGCACGGGGGTTTAAGCAGGGAGTTACTTAAGATTGCTCATTAATTCCGCTTCGGACGAGGCTTCGAGTAGGGAGTAACTTACGATTGCGCATTAATTCTGCCTCGCACGGGGCTTCGAGCAGGGAGTTACTTACGATTGCTCATTAATTCTGCTTCGCACGGGGCTTCGAGCACCGAGTTACTTACGATTGCGCATTAATTCTGCCTCGCACAGGGCTTCGAGCAGGGACTTACTTACGATTGCGCATTAATTCTGCCTCGCACGGGCTTTAAGCAGGGAGTTACTTACGATTGCACATTAATTCTGCCTCGCACGGGGTTTCGAGCAGGGAGTTACTTTCGAATGCTCATTTATTCTGCCTTGCATGGAGCAACGCCCTGCCCTGCACTCGAAAACGCCATTAAAGGGATTGCTCGGCAGAATTAAAGAGTCAAAATCGCCAAAATTGCACAATCTATCCATGAATGCGGACGGAGCTCAACCGTTCTCTTTATGAGATCATTCTTATGCATAATAATGTCTATTCCCGAACAGAAAAATGCATTAGAATGGAATAGGTTCAATAAACCAATCTCAAGACTGATCGTTATCAATCAAGAATGCAGAGGGATGAACAGATGTCTGTTGACAATGAAACGATGCAAGGACTGTGGCAGCAGTTTTTCGGGCCCAATCTAGGCTACATCCAAGAGCAGCACGAAATTTATTTGAACAATCCGGAAGCGGTCAGCCCGCAGTTCCGGGAGCTATTCGCGCAGTACGGCGCACCTCCCCGGATCGAAGCAAACACATCCCGGACGCTGGCAGAGCAACCGCAACAAGTTCGTGGCAACGAGAAACCGGATTCCCTTGTTCTCAAAAAAGCAATCGCTGCAGGCCAACTGGCTTGGAATATACGCTCTTTCGGCCATTTGGCCGCCAATATCGACCCGCTCGCGCTTAGCTTCCAAGCCGACGCCAGCGTGATCGAACCAAGCAGATACGGCTTGTCCGAAGCCGATCTGAAGCAATTGCCTCCGGAATGCGTATGGGAAGAATCCCCGTACGCTTTTAACAATGCGTGGGACGCGGCACAGAAGCTTCGCGAAGTGTACACGGGCGCAATCGCGTTCGAATTCGACCATGTTCACTCCGAACAAGAGCGCAAATGGCTGAACAATCAAGCGGAGAACGTCATTCCGACGAGGAAGTTGCTCGCTACCGAGCGCGAATCGCTTCTTCGCCGATTGCTTGAAGCCGAGCAATTCGAAGATTTCCTGCAAAAAACGTTCGTAGGCCAGAAGCGCTTTTCCGCTGAGGGCATCGAATCACTCATTCCGCTTACGGACGAGATCGTTCATGAGCTAACGAATGCTGGCGCGCGTTCGATTGCAATCGGCATGGCGCACCGCGGCCGCTTGAACGTGCTCGCTCACGTATTGGGCAAGCCATACGGCAACATTTTCTCGGAGTTCCACCACTCCCCGAACAAAAACCTGATTCCGTCCGAAGGCTCTATCGGCATTAACTATGGCTGGACGGGCGACGTTAAATATCATTTGGGCGCAAACCGTTCGATCCCGTCCGGACAGACGGCGGAAACGCGCATTACGCTTGCGAACAATCCGAGCCACTTGGAATACGTAAACCCGGTCGTCGGCGGCTTCGCCCGCGCGGCGCAAGAAGACCGGACGAAGCCAGGTTATCCGGTACAAAACCTGGATGCTGCCGCCTCCATCGTCATTCACGGCGACGCGGCATTTATCGGCGAAGGCATCGTCGCCGAGACACTGAACTTCGGTAACTTGAAAGGGTACACGAGCGGCGGCACCATTCATATCATCGCCAACAACCGCATCGGCTTTACGACCGAGAGCCAAGACTCCCGTTCGACGCATTACGCAAGCGACTTGGCGAAAGGCTTCGAAATTCCGATCGTTCACGTCAATGCAGACGAACCGGAAGCCGTCATCGCCGCGGCGCGACTGGCAAGCGAATACCGTACGCTGTTCAAGAAAGACTTCGTCATCGACCTGATCGGCTACCGCCGCTATGGCCATAACGAGACGGACGATCCGGAAACGACGCAGCCGCTTATCTATAAGAAAGTCAAAGCCCACTCGCCTGTCGCCCGGTTGTATGCCGACTCGCTCGTTCTCAATGGTGCAATGTCGGCAGAGAAAGCGGCGCAAGTCAAACTCGACGTGCAAAACAAATTGAAGGCCGCTTACGACGAAGTTAAAGGCAAAGAGAAAAAAGACCCTGTGCACCAAGCGGGGCCAACAGCGTTTAACTTGTCCGCGCCGAAGCCGGTCACATCGGTTCCGCTCGAGAAATTACGCAGCATTAACGCCAACCTGCTGAAATGGCCGGACGGCTTCAAAGTGTACGGCAAGCTGCAAAAAATTCTCGAACGCCGCTCCGATGCGTTGAACGACGGAGAAAAAGTCGATTGGGGGCTCGCCGAGACGCTCGCCTTCGCATCGATTTTGTCGGATGGCACGCCGATCCGGTTGAGCGGTCAAGACGTCGAAAGAGCGACGTTCGCACACCGCAACCTTGTCCTTCACGATCCCGAGACAGGCTCAACGTTCTGCCCGCTTCATGTGTTGCCAGAAGCGAACGCTTCGTTCGCCATCCATAACAGCCCGCTGTCCGAAGCCGGCGTTCTCGGCCTCGAATATGGTTATAACGTCTACGCGCCGGAAACAATGGTCATCTGGGAGGCGCAATACGGCGATTTCGTTAACGTCGCCCAAGTGCTGATCGACCAGTTCATCTCCGCCGGCTTGTCCAAGTGGTCGCAGCGTTCCGGCCTGATTATGCTCATGCCACACGGCTTCGAAGGTCAAGGACCGGAGCACTCCAGCGCAAGAATGGAACGTTTCCTGCAACTGTCCGGCGAAGAAAACTGGACGGTCGCCTACTTGTCCAGCGCGGCGCAATATTTCCATCTGCTCCGCCGCCAGGCGTCCATCTTGAATACGGATGAAGCGCGTCCACTGATCATGATGGCGCCGAAGAGCCTTATCCGTAACCCACTTGTGGCGTCACCGGCATCCGAGCTGAGCAACGGTACATTCCAAACCGTTCTCGAGCAGCCGGGACTCGGAGGCAACCCGAAACACGTCGAACGCCTCGTACTTTGCACAGGCAAAGTGGCTATCGACCTGGCAGACGAGATCAGCAAGACACCCGAAGTGAATCGCGACTGGCTTCACATCGCGCGGATCGAGCAGTTGTACCCGTTCCCGCAACAGGAAGTTCAGGCGATCATCGCTCGTTTCCCGAACTTGTCCGAAGTGCTGTGGGTACAAGAAGAGCCGAAGAACATGGGCGCGTGGAGCTACATGGAGCCTCGCATCCGCGAGCTTGTAGATAACGCCAAAGTCGAAGTCGGCTATAACGGCCGTCCGAAGCGTTCCAGCCCGGCAAGCGGCTACCAGCAAATCCATACGTTCGAGCAACAGTTCATCATTAATCAAACATTGGTTCAAAAAAAGAAATCCGCAGTCAAATCCGGGAGGTAACTAGCAATGTCCGACATTATCGTACCAGCAATGGGTGAATCTATTACGGAAGGAACGATTTCCAAATGGATCGTTAAAGCGGGCGACTCCGTCCGCCAAGGCGACTTGCTGCTGGAACTCGAAACCGACAAAGTCAACCTTGAAATCAGCGCCGAAGAAGACGGCGTCATCACCGAAATTCTCGCCAATGAAGGCGACACGGTTCGCATCGGCGAAGCTGTCGGACGGATCGGAGCAGGCGGCGTAGCCGCAGCTCCAGCGGCTGCAGGAGCTGCTCCTGCAGCCGCTCCTGCTCCTGCACCAACTGCGCCTGCTGTACCGGCTGCGGCTCCTGCAACTCCAGTGGCAGCTGCTCCTTCGGTCGACGCCAGCTCTACGCTCGCTACGCCTGCCGCTCGCAAGCTCGCACGCGAGAAAGGCATCGACCTGAACGCGGTGCCGGCACGCGATCCGATCGGTCGCGTTCATGCCGCCGATGTTGCGGGCGCTGGCACGGCGCCGGCTCCGCAAGCAGCCGCTCCGGCTGTAGCGGCTGCGAATCCGAACAAGCCGGAAGAACGTAAACGCATGTCCCGCCGCCGTCTGACGATCGCCAAACGCCTCGTCGAAGCGCAACAGACGGCTGCAATGCTGACGACGTTTAACGAAGTCGACATGTCCGCGATTCTCGAAGTGCGTAAACGCCGCAAAGACTCGTTCAAAGAAAAGCATGACGTCGGCCTCGGCTTCATGTCGTTCTTCACGAAAGCAGTCGTCGGCGCGCTGAGAGCATTCCCGCTTCTGAACGCGGAAATTAACGGCGAAGACATCATCGTGAAGAAATATTACGATATCGGCATCGCCGTATCGGCTAAAGAAGGTTTGGTCGTACCGGTTCTCCGCGACGCCGACCGTCGCAGCTTCGCCGACATCGAGCGCGGCATCGTAGAACTGGCCGGCAAAGCTCGCAACAACACGCTGGAATTGTCCGAGCTGCAAGGCGGAACGTTCACGATTACGAACGGCGGCGTATTCGGTTCCCTGCTTTCGACGCCGATTCTGAATGCACCGCAAGTCGGCATTCTCGGTATGCACAAAATCCAACTTCGCCCTATTGCAATCGACGCAGAGCGGATGGAAAACCGTCCGATGATGTACATCGCTCTCTCCTACGACCACCGTATCGTAGACGGCGCGGAAGCGGTACAATTTCTCGTCAAAGTGAAGGAAATGCTTGAAGATCCGGAAACGCTCCTTCTCGAAGGTTAATCAACAACAAATCCCGCTTCGGCTACACGAAATCGTGCGCCGCAAGCGGGATTTTTTATATCCTATACTCCTTCATGCACTCGGCATATTCGTCGTCTTGTTCCAGTCTTTCGCCTCCGCAGCCGTAAGCGGTTTGCTGAACAAATAGCCTTGAATGCAGTCGCAGTCATACTTCTTGAGATAATCGAGCTGCGCGTATTTCTCTACACCTTCCGCCACAACTTTGATGCCCATTTGTTTGGCTAGTTGAATGACCAATCCCGTTAGCGGATTATCGTCCCGGTTATCCGGAATGTGATCAACGAAGCTTTTATCTATCTTAAGCGTCGTAATTGGCAGTTTCATGAGGTGACTTAAGGAAGAGAATCCTCTACCGAAATCGTCCAATGCGATGTTTACGCCGGAGTCGCTCAAGCGCTTGAGCTTGTCCCCGATAAGTTCCAACGACTCGATCACCATTGATTCCGTCACTTCAAGCTCCAGGTGATGCGGGTCAACTCCCGTTTCCGCCAAAACTTCGCGCACCATATCTTCGAAACGGTGGCCATACAGTTGGACGACGGATACGTTAACGGAAATGCTTGGCTTATTCTCGTTGCTTTCGTGGAAATCACGAATAAATTCGCAAGCTGTCCGAAGCACCCATTCTCCGATGGGAACGATCAGTTGGGTTTCTTCTGCGATCCGAATAAACTGATCCGGGCCAACTCTTCCAAGCACCGGGCTATTCCAGCGAATCAACGCTTCGAAGCCTTCGACCCCGGCACTCGCCAAATTGATCTGCGGCTGATAGTGAAGTTCGAACTCCCCGTTCTGCAGCGCTTGTCTGAGCAATCTCTCCATTTCCATCCGATGCTTGAGAGGGACGCTGAACGACTCCTCATAAATCGCGAGTCCGTTTTTACCTCGTTTCTTCGCTTGGTACATCGCGATGTCCGCATTTTTTAGAAGCTGCTCGAGTGTTCTTCCATGGAACGGAAAACGGGAAACGCCGATGCTTCCACTCATGTGAATACTATTATTTTCTACTGAAAAGGAATGATCGAACAAGCCGAGCAGCATTTCGCCCCGGACGCTCAGCCGATCTTCGGTTTCCCGCGACACGATTACCCATTCGTCTCCGCCGAGCCTATATAGCTGTTCCGACTCGGTCAATCCCTCCGATAACCTTGCCGACACTGCGCGAACGAGTTGATCGCCAAACTCATGACCGAGAGAATCGTTCACGTATTTGAAATCGTCCAGATCGATATAGAACAGAGAGACGTCCTTCAGCAAACCTAAGTTCTCGTACAGCGCAAGCCTGTTCGGCAGCCCGGTAAGCTGATCTTGGAACGCGACATTGCGCAGTTCCTCCCGGCTGTTCAGCAGTTCGGTGAATTGGTTATGTAACTTGCGCTCCGCGACGCTCATCCGGAACGTTGCTTTATAAATCAAGTAGAAGAGCAGAAACGCCGTCATGACAATATAGAGCCAGCCCTTAATTAGGCTGAAATAGGCAAAATTCTCCTTGTCGCGAACTAAGGCACCCAATACCTGATCTGAAAATAGGATCCACAAAGCCCCGCAAAACAAATAAACGGCCGATATTTTCAATGCTGCGGTTCGCGGTGATTGTACTTTGTACTTCTGGGCCTGCTCCTGTTCACGGTGCATCATTTGCCCCCTCGCGTATGATATTGTCTGTCGAGAATTCGACATTCTTTCGACCTTAACTTACACAATTCTCCACAAAATTTCGGAATCCTCTATCGTCCGTCGACAAAAAAAGCTGACCAAGCGCACGAACTTTGCCGAGAGCTTGATCAGCTTTTGGATGGCTGAGATGACCTATCTTTGTTCCGCCTTTGAGCCGGTGCGTCGTGGTTCGGAGCTCCACGTCCCTATTGTATGGCGCGAAAGAAAGCGCTTGTAATTCATGTTTTTTTGCTTCCGTTTCAATCGGTTTACTTCTTTGCTCAGAGGTACCTCATTCGAAAAAGCCCGCCTCACCGTGAGACGGGAGGCGGGCAGGGTCATATTGTTTACTATGCAAAAGGTTCAGCCGTTAGCGACAAGCAACGCAGCGCCGATCGCGCCCGCTTCCTTGCCGAGCTCGGGAGCGATAATTCGAACGCCGTCCGCCATCGAGGCGATGCCCAGATCGGCGATCGCCTTGCGCATCGGAGCTAGCAGAGGCTCGCCGATCGCCGACGCGCCTCCGCCGAGCACAATGACTTCGGGGTTCGCCATGTGGATGATGCTCACAAGCCCCGTTCCGAGCGCGCGGCCCGCTTCGCTCAAGAGCGCGAGCGCTGCTTCGTCGCCTGCCGCAGCCGCTGCGGATATGTGCCGCGACGTGATCGGCTCGCCCGCCGCCAGCGATAGTAACGCTTTCGCTTCGTCCGGCCGCTCCTCGGCCAAACGTTGCCCGGCGCGGCCGATCGCCGTTCCCGAAGCGTACAGCTCGACGCAGCCGACGTTTCCGCAAGGGCACTTCGGCCCGTTCCAGTCGAGCGTAATATGGCCAAGCTCACCCGCGCTGTTGTCTCTGCCGCGAAGCAGTTTGCCGCCGCTGACGATGCCTGCACCGATGCCCGTCGACACGGTAATGTACACGCAATCCTGCGAGCCTTTGCCCGCGCCGACTGCCCATTCGCCGTAAGCGGCAGCGTTCGCATCGTTCTCGAGACTCGTCGGCACGCCGAACGATTCCTCCAGCTTCTTGCCGAGCGGGACGTCTTTCCAGCCGAGATTCGACGCGAGCGCGACGATGCCTTCATCCGCGTTGAGCGTGCCCGCCGTCGCAACGCCGATGCTGGCAAGCCGATCCCCCGGTCCGATTAGTTGTTGCAATAAGGCAACGATCCGCCCGATGACTGCATCGGCCCCTTCGGAAGCTTTCGTAGCCGTCTCCGCCTCTCTTAGCTTGTTGCCTCCCTCATCCATAAGTACGATCAAAATTTTCGTGCCGCCAAGATCGACGCCTGCAAACACTTTTTTTTCCGACATTCCGCCATACCTCCGAATTATTTCAACACCGATGCGCTGAATATTTTTTGCAGCATTAACGCCGCTGAACCATACAAGGCGCCTTTCTCTCCGAACGTCGCCGGCATTAAGCCAATTTTAGAAAATACAAAAGGGAACGAACTCGTTTCGACCGAAGCGTTCAGCTTCTCCATAAGCTTGGCCGAACGATTGATCCATCCTTCGACTATGACAGCTTCCGGACTGAGAAACTGCACGGTTCCGAAGATCATTACTTTACACACGTACAGAATCCGGTCAAATATCGGCTCGAGCCAATCTTCCCCTGCTTCGTATCGAGCGAGCAACTCCTCCATCGACTCCGGCGCTGCAACTCCTATCTGTGCGGCGATCGTTCCGCATTTGTCCAGCACATACGGACTGCCAAGCACGGTTTCCAGGCAGCCGACCTGCCCGCACTTGCATATTTCGCCTTGAGGATCGACCGCAATATGCCCGATCTCACCTGCCGCCCCTTTTTTGCCCGAATAAATGTCCGAATTGACGATAATGCCGGCTCCGATTCCATCATCGATTCGCAAGTAGACGAGATTGTCCAAGTCTTTGCCCGCTCCGAAATAATGCTCGGCGAACGCCGCGGCGTTCGAATCGTTCACGATCTGAATCGGCACATTCGGGAACATGCCGGACAGAATCTTGTGCAAGTCGAAGTTCGTCACCTTTAGCTGGCTCGAGTATACGATCGTCTTCGCTCGCTCGTCGATAATGCCTGGCGCCGAAATGCCGATCCCCATCATCGAATCCTGGCGAAATTCGCTCGTTTGGGCTGTGCAGGCCGTAATCGCGTCGTAAATCTGATCTGCCAGCGGCTTGCGGCCAACTTCGAGCTTCGCGCGGTATTCCGTCACAATTTCTCCATGCAAGTTCATGATCGCACAAGTCAGCACATGAACGTTAAGCGATACGCCGACGACGTAACCGCCGTTTTTGTTGATCTGCAAGGAAAGCGCTCTGCGCCCTGCCCCGGGCATAATTTTCTCCCCGATAATCTCGACGAGATTTCTGCCGATCAGTTGTTCGATCAAGCCGGAGACAGTCGTCGGACTGAGCTTCGTCATTCTGGTCAGTTCCGCCCGCGTCAACTTCTCATTGCGATGTAGGTAGTTCATGATCATGGCCGTATTGATTTCTTTCATTAGCTGCAAGTTGCCCTTTATTGCCATACGGCACCGATCCTCCCGCAGCATCCATATGCAAATCTATTATTCCATTGGGTGGAATAATTACAGTATAGTGCATTATTCGGCTGTAGTAAACGAAATAGGCTGCCGCAAACGCGAATTTCTTCGAGAAAAAAAGAACCTCAGCCCCCACTCTTCAGTGTGGGATTTGAAGTCCTTTCGCATGTAAATAGGGATGTCCTTATACCTTGAGTGGCGCTTCGTAGCCCGGTTCTTGAGACTGTCGATTAAATAGTCATCAGGCTATCCTTTTGCTGCCGTTAACCGGAAATTGCCCGTAGTGGACCAAGCCTTCGCTTTCGCTGAAAGGCCAATGTAAGTGAACCCTGCACATGTTTTACGATTTGCTTAAGGTTCGTTGCTAGAGCCACAAGCATCGTGTCCATACGGCGTCGCCCCACAATCCCATAGTCAGGTGAAACCGAATTAGAGCGGCGCGAAAGCGCAACAACGAGCACGCAGTCGGGTGAAACCGAACTAGAGCGGCTCGAAAGCGTAACAACGAGCACGCAGTCAGGTGCAACCGAACTAGAGCGGCGCGAAAGCGTAACAACGAGCACGCAGTCAGGTGCAACCGAACTAGAGCGGCGCGAAAGCGTAACAACGAGCACGCAGTCAGGTGCAACCGAACTAGAGCGGCGCGAAAGCGTAACAACTAGCACGCAGTCAGGTGCAATCGAACTAGAGCGGCGCGAAAGCGTAACAACGAGCACGCAGTCAGGTGAAACCGGATTAGAGCGGCACGTAAGCGCAACAACGAGCACGTAGTCAGGTGAAACCGAACTAGAGCGGCGCGAAAGCGTAACAACGAGCACGCAGTCAGGTGCAACCGAACTAGAGCGGCGCGAAAGCGTAACAACGAGCACGCAGTCAGGTGCAACCGAACTAGAGCGGCGCGAAAGCGTAACAACGAGCACGCAGTCAGGTGCAACCGAACTAGAGCGGCGCGAAAGCGCAACAACGAGCACGTAGTTAGGTGAAACCGAATTAGAGCGGCGCGATCCGGGCTATTGCTCGCGAAATCGTTCAAGAGTGGCTATTGCCCGTCGAAAATTCACCAAATGGCTTTTGAGACGGCCCCGCTATTTGCAAATTACGATCCTATCATGCGGAAATCGATGCGCGAAGGCGGCGGGAACTGGATTTTCGCCTCTTCGATATGCGCTTGGGACAGCGGTTCGTTTCTGCTCTCGGCAAGCTTCTTCGCATGATATTTGTACCACAGCTCGATAATAAGCACTTCCCCTTCGCGAATGACTGCGAATTCCGTATCGAACAGTTCCTTCATGAACGCTTCTTGGCCGAGTTCGAGCGCCGCAGCGCCGACGATGATCTTGATCCGGTCGGCGTTCGCATAGTTCGCGGGCAGCGTCTCGTATAGGCGCCAAGCTTCTTCGTACCGGCGATCCTGAATGAGCAACTGCAAATACTCTTCCGCGAGCGCCCGGTCCGGGAAACGTCCGGATACGCCATAAGCTTGCTCGAGCAAGCGGAGCGCCTTGTCCGTCTCCCCGTTCCGTTTCGCCGCTTCCGCCAAATTCCGGTACGCCCACGCGGAAGGGCGAAGGCGCAGCGATGCTTCCCAAGCTTCTATCGCTGCTTGCTCCATGCCGCTCTCATACGCCATTACGCCTGCGTGAAGATAGGCTGTCCACGTCCGGCCTTCCGGTTGCCCGAGGCTGGCTCTCACTTTCTCGGCCCACGCCTCTTGAATCATCCAGGAAGGAGGAGCCTCCTCGACTGCATGTTCCGGCAGCCGTCCTTCGCGCAGCAGCGCGAGCCAAGGCGCTTGCGCCGCTCCGAGCGTCCGATCCTCGAACGTCAATCCCGACGGCACAGGGCGTCCTTCCGTTGTCTCCCTGCGGACGCGTTCGAGCGCCCCCCAGCCGGAGCCGTCGTGCAGCCGTTCCCCCGGTTCCCGCTCGGCGAACGCCCGCAGCTTGTCGTGGATCGCGTAAACATCGTCCGCGCTCAAGATCGACTCCAACCGCCTTGCCACGTCGCTGTTCGCGTCCGCCCACTCCGGCTTGAATACCGATTCCTCGTCTATGTCGGTCATACCGAACGCCTGAGTGAACTCCCATGTCGTGCGCGGCGGCATTTCAATACCGTGAAGCTGAGTCGGAGCCAAGCCGCCCTGTACTTCAATGTAGTTGCCTTCCCCCGGCTTGGCGAGAAAATCGCACCATCTTCTCCCGCCCGCATGATGCCCCCAGCAAAACATTTTGCGGTAACGCAGAAGAGAAGTCGATCGTTCGTAAAACAACCTTCCGTCTTCGTAAGCGACCGCCTCCCAAGGCGATTGACAGCTCGCGTGCGTCTGGAAGAAATATTCGCTCGAAAACGGAAAATTCATCGGGTATGAGGCGTCGCGTCCCGGAAGCGAAGGCAGCTCGGGAAGATGGCCGACTCCGTGACCGTTTAATCCCGGCACGATGTAGATCGCTTCGCTCGAGGCAGAGAACACCCTAGCCCGCTCCGTCTCCTCAACGGCGATATTCGTCCACCAATACATCGGCACGGCTTGATCGTTGTCGTTCACGATGCGAACGTACACCTGCAATTGCTCCGCTCCGCTCGGCAAATGGAAATCCATTTGCCAAAAAACATTTTTGCATCGCTCATACTCGTACATGCGCACGAACGCGTTGCCGTCATCGTCGATCAGCTTCGCCGCATGCAAAGGCGAGCAAGTTCCGAATGTGTGGCCGACCTGCCCGATATTCCACTCGATCCCGCCCGAGAACCAAGCGTTTAAAATCGCCAAATTCGCCGGTTGCATAACGGGGTTCCGGTATAGAATCTCTTTATCCTTTCTTTTGTCTTTCAAGGAATATAGCCTCCCGCCGTAATCGGGCAGAAATACGGCTTTCAGCAACTCATTCTCCAGCGTAATCGTCTTTAGATGTATCGTACGGCGCTCCCGCGTATACCGGTCCTGCACCCGGTATGGCAGAAACCGCTCGCCGGTGTTGGCGCCGAAATTCAGCTTCAGCTCCGGTGGGAAACTCCCATCTTCCGTCACTTCCCGTTGCGGATTCCTGTTTCTGAACATCGGCAGCGGGTTGTCCCCTTCCAGTTCGGTGCCCTCAATCGCTAAAGTCGACACATAAACGTTCATTCGCGCGCCCCATTCCTATTGTCTGTTAGCCTTTTACAGATCCCATCGTCATGCCGGCAATAATTTTTTTGGATACGAACACGTATACGATAAAGCTTGGCAGAAACACGACCATACAAGCCGCGAAAATGCCTCCATAGTTGTCCGTATTGACAAAGCCGTAAACGATCGATTGCAGCGATAGCGCCAAAGTCCGCGAGCTTTCGTCGTTCGCGAATATAAGCGCGTAGAAAATACTCATTCCATATGTTCAGAAAATTAAAGATCGACAGAGTTATTATACCAGGTTGAGCGATCGGCAGGGCGATCCACACGAAAGTTTTGATCGGCCCGTAGCCGTCCATCGCCGCGGATTCTTCGAACTCCTTCGGAATGGAAGAGAAGAAGCCGGTCAGAAAAAAAACTCCGCACGGCACGTTCGTGCAAATATAGATGATGATTAGAGTCACGATAGAGCCCGTAAGCTACAATAAAGTGCTAGGCCCGATACCCATAAACGACCGTGAAAATAGTGGCTGTCTCATAAGTAAGCTCTACATATACAGTCTAAAGTTAATGCGTTTCGCGTAGTATCTCCGGGCTAGAGGTGCCTTGCACGCTCGAGTTAATGCGTTTCGCGCAGTATCTCCGGTCCATAGGTGCTTTGCAAGCACGAGTTAATACGTTTGGCGCAGTATCTCCGGTCCATAGGTGCCCTGCACGCTCGAGTTAATGCGTTTGGCGCAGTATCTCTGATCCAGAGGTGCCTTGCACGCTCGAGTTACTGAGTTTGGCGCAGTATCTCCGGCCCAGAGGTGCCTTGCACGCTCGAGTTAATGCGTTTCGCGCAGTATCTCCGGTCCATAGGTGCTTTGCAAGCACGAGTTAATACGTTTGGCGCAGTATCTCCGGTCCATAGGTGCCCTGCACGCTCGAGTTAATGCGTTTGGCGCAGTATCTCTGATCCAGAGGTGCCTTGCACGCTCGAGTTACTGAGTTTGGCGCAGTATCTCCGGCCCAGAGGTGCCCTGCACGCTCGAGTTAATGCGTTTCGCGCAGTATCTCCGGGCTAGAGGTGCCTTGCACGCTAAAGTTAATGCGTTTCGCGCAGTATCTCCGGCCCAGAGGTGCCTTGCACGCTCGAGTTAATACGTTTGGCGCAGTATCTCCGGCCCAGCGGTGCTTTGCACGCTCGAGTTAATGCGTTTCGCGCAGTATCTCCGGTCCATAGGTGTTTGCAAGCACGAGTTAATACGTTTGGCGCAGTATCTCCGGTCCATAGGTGCCCTGCACGCTCGAGTTAATGCGTTTGGCGCAGTATCTCTGATCCAGAGGTGCCTTGCACGCTCGAGTTACTGAGTTTGGCGCAGTATCTCCAGCCCAGAGGTGCCTTGCACGCTCGAGTTAATGCGTTTCGCGCAGTATCTCCGGCCCCGAGGTGCCTTGCACGCTCGAGTACCTCATTTAATCCGGGATAGAGCAGCCACCGGATAGAGATACATCTACGCTAAATATAAATCGTACGCACAACAGGGGATGCCCCTCAGTCTTTCATGACTTATGGGACAGCCCCTAATCACACATGCACGATCAAGTTATAACATTTGAAGTAGCCGATAGACAGCTTGAGCGATTTCCGCCCGAGTAGCGGTTGAAGCGGCGTTAAACCGATTGCCGCCGGTCCCGACCATGAGCCCGAGTCCGACAGCGGTACGAACGTCTTCCGCCGCCCAGCTCGAAATTTTCTCCTGATCGGCAAAGGAAATATCCAACTTCCCAATCCCTTCCGTGCTGCCTTTCTTATACTGGTACGCATGGACGAGCAAGGACGCCAATTGCTCTCGGGTCAGTTTGGCATCCGGTTGAAATTCGGAATCCGTTACTCCCTTTATCAGACCGGCTTCGGAGGCTGCCGACACCGCATCGGCATACCAAGCGGATGCCGCAATGTCGCGGAAGGCCGGCTGCCCGCTCGCCTTTAAGCCGAGCAAACGGGTCAGCAGGGCTACGGCTTCCGCGCGAGTCGTTTGTCCTTGCGGATTGAAAGCCTGATCCGTTGCCCCTTTGACGATATGCCGGGCAGTCAGAATTTCAAGCGCATGATGCGCCCAATGCCTTGCAGGAACATCGTCGAATTCTTTTTTGTATTGCAGAACCGCGTAAGCGCTGAAGTGACTCAACTGCACCGCTATGACATCTTGACTCGAACTCGGAAGGCCGCCGACATACTCCCATGCCGCGTTTTTTTCGTCGAACCAATAGACGCCGGCCAAATCCTTGTTCACAACCGAACCGTCGAAAGAAAACTCTACCTCGACCGGTTGAGGAAAACTTGTTAACTCCTGTTCTTTGCCATCCTCTCCGACGACAGCAAGCTTCAAGCGATAGATTTCGCCTCCCGCTTTCAGCGAAGCGTTAGGTCCTGCCCCCGGCAGAACCATGCTTTCCGCCGACGGATTCGACTCCTTCCCGATGGAGAACACGATCCGGCCGGCTGACGTCAAACCGCTACCGGCAAGAGTTGCAACGGCAGATAGCGTATCCGAAGGAATGGTAACCGTTACGCCTTCCGCCTGAACGACCAGCTCGCTTGCACCCAATATCGATGCAGCTCGAATCGGTAGCTGAATGCCGCTTTTCCCTTTCGGTAATTGAAGCGTAACTTTACCGCCGGTCGTACCCGACAGCTCCCCTTCCGATACGGCGTACAAATCGCCCGAATCGGAAGATTGGACCGGCAGGCTCCCTCCCGGTGTTGAAGGGACAACTATCGATTGGGTAGTTACCGTAATGCCCGGGCCATCCTGGCTCCAGTGGCCGGTCATATCCAGTGCCTCCACTTTAAAGGCGTAGCCGGTTCCGGGATTCAGACCGCTCACTACGTAGGTCGTCAAGTCGCCGCTTAAGCTGGCCAGCAACTCGTTCCCTTTATAAACCCGATAACCGGTCGTGCATTCTTCGTTCGCAGGGGTCCAATCCAAGCGAAGGCTTGTCGTCCCCACATCCCGGACCGACAAGCGGCTATCCGGGGACCACATCGGCGATGCCGCGAGCGCATTTCCCTTTTCATAGATTTTGAATTCCCTAATTTTCGGCTCCGCAGCGGAAGCCGCGATCAACAGCCTGATTTTCGTCGCCGAAAACTTCCTCATTTCGATCTCGCGGAGGCTTCCGATCGTCGTCCCTTCATGAACGGTGCTCCAGCTTTTTCCGTCCCATTTTTGAAGCTGGAAGCTTGAGACGTTGTTCCCTTCCTCGGACAGCACCACCCGGTCGATCTTGACGATGTCTTTGAATTCCGCTTGAAGCCAGGCGCCATTCGTTTCGCGGATTGCCGACCAGTAGGATTCCGTCGCTCCATCCATTGCCCGCGACGCCTGCACGTCGAACCGATAAGTAAAATCGCCGGCGGCTTCTCCAACCAAATAAGAGGAATAACTGAAATCGTTGTTGTCGTTGGAAGAGGCCGATGCCTTCGCGGCAAGCGCCAGGTTGCGGTCCGCATACAGCCGGAATTCCGCAATCGAAGGCGCCAGGGAAGCCGACAGAATATGAAGCCTCACCTTACTGCTCCGAAATTCGGGAAACACATTTGTCGCTTGAGCGCCGACGGCCGACCCGGAGTAAGCCCCCTGCCATGCCTCTCCGTTCCAGTATTCGATAGCGTACGATCCGATATGGTTGCCAACTTCGGAAAGAACGGCCCGATTCACGGTCGTCTCTCTTCCAAAATCGATTTCAAGCCAGGACTCCTGCCCCGTCGGCGTCCATTTCGTATTGAAGTTGCCGTCAACGGCATTCGCGGCGATTTCCGTACCGGAGAACGAAGACGCGGTAACGGATTGACCCGGCGCTTGATTGACGGCGCCCGGCTTGTAATCGCCGCTGCCTCCCGGAAGCAGGACGTAGGGCGTCGCTTTGCCGAACGTATACGTCACCGTCCCGTTCACGACGGCAATCCGATCGACGAAGGCTCTGCCGGAGTCCGTCAGCTCGTACAGATCGACATCGGCTACATCGCTCCAGCTGCCGGGCAGCGTCCAGGTGATGGCACGGCCGTCCCTGCTGTACGCATAAATTTTCTTGTTCCCGTCCGGCGAAGGGAGAAAGCGATCGTAGCCTTTGGCCATCACCACGTTACCTTGCGTCAACGTAAACTGTCTGGTCGTCTTGTCGAAACGGGCGATCAGGTTGTTCCCCCAACGAACCTGATACTTGCCGGCATCATTCACGTACTCCTGAACGGTATATTTACCCATAGTAGCGTTCACAAGGTTGATTAAATAATGATCCTTGACCAGCGCATCCGCCAGCATATTGTCCACGCCGTTCAAATTCCCCATGCGGTCCCTGCCGGAAATGACATTCCCGAACAGCTTGTCGTATTCTTCTCCTACATAGCCTGCAGGACTTTCCCAAGGGAAATAGTTATATTGCATGAAGGTGACGCCGGCGTTAATAAATCGATCGATTATACTGGAAGTCGCGTACCTTTTAAACAGAAATCCGCCGTTCCTCCGCTTCTCCGGCGAGTAAAATTCGGTCGCCGTATAAGTGCCGTGGGAGCGCCATTGGTCTACCTCCCGCTTCATGGCATACCACTCTTCGTCGATTCCGTAACCGACATCCTCGCTTGTATGCGGAAGCATAACGTCCTGGTACACAATTCGAGGGGCCCAGTATTTAGCCACAAAATCGTCGATCCGAGGCAGTGCCGTCCCCTTCAGCAAATCTTTGAAATGACTGATGTACCACACGTTATATCCGAAAGCATTGTGCGAAAATTTAGGCGTTCCGGCGACATCCTTGGCCAAAATATCGGGAATGGTCTGATAAGCGTTGCTGAGCTCCGACATATCGTCGGCATTCACATGAAAGGAGAGGTCGCCGTTATATTTCATGATTTCGTTGCGTGCCCAGTCCAAATCCGAGCGTTCTCCCAGCCCGGGATTCAATTGCTGATTCGCCCAATCCGGATAATTCCAGTCGTGCCCCCTGTATTGCCAGCCAACTGCTTCATAGCTTTGCCGCGACAATCCATCGGTTTGATAAAATAATTTCCTCTGTTGCGCGGCAAGAACGGAATACTGCGTCATTAGCATCGTCGATTCGGGAATCGGATTGTCCGATCGAGGAAACGCCATATGCGTCTGGCTCCAGTTCCCGCCATTGCGGAAGAAATCCTTCAAATCCGTCGGCATGGGCGGCAGTTGATCTCTGACCCAAATCGCGCCATCCTGCCAATCGACGGTACCGTTCGCATTCGCGTCTCCGCCAATGTAGGTTTTGCTCTCGAACCAAACGCCCGGCTTTACCGTCTTGAACCGGTACGGATAAGCATTGTCATAAATCGCCGCGTACTTTTGTCCCGCTTCCTTGGCCACGACCATTTTGAAAGGAGTGATCGGCAAGTTGTTATACACGGCTCCCACTGCCCCGGACGTATATACGAAAGCCCACGGCGTCTGTTGATTGCTCGTTCCCAGCGTGGACAATCCGCCGATTCTGTCCGTAAGCGCATCGGCATACCATGCGGCTCCGTTTCCGGCCTGCTTCTCTTTTACTTTCAAAATCGGAGACGTAATTCGGACGGTCTGCACATTCGGTTCTCCCGGACCTGAAATGTCCGTTATCGTTCGAACGAGCGCTTGACCCTCCAACGTAAAGCGATAGCCGATCTGCACGTTGAAGTCGGGGACGCTGACGGTATAATTCATATAATCGCTGCCATAGGTCAGATCCGTAACGCTCGCCATGTAGTCCATGCCGTTAATGTTGATGGCAGGACTGTCTTCCGTACTCGCACCATATAGAACGGCGCCGGATTCGTTCAATTTGTACTGGAGCGGTTGCGGGAACTTTTTGTCCAGAAGGACCGACAAGGAACCGTTGCTGATCTCATAGGAACTAGAAGGATCCGGTTCCAGAATTTCCTCGAATTCGGCTTGCTCGAAGTTGGCATTGCCAACAGACCAGATGACAAACCCCTCTTTGCCGGGACCTGTCGTGATCAAGCTATCCAATGTTCCCGAGTAAACTTGACTATCATTTATCCAAACTGTGATTCTCTTGCCTGCATATCGGATTTTCACGTCGTACCACGTGTTCGGATCAAGCGCGGGCGACGTAAAAAACACGTCCGGCTGGGCGTATGCCGCCTCCCTGATTCTCCAATGTCCGACGCCGTTAAAGGAATATTCATACCCGATCCAAATGTAGCTGCTTTCCGATGTGTATCGGATCAAGCCGCCGGCCGTCCCCGTTCCGGGCTGCATGCGAAACGAGTAGACGCCGTCTTTGGCGCTTGGCAGTTGACTATCGGTAACGTGTACCTCCTGGTCGGCCGCTATCACGTTTAACCGTCCGTTCGCTTCAGTCAAAGTGCCGGTGCCCGAAGCGCTCACCCATCGAGCAGCAGGGGGAGGAATATCTTCCTGAACGATTTGGCTGAAGGCGGCACTTCCGTTGCCCCAGACGACAAAACCGATTTTTCCGGCGCCCAGCGTAGTCCAGCCCTGCAACGTATCGGAATACACTTCTTTGCCGTCCAGCCATACCGTAAGCTCCTTGCCGATATACTGCACTTTGACCTGGTAATTCGTATTGGCGTCCAATGCGCTTGTCGTAAAGAACACATCCGGTTGGGTATAAGCGGCCTCGCGAATTCTCCAATGTCCGACGCCGGCAAGGGAGTATTCATACCCGACCCAAATGTAGCTGTTTTCCGAGGCGTACCTGAACATGGCTCCGGTCATACCTTCGCCCGGCTTCATTCGGAAGGAAACGCTGCCGTCGGCTAAGTTTAACGAATCCTTATCATAGACGTGCAAGTCTTGATTCGCCGCGGTAACATTCAAATTCCCGCCGGAAACCGTCACGGTCCCGCTGTTTGACGCGTTGACCCAGCCTCCCATGTCGTTATCGACGAGCACGGGACTGTAAGATTGCGCCGACGCCGGCGGCGCGGCAGCCCCGATGAACAGGACCGCTGTCAGAACATGCAGAACGAATAAGGAAATCCGTTTGCGCAATGAATGTTTCATGAGCTGTAATCCTCCTTATGGGTCAACTCAATCGAATAAGCGCTTTCATAATTGGAAAGCGCCCTCTTCGCATTTTATCCTTTCACCGAACCTACCGTAATGCCCGCCACCATTTTGTTGGACAAGAACAGGAACAGCAGAAAAGTAGGGAAAAAGACGACCATGCATGCCGCAAAAATGCCTGCGTAATCGCCCGTATTCGCAAGGCCGTAAACGATGGATTGCAGGGCCAAGGCGACGGTGCGGGTGCTTGGATTGTTCGCGAAAATCAAAGCATAGAAGTATTCGTTCCATATCCCGAGAAAATTGAAAATGGACAAGGTGAGGAGACCCGGCTTGGCCACCGGAAGAACAATCCGGATGAACGCTTTGATCGGACCGCAGCCGTCAATCGCGGCGGATTCTTCAAATTCCTTCGGAATCGAGGAAAAAAAGCCTGACAGCAAAAACACGCCGAAAGGTGCGCTCGTGAAAATATAGATCAAAAGCAAAGTGAACAGGGACCCCGTCAGCTTCAGCTCGACGAACAGCGAAAACAAAGGAATGGCAATCAGGATGCCGGGTATGGCCAGCGCCGATAAAAACATCGCTTGAACAAGCTTGCGCCCCCGAAACTGCACCCTTCCCATAATATAAGCGGCGGGAGCCGCAACCACGATAATCCCGATACAAGCTGCAACGGTATAGATGGCGCTGTTGAGAAAATAACGTCCCATCCCCTGGTCTTTAAACAAATGAATATAATTAGAGAAATGAAAGCCGCTCCGAAGCAACGAATTCGTGAAAATTTCCCTCGTCGTGCTTAGAGAGGCCAGGACTGCCCACCCAAACAGGATAACGGTAAAGAGCAGCCAGGCAAAAAGCATCAGATAACCCGGCAGCAGCCGCCGTTCCTTCTTCCAATTGTTGATTCCCACTTCGCGGATCACCTCTATTAATATTCCAGCCGCTCGCCTTTGAACAGCCGATTCAGGAGAGCCGAAACGATCAGAATGGTTAACGTGATCAGAATGCCTACGCTGGCACCGGACCCGACATTAAACTCGTCTTGCGCGTAAACGTTGCTCCCGACGCCGAATACTTTTTGATACATATAATAAGCCGGCGTTACGGTGTGCGGATCATCCTGGCCGAAAGTCGCGGACCAGGCGAAGAAATTGCTGGCCGTAATCGTCCACAAAACGACGGTGGTACGGAAAACCTCGCGAATCAACGGCAAAGTGATTTTATAGAAACGCTGAATGCCGTTCGCCCCTTCCAGCAAAGCCGCTTCGTAATAATCGACCGGTATCCGGTCCATTCCCGAGCTGAGAATGAGCATAAAATAGCCGATGGATCCGAAGCAGTAAGCGACGATCATCGAAATAAATAAATGCTCGTTGTCCGTCCACTGTATGCCTGCCAACTTCGCCATTCCGAGGCGATGAAATACATTGGCGAGCAGGCCATAATTGGGGTTATAAATATAGTGCAGCCACACGACCGAAAGAACGACGACCGAAATCGTATTGGGCAAAAAAATCAGCGACCTCCAGAAGCTCTTCCAACGAACGCCCGATTGAAGAATGACGGCGTACAGAAAAGCAAATCCGAAAATCAAAGCTCCGCCTATGAGCCATATCCCTAGCACATTCCGCACCGATGACAGGAAGTAGGGGCTTCGGACAAGATCGGCATAATTGGCCAGTCCGGCAAACTTCCATTCCGAGAATCGGCTCGATAGCGCCGGTATCGTGTAGAAGCTCATCAGTATAGTCCGCAAGGTCGGATAAAGAAAGATACCTAGATAGACGATAACGGCAGGCAGCAGAAAAAGCGCGATAACCCTTTTTTGAATTCTCATGAAAAACCTCCGGAATACTGCAATCCTGTTGAAAGAAGAAGCCGAGCGCAGCGTTCAGAAGAACTGCCGCACTCAGCGCCTCCCCATCCATCGCTACGGATTACTTGCCTCCGTAGAACTTTTTGGCCTCCGACTCCATCTTGGCAACGTATTGTTCCGCATTGATCTTTCCTGTGACCAACTCCATGAATACCGGGATGACGCTCCCGGAGGAGAAATCGGCGCCGCTGTTGATCGAGAAGCCCCACGGCATGTTCACCTTGGCATTATCGAAAGCGACAGCCGCCTCGGCTAAGGAGCTCGGCCATGGCGTATCGACGGTAGCCGGAATCGCCAAAGCCTGAACCGCCATGCCCTCCTGGGCTTTCTTGCCGACCAAATATTTCATCAATTCGAAAGCCGCGGGAATGTTTTTGCTGTTTTTGTTCAACAGAAGCCCCTGCGCGCCGAAGCTGAGCCCTTGCTGTCCGCCCTTGTCGTTGCCGTTCGGAATAATCGGGAACTGGAAGGAGCCCCATTGAAAATCCGGCCCGGCCGTTGCGGATACTTCATTGGGCAGCCAGGTGCCGTTAAAGTACATCGCGACTTTCCCCAGCGCTACGTCCTGCTGACCGGCAGGATATTTATTGCCGCCGATGGTTTTGGAGAAGTACCCCTTTTCATGAAGCGTTTGCATGTCTTTGGCAAATTGAAGAACCATAGGATCCTTCCACATCGCGCCGGTTTTATCCGTGACGAGCGCTTTCACCCAGTCGCTCCCCATGGCGCTGCTCAAATAGCCGCCGATGAATTGATCCCGATAAGCATCGTCGAATGTAATCGGCTCAACGCCGGCTTTCTTGAGCGCTTCGCACGCTGCCAGAAATTCCTCCCAGCTTTTCGGTACGGACGTAATGCCGGCTTTCTGAAACAGCGCTTTGTTGTAGAAGAACAGTACGGCGTAAGGCTGTTGCGGCAAGGCATAATAGCCTTCCTCAAGTCCTGCCGTCTTGGAAAGCGATTTCACATTATTCATCAAAGCCGGAAGCAGAGAATCTTTGACGGACTTTCCATCCAAACCGATGGACGGCTGATCAAGCATGTCGTCCAGCTTGAGCACGTGGTCTTTCAGATTGGCGAGCGCGCCTGCGGGATCGTACTCGAAAACATCCACCGTCTCGCCGCTCTCCAGAGCCGGCTTGATCAGCTTGAACAGTTCCCGGCCGTTGAACTTGACTTCCACATCGACGCCGGGGTTCGCTGCTTTAAAATCGGCGATCGCTTCCGTAATCACTTTGGATTGAGGCTCCGTATTGCTCCACATCGACCAGAAAACGACTTTACCCCCCAGCTTGGAAGCTTCCGGCGAAGCTTGGGCCGACGGTGTTTCGGAAGCGTTCCCGGACGCGCTTCCGGATGCCTGCTCCGGTGAACTCGCCTCGTTTTTGTTGCCGCCGCATCCGGAAAGAACGACAAATGCCGCCATACACAGAATCAGCAGAACCGTACTTGCTTTTGTTTTCCGCTTCATGAATCAAATCCCCCTCGATTGTTTGTCAACAGCCCTTTCAAGCTTCGGGGACGTTCCTCTTACCTGACTTCTGTTGACATTGAGTTCATTTTAGGGAAATTGTCCGCGGAAAAGTATGTGCCCGAGTTAGGCAAAAATGGACCGGAATTAGCTTTTGGAGTTTCACCCCCAGTGCGGAAAAAGTTTTTATGTATAATAGAACTTGTCAAACCGTTATCTCGTCGTCTCGGGGGGCTGCAATGAAATTTCTCAAAAAAATGCGGATCAAGACGCAAATTTTGATCGCCGTGTCTTGCTTCCTCCTGATCATGTTGTCGATTATCACGTCCATGTATATCCAAACTTCCCGGATCGTTGTCGACAATAGCAAACTGTATGCGGAAGAAACGGTCCGCAAGTTTCAGAACGGAATCTCCCGAGGCTATGATGAGATCGGTCAAATCATGTTGAACTTAGGATTCGATCCCGCGATCCAGAAGTATATGGTGTTGAACGACCCGACGGTCGCTTACGAGATGTCCAAAGAGGTGGATCGGAAAATGATTTCCCTTAAAGCCGGCAGGACAGGAATCGAAGACATCGTCATTCTCGGCTCAAGCGGCTCCAAATACAGTCTAAACGGGGGCATTGACTACGTTCACAATTTGAGAGAAGACATTATTCAAAGCAACGGGATGTATGTCAGCGGGTTGAAAAAATATTACTATAATCAGATAAAAATCGATTGCCTCGTCTTCGCGCAAAAAATCTATTCGAACAATCTGACGGACGGAACGAACGGCACCCAGATCGGCGAAATCGCCGTCATCGTGAACGTAAATGCCATGTTCTTCGACAAGGAAGCGTCCAAGACCCCGGCCGGAGTCGTATTCTATCTGGTCGACCGTTTCGGAGCCGTCTTTCCGGACAACCGTTCCTCGGATGTGAGGACTGTTCTGCAACAATCGTTTACTCGTATCGAGGACCAGATGCCGTTCAAAGAAACGATCGGAAAAGCGGAAGGAACGGTTCAGATTCACCCATTGGATCAGATTCAAGCCCGAATGGTCAGTTTCGTCCCAGACGGCCCGCTTTTGTCAGCGCTTTCTTCCGTTCGCACCAAAACCATCCTGATCTTGATCCTGGCGCTTCTCTTCCTGGCATTGCCCTTCTCGGTGATCGTCAACAATATTCTTCACCCGATCCAAATTCTGGTGAAATTTATTAATACGATCAAAGCGGGCAATTTGAAAGACTTAAAAACGAAGCTTCGATTAGAGGGAAACGTTGAAATGACGGTTGTCGCCGATAGATTCAACTCGATGCTGAGCGAAATCGACAGTCTGACCTCCAAGCTAGTAGAAACGACAACCCATCTACTGGCAGCGGAAATCGAAAAGGAGAAAGCGGCGTCCGCCTATTTGAGAAGCCAGATCAACCCTCACTTTTTGTATAACACGCTGGAGTCCATCAAGGGACTCGCCTTGGACAAAGGCGTTCCGCAAATTGCCGATATTGCCAAGGCGCTTGGCAAGCTTTTCCATTACAGCATTAAAGGCCCCGGCGTTGTCACGCTGGAGCAGGAGTTGAAAGCCGTAAAATCTTATTTGTTTCTACAGCTGATCCGATTCGAAGGGCGATTCGAAGTCGCCTACGAGTTTACCGATGAGGCATTAAAAACAACCGTTATGAAAATGATCCTTCAACCGCTCGTCGAAAACGCCATCTTTCACGGACTGGAACCCAAGACGACAAAAGGAAGGTTGGTCTTGTCCGGGGGAGTGGACGAACATCGCGTGCTGATCATTCGGATTGCAGACGACGGAATCGGCGTAGACGAAGCGCGGCTATCCCATATTCGGCAAAGATTGTCGGGTGCGGTAGACTTGCACGGCCAAGGAAGCGGAGATGAGGCCGACGGTTATGAAGGCATCGGGATTTCGAATACGCATAATCGGCTGAAGCTGGCTTATGGCCCCGCATACGGCTTAACGTTCGAAAGCGAGTCCGGTATCGGAACCTGCATCACGTTAAAGATGCCAGGACATCACATTCACCCGGGAGGCGACACCGATGTATAGAGTTCTTTTAGTGGATGATGAAATGCTGGTGCTGAAAAGCTTGGAAGCGGGAGTGAATTGGAGAAAGTCGGGCTTTCAAGTAGCAGGAAAGGCCAATCATGCGGACCAGGCGCTGCAATTGGCGGCGGAGGTTAAACCCCACATCGTCTTTACCGACATTCGGATGCCCGGATTGTCTGGCCTGGAGTTGATGAAAAAAATGAAAGAAATCGATGAACAGATTTTGTTTGTCGTCATCAGCGGCTACGCGGAATTCGAGTATGTCAAAAAATCATTGCATTACGGCGTTCTTGGCTATTGCTTGAAGCCGTTTGACGACGAAGAGATCGACGTCTTGCTTCAAAACGCCGCCGCGATTCTGGAGGTAAACAAGCTCAAGCGTCAGAACAGCTTGTTGGAATTGCTGGACGAGGGAGTTACGGAGTTCAGCCAGCATCGCGTTGATCATATTCTGACGGAAGCCGGATTGACATCCGGGAAATTTCATGTGCTGGTTGCGCTCGGGAAAGGAACGCTAGAGTGGGAAGCAAACGATCGATGGGTCGGCTTCAAGCTTGGAAACGATCAGTACGGTTTTTTCGTTCAGTTTTCGCAGCCGCAAGCCTTTGAGCGTTCCCTGACAAGCCGCTCCCCCGATTGTTGGATGGGGATCGGCGTTGTCGAAACGGACAGAGATATAATTAGCATGACGAAAAACCTGGAGCTTGCTTCGGTGCGAGCTTGGGATTTCTTTCTCCACGGGCGGGCAGGGTATTTTCGAGGAAACGATCCCGGAAGAGAAGCGACGGCGGCTCGACTGGTCAAGCAGTTGACCGAAGCCGTCGGCCAAAAAAATACCGCGCTGGTGCTGGAACTCCTCGATCGCTTGCGACTGAAGGAAAGCAAGGAATGTTTAACGATCAGAGATGCGCTGAAAATCTATAACAGCGTCTACTTTCATGCCTTTTCCCGTCATGGCATTCGCGCGGAAGAAGATTATGTGTTCAGTAACGAACAACTGCTCCATCTGTTTCCCAAATTCGATGAAATGATTGAAAGCTTGAAAGCGCTGTCGGACATGCCTGATGATCCGAACGATTCGCACGGCGGGCATGGGATCCGAAATGCCAGCCTGAAGGCCATTACGTCCTACATCCATGACCATTATCGGGACGATATCTCCATCCAAGTGATTTCCAAAGCCTTTTACCTGAATGCAAACTATTTAAGCCAGCTGTTCAAAAGAGAATTGAACCTGACCTTTACTGAATATTTGACCAAAGTTCGCTTGAAGCAGGCCAAGCATCTGCTTCATACGACAGAGTTATCGATCAGAGAGGTGGCGGAAAGCGTGGGATTCCGGGATTATTTCTACTTTATCCGGGTATTCAAGAAGCATGCGAGCCAAACTCCGAGGCAGTACAAATATCAAGCCCGTTCCGGGCTCTGTTGATCGTGCTCAAGCGAACATGGAGGCGCAAAATGAAAAAAACAAAGCGCATTTCAGTCACCTTGGCAGTTCTTTTGTCGATTACGCTCATCCTCGTCGGCTGCAGGAAAGCTGACGCCCCTCCCCCTCGGCAGGATCGAATCGAGATTTCGGTTGCGCTATGGGGACTTGCCGAGAACTTGTCGGAGCCGGACCCTTTAGTTCAACGATTGGAAGACAAATTGAACATCAAAATCAAGCCCGTCGCAATGACGGGGGTCGATTATGCGCAGCAGTTCCAGATGTGGGCCTCCTCGGGGCAACTGCCGGATATTTTTGCGGTCGACGCCATGAACTCCCGCTATTATAAAAATTGGATCGCCCAAGGCGTCATCAAGGCGCTGCCAGAAAACTTATCGGCCTATCCCCATCTGGAAAAGTATCTGTCGCTGCCGGACATCGAATCGCTCAAAGTAGACGGCAAGCTGTATATGATTCCGCGCATGACTTATGACAGCACCGACTACAATGTCCTTGACCGGATCGTCGTCTACCGGTGGGATCTTGCCCGGAAAGCGGGCATCGATAAAGAGCCTGAGACGTGGGAAGAGTTTAAAGCCATGCTTAGCGCAATCGTCGCTCAAGATCCCGAGAAGAAAAATATTGCCGGCCTGACCAGTGCGAGCAACCTGCTGCTCGGAGGGTTGTTCTGGCTGTACAGCTCGCCTGCGGCGACAAGCGATGGCAGCGGAAGCGACTACAAATGGATCAAGGAAGACGGGAGATATATTCCCGCTGTCTTCGCCAAACAATCCGTGGCCTCCTTGTCCATGCTGCGCGACTTCTACGCCTCGGGCTTAATCGACCCGGACCTGCCGATTATGAAAGGCGAGATGGGGTTCGACAAATTCGCCCAGGGCAAAGTCGCCGCCTTGATTACATCCGGTATGCTACAAGCCGTAGATACGAACATTTACAAGGATCGATGGCTCAAGCTACACCCGGACGAAACCCGATTTTATGACAAGGTGAAAGTGCTGAAGCCGTTAAAATCGATGGACGGCAACCGATATCATGCCGTGTTCAAATCCTTCTGGTCGGAGAGCTATATTTCAGCCAAAGTGGACGACAAGAAGATGGATCGCATCATGCAGTTGCTCGACTATATGAGCACGCCGGAATTTCTGGAAATGAGGCGCTTCGGCTTGCAGGGCGTCGATTATGAAAAAAACGGAGAGCTCCTCACCCGAATTCATCCGGAAGAGGACTTGGTGAAGAAATACAAAGGAATGTCTTCTCTGGGCATCCTGCTCGACTGGGATGGAATGTTTAAGCTCGACCCTGCATATTCGGGCCTTTCCCCTGAAGGACACCAAGTTCAGCAAGAACTGCTCGATTATTCGATGAAAATGACCCGCAAGCAAGCTTTCGATAGTCGGTTGACCTATCTGTCCACCCCGACGAAAGACGGCTTTTCGATCTATGACAATGATGACATGATCCGGGTTATGCTGAGCAAGCGACCCGTGGAAGACGCATGGAAGGAAATTGTAAATGGCTATCGAGCGAAAGGTCTTGATCGGTTGATAGAGGAAGTCAATGCCAAAGCCAAAGAGATGGGTATCGAATAAAAAGAGGCAGATCGTCTCCGCGTCTATAATGACCGGGAACGATCTGCCTCTTCTTCGTCGCACCCTATACGCCCGTGCGACGCTTCTGATTGTTCTGCACTTTATTGATCTGCGTCTTCATTTGTTTGACGTCCGAAGAGAAACCGGCTTTGCCGTTCTGCGCTTGCTGGCGCGCTTTTTTCTTCTCGAGAATTTTTTTGATCGCATCCGCTTGGCTCATCTGCTCGCAACCTCCTTGCATGAAGCGAAATTTACGTTTTCTCTATTGTACACGATTGGAGCGAGCAGTTCATACTCCGGGAAAATATCCCACCCTTTTTCGACAAAATTCTTTATAATAGAGTAGAAAACAAAACGGTTACGGGGTGTTCCGATGCGATTCATCAGCTTATTGCTCGCAATCTGTCTATTATTGACGGGGTGCGGCGCGAAATCAGGTTCCGGTAATGGGAACGGCCCGTTCAAGCCTACCCTGGATGTCACACTGGACATCAAGGGCCAATCCGTAGTCGTAAACGTCAAGACGAACATGAAAATATCCGCCGAAGACTATGGTGCCGAGCGTAAGGAAGGCGTTGGCCATATTCATATGTACTTGGATAACGGGGAAAAAATCGGCGTCAAAACCGGCAGCCATACGTTTACCGAGTTGCCGGCAGGCAAACACACGGTCAAGGTTTCTTTGCACAATAACGACCATACCCCTTACGACGTGACGAAAACATACGACTTCACGATCAAATAAAGATCGAAATCGCGCCCTTATAGGAGATTTGCCGTGTTCAAAAAACTAAGCCTACAGAGCCGAATTATCTTTCTCGTAACATCAGTCACTCTGCTGCTTGTCTCCGTGATCGTCTGGTTCGACTCCTACAGCTTGCGGCGTTCCGTAGAGGAGACTTACGTCAGCCAGTTAGACGGAATGAAAACCGCAATTAACGGGCGTTATGAAGAATCGCATCTCGTGGAAGACGTTCAGCAAATTCTCGATTACATCCAGTATAAAGACAAAAATGTCATTCGACTAACGCTGTTCGGCAAAGAAGCGGTACTCGCTTCAACGGACAGAGATCTTATCGGCAAACCTTCTCCGACCGGACTTCTCGATGCACTCCAGGCCGCTCCCAAGGAGACGCTTGTCGTTCATCTAAGACACGAGGACGATGGCATTCCGAAAGACCTGCTGACTGCGCCTCTGAAAGAAGACGGAGTAACGATCGGAGCTATCGAACTGCTCGTCGATACGTCGGAAAGCGCGAAACTCATCTATGACCGCACTCAGTTCATTATCGGCGTAGGCATTTGCAGTACAGCGCTGCTGCTCGTGTCCCTTGCTTTTATTATCCGCAAAATGCTAATCCGGCCTTTGCTGAAGCTCAGGAAAGCGGCGCTCTCTGTCAAAAGAGGCGACGGCTTCAAGGAGATTCCGCTTGATTCCGGCCAAGAGATCAACGAGGTGGCGTCAGCCTTTAACGAGATGGTCGCGAATCTCGAGGGCCGTTACACCGAACTGCAACATGCCCAGAAACAGCTCATCGAATCGGAGAAGATGGTCGCCCTCGGCAGCCTCGTGGCCGGCGTCTCTCACGAGATCAATACGCCCATCGGGATCGGCGTAACGGCCGCATCCTACTTAGAGGAACGCTCCCGCACGTTTAACGAGACGTACAAAAGCAATCAGATGAAGCGGTCGGACCTCGAAGATTACTTAAAGATGGTGCTCGAGACGACGGGTATGCTGCAAAGCAACCTTTTCCGCGCCTCCGAACTGATTCGCAGCTTCAAACAGATCGCGGTAGACAGATCCGTAGAGATCAAACGAACGTTCCAGTTGAAAGAATACATTAAAGAAGTGCTGGTCAGCCTTCAGCCAAAGCTGAAAAAGACGAAGCTGAATGTCTTGCTCCTCGGCGAGGACCACATCGACATTCACAGCGACCCTGGCGCGCTTTCTCAGATCATCACTAACTTAATCATGAATTCGATCATTCATGCTTTCGAAGAGGATGAAGAAGGCACCATTACGATCACCGCGACCTCTTCCCCCGATGAACTGACGATCCGTTACAGCGATAACGGCAAAGGGATGCCGCCGGAAGTCGTCGAGCAAATTTTTCATCCGTTCTTTACGACAAACCGTGCCGCGGGAGGCACAGGACTCGGCATGAACATCGTCTACAACCTGGCGACACAATCGCTCGGCGGCACGATCCGATGCGAAAGCGTTCCGGGCGCTGGCACGACATTCACCATTCAAATACCTAAGACGAACGAGGGATGACCGACTATGGCAGGCGATCAGCAAGACGATTTTCTACTATTCGCAGACGAATCCGACGAACCTTCCTTGTCGTCTACATCTTCGGCTCCACATGGCGATCGATGGAAAGTCATCATCGTCGATGATGAGCAGGAAATCCATAACGTAACCCGCATGGTGCTAGGAGACTTCGAATTCGACGGCAAACGTCTCGAAATGTTCAGTGCATACACCGAGGCGGAAGCACGAGACGTCATCCGGAGCCATCCGGACGTCGCCATTATTCTGCTCGACGTTGTCATGGATCATGACGATACGGGGCTGCAAATTGTCAAATACATACGCGAAGAGCTGAAATATAAGGCAACCCGCATTATTCTGCGCACGGGCCAGCCGGGTCAAGCCCCGGAGAAGTTAGTCATCACCAACTACGACATTAACGATTACAAAGAAAAGACGGAGTTGACGTCACAGAAGCTTTTTACGACGGTGATGTCCGCCCTTCGCTCCTATCGCGATATTATCGTCATCGAGAATAACAAAGTCGGCCTCGAGAAAATCATTAACTCCTCCGCCGACCTATTTGAACTCAAGTCGATGCGCAAATTCGCGTCCGGTGTTCTGACCCAGTTGACATCGATTCTGAACTTGCACAAAAACGCGCTTCATTGCAACAGCTATGCCGTGTCGAAGGGCAGCGAGAAAATTTATATCCTTGCCGCAAGCGGCGATTACGCTCCGAACGAAGACGACCGGATTGAAGATGTCGTTCCCGCCGAAGTGCTTGGCTGCATCGAGCGCACATTTCGGGAAAAACGCGGCGGCTTCTACGACGATTATTTCACCTGCTATTTCCAAAGCAAAACCGGCAGCGAGAACGTTATCTACTTCGAAGGGCCAACGCCGCTGAGCGAATGGAATCGTTACCTGATCGAAATATACAGTTCCAACGTATCCGTCGCTTTCGAGAATATTTACTTGAACGAAGAAGTCGAGAATACGCAGAAGGAAATTATTTTTACGCTTGGAGAGATCGCGGAGACGCGCTCTAAGGAGACAGGTTACCATGTCAAACGCGTCGCCGAATATTCCAAGCTGCTTGCACTGAAATACGGACTTCCCGAAGAAGAAGCCGAAATCGTACGGCTCGCTTCCTCGATGCACGACGTCGGCAAAGTCGCCGTTCCGGACGAGATTCTGAACAAGCCGGGCAAGCTGACCGAGGAAGAATTCGAGACGATCAAAAACCATACGAACCACGGCTACGCGATGTTGAATCATTCCAATCGCGACATTATCAAAGCCGCGGCCATCATCGCCCATCAGCACCACGAGAAGTACGACGGCAGCGGTTATCCGAGCGGTCTGGCTGGCGAAGACATTCACATCTACGGCCGCATCGCGGCGATTGCTGACGTCTTCGACGCTCTCGGCAGCGAACGGGTGTACAAAAAAGCATGGCCGCTGGACAATATTCTCGCTTACTTCCGCGAAGAGAGCGGCCGCCACTTCGATCCGCGGCTCGTCGAATTGTTCTTTGAAATTATGCCGTGCATTCTTAAGATTCGAGACGAATATGCGGAATTGAAGGGTTGATGGGTTGGGGAGGTAAGCACGAGAGAGTTGTAAGAGCAGAATCCTACGTATGGGGATTCTGCTTTTGTTTTTTCAGTATGCTACAATATACTTAAAAAGTTTTGGAGGGATCAAATGTGAAATGGCATGAGGCTCAACTCATTTACCCTAACCAATTTGTAAAATTTGAAATTTTGCACTCCATTGAACAAGACAATAAAGAAATTATTGATGAAATTGCTTTAATTGGCCCTGTTAATGACGAAGACGCAACCCGGGAATTACTTAATTGTAAGAATAGAACTCTAGTTTTCCATACTTCCAGAGAACAAGTTGAAGTCATTATCCGCAAGAACATTGGGTTAAGGAGATTCTAAATGAAAATACAATTTCGAGAAGGTCTCCTTTTTACAGAGGTTACAATTAAGTATAATGGCCATAGCAAACTGGTGAAGGACGTTGTCATTGATACCGGAGCAAGCCACACATTAATCTCTCAAGATGCAGTGGATGATATTGATATAAGGGCAACAAGGGATGATCATTTCATTACTAGTTTTGGTATTGGCGGTGAGGAGCACGCCTTCATTAAAACAGTTGATTCTATTGAAGTTGGAGATTATGTGATTACCGATGTCGAATTAGATTTTACCTCCTTTAAGTATCACAACATTAATGGGTTGCTAGGTTTGGATGTTTTGCTTAAAGGAAAGTTTAATATCGATTTATTTCATTTAGAATTAAAGCGTCTGCAATGAAAATTGCAGACGCTTTTGTCATTAGCCAGCTTTTCCTCCCTCCCCACACCGTTCCCCCAATTAATCATTCGAGCCCCTATCCAAATTATAATAATTATAAAATAGTATTGATTATATTTTAATAACAGTTATCATTAGTGATGAGGATTATACCATTATTCATTCAAGGAGTGGTAGGGGAATGAGTTCGAACAATCGATTGACGACCAGTTGGGGAGCACCGGTAGGAGACAACCAAAACTCGATCACGGCAGGCTCCAGAGGGCCTACGCTTATCCAGGATGTGCATCTTCTCGAGAAGCTCGCCCACTTCAATAGGGAGCGCGTACCGGAGCGCGTCGTTCATGCGAAGGGCGCGGGTGCGCACGGTTACTTCGAAGTGACGAACGACTTGACTGCTTATACGAAAGCTTCGTTCCTGTCCGAAGTCGGTAAGATGACGCCGATGTTTATCCGTTTCTCAACTGTGGCCGGCGAACTTGGCTCCGCCGATACAGTGCGTGATCCACGTGGCTTCGCCGTCAAATTCTACACCGACGAAGGCAACTACGATCTCGTCGGCAACAATACACCCGTCTTCTTCATTCGTGATGCGATTAAATTCCCGGACTTCATCCATACGCAGAAACGCCACCCACAGACGCATCTCAAAAATCCAAACGCCGTATGGGACTTCTGGTCGCTGTCCCCGGAGTCGCTTCATCAAGTGACGATTCTCATGTCCGACCGCGGCATCCCGGCTACGCTGCGCCATATGCACGGCTTCGGCAGTCATACGTTCAAATGGGTGAACGCGCAAGGCGAAGCGGTGTGGGTGAAATACCACTTCAAGACGAATCAGGGCGTCAAAAATCTGGACGTCGACCTCGCAGCCAAAATCGCCGGAGAAAACCCGGATTATCATACGGAAGATTTGTTTAACGCGATCGACAAGGGCGATTTTCCTTCATGGACGCTTTACGTGCAAATTATGCCGCTAGACGACGCGAATACGTATCGCTTCGATCCATTCGACGTGACGAAAGTGTGGTCGCAGAAAGACTATCCGCTCATCGAAGTCGGCCAAATGGTGCTGAACCGCAACCCGGATAACTATTTCGCCGAAGTCGAGCAAGCGACGTTCTCCCCGGGCTCCTTCGTTCCCGGCATCGAGGCGTCTCCCGACAAAATGCTGCAAGGGCGCCTGTTCGCCTACTCCGACGCCCACCGTTACCGCGTCGGCGCGAACCATAATGCGCTGCCGATCAACCGTCCGCATTCGCCGGTCAACACGTACCAACGCGATGGCGCGATGCGTTTCGACGGCAACGGCGGCGGCTCCGCCTATTACGAGCCGAACAGCCTCGGCGGCCCCGCGCAAGGCGGCTCGCAGCAGAAAATCGCGCCGTTCGAGGTGAGCGGCGAAGCCGACAGTGTGGCGTACGACCACGACGATCACTATAGGCAAGCCGGCGACCTGTTCCGCCTGCTGAGAGCAGATGAGAAAGAGCGCCTCATCCGCAACATCGTTGGCGCGATGAAGCCGGTCGAGAGCGACGAGATCAAGCTGCGGCAGATTGCGCACTTCTACAAAGCCGATCCGGCTTATGGCCAAGGCGTGGCCGACGGTCTCGGCCTCTCCGTCACGGGGATGTCTTCTAAGTAATTTATAGGCAAACGAAAGAAACCGTTCTTTGGAACGGTTTCTTTGCGTTTTTCCTGCGTAATTGCAGCCGCGGCGGCAGCCTTCTTATTTCGGAAGCTTCAGCATCCGAACGATAGCCGATGCGGCTTCCGCGCGGGTCGTTGCCGCACCCGGTGCGAATTTACCGTCAGGTAGGCCCCCGACAATAATGATGCCCGTTTCTTCGGCTTTAGAGACGGCGGGTTTCGCCCATTTCGGAATGTCGGCATCGTCTGCGAATTTGGTCGCATCCGCGTTGCCTGTCGCCAGACCGGAAGCGCGAATGACCATCGAGATCATTTCCGCATGGGTAACTTTTGCGTTCGGCCGGAACGTGCCGTCTGGATACCCGCTAAGAAAACCTAGCTTCACGGCTTGCTGCACCGGTTTCACAGCCCAACTGGGGATTTTGTCTTTATCCTTGAAAGCGAGAGGCGTTCCCTCTTCTGCAGGTTTGAGCCCCCGGATGATCATGCTGGCGAATTCTGCCCGGGTTACGCTCCCCTCCGGCCGGAACGTGCCGTCAGGATAACCGGTCACGACGCCGAGCTTCACCGCTTCGGCAATTTCCGCAGCCGCCTTATGTCCCGCAAGATCTTTGAAATCTACAGCCGGCATGCCAGGGGATTCCGTTGGCGCGCTTTCCAAGACTGTCACGATGCAGACGTCCTTCAAATTGCCCATCTCGGACGTTACGGTAATGTTCGCAACGCCCGGCGCTTTGGCCGTCACCTTACCGGCGTTGTCTACCTCGGCGATCCCGACATTATTGCTGCTCCAAGTCATTTTCGGATTCGCCGCATCGGAAGGCATGACCGTCGCGGTCAGCGTTTCGCTTTCGCCGGGTTTCAATGTGACGGATTTTTTATTCAGCTTGACATCGTTGACCGACTTTTTGTCGAGATCACCCAATTTCAAGTTGAAATCAACGAGATATTTGAAGGGGTCGATCTTCTGAATCGGCGTATTGGAATCGATTTTGCTCTTCAGGTCCGGAATGACGACGTCCGGGATGACAACGTTCAAATTCGAATAGATTTTGATCTGATCCGCGAGGCTTATCGGCACTTTTGTTTTGACGATGGCCCATATGACTCCTGGCCGCAGGTCTTGCGGCAAATTGTATTTGTCGATAACCGGCGTGACCGAGTACACGTAAATCGTGCTTTTCTTTTTGTCCGTCTGTTTGTCCACGTAGGTAAGCGGTCCGATGTTATCCATCGTATTTTCCACCGTAAACGTCTTATTACCGTCCGGCCCGGCGCGCGTAATCCGGTAATACGATTCCATGTTCGAGTTGTCCTGCCACCGAAGCGTTACAATACCGTCGTCGCTCGACGTAGCGGTTAAATCCGACGGATCGCCCGGCTGCATTATTGGATAAGGTCCGATCGTTTTCGAGGAAAAGGTTTTCGAGCCAATAAGCGGATCGAAGTACGCGCTAATGCGAAATTTGGCGGAAACGAGCCCCGGGTCGATCGGCAAACTGAATATTTTCCTAAAAAAACCGTTCTCTTGCGTGATCGGGAGACTGAGCCAAGTCGCGCCGTTATTGGTCGTATATTCAAGCTGTACCCCCTCCATCGACGTCCCGAACGCGGCATCGGAATCGAAAGCCGGATAATAGGTTTTCCCCGCGATCAAATAGGACGCCTGCGAAAAAGTTTCTAAATCATTAAGGGTGAATCGATTGATTTGCGCCGCATTGGCATTCTTGATCGGACCAATGGCGCCATTCATCAAAAGAAAAGCGAGTAACAGAATAAACATTTTTCTAGCAGCTTTCATACGCGGTTCCTCCTCGTCCTCATCAAAACTTTACTGTCGGTACGATCTTTTCCGCTTCATCGATCTGAAAAAAACGTTCTTGTCGGAAGCTGAACATGCCGGCCAACAGGTTGGTCGGGAAGCTCATGGCTGCGGTATTGTAGGCTTCCACCGAATCGTTATAAAACTGCCTCGCGAAACGGATTTTGTCTTCGATGGAGGAAAGCTGCTGTTTCAAATAAAGGAAGTTTTCATTCGCCTTCAGCTCGGGATAGCTTTCCGCCACCATCATCAATCGGCTCATGAGCCCGGAAATTTCGCCGCTGACCGCCGCTTTGTCCTGCACCGAGCCGGTGGAGGCGTACTGCGTTCTCAACTCGGTAACGCGGGTAAAGGTTTCTTTTTCATGCGCGGCGTAGCCTTTGACAGTTTCAATCAAGTTGGGGATGAGGTCGAACCGGTTTTTCAGCACAACGTCCACCTGCGACCAGCTGTTGCGGACCCGGTTTCTTAGCAATACCAACCGGTTATAAGCTAAAATAAGCCACAACAGCAGCAGAACAATGATTCCAAGCGCAATATATCCGCCCATCTCGTTCACCTCTTACGTCAAATGTATGACTTGCAGGACTCCATCCTTAGAATGCGCCTCGACCGCCGCCTCCGCCGCCCCCACCCCCGCCTGAAGAAAAGCCGCCGCCCGACCCTCTTGACGATGCGTTGCTTTGTGCGGCGGATACCGTCTTGTCGAACGAATCGGCGAAATGATCGTAATGGTGATGAAAATCCGAATCCGTTGCCCAATAATATACGGAGTCGTTGCCGTTGCTCGCTTGCCGGAGATCAATCGCGGATATGGCGATCATCTTTTTCGCTACGCCGAGGGGAATCGCATATACGAAAAAGTGCTCCCACAAGTGAACCGCCATAGGTTCCCTGGACTCCATTCGGCTGTAATCGTGCAAGAAATGCTGAAATGCTTTCCATTTCGCATACTCGGTTGCTCCGGTCTTCGTTCTGCGTTTGATCTTTAAACCGTACAACAAGAGCGGGATTGCTAGAAATCCGAGCCATTTGTTTGTCTCGGAGACCAGGAAAAAGAACACGACAAACTGAGCAGCAAACGCAAGAGCAGCGATCCTTGAGCCTGCCTTCGAAGAATCAACATAACCGTATTGCGTCGCTTCCTGCACCGCCTTCTTCTTCCATTCGGCCAACTGCTGGGCGAAAATGCGGGCATTCGCCTTTTTCTTGACGTATCCCCGAATGTCCGAGAGGGAAATTTCGTTGTTCCGGCCAAGCTGAGCGAAAAACCATTGCATCAGAAACGACTCGTGTTGCTTCAAACCGTCGGTGCTTTCATCGATCAGCTTGAACCGGTATTCGCTTTTTTCTCTGTGAAAAAGTCCGCCCGTACTTTTGACCACCTGAATATCGACGCGTTTTTTTCGGACAAGGTCGATGAGCGTCGCCATCAGATCGCCTGTCTGCACCTTGAAATTCATTAAATAGCCAACGACGGCAGGCGTTATGTCGGCTGGCAGCTCGCGATAATAGGCGCCGTGCCAGTCCGGCCTCCGTTCCTTGTCGAATTTGAAATAGAGAAATACAATGAGGGCCAAATTCGTTGCGAGCACAGCGATGGCATACAAGATCGGCCGCGGCAACGAACTTCGGTGGGTATTTCGCGCGCTGTCCGCTTTGTCCGCCCAGTTCAACTCCTCCTGCTTAATCTGGTCGAGCATCGGGGCGTTTTTGATTTTGGTGCTATCCGACACAGCTATCTTGGGAAAAAGTACTCGCGCCTCCAGCAGTTGACCGGCCTTCAAATCTCCGACTTGGTAATCCACTGTGCCATCCTCGACGATATTCACCGAACCGGAGAGCGGTCCGTGTCCGAACGCCAATATATCGTCTTTAATCACGCTGCCAGGCAGCTCGATTCGGATGCTGACCGTACCCAAGTCGCTCGGATTGGATTGATCGAAAAACTTCCAGTATAGCTCTGCGGTATCTTCGTAAACCTGAACCGCGTTTTTCACGTCATATACGAATTTGAAAATTTTCGTTTCATCGCTGGCCTTATCGTACACTTTGAACTCCGTCTGGCTGCCTTTGCTGGATGATTCGAATTTAAGCGGGATCTCTTGCTGATCCTTGATTTCAAAAGCTTGAAAGTTAACGATGCCGTCCGAACCGGACGAATCGAGCTGCACGATAACGCCGTTATAGGCGCCATGGAATTGGTACGTATCCTGTTCGGTCACCTGCATATTGCCTGCCGCATCGACATGAGCACGAATATCGACCTCGGGAATATCGAAGGAGCGGTCGCTCGCGGCATAAATGGGGGTGGAGCTTAAGATTAGCAGCAACAGGCTTGCAACAACCAACGACACACGGGCCAAGCCTGTTCTTCGTCTGGCAGCAGACATTGCAAAACCTCCTTCGGAAAATGATAAAGCAAGGAGCGCTTCAAAAGCGTTACACCGACGCATAACGATGCAACGCCTATTTCGCAGAAAACAAAAATTAGGCCGTCCTCAGCTTGTAGGACGGCCCTTGATGTTTAACGATTGATTCCATAGTTTATTCCATACTTTTGGTTATTTTACAACAACTTAACGATAAAAATAAAGCCTTATGTTTCGGGTCAGCCCCTTGCAAAATGGCTCATGAAAGCTGCTCCCATCGCGCCCATAACTCGGTCGGGTTCAACTCGTACACTTCTCGTTCGCGGTACATGAACTGGTGCATGATGAACTCCCGGCGAATCGTAGCGAAATCCTCATGGTAAGCTTTAATAAACTCGTTCAATTCCTTCTCGGAATATTGCCGCCCTTTCTCCAGCTTTGACACCAAATACTCGAGCACGATCAGCTTCTTCTTCAGCTGTGCCGGAAGGCTCTTCAGCTTGCCTTCGGCCGTGAAGAAGTTGCGCAGCACGCTATCCCTCGTTCGACCGTAATCTTCATCTAACATCTTCGACTCCCCTTTGTCCACGCTTCGGTAGATCAAATCTTCCGTCGCTTCGAAATAACTTTTCATGAAATAATTGTTCAGCGAGAAATAAATCGTATTCTTGTCTCGGCGTTCGTTAATGAGCGCCGCATCCCGCAGCTTCGTCGCGTGAAACGTGATGGTGGCGGGCGTGACGCCAAGTTTCTCCGCCAACTCTTGCCCATTGCGCTCCCCTTCTCCGAGCAGAACGAGCAGCTTTAGCCTCGTCGCGTCTGCCAGCGCTTTGTGGAAGTTTACGACTTTGTCGAGTTGCATGTGGGCGGGTCAGCTCCATTCGATTATACATTTATCTAATTAGACGATCATCTAGTTAGATAATAATCAAATTAGATTGCTTATGCAAGAGATCCTGTTCAAGTTTAAGGCTAAACGGCAGGTTCTTCCGCTATTTCCTTTGATTCTCCAGCAGTGACGGGCATAGCGGAAGCATTTTCCGTTATTTATTTGCAACTTGCCACCAACGAGGCAAATATGAGAATAATAGCGGAAAAAGTTTCCTTTTTAGTGTTGCATAGTCTTCTGCGGAGCTACAATAGCGGAAATTAATGTCGCTAGCTGCCGACGAAGTCGCGGGTTGAAGATGAGGTTGAGACAGTAAGAACTGGCACATGCAGTGAGCGAGATAGCGGTCTGTGGGGGAGTTACTTTGGCGAAAATTGGCTTGGCGAGCAAATAGCGATCTGCGGGAGCGTTAGTTTGGCGATTGCTGGTCTGACGAGCGATTTAGTGGTCTGCGAGAACATTATTTCGGCGAACTGAGTCGGGCGAGCGATTTAGTGGTCTGCGAGAACATTATTTCGGCGAACTGAGTCGGGCGAGCGATTTAGTGGCCTGCGAGAACATTATTTCGGCGAACTGAGCCTGGCGAGCGATTTAGTGGCCTGCGAGAAACATTATTTCGGCGAACTGAGCCTGGCGAGCGATTTAGTGGCCTGCGAGAACATTACTTCGGTGAAACTGAGCGGGCGTGCGAAAAACAATCTGAGTGAGCGTTATTGCGAGCCGCGAGAGACGTACGTAGCTCCACCATTGTTGCATTTTGCAACAATAAGCCATTCATCCTGCTCGACGTCGGAGCTGTTTTGCGTAAAGCCTGCAATAATACATCTTTTCACATCCAAATCGGCTCTCTCACACCAAAAGCCTGCCAAAGTGCAGGCTTTCTCCGCGTAAAAGGACACCAAAACCGATTTATCCAACAAATTCCTGTATTCTTGCAGGCTTTCAACTGCCAGAGTCGGATTGATCTGCCAAAGCCTGCACTTTTGCAGGCTTTCCGCTCGCGGCACCACACCGCAAAAGCCACCACGCGTCGACCCTACGCGTCCCCGTAGCTTTCGTAACTTTCCTCCGTTGCAATATCCTGAATGTCTTGCGCGCTGATCACGAAGTAACCATAACCTTCCTTATCTCTTTTGCGAAGTGCCTTCTCCCTCATAAAGCGCGGGCTCGCGTCGCCAGCGTCTTCATCGTAGACGAGCAAGATGCCGTCCGTCTTGCGAAGCAGCAAGTCGTCGCGCGCGGCAAATTGCCACGCCCCGACGAACGGCTGCTTGCTGACCGCGCCATAAAAGTCGAGCCTCCCGACCAGTTCCCGATAATAGTTCTGGCGCTCCTCCTTCCAGTTCTCCTCCTGGTTCTGGAACCCCGTCAGCACGGACACCTTCAGTTGCGGATATTGATCCTTCAGCTCAAGCGCGGCTTCGCACGCCCACAAGTCGACGCCGTACTGACCGGGCGTAATAATCCATTCCAAACCGTCTTCGAGCAGCGGAATCAACTTCGCCACGATCGCTTTGCGAATGTAGCTGATGCCAGCGTGCTTCTGATCGTATATGCCGAGTTCGTGGGCGCGGTAGCCGGTAACGAGAATATTTTTCACAGCGGGATCAACTTCCGTTCCATAATTGATGTAATTTCATTGTACCAGAAGCCGAACCTGCCTCCGAAGTGACTTTCTCCCGCCTCCGATGTAAGATAGGAATACATACCCAACTGTGGAGGAACGCGCTATGAAATTCATTAGCAACAACGGCATTACCGACCCGACGCTGAATTTGGCGCTGGAAGAATATATTTTACGCTCGCTTCCGGACACGGAAGATTTCCTACTCTTCTACATTAACGAGCCTTCGATCATCATCGGCAAAAATCAAAACACCGTCGAAGAAATCAATGCGCCATACGTAGAAGAGAACGGCATCCATGTCGTTCGCAGATTGTCCGGGGGCGGCGCCGTTTATCATGATCTCGGCAACCTCAACTTCAGCTTCATCATGAAAGACGACGGTCAGTCGTTCCACAATTTCAAGAAATTTACCGAGCCGGTCGTCCGCGCGCTCCGCAAGCTTGGCGTAGATGCCGAACTGACCGGACGCAACGACCTTCAAGTAGGCGAACGGAAAATTTCGGGCAACGCGCAGTTTTCCACCCGGGGAAAAATGTTCAGCCACGGCACGCTGTTGTTCGATTCGGAGATGGATAACGTCAGCTCCGCGCTGAAAGCGAACGCCGAGAAATTCGCCTCCAAGTCGACGAAATCGATCCGCAGCCGCGTCGCCAACATTTCTGAATTTCTTGCGGAGCCGATGTCGATCGAGCAATTCCGCATTCATCTGCTCTCATCGCTGTTCGAAGGAGCTTCCGATATCCCGACTTACGAACTGACCGAGCAGGATTGGGATAACGTTCGCAAGCTCGCGGACGAGCGCTATCGCAGTTGGGATTGGAATTATGGCCGTTCGCCGGCGTTTAACGTGCGGCAGACGAAACGAATCGAAGGCGCGGGTACGTACGATTTCCGCTTGCAGGTCGAGAACGGCGTCATTACCGAAGCGACTCTTTACGGCGACTTTTTCGGACGCGGCGACAGCACGGAATTCGCCTTCCAACTTATCGGCACGAAATACGAAGAGAAAGCACTCGACGCGTTGCTGGAAAGCATCGATCTGCCCTACTACCTAGGGCCGGTCACGAAAGCGCAAGTGATGGAGCTTCTTCTATAGCCGGCAGCATTTTCACCACGACACCTGAGAGGGGCATCAGCAGCATGAACGAAGCGCTGTCTTATTTTTTGAAATTGGACGACGCCGTCATTATTACCGACACTGAGCATCGCATCATCGATGTCAACGCCAAATACGAAGAGATTACCGGCCATCGCCGCAATGACATTATCGGGTTCCAGGCAGGAATCCTGAAATCGGGGTTAACCCCGAAGAGAACGTATGAACAGATGAAAGAAGCGTTGAACGACAGCCGCGCTTGGTCCGGCGTGTTCGTCAACCGCAAGCGCAACAAAGGACTTTGGCATTCCAATATTACGATTACGCCGATCGAAATCGGGCAGTCGCTATTTTTTATCGGCATATTCAGAGATTTGGGCACGATTACGGAAGGCACTTACGTCTCCGAGAAACGCATTACGAAAATCCAGAACGAAATATTAAAGGTGCTCGCCCTCTCCTGCGAAATCCGCGATCCATTCATCGAGGAGCACTTGTTACGCGTGCAGACGTTGACGAAAAAGTTTCTTAAAACGTTTAATGCCGCCAACGAAATGATGCTGACCGAAGATTACATCCAACAAGTGGTTAACGCCAGCATTATGCACGACATCGGCAAATCCGGCATTCCGGAAGGCATCCTGTACAAACCCGGCAAATTGACTTATTATGAACGCAGCATTATCGAGACGCATCCGCTGATCGGCGTAGACATTCTCAATAAAATTTCGAACGAATTGGAGGACGAGCTGTTCCGGCAAGAAATTATCGTCTCCAAGTCGATCGTCGAATTCCACCATGAAAAATGGGACGGCACGGGTTACCCGCATCAGTTAAAAGGGGACGAAATTCCGTTCGAGGCCCAGGTCGTCTCCATCGTTGACGTCTATGACGCGCTAACGACGAGAAGAGCGTACAAAGACGCTTGGACCCACGAACAAGCGATCGATCATTTACAGCAGCAACGGGGCGTCGCCTTCAAAGCGGAACTCGTCGACTTATTCGTGGAAGCGATCGACGCATCTGCTTAGACCGCTTGCACGAACCCCATCTATCCGATTACTTGCCCGAAAGTTGCCCCGCAACGACCTGGCCGCGATGAAGCACCGCTAGCCGCGGCGCCCTGCGCGCGACCGCTTCCGCCGAGCAGCTCGCACCAGCGAGCACGAACGACGCATCATCGCCGACGGTTGGCCATACCCGATTGCCTTCTCCGTCCAGCGGCATTACGCCCCCCGTAATGAAGCCGAGCGCGCGCGACAAGCCAAGCTCGTCCGACATGCGGTACAGTTGCGCCAGCAGTCCGGCTTTCTCCAGATTGTCGCCGTTGCCGAACGAAGACCAGTGATCCACCAAGCTGTCCGTGCCGAGCTCGACTTTTACCCCTTTGCGATGCAACATCGGTATCGGCATGATAAACCCGCCGAACGGCACTGTCGACGCGACGGAAATGCCCGCTTCGGCGAACCGTTCCGCCAGTCTTTCTGCAGCCGCAGTATCGGCGGTGCCGAAACCGAAGGCATGGCTGACGGTCACCCTGCCTTGCCAACCCGCCTCGATCGTCAGTTCGACCAGTCGGTTCATCGTCGCAATGCCGACGTCGCCTCCTTCGTGCAAATGCATGTCGACACCCGCGCCTGTCTCCACGGCAATGCTCATCATCTCTTGAAGCGAGCGTTCCATATCGCCGTCCACCGATGTCGGATCAAGTCCGCCGACATGCGTCGCCCCACGCCGCACTGCTTCCTTCATCAGCGCCGAAGCGTTGGAAAGCAGCAGCCCGTGTTGCGGAAATGCGACCAGCTCGCAGTCGACTTTGCCGGCGTAGGCAGCAAGCGCTTCTTGCACGGCTTCCAATCCTTTTAACCCGCTCGTCGGCTCGATGTTGATTTGTCCGCGCAGCCTCGTCGAGCCGCCCCGGATCATCAGCTCCAATATCGCTTTCGCCCGCTCGACAGCGACAGGGAATAACGTAGGCAGCAACCGCTTCTCTTCCTCAATCCGATCGAAAATACTTGCAGCCGGCCGAACCGCCTTCCAAGGCCCCCCGTAATAGGTTTTATCCAAATGAATGTGAGCGTCCGTGAACGAAGGAAGCAGCAACGCGCCATTCGCGTCCATCGCCGTCCGTCCTTCCTCATGCGGCAGCTCTCCAAATCCAATTTCCGCTACTTTGCCATCAGCGATGCGAACATGCGCCCGGCTTGTTTTCGTTCCGGTTACGGCTCCGTCCTCATATTCAAATTCCGTTTCCAGCGTCACATTTGTTAACCAGTACGTCTTGTTGTCCATCTCATCTGCCTCCTAAGTTAGCAAAAACCCCGACCCGGACTTATGATCCGGGATCGGGGCAACGTCTTACTTATTATACCATGACTTTGCAAATGTCGTTCGTGAATGCAACCGGATCTTCGATCGACAATCCTTCAATAAGGAGCGCTTGGTTGTAGAGCAAGCTCGTATACAAGCCCAGCTTAGTCTTGTCGTTCTCGAACGCGTTCTGGAGCGAGCGGAATACTTCGTGATCGGTGTTGATCTCGAGTACTTTCTCCGCCTTCACGTCCTGACCGCTCGGCATCGCCTTCAAAATTTTCTCCATCTCGATCGTCAATTCGCCTTCCGCAGTCAAGCAGACCGGGTGGGACTTCAGGCGCTTCGATGCCTTGACGCTCTTGACTTTGCCTTCGAGCAAGCTTTGCATATACTCGAACAGCTCTTTGTTGCCGCTTTGCTTCTCTTCGGCTTCTTTATCCTTCTCCTCGGAGTCGATGCCCAGATCCCCGCTGGAAACGGATTTGAACTCTTTGTCCTTGTACGAAGCGATGATCTTGATCGCGAACTCGTCGATGTCGTCGGTGAAGTACAAAATCTCGTACCCTTTGTCCAGAACGATCTCTGTCTGAGGAAGCTTCTCGAGACGATCGACTGATTCTCCTGACGCATAGTAGATGTACTTCTGCTCTTCCGGCATCCGCGAGACGTATTCGTCCAGCGTCACTTGCTTCTTCTCCTTGGAGGAAGTGAACAGAAGCAAATCTTGCAAGACGTCCTTGTTCATGCCGTAGTCGTTGTACACGCCAAACTTGAGCTGACGGCCGAACGCCTTGTAGAACGTCTCGTATTTGTCGCGCTCGTCCTTCAGCAGACTGAGCAGCGTTGATTTGATTTTGCTTTGGATGTTTTTCGCGATGAGCTTGAGTTGACGATCGTGCTGCAGCATCTCGCGGGAGATGTTAAGCGACAGATCCTCGGAATCGACCATCCCTTTCACGAAACCGAAGAAGTCCGGCAGCAGGTCACCGCACTTGTCCATAATGAGTACGCCGTTCGAGTACAGTTCGAGCCCTTTTTCGAACTCTTTTGTGTAATAATCGAAAGGAGTGTTCTCTGGAATAAAAAGAATCGCTTGGTAGCGTACCGCGCCGTCCGCGCTCAGGTGAACGTGTTTAAGCGGCTTGTCGAAGCCGTAGCGCTTCTCGTTGTAGAAGTTCGCGTAGTCTTCGTCCTTCAGCTCGCTTTTGTTTTTGCGCCAGATCGGCACCATGCTGTTGACTGTCTGCTCTTCCTTAAACTCCTCGAATTCGCCCTCTTCGCCTTCCTTCGGGCGGCGGCTCGACATCTCCATCTTGATCGGATAACGAATGAAGTCCGAATATTTCTTGATGATCGCCCGCAAGCGGTATTCTTCAAGGAATTCGTCGTAGTTATCGTCTTCCGTGTTCGGCTTGATCTTCATGACGATCTCGGTGCCGACTTCGGCTTTCTCCGCCGGTACGATCGTATAGCCGTCCGCGCCTTCGGACTCCCATTTGAACGCCTCGTCGCTGCCGAGCGCGCGGCTCGTCACCGTCACGACGTCGGCTACCATAAACGCCGAATAGAAACCAACGCCGAATTGGCCGATGATGTTATGGCCGTCTTGCGCCTCGTTCTCTTTCTTGAACGCAAGAGAACCGCTCTTGGCGATAACGCCGAGATTGTTCTCCAGCTCGTCTTTCGTCATGCCGATACCGGTATCGGCAATCGTCAGCGTACGAGTTGCTTTGTCCGCCGTTACTTTAATGTAGTAGTCCTCTTTGTTAAAGACGAGGTTGTCGTCGGTAAGCGCCTTGTAATAAATTTTGTCGACCGCATCGGAAGCGTTGGAGATCAGTTCCCTCAGGAAAATTTCCCGTTGAGTGTAGATCGAGTTGATCATCATCTCGAGCAAGCGCTTCGATTCCGCTTTGAATTCCTTCTTCGCCATCGTGAAATAAATCCCCCTTCGGTGTTAGCACTCATCTTTCCCGAGTGCTAAGTCTACTTTTTATATATCATACGCCCGATGGGAGTGTCAATCTATACGTTCGCCGGCCTCATTTTTCCCGATTGTATCCTTTGTCCTCGTAAGGCCGCAACCGCTCCAGCCACGGCTTCAAAACCACTTTCAGCTCCCATTTCATGTCGGTAATATCGTCGATCACTTTCTGCTCCAGCACTTCGTATTCGAACGCGCCCGCTCCGAGCTCTTTCCAATCTTTCTGCAGCTCCAAGTTCGCGAATCGTCCCATATCCAGTTGCGCCTGGATCATCAGCCATTTATTTTTTAAGTTCGGATACGAAGCAAGATAGATTTTGCCGTTTGTTACATTTTTGATCTGAATAACGCCCATATAGATTTTGATTTCTTTATAAGCTTCTTGCAGCTCTTTGCGCCTGTTTTTGTCCATGTTGTTTTCCTCTCCTTTTGTCGCCCTTCGATTTTACTGAATTACTTATTTACTAATTTACTTAACCAAACCTGCTCCGTCAATATACGGCGAACGAAAAGAAAACTCCCGGAAAAATCCGGAAGTCATTTTGAATCCCTCTATTAGTTACCTCCGGCTCCCCCGAATCGGATACTGAATACCGTGCCGGCACTTCCGCTGTTCACATGGATAATCGCTTTATGCCTTGCGGCGATGCTGTAGCAAACCGCCAGTCCGAGTCCGGTCCCCGCTTCCTTCGTCGTAAAAAAAGGCGTCCCCAGCTTCTCCAAATACGACTCCGGAATGCCGCTGCCTTGATCTTGTATACGCAATATGACTTCGTTGCCTTGACCATATGTCGTGATCGTCAGAGCGCCTCCCGGAGACATCGCTTCCAATCCGTTAATCGCCATGTTCAGAACGAGCTGCCGAATTTCTTTCTCATCCAGCATCAGTTCCGCGATTTCCCCGTAATGAACCTGGAAATGCTTGCCCGACACCATCGCTTCTGCCAGAATGAGCGGTTCCAAGGAAGAAAGAATTTCATTCAGGTTCATCGTTTTCAAATTCGTCGTCTTGTTCTTCGCCAAAGACAGAAATTCGGTAATAATGCCATTCGCCCGGTTCAATTCTTCGAGCATAATGTCGACGTACTCGGTCGTCATGTTCCTGTTTTTCTTCGACATCTGCAGAAATCCGCGAATCGTCGTCATCGGGTTGCGGATCTCATGCGCGATGCCGGCCGCCATCTCGCCGATCAGGTTCAGCCTGGCTAACTTGGCCATCTCCTTCTCCCATGCGATACGCGCTTCGTTCGCGGCGATCAGCTCCGTCGTACGTTCCTGAACGATTTGCTCCAAATACTCGTACTGATCTCTGTAGAAGCGATGCATCTGCACGAAAGCATCGACTTTCATCTTCAGAATATCGGGATTATACGGCTTAAACACGTAATCGACCGAGCCGGCACGATATCCTTGCAATACATGGTCCGCCGTCTTGCTGATCGCCGTAATAAAGATGATCGGGATGTCCTTCGTCTTCTCCCGGCTTTTGATCAGCTTGGCCGTCTCGAAACCGTTCATCCCCGGCATCTGGACATCAAGAAGAATAACCGCGACGTTCTGCATATTTTCCCGCATCGCATAGCGGAGCGCGTCTTCGCCCGACTTTAATCCGATGAGATTATAGCCGGGATCGGAGAGCGCGGCTTCGAGCGCAAGCAAGTTCTCCGGACGATCGTCAACCATTATAATGTCGATCTTCGTTTCCATCGCCTACCCTCGTTCTACAAAGTAGGTTCCGCGATCGGCGGATTCGACTGCTTTGCGATATATTTTTTCTTTCGCGTCCACTTCTTCGAAGCTAACCGCATGTGCTCTAAGAAGTCCTTCTTTGTTGCCGAGACCCAAATAGCCGGATTCAACGAGACTTTCGTTAAACAACCGAAGAACGCGTCGCTGCAGCGATTCATTAAAGTAGATGAGCACATTCCGGCAGATGATCGCATGAAATTCGTTAAAAGAATGATCGATAGCCAGATTATGCTGCGAGAAAATCATATTTTCGGATAAATAGGGCTTAAATTCAACTCCATCTTCGTTAACCGAATAATATTGCGAGAATGCTTCTTCCCCACCTGCCTGCAAATAATTTCTCGTATACAGCTGCATCTTGTGCAAAGGAAACGTCCTCCCTGCTGCTTGCCGCAGCACTTTGTCGTTCATGTCCGTCGCATAGAGCATCGTCTTATGGTACAAACCTTCTTCATGCAGCAAAATAGCCATGGAATACGCTTCCTCGCCCGTCGAGCAACCGGCATGCCAGATACGGATTGCAGAGTAGTTCCGAAGCTGGGGCACGATTTTGCGGCGGAATGCGAGAAAAAAGCTCGGCTCCCGAAACATTTCGGTCACGTTGATCGAGAAGTCGGCGAACAACCGATCCATCACGTTGCGATCATGAAGCACTTTATCCAACAGTCCCAGTATCGAACCTACATTTTCTCCCTGCATGCGGTGAATGATTCTTCTTCGAATCGACGGGTAAGAATAGTTTCTGAAATCTTGTCCGTAATGCCGGTACACGCCTTCAAGCAACAAGGAGATTTCCAGCTTCTCGATCTCGTCGTCATGCGTTTGCGGTAACGAATCGTTGTTCATCTCCATGGGCACGCCTACCTATATAACCAGACTCGAATCAAACTCAATAGTTGATCTACGAGAATCGGCTTGCTGATATAATCGTTCGCGCCCGCCTCGAGACACTTCTCCCGGTCGTACTTCATCGCTTTGGCCGTTAATGCGATAATCGGCAAATTCTCGAATGGCGGCAGCTTGCGGATTTCTCTAATCGCTTCGTACCCGTCCATCTTCGGCATCATAATGTCCATAATGACAAGATTGATGTCGCTATCCTCGTACAGCCGTTGAATGCCTTCCTGTCCGTTCTCGGCGAATGTGACTTCGACTCCTTGGGCTTCCAATACTGTTGTCAACGCGTAAATGTTGCGCAAATCGTCATCGACAAGCAGCACTTTCTTCCCTTCAAGCGATATGCTCGAGCTTTCGCCCGCGGCATCCGGACTTCGCGCTTCGAGCGCCGCCGCAGCTTCCGGAATGGAAAGATGCAGCAGATCTCCGCGAACCTTATGCACCGGTATGTATAACGTAAACGTGCTCCCGGCCCCCTCTTTGCTTTCGATCCGAATCGAACCGCCAAGCAGTTGAGCGATTTTCTGGCAGATGGACAACCCTAAGCCCGTTCCACCGTATTTGCGGCTCGTCGTTCCGTCCGCTTGGCGGAACGCTTCGAAGATGAGTGCCTGCTTCTCTTGCGGGATGCCGATTCCCGTATCCGACACGGCAATCGCAAGTACAACGTCTCCAACGAAGTCTAGCGGCACGCCGATCGCCTCTTCCTTGGCGACCAAGCTGATCTCCAGCATAATACCGCCATGCTCCGTGAATTTGAAGGCGTTGGAAAGCAAGTTCTGCATAATTTGCTGCAGGCGCTGCTCGTCCGTGTAGATCATCAGATCGATGATTCCTTCATCTATGCTCACTTCGAACGTCAAACCTTTGTCATTCGCGACCGGTTCGTATTGGCGCCTCGCGAAGTCAACGAAATGGTGCAGCTTGACCCAATCGGACACGAGCTCCAGCTTCCCGGCTTCAATCTTCGACAGATCGAGCACTTCGTTAATAAGGCCGAGCAGGTCTTTGCCCGACGAATAAATCGTTTGCGAATACTCGATTTGCTTGGCGCTTAAGTTGCCTTCCTTGTTGCTCGCCAGCATCTGCGACAAAATGAGCAAGCTGTTCAGCGGCGTACGAAGCTCATGCGACATATTCGTCAGGAACTCCGTCTTGTAGCCGGAAGCGAGCATAATATGTTCGTTCTTCTCTTCAAGCACCGCTTTGATTTTCTCCAGCTCGGCGCTTTTTTTCTCCGACGCCTCGATCTGGTCCCGCAGTTGCTCGTTTAAAGTCTTCAATTCTTCTTGCTGCAATTGCATCTCTTCGGATTGTGTCTGCAGTTCCTCCGTAATGATCTGCGATTCACTTAATAGCCGCTTAACTTGCATCTGCCCGGCTACGCTCTTGATGGTAATGCCGAGCAGTTCTGTCAGTTCCTCGAGCAGTTGCAGATGGGTCTGGGTAAAAGGCTGGAACGATGCCACTTCGATGACAGCGACAACTTGATTCTCGAACGCTACCGGCGTAATCACGATTTGCGCCGGGGAAGCCGTTCCGAGTCCAGAGGCGATCTGAATATAATCCGAAGGCGGTTCGCTTAAAATAATCGTTTTGTTCTCTTCCGCACATTGCCCGGCAAGTCCTTGTCCGAACTGAAAACCATCCAAACCGATCGTCTCGTTATTCGCCGCGTATGTACCGCCTTTGACCAACCGAGGGATTCCGTCTTCCCCGTCATGCCGATTATAGAAGACGCCGTAGCTCGCTCCGATCAAGGGGGCGACGGCTTTAATGAATATTTTCGCGAGCCCGGTTAGCGTCTGTACCCCCTGATACATGGCGGTAATTTCGGCGACTTTCGATTTCTTCCAATTCTGCTCCTGCAATCGGGAGTTCGTCTGCCTCTGGAACGCCGCTTGTTCTTCAAGAGCTTCCGCCATGACATTGTAGGCGCGCCCGATGCTGGCCATCTCATCCCTCTTGCGTACTTCGATACGCGGCAACCGTTCGCTATGGTCCGCAATAGAAGCTTGCTTCATCACCGTAATAATGTGCGATAAGCTACCTGTTACGCTTCTGTACACCCATATAGCGACGAGCGACGTGCAAATCAGTATGAAGACGATCACTGCGATGATCAGGCGAATGACTAGCCCGTACATGTCGGTCGAATCGTTCAGTGCCGTATCCATTTCATGCTCTTGCAGAGCATTAAACTTCTTGATGTCCTCGAACAGAGCGACCCGGATCGGCTCTGTCTTTTCTCTATGCCACTGCACGGCTTCGTCTTTCTTGCCGATCTGCAGCATCCTGAGCGATTCGTCCGTGCTTTGAACGAAGTCGTCATGCAGTTGATGGAATTCTTGAACGAGCATCCGAGCTTCCGACTTCTCTTCGAACATCCGCTCCAGCTTGTTCAGGTTGTCGTTTAATCTTTTTTTCGTATCGTTAATCTTGGCAACGCTTTCTTGAAGCTTGTTCGTTTGCAGCGTAATCAGTTGCTCATTCGTCTCTGTATTGATGAGATTGATGTCCGAACGTACGACGTTGGCAAGTTTCACTTTGGAGTAATTTTCGTCTACAATTCCGTGCATAGCCTCATTCATACTAAAAAACATTTTCAGAACGATGGCGGAAAACACGACCAGTAAAACCAAAATTGTCGCGAACCCCGCGATTAGCTTCGTGCGGAATTTCATCGAAAAAACACCTTTCTAGGGAGTGTCTGAATACTCCGAGGGAAGGAGATTTTGCCGAATTTTCGTTCCATGCAAGGAACTTTTGTGAAGGCGTACCGGGGTACGTCGAGCAAAAGTGACGAAGCAGGGGGCGAAAAGGCGGTGAAAGATGCCCCCGAGCGAGTTTTCAGGCACGCCCCAGTCCGAAAATATCCCTCCATTCTTAGTTATAGCCGAATTCCCCTCGTAGTGCCAGAAAAAATTGGAAATAGGGCCATTGACAGCGAAACACAATTTAATCGTGAACGTCTCATGGCTCGATGCCATCGCTTTCTGCAATCGGTTATCCGAGCAATCGGGGTTGAAACCATGTTATGCGATCGATGGGAACGATGTGGGGATCGACTGCGACTGGGAAGCGAACGGTTATCGCCTTCCGACGGAAGCGGAGTGGCAATATGCTTGCAAGGCGGGGACGACCGGGTACAAGTACGGGGAACTCGACCGATTTGCTTGGTACGAGGAAAACTCGGGAGGCGTCATTCATGACGTAGGTCAGAAGGAGCCGAACGCTTGGGGGCTATTCGACATGCTCGGTAACGTGTGGGAGTGGTGCTGGGACTTGTACGATGAGAATGTCTACGGGTCTTATCGGATTTTCCGCGGCGGCAGTTGGGCAGACACGGCCCGAGGCTGCGGAGCGACATGCCGCCGCCGCAGCCATCCGACTTTCTCGATCGACGACCTGGGGTTCCGCCTGGCTCGGACCGTGCGATGACGTTGCCCTCTTTGGCTAACATCTCACATGTTTGCGTTTGAACCCCAGTTGTCCTCGGGTTAGGGCTTTCTGAATGTTATCTGTGGCGTTCAACAGCTTGGGCTTCGACTTGACCTGGCCGACTTCAACCGGGCCAACCGCCTTGGCGGTCTCGATCGCACGTTCGTGCAGCGGTACGTAGGACACGGCCACCGTATAAATAAACTGGTTCATTGCGTACTTTGCCCGTTCGGGTGCTCCATGTATCGTACTTTGTGCTAGCTCTAGCATGCCCGCCAGTTTGCTCTCGGAGAACTCGTGATCCGGCCGATTGCCTATCAGCCAACAATAACAGCTCCACCCCGCAGACATTCTCAATTCCTCGCCGCTTGCTATCCATTTGTCGGCTACCGCTTGCGCAATATCCGCCTCCGACAGCGTGACCGCGACTACGAAGTCCGACAGCATATAGAAGTACGCCGCATCGATCCAGCGCTCGAAGTCCGCTTCGGCCATCTCTTTCGGGTCCGCGATAATGCCCGCGAAATACATCGCGTCATAGTTGCCCGTCGCGTAAAGCTGCTCCGCAAGCGGCTGATCGATCTTGATCTTCTTCACAAGCGGCTTCATCTCGCCCGTCGCCACGCCAAAGAGCGGCTCTCTCGCTCCGTTGGACATATACATTTTCTTTAACCGCTCCTTGCCGAGCGCTTCGAGTTCCTGCATGACTGTGTCTGCGTTCATTGGGGTGCTCCTTATCTCGGGGGATGTATAACGAATGAGTTGCCTTAATTGCCCGGCATGAGTTTGACTGAAAAACCGTCTATTAATACACTCAGCCCAAAATGAAACTCGTTCTCCCAATTCGTTTTCGTTGTATAAGTAGCAAGACGAATCATATTCGGAAATTGTTCCTCAGGCAGCTGGCGGAAAAATTGATCCACCTGTTCCCCCATTTCCTCGTATGAAACATCCTGGTCTTTGGCGATTGACTGCAACTGATCCTCCTCTGCCACAAAGCCTAGCACGTAATTTTTGAGCATGGAGGCGATCCACGGTACTTGGAGATCTGCAAATCCCGCAGAAACAAGCAATTGGTACAACTTCTCAATCTGGGTTAACCGTTCGTAACCGGATGCAATCGTCTGGCTAAACAACTCAACCGCCCCCCGGTGGGAGAGAAGGACTTTTCTAAATTGCCCCGCCCACTGATAAATCTGATCTTGCCAAGGCAGCCCCGCTTCCGGCCAAACCATTTCTCTACATATCCGGTCCAAGAGCAATTGCATCAATTGTTCTCTATCTTTGACGTGATAATACAGAGATGCCGTTTTCACCTGTAATTTATCGGCTATCTTCCTCATGCTTAATTCTCTCAAACCCATCTCGTTTAATAACTGAAGAGCAGTTTCCAATATTCGAGCCTGATCAAGCGGGATATGAATTGGATCTTCAACAATTAAAGCGTTCGATACTCGAGTCGTTCGTCGTCTCGCCATTACGCGCACCTCTTTCACTTGACAAGTATATCATGTTTTCGTATTCTAACACCATTAGATTATTCTAATATCATTAGATTATATGTAACGGAGAGGAGATCCACGAAATGAAACTTAATCATTTGAATTTGTGCGTTTACGATCTTTCTGAGGCCATTCCCTTTTTCCAAAATGTTTTCGACTTCCAGCTTTTAGATCAAAAAGGTGAATTTATTGCTGTGATGACCGACGGTCACGGGTTTACCCTAGTTCTGAGCAAACTTCAGTCCGATCGAAACGAGGCAGCCCCTTACCCGAAAGATTTTCACTTAGGGTTTTATGTCGATACTCGGGCCGAGGTCGATCAATTCTATCAGAAAATTGCGGCGGCCGGCATTGCAACCGAACATGAACCTAGAGTGTTAAGAAGCGGATACACTTTGTATTTCAAGGGTCTGGACGGCATTCTTTTTGAAGTAACCTGTTATAATGACTAATGATTGAGAAAATGGATTCGTAGGAACGATGGGCGTGGGCGATCCTTCGAGCGACCTAGTGATGGCATGGAATTTTTTCGATGACAACAGTCGCCAAATTTACCTGAACCGCATGAACTTAGGAGAAGATACGATCAACCGCGCACGCGGATGGGCTTTGTGGAAGGCACTAATCAGCTACCAGTGGAATGAAAAAGGTTCGGAGTTATCCAATTGGGGGAAACGCGTGCTGGATGTTATTGTTCGGGATTCGGGGGTTAGGTATGTTTTCTCGACGTTTCATCGCGAATAAAAAACAGGCCAGCTCACGGCCTGTTTTTTTTATTCTATATATTGTCGCACACACATCTGTGACGTTCGAGCGTTTCACTTCCTATTCCAACTCCAATTCCGCCCACTGCTTCCGCACAAGCTGCATCAAATATAGTGACTGGCGCCAACGATCGCTCACTTCTTGCGTGCGCGCACCTAGTTCGTCCGTCGTGATCGCGTACGATGGCGGCCCCAGTTCGATGACGACAGGGAAAGTTCGCCCCTCGTTCGCCGGATCGGCGCGCCAGTGACGCATACCTTCCTTCCACCACCGCGCGAAGTGTGCCACCATTGGATGTTCGCCTTTATCGTCTCCTACGCCGCCGTCGATTTGAATCTGTTCGCCGTTGGAGATGCGCGTGTGAATGCTGGATGTTCGCGGCAGCAACTTGCCGAGCCAATTTTCCGCTTCCGGCGATATCGAATGCAGCTCCCCTGCGACGACATAATGCGAGTAGTCGATCGTCAGCCGCAAGTCCGGCAACACCTCGACGAATTCCGCCGTTCGGATAAGGTCTTGCGTCACTGTGCCCCTGTGTGTCTCGACGAACGCTGGAATGCCTGTTTCGCGTGCAACCTCATCTAACCCACGTAACAATGTCAGCGCTTCTTCGCCAACCGCAAATGGTTTCAGCACCTGCATATTGACGAAATCCGCTCTCCTAAGCGTAGCTGCTTTCTCCAGAAATATTTTCAAGTCCTCCACCGAGGACGGGTACGCGTTCAAACTGAAAGAAAGCCCGTAACGTTCGAGCCTGTCGAACCATTCGTCCGCTTCCTCCGGCTTGAGCAAGAAGCCGTTAATGCCATCAAACCCGCCTTCTGCAATCATCTGCACTTTCCGTTCGACCGTTAACTGCCCTCGATCGGCCTCGGACAAGTTGTCCATCGCCCACCAGGACATCTGCACATCCAATCGTTGATTCGCCATAACAAACCATCCTTCCGCCGTTATCGGCTGCCGAAATCACACATGATTTAACGGTAACATTCGCCTAAGCCGTTCGGAAGTAACGATTCTGCCTTTAACTACCGGGATTCTGCTATTCGTTGCAAAAATGTCCACACCAAAAAGTCGAGCCCCATGTTCCAGCACGATTAAGTGTATACTGTTCACATAGGCATCCATTTTCACCCATGATCACTTTTGGGAGGTCTCACGCATTGGCTATCACGCTGCTTACCATTCTCATCGTCATCATCGTCGTCCCGCTGCTTATTTTCCTCGGTTACATGTACGCCTTGTCCAAAAAAGCGAAGCATTCCATCATCCGCTCGCACCCGTTTCTGGGTTGGATTCGCTATTTGCTCGAGAAACTCGGTCCCGAATTCCGCCAGTACTGGTTCGACAACGATACGGAGGGGAAACCTTTCTCCCGAGCCGATTTCGTCGGTCTTGTGTACGCAGCCAAGTATCGGACGGACTTGATCTCATTCGGCGGCAAACGCGATTACGAGAAACCCGGTTACTACTTGTCCAACGCGTTGTTCCCGAAGCTGACAAGCGAACTTCGCATCGACAACGAAACACTCGTACCCGGCAAAAAGTACGTCATTACCGACGAAGGTTTGTTTACGCGCAAAGAAAAAGTGGTGGACGAACAAGTGAGACGCTGGTTGCTCCGTGACGATGATGCTATCGTCGTTGGTGAAAATCGCCGATACCCATGGACGCTCAAAGGGATGTTCGGCGCATCCGCAACGTCGTTCGGAGCAGTCGGCGAAAACTATATTCAATCAACCGGCAATGGTGCTGTGATGGCGGGCGGTTCCTGGATCAATACGGGGGAAGGCGGCGTCGCAGAGGTACATCTGGAGACAGGTGCCGATATCGTCTCGCAGATCGGTCCAGGTCTGTTCGGTTTCCGGGACGATGTGGGACACTTCTCGATCGAAGCGTTCAAGCGCAAAGCGGAACACTCGAATATTAAAGCGTTCGAACTGAAATTCCACCAAGGCGCCAAAATCCGCGGAGGCCACCTGGAAGGCTCCAAAGTGACGGCTAAAGTCGCCGCCGCCCGCCTCGTTCCCGTCGGCAAGACAGTTAACTCGCCGAACCGCTTCGAGTTTCTGACAAGTCCGGAAGAAGCGCTGCGTTTCATTGCCACGTTGCAAGAAGAAGGCGGCAAGCCGGTCGGCTTTAAAATCGTCGTCGGTGATCCGAAACGGCTCGAACCGCTGTTCCAGGCGATGATCGACCTTGACATTTATCCGGACTTCATCACGGTGGACGGGTCCGAAGGCGGTTCCGGAGCTACGTTCAAAGCGATGGCCGACGGCATGGGCCTACCTCTCTATCCTGCTCTGCTCATTCTCGATGATCTGGCGAGATCGTTCGGCGTTCGCGAGCGGTTCAAAATTTTCGCATCGGGCAAGCTCATCACGCCGGACAAAGTGGCGATCGCCCTCGCACTCGGCGCTGACTGCGTCAATTCAGCACGCGGTTTCATGATGGCTAACGGCTGCATTATGGCGATGCAGTGCCATACCGGTAAATGTCCGACCGGCATTACAACGACGGATGCCAAGTTCCAAGAGGCGCTCGCGGTCGAAGAGAAGCAATGGCGGGTTATGAACTATATTTTGCAGCTACGAGAAGGCGTGTTCTCGCTGGCTGCTGCTTGCGGACTGGACAGCCCGCGCCAATTCCGCCGGGAACATGTCGTGTTCACGGACGAAAGCGGGCGCAGCGTCCGCATCGCGGATTTGTTCCCCGTAACGCAAGCGTCGCGTTAAGTTAATGCGCCTCGCGAAGTAATTCGCCGAGATTCGGGGCTGTGTGTCGCGAGTTAATGCGCCTCGCGAAGTAATTCGCCGAGATTCGGGGCTGTGTGCCACGAGTTAATGCGCCTCACGAAGTAATTCGCCGAGTAGCGGGGCTGTGTGCCGCGAGTTAATGCGCCTCGCTAAGTAATTCGCCGAGTAGCGGGGCTGTGTGCCGCGAGTTAATGCGCTTTGCGAAGTTATTCGCCGCGAATCGGGGCTGTGCGCCGCGAGTTAATGCGCCTCGCTAAGTAATTCGCCGTGGTTCGGGGCTGCCCGCCGCAAGTTAATGCGCCTCACGAAGTAATTCGCCGAGTAGCGAGGCTGAGCGCCGCAAAAAAAAGGGAGCTACACCATCGTTATGCGAAGATAACGATTGGATAGCTCCCTTTTGCAATTGCGCCGAACCTATTCAATTTCCAACTGCATCCCATCATAAGCGACCTGGATGCCATGCGGCTCAAATATAGCTTGGAAATCCGTATGCAATAATTGTGCATTATGAGAGAAGTGCGTGACGACTACAGAACCGCCATCTTTCAGTATGCCGTCGTCTCTAAGGCGTGCGTTCGTCTCGAGCACGGCTTCGATGTTCATATGCGACTTGCGATAAGGAGAATGGCCCATCGTACATTCCAGGATGGCCAGATCAAGTTTCTTGTCCTTCAGCCAATCCCACGTCTCGTCAGGGAACGTGCCACTGTCGTGGCCGTATAACATCGCTTTGCCGTTCTTCTCTATATAATAGAGGAGACACGTTTCCATCGGGTCGTGAACCACAGGAAGCGGAACCGCAAAACCGTCGTGCAACTCGATGCGGCTGTACGGGCGAACGCGGTTCAGCGAATAGCGGCCTTGCGCTCCGCCTTCCGCGTCAAGCTTCGCCTTGATCATCGTCACAACCAGCTCGTTGCCATACACCGGAAGAGGGCTATCCGCAGTCCGGGTGTACCCGGGCAGCCGCGCCACCAAATCTTCAGCGTACAAATGGTCCGAATGCGAATGTGTGAAGAGAAGCGTTCGAATAGCCTCTAAGTCTAACCGCTCGCGCACCATATGAGTGAACGTATCCGGCGGAAAATCAATTTTCAAATCGTCATCCAGCATCACAGACGTACGCGTGCGTATCTCTTTGCCGCCAAGCTCGAACGCTTTTTTGCACAATTCGCACCCGCAGAACATCGCTGGAATGCCTTCGAACGCCGCCGTTCCGAGAAATCTTACTTTCATCTTCCCATCGCCCCTTGTCCATCGTCCATCGTCGGTCTCGACCGTCATTTTACCCGACAACCCGCCGCAGTTCAAGCACGCCGGCAGGATGCACGCGCAGCCGATGAACGCAGGGGTCAAGCTTCGCGGAGTCCTCTGACCGCTTACCCTTTAACCGCAGAACTAACCGTGAGCGCCTTCTCGACTTGTTCGGAGAACAGCATGTAGACGAGAATGGTCGGAATCGTCGACAGCACCATAACTGCGCCCATCGCGCCCCAGTCCGAAGTAAACTGCGTCTGGAAGTACAGCAAGCCGAGCGGCAGCGTCTTCAGCGAATTGTCCGCGATCATAACAAGCGCGACGAGGAATTCATTCCAGGCGAACAAGAAGACGAAAATGCTGACCGACGCGATCGCCGGCACGACAAGCGGCACCATAATGCGGAAAAACGTCGTATACACGCTGGCGCCATCGATGGCGGCCGATTCTTCAAGCTCATGGGGCAGCGACCGGAAAAAGCCGTAAAAAATAATCGTCGCGAAACTTAGTTGGAAAGCGACGTACGGTACGATAACGGCAAGGTAGCTGTTCTGCAAGTGCAGCGTTTTCTCCAGAATGAGCAGCGGGATCAAAATAATCTGCATCGGGATAAACATCCCTGCTGTCATATACAAGCGGCTTGCATCGGCAAGCTTCCACTTCATACGCGCAGATGCGTAAGAGAACATGAGTGCCAGCAAGACGGTCACGACTACCGTCCCCGCCGACACGATAAAGCTGTTCTTGAAATACATCGTCATATCGAACGCGTCGAACGCGTTGCGGTAATTTTCGATCCGCCATATTTTCGGTAAACCGAATACGTTCGTCGAGAAAATCTCTTCATTATTTTTGAAAGAATAGAACAGAAGCCAGACGAGCGGGTACAAGCTGATTAGCACGTAAAAAGAAAGGGGACCATAGGCCAGCGCTTTCTTGACGGTACGCGTGAACATGGGACGCCCTCCTCTTAGTAGCTGATTTTGTTGCGCGCAATGAAACGGTTGATGAGAATCGTAAAGAGCAAACATTCGAGCACGAGCACGGTCGCCGCAGCGGAACCATAGCCGTATTCGCCCGATCGGAACGCGGCTTTGTACATCATAAATGTGAACGTGTACGTGATGTTGCCCGGTCCGCCGTTCGTCATGACGTACATATCCTGGAAGGCGTTTAATCCGCCTGTGATCGCGATGATGAGACAGAACTTGTACGTCTCGCTAAGCAGCGGGATCGTAATTTTCCAATGGGATCTCCAGAAAGATGCACCGTCGATTTTGGCCGCTTCGTACAATTGTTCGGGAATCGACTTGATCGCCGCGTAGATGAGTACGATGTGAATGCCCAAGTAGTGCCACGCATTCGAGAAGGAGACAGCCCAGATCGATGCGTGCTGATCGCTCAGCCAGCCTTGCTGGTAACCGAATCCGAGAGCGGCGAAAATGCTGTTGATCAGGCCGCCGTCCGAGTTGTAGATCGCGATCCACAACTGCGACACGACAACGCCGGACAAGACGACCGGAACGAAATACGCCGTCTTGAAAAACTTGCGGCCGCGCAGCTTCTTGTTGCTCATCGAGATCGCCAGAACGGTGCCGAGCAGCATCTGATAGATGACGAGCACGAAAGCGAAAATGAGACCGTTCTTAAGCGACACCCAGAAATCGTCGTCGTCGAGCAGGCGCGTAAAGTTGTCGAAGCCGATAAACGTCGCCGGAGACAAGCCGTCCCAGTCGAAGAAGCTTCGATAGAACGTCTGCATGATCGGATACACAACGATGAGCGAGAAAAATAGCAGCGTCGGCACCGTGAAGACGATAATCGCCAGATTGTATTTTTGCCTAGTCGTCATAGGTCCTCCTTACGGAAACAGGTCATCCCGCGAATAAGGACAACCTGTCTCCTACTGCTATTATTTACGTGCGTTTTCGAGCGCTTTGTTCATATCCTTGATGTAGCTTTCCGTTTTCTGTCCGGCGAGCAGCTTCTGCGTGTTGTCTTCGACCGCCGTTTTGAACTTCGCATTCTCGTAACCCCATGCGAAAGTCGTCATCGTTTTGAAGTTGGCCGAGTCATCCGCATATTTCTGCTGAAGCGGATTGAGGCCGTTCGTAGGCGCCACTTTCTCGGCGAGAATCGAGTTCGGGTCTCCGATCTGAATGACGCGTTGCTTCGCGAATTCAAGCGAGTACAGCGCCGCGTATTTGGCCGCGATTTCTTTGTTCGCCGAATTGTTGGATACCGCGAAGCCTTGGTTAAAGCCGCCGCCGCTGACGTTCCATTGCACGCTCTCTGCTTTGTCCGCGTCTGCGAGAGGCGAATACAGAATGCCTGCTTTGTCGCCCATCTTGTCGTAAATGTCGCCCAAGGACCAAGCGCCGTTCAAGTACATCGCCGCTTTGCCGGAGATGAATTGCGCAGCAGCATCGTCTGCAGTCGTATTAAACGCGTTTTTGGACAACAGGCCCGCCGACGCAAGCTGCGTCAATTTGTCTGCCGCTTTGGCATAAGCTTCGTCGGAGAACGTGCCTTCGCCGCCGTCGAGCTTTTTCAGACCGGCAGGCTCCGAGCCGACGACAGCCATATCGAGCAGTTGCACGCCCGGCCATTTTTCTTTGGCGAATAGTGCGAGCGGCGTAATGTTTTTCGCTTTGAACGCTTTAACCGCGTCCATATATTCGTTGAAGTTCGACGGAACTTTGACGCCGTTCTGATCGAACAGCTCTTTGTTGTAGTACATAACGGCAGCCCATTGACCGACATTAGGTACGGCATAGGAATGTCCGTCTTTGTTCCGGAGCATCGGCTTGGAGGAATCGTTCAGCTTCGACTCGATGTCGAGTTGCTTCACGATGTCGTCCATGACGTACAGGTTATTCGAATTTTTAAACGTTTCGATCAGGCCGCTGGATGCGAAGAAGATATCAGGCAAGCTGCCTGCCGCGGCGTACGTTTTGATTTTCTGCTCGTCGTCCTGCGCCGCAACTTCGAATTCAACGGATACTTCAGGCATGACCGCCTTCATCGCTTCTACAGCCGCATCGTATACACCTTTTTCCGGACCGCTGTATTGCGCGTAAAACTTCAATTTAACCGAGCCGGCTTCAGGAGCTGCGCTCGCCGAGCTTGCAGGAGCTTCACTGCTGGCGCCGCCGCTGGCCGAAGGGCTCGCTGCAGGTTTATTGTCGTCGTTCGATCCGCATGCCGCAAGCACCGACAAGAGCACCGTGCTGGCAACGACGGTCGAAGCTTTTTTCGTAAATTTGTTCATGTGGACATCCCCCTTGATCGGTTATATCCCGATTGTACTCGCGGTCCGCAACACCGATAAGGGAAAAATCGGAACACATTTGTACATTTCCGCCTATTTGGTTAATGTTGCTTCATATTCGCTCGGGCTTATCCCCGTATACTTCTTGAACGTCTTGCTGAAATGGCCGGCATCTCCGTAACCGACCATCTCGGCGATGTCCGTCAGCCGCAAGTTTCTTCCCGAGACGAGCAGTTCCTTCGCCTTCTGCATTCTCGTATCGAGAATGAAGTCGCTGACGCTTTTCCCGTAAGCCTGATTAAACAGCTTGAGCAAGTAACGCGACTGGATGAACAACCGCTTGGCGATGTCGTCGACCTTAAGCGCGCTATCCGCGTAATGCTCGTTGATGTAGGCTACCGCTTGTTCCAGCGTCTTCCCCGACTTCGTGCGGATGGCGCTCCGCGACTGGCGAAGCACCGTCATATACAGCTCCCGAATCCAGCCGAAGGCGGAATCTAGGCTTGAATGCTTCATAATCTCGCGAAACGGCGAGAAGTCTTCCGGCAAAACCTCTTCCGGCTTTTTCCCGATCTCGTGAATGTAGGTCAGGCACAAGGAGACAAGTCCAGCCAGAATCATATGAATGGAGTCGCTGGATAGCCCGCTCGTCTCGACGTACTGCCGAATCGCGTCCAGATTGCTAGTGACTTCCTCTTCGTTATGTTGCCTCATCTGAACGAGCAAATTCTCGTTGATCTCGTGCGGATAGAAGCCGACGCTCGAGGAACGCGATTGAATGTCCTCGTATCGGATGACGTCGCCGAAATCTAGCGAAATCTTGTTGCGGATCGCGATAATCGATTCGATATAGGATTTGCGGATGGCGGCGATGCCGTCTCCCGCCGTGCCGATGCCGGCCGTTACGGTGAAGCCGAAGTTGTGCCTCTTGATCATCGCGCACAGCTTGCGAAGCCCGTCCAGACAGAAAGCCGCTTGGCCCGCTTCCTCCGCGGCGTAACCAAGCAGCAGGATGACCCGATTTTCCGGTCCGTTAAAAAGGTACATCGTGCTCATCGGCTTCACAATGTCGTTGAGCAGATTGGCGACAATATATTGGCGCAGACGGATTTCCCGGGAATCAAGCAACGGCTCGTTCATCGCATCGATCTCGACGGAGGCGACCTGGAACCGCATGCCGCCTCCCTGTAGCCGGAACAGTTCGAGCTGCTCGGCGATTTGCGGATGCTCCTCTTCGCATTCCCGGCTAATGAGCAAATTCAGGAAGCTTTCCTTCCAGACAAGCCTTTCCTTCTTCGTGTTATCCTGCTCAAGGCGGGCTTGCTCGATGATGCTCTTTACTTTCGTTAAGGAGATAATTAATTCTTCCTTGTCGAATGGCTTCAGAATGTAGTCGCTGACCCCAATCTTCAGCGCCGCTCGGGCATACTCGAATTCGCTGTGACCGGTAACGAAAAGCATAAACGTACCTGGATAGTCCTTCTTCACCGCAGTTGCGAGATCCATCCCGTTCATATGAGGCATATTGATGTCGATAAAAGCAACGTCAGGGCGCTCCTTGTCCACGAGCTCGAGCGCTTCAAGTCCGTTCTTCGCTTCGCCGCATACCTGAAAACCATAAGCTTCCCAATCGATGACATGATGAAGGTATTTCCTGAACTGGATCTCGTCGTCTACGAAAATCACTTTATACATGATCGCTCAAATCTCCTGTCTTCAGCGGTATCTCGACTGTGATCGTCGTGCCTACTCCGCTTTCGCTATGCACACGGACACCGTATCGTTCGCCGTAATACAGCTTGATTCGCTCATCCACGCTGCTTAGGCCGAACGAGATTTTCCCCGTTTGCCCCGCCGCTCGCTCATCGTTCCAGTCCGCTAGCTTGGCCTCCGGAAATCCAACTCCATCGTCTGAAACCCGGAGCAGGAGAATGCCATCCTGCTTGCTGCCCTCAACAGCGATATGGCCGAAACCTTGCTTCTCCTTAATGCCGTGGTAGATGGCGTTCTCTACTAGCGGCTGCAACGTCAGCTTCGGAATCGCATAACCAAGCAGTTCGTTCGGAATATGGATTTGATAGTCGAACTGATCGGCGTATCTAGCGTTCTGGATATACAAATAACTTTCGATATTGCGTACTTCTTCGCGGATAGAGATAATCTCTTCCCCGTTGCTAAGCGCCGCACGATAGAAGTCGGCGAGTGCCTTTGTCGTTCGTCCCGCTTCTTCATTCTCGCCTGTCATGCAGTTCACATAGATCAAATCGAGCGTATTGTAGAAAAAGTGCGGCTTGATCTGGTCCTGCAACAACGCGAGTTCGTATTCCCTTTTGGCCTTCTGCTCTTCCTTCACCCTGGACAGCAGATCGTTGACCCTGCCGAGCATCATATTCAGTCCAGAGCCGAGAATACCGATCTCGTCTCCGCGAGTCACTTCGATCGGGCGATCCAGATTCTCATCCCGAATACGGCTAACATAACGGGCGAGACTCATAATCGGCACCGCGATCGCACGCGACAACACAATCGCGCCGATCAGGGCGAGCAGCAGGCAGACGCCGCTGACGACGAGAATGATTTTCGATACTTGCCACGATTCTTTCGTCAGCTCCTTCAGCGGAATTTCGTTGACCAGCCGCCAATTCTGCTTGCCGAACGGCATCGAGGTGAGCAGAATCTTATCGCCGTCTCCGTCTACCGCTTCTTCCGCCAACATTTTTCCAGACAAAATATCCGCCTTCTTCTCCTCGCCCATCGGCTGCAGCACACGGGCTTCGTCCGCGGAAGACACGATAGTCCCTTCGTTGTCCACGATGGAATAACCGCTGGACTGAACAGGGCCGACAGGCCGGTAAACGGAAGACAGCGCCTTCTCGCTGATGTTCACCAATAAGTAACCGAGCGTCTCCAGCGTCTCCGTGTCCATAATTTTTTTACCGACAGTAAGCACGGGCTTGTCTGCATCTTTCGTCCAGTAAGCCCTTCTCTGCATTGGGAACCAGTTGAGTATACCGTTGCTGCCTGCCACCGTCTTCAGCATATCGCTCTTCACGCCTTCGGCCGATCCTTGCAGCAGATCCGGATCCGTCACGTACAGATGACCGTTCTTATCCATAAATATGGCAGACTCTACGTCCTGGAAAATCAGCCGAGCGAAATCAAGCTTGTTCTCGACCTGGCTGCGCAGCACGTAGTCGCTCGTCTGCCATTCTCCGTCCTGCCGCGGCTGCTTCTCGAGCGTCTTGAGCAACTCTTCCTTGTTCAGATCGAGCATGATCATGTTCGAGAAGCTCTCCGCGTTGGACATGATCGTATCGATCCGCGTCGTAATGAGCCGGGACTCGTCCAACATATTTTTCTTCGTCTTCTTGATGACGGCGTCCGTGTTTACGGTGTAAGAGAAATAGCTGAGGAGCAGAAGCGGAATAAATACGAGCGGGACGTAAATAAACAAAATTTTATTCAAAATCCGTTGCCTCTTAAACCAAGGAGTGCCGCCGGGATTTGTCGATTTCATGCGCCTCTTCCTCTCCGAGCTGCGTGCAGGCTTGATCTTAGAGTAATTAAAACAAAAAGCACCCCACGCAACAACACTTTTGTGTTATCTTCGCGGGGTGCGGCGTTAGCTGATCAGAAAGAATAAATTTAGTCGCTATATCCTCGCTTGATATCATCATCACCAAGCCATGGGCTCCACGATATGCTGCACACCATTGCTGCCTGATCTTGCGGTTCGCTGCCCGTCTGACATCAGAATAAGCGAATATTCGCGTAGTCGTCCAAGTGTGCAAAGTGACCGAACGCGTCTGTAGCGCCCCCTGTAACGATGAAATTCATCGCACCATGCCGCCGTTCTGTCCATTTCAATGCTGTTGCGATGTTTTCCATCGTTATTGGAAAGAATTCGGCCATTTCGCGTCTGCAGCGCCCCTGTAACGATGAAATTCATCGCACCACGCCGCCGATCTGTCCATTTCAATGCTGCTGCGATGTTTTCCATCATTATTGGGAAGAGTTCGGCCATTTCGCGTCTGTATCGGCCCCTGTAACGATGAATTTCATCGCACCATGCCGCCTGCTAAGCTTCGACCGCCTCTTTCATCAGCCGCTCGACTTCTTCTGCATACTCGTTGCGCCGCTCTTCCGTCCAGTTGCTCCGCTCGGCCATCGCCGCGATGACGCCTGCACCCCACCGACGCACGGAGGCGATGTCGAAAAACATCCATCCTGTCCGGCGCACAAGGAAATCTTGCGGTTTGACGACCATCTCCTCGTCCATCGCATACTTTAGCTGCGCGGCAATCGCCAGAGGCAAGCCGTTCCGTTCCGCCCACGCCCGCGTTTCGACGTTCGCCGCGACCGCGAACAGCGAATCGACGTTGGAGCCGTAAAACTTCGCCAGCGCTGCGGCTTCTTCTTTCGTGAAGCCTAATTTCGCACCATCTTGCGTCTTCTCCGCGACGTAACGTCCATAATTGGCGGAGCCGCCGACATCTCCACCGGAAATCGGAATATTTATCGTGCGGCACGCGCCCGCATTTGCTCCCGCTCGAACGCCCTCAGCAGCGAGCCGCTTCGCCACATCGTCTACAATCGATTCTGCCATTTTCCGGTATCCCGTCAGTTTGCCCCCGGCAATCGAAATCAATCCGGACGAGGAATGGAAGATTTCATCCCGCCGCGAAATTTCAGATGGATCTTTGCCCTCTTGATGAATGAGCGGCCTTAAACCCGCCCAACTGGATTCGATGTCCGCATCCGTCAGCCGCAATTCCGGGAACATGAAGTTCGCCGCGCCAATCAAATACGTGCGATCCGCTTCCGTCGCTCGAGGACGGTCGATTTCTCCTTCGTAATTCGTGTCGGTCGTCCCGAAATACGTTTTGCCTGCGCGGGGAATCGCAAACACCATTCGGCCGTCCGGCGTATCGAAATAGACCGCCTGGCGAAGCGGAAAGCGCGACTGATCAAATACAAGATGAACACCTTTCGTGAGGCGCAGCGTCTTCCCGGACTTCGAACCGTCCAATTCGCGCAAGCCATCCACCCATGGTCCGGTCGCATTCACGACTTTCGCCGCAGACACTTCGAATACGGTACCGCCGATCGTGTCGCGAACGGCCGCTCCCGTCAGCTTGCCGTCTCCGTCGTACAACAGGGAATCTACGCGAGCGTAGTTAACCGCCAGAGCGCCGAGCTCGCATGCTTTTTTTAACACTTCGATCGTCAGCCGGGCGTCATCGGTGCGGTATTCGACGTAATAGCCGCCGCCTTTCAGCCCCTCGCGCTTGAGCAGCGGTTCTCTCCGCAGCGTCTCCCCGGCGCTGAGCATCGACCGACGCTCCCCTTTCTTGACGCCGGCCAGAAAATCGTACACGCGAAGACCGATCGACGTCGAGAATTTCCCGAACGTTCCCCCGGCGTACAGCGGAAGCAGCATCCATTCCGGCGTCGTGACGTGAGGGCCGTTCTCGTATACGATCGCCCGTTCCTTGCCCACTTCGGCGACGACGCCGATCTCAAACTGCTTCAAATATCGCAAGCCGCCATGCACGAGTTTCGTCGAGCGGCTCGACGTCCCCGCCGCGAAATCCTGCATCTCGACAAGACCGACGCGCAACCCTCTGCTTGCCGCGTCAAGGGCGATGCCCGCTCCGGTAATGCCGCCGCCGATGACGAGCAAGTCGACCCGGCTATCCCGCATATTCGTCAATATTTCATGTCGTTGTGCCAACATTCGTCATCTCTCCTTCGGGAGCAAAAAGAAAAAACCACAATAACCGCTTCCGAGGGCCAATCTCCCCGGAAACCATCATCGTGGTTTCTCCATGAACTCCAACCGATATTAACTTATAGGGGTATCATAGCACCGTTACTCCGCGAACGCAATGGCCGCCTTTACCGCCCGGCGCCAGCCCGCGTACAACCGCTGTCTTTCCTCATCCGCCATGTTCGGGCGATATTCGCGATCGACTTGCCGCAGCTTGCTGATCTGCTCTTTGCTGCTCCAATATCCAACTGCTAGCCCCGCTAAATAAGCGGCTCCAAGCGCCGTCGATTCGTTCACGACCGGCCGCGCGACGGGAACTCCGAGCATGTCGCTCTGGAACTGCATCAGGAAATCGTTCTTCACCGCGCCGCCGTCGACCGCAAGCGTCGACAGTGTAATACCTGAATCCCGCTCCATCGCCTTCAAGACGTCTTTCGTCTGATAAGCGAGCGATTCGAGTGTCGCCCGCACGAAATGCGCTTTGGTCGTTCCACGCGTCAAGCCGAATACTGCCCCGCGAACGTCGCTGTTCCAGTAAGGAGTACCAAGGCCGACAAAAGCAGGCACGACATATACGCCTTCCGTACTTCCTGCCTCCTCGGCCAGCCGCTCGCTCTCTGCAGCGTCGGCGATAAACTTCAAGCCGTCTCTCAGCCACTGGATAGCTGCTCCGGCGACGAATACACTGCCTTCCAGCGCATACTCGACTTTGCCGTTCACTTCCCATGCAATTGTCGTGAGCAAGCCGGACGGCGAGCCAATCGCTTCCGCTCCGGTGTTCATGAGCATGAAGCAGCCCGTTCCGTACGTATTTTTGACGCTGCCCGCCGTATAGCATCCTTGGCCGAACAGCGCTGCTTGCTGGTCGCCGGCGGCGCCTGCGATTGGAATCGCCAGACCGAACAAGCTTTCATCCGTCTCTCCGTACACTTCGGAGGAAGAGCGCACTTCCGGCAGCATCGCTTGCGGTATGTTAAGCAGCGCAAGCAGTTCGTTGTCCCACTTCTTCTCGTAAATATTGAACAATAGCGTGCGGGAAGCGTTCGAGACGTCCGTCACATGTACGCGACCGGTCGTCAATTTCCAGATGAGCCAACTGTCGATCGTACCGAATAGAAGCTCGCCTCGTTCAGCCCGCTCGCGGACGCCCGGCACCGTCTCCAGCATCCAGGCAATCTTCGTTCCGGAGAAATAGGCATCCACGACGAGCCCGGTTTTCCGTCTGAACGTCTCTTCGTGCCCCGCCTCCTTTAACCGTTCGCAAATACCGGCTGTCTGGCGGGACTGCCAAATAATCGCCGGGTAGATGGGCTGCCCCGTCGCGCGATCCCAGACGACTGTCGTCTCTCGCTGATTCGTAATTCCGATACCCGCGATACGGTCGGCCCCGACGTTCGATTTCGTAAGCAAGCAGCTGATCACATCAACCGCCGACTGCCAGATTTGCTCGGCGTCGCCTTCAACCCAGCCCGAGTGCGGATAAGTCAGATCGATCTCCTGTTGTTCCCAGCTTACGATGCCGCCATGTTCGTTCACAAGCAAAGCCCGCGTACTTGTCGTTCCTTGATCTAACGCAAGCATGTAACGTTCCATTGTTCCATTCCTCCCAAGCTTCCGGTATGTTCGCGGTTTAACTGCCTTCCTCGCCTGTCGGCTTTACGTCTTCCACAGCTCTCGCCGCGATGTCGTAATTGCCGTTGCCCCGGCGTCCAGCGCCGTTCGAACATCGGCTTCCGTCCGGATTAGCCCCCCTGCGATCACCGGAATGCCCGTTCTGCTCTTCACTTCCTGAATCATATGCGGGATAACGCCTGGCAACACTTCGATGAAGTCCGGACGAGTCTTCTCGAGCAGCAAATAACTTTTCTCCAGCGCTCCGGTATCGATCAGGAACAGCCGCTGAATCGCCAGACATTTGTTCTGCTTCGCCTTCAGAATGACACTGCCCCTCGTTGAAATCAGACCAGCAGGCCTTACATGCTGGCACAAATATTCCGCCGCGTACTCGTCGTTCTTCAACCCGTCGACGAGATCGGCATGCAGCAGCACCTTTTTGCCATGCTGTTCCCCCAGTTCCACCATCGGACGCAATTGACCCAGATGACCTCCGAGCAGCACGACGTAGGCGTACGGGGTGGACAGTGCCGCTTCCATCTCCTTGCCCGTTTTCACGGCCGGCCACACCGTCTGGCTATGAATAAGCATGCGCACCCTCCGTTCTCAAGACGTAAAAAAATCCGCATCGAAATACCGTCCTATAAGGACGAGCTAACGATGTGGATCTCCCATTCTCCATCACATTATGAACTTGAGCCTATTATAGTCCCTTCGCAAAAAGTGCGTCAACACCGGAATCCGTTTTCAACATAAATACGAGGCACTCTCTTGCCTACCTTGCACACGACTTCATAGTTGATCGAGCGCAGGTTTCCCGCCACGGCGTCGATTGACACCGCGCCACCTTCCGATGCCCCGAACAACACGACTTCGTCCCCGACGCGAACGCCCGGAATGCCGGTTACATCGATCATGATCTGGTCCATGCACACAGTGCCGACGACCGGCGCGGCGCTCCCGTGAACGAGCACCGTCCCGTTGTTGGACAACTGTCTGGAATAGCCGTCCGCGTAACCAATCGGCAGCGTGGCGATCAGACTATCTTCTTCTGTCGTGTAGCGGCGGCCATAACTGACAGACGTGCCTTGCGGGACGGAGCGGAGCGCAACGATGCGTGTTTTCAGTTCCATCGCGGGAATGAGCGGAAGCGGCGTGCACCTTTCTTGAGAGAAGGGTGACAGACCGTACAACGCGATTCCGACCCGAACCATGTCCATATGCATATCGGGAAACTTCAACGTTGCCGCGCTGTTGCAGCAATGTTTGACAGGAAAACGGATGCCCCGCTTCTCCAGATCGGCGATCATATCGACGAATCTGGACAATTGCATGCGGGTATACACCTCATCTTCGTTGTCCGCGTTCGCGAAGTGCGTAAATATCCCTTCTAGCTCGATACAGCCGCTGTCCAACGCTTGCGAGGCAAGCGAGTAAGCCTCGTCCGCCGAAGCAACGCCAAGCCGGGTCATGCCGGTATCGATTTTCAAATGCACGCGTGCCCGGCGATTAAGCTTCCTGCAACCAGCGATAATGGCGTCCATTGTTTCTTCCGCAAACACCGTCATCGCGACTTCGCGCCGAATCGCTTCTTCGACCGCACGCGAGGAAATATGACCGAGAAGGAGAATCGGAGCGCGGATGCCCGCATCGATCAGCGCGATCGCTTCGTCCAGAAAGGCAACGCCGAGATCGCTCGCTCCCGCCTCAAGTGCCGCCCGGGCGACTTCGACGGCGCCGTGACCGTAACCGTCCGCTTTAACGACGGCCATCATCCGGCACCTTTCTCCGAGCCCGGAACGGATCGTTCTTACATTGTGACGGATCGCTTCCAGCGACACTTCCGCCTGCGTATCCCTGTAACTCGCCGTAACCATTCGTCAGCTTGGGTTGGCTGCAAGCTCCAGCGTATCCTCGAACGGCACATAAGTGTAACCCAGATCGGTAGCTACCGCGCGATGGGTAACGTGACCAGCGGCAACGTTAACGCCCGGACGTAGCCCTGGATTGTCTTGAACGGCCTGGCGCACGCCTTTGTTCGCGATTTGCAGCGCGTAAGGGACGGTCGCATTCGTTAGCGCGATCGTTGACGTTCTCGGCACCGCGCCCGGCATGTTGGCCACGGCGTAATGCACAACACCGTGTTTAACGAACGTCGGGTTGTCATGCGTCGTAATCCGGTCGACCGTCTCGAAAATACCGCCTTGGTCGATCGCTACGTCCACGACGACGGAACCCGGCTTCATTGCTTGAATCATCGCTTCCTTGACCAGCTTCGGCGCTTTCGCCCCCGGAATAAGTACCGCTCCAATGACCAGATCGGATTCCGCAACGGCGTCGGCGATGTTCATCGGATTGGAGATAAGCGTACCGATCTGTGCGCCGAAAATATCGTCCAGCTGGCGCAGCCGTTCTGCGCTAAGGTCGATGATCGTCACGTCTGCCCCGAGGCCGACCGCGATTTTCGCCGCATTCGTCCCAACGACGCCGCCGCCGATAATCGTCACTTTACCGCGTCTAACGCCTGGTACACCGCCAAGCAGTATCCCCTTGCCGCCGAATGGCTTTTCCAGAAATTGCGCACCGATCTGCACCGACATCCGACCTGCAACTTCACTCATCGGCGTTAGCAGTGGCAACGTACGGTTCGCTTCGACTGTCTCGTAAGCGATCGCAGTCACGCCTTTTTCCGTCAGTGCTTTAGCCAGTTCCGGTTCGGCCGCCAGGTGCAAATACGTGAACAGAATAAGCCCTTGACGGAAGTGGCCGTACTCCGACGACAAAGGTTCCTTGACCTTCATCACCATATCGACGGAAGCCCACACTTCTCCGGCAGTCGCTGCAATGGCGGCCCCCGCACTCACATACTCTTCGTTCGTAAATCCGCTGTTGATGCCGGCATTCGTCTCTACGACGACTTGGTGTCCTGCACTCACAAGTGTTACTACGCCTGCTGGCGTTATCGCTACACGGTTTTCATTGTTTTTGATCTCTTTCGGTATACCGATCCGCATGAAAGAGAACCCCCTTCTTCTTGGTCATGTTAGCTTTCCTACACCAAGTATAAGAGAGGAAGTCCGATTCGGATTCGTGATAAAACATCAAAAATCGTGCGCCTATTTGTCCTTTTTAACAAAGGAATTAATCTTAACGGCGATCGGTATGCAACTCTTGCCTCAGCCTGATCATGTCCCGGCACTGTATGCCGTCCTCGAAAATTTCTTCATCATAATGTCTGACGAAGAAATCGTGATCGATGCCGGTAATGCGGAATCCGCATCTTTGGTACAGAGCCAACTGCCTCACGCTTGAATTGCCTGTCCCGATCTCAACGGAATCGGCTTGAAGCTCGACAGCGACCGCGATCGCTTTGTGCAGCAGTTGCCTGCCGATGCCTTTCCCTTGATGCTTCTCTTCGACCGCTATATTAACAATTTCATATGTTTTCGGATGCGTATGAATGAGTACGAATTCACCGACAAGTTCGTCTTCATCATATGCCAAATAACAAATGCCGCGGCCGATATAGTCGTCGATGAGCGACTTGGAGGGATCTGCCAGCAGCAGCAAGTCGTACGGGATCGCATCATGATGAGGATCTAGCTTTGCAAATCGAATGGCCATGTCTGTCGGCTCCTTCTTGTTTCGCGTTTATGCGATGTGCTTCAGTGTTCCGCCTCCATGTTACCACGAGGGCAATGGCAGCAACAGTGGCGTAATCGCAAAAAAGCTCCCCGACGATCGCCGAATGGCGTCGTTGAGGAGTTTTTTCGTGGAACTAATCTTGTACTAAGCGCCTTCAAACCCTCGCGCAAACTCTTGCAGACTCAAGCTTGTACCGTCAACTCTCGACTGTTCCGCCGCGAATGCCATCAAGTGGCTTTGCACCGAACGATCGGCAGACGTCAACCCCCGGTTTCCGCCGCCTTCCCGCACCAGTCTCAGGAAGTCTCGCATCAGTCCCCAGTCTCCGCCGCCGTGGCCGACATGGCCTCCGCGGTCTTCGAATACGATCCGCTCGGTTTTGCCGGATCCGAAATGCAAAATTTCGATTTCGTTCTTTTCCATCGCGCCGCGTATTTCGCCTTTCGTGCCCATTAGCTTGATCGTACGACTAACGTCCCTTGTGAATGCGCTCATCGTGAACGACGCCGTCACTTCGTTCGCAAACTCCAAGTTTACGACTTGATGATCGACGACATCGTTGTCGCAATGATAGACACATCTGCCGTAAGGGCCGGTCTGCAATGCCCTGTAGCGTGCTTCATAACTCAAATCATCGCTGATTGCAGACGTCGGCCAATGCAAATCGTTCCTTAAATATTGCTTCGGTGCATAGTATAGGCAGTCGTCCGCCGCCGGGCAACCGTCCAGACAGCGCAGCGGCGCACCCTCAGGCGCTTGATCGGCCTTAAAGTGTGAGAGCGAGCCGAATGAAGACACCCGCACGCAATCCGAACCCGCCAGCCAAAGCAGGATGTCCAAATCGTGGCAGCTCTTCGCCAGAATCATTGGGCTCGACTCGTCTTTACGCCGCCAATTGCCTCTAACGAAGCTATGAGCTTGATGCCAGTACCCTACGTTCTCATTGTGAGAAATAGACATCAGTTTGCCGATCGCACCCTGCTCCAGCAATTGTTTGATCGTGGAGAAGAAATTCGTATAACGCAGCACGTGGCAAATGGAGAAAATGCTATTGGTCTGGGCAGCCATTTGCCCCATCCGTATGCATTCTTCGGCACTTGGCGACATCGGCTTCTCGAGCAGCACATGGTAACCCGCTTCAAGCGCCTTCATCGTCGGATCGAAATGCTGCTTGTCCTGGGTACAGATCAGAACGGCATCCGCCAGCTTCGGGCCTGCGAACAAGTCGTCCCAATGCGCGAAGCACTGTTCATCAGATAAGCCGTGTTGCTCCTTGAAGGCGTTCCTTCTCTCGGCCACAGGCTCCGCCACAGCAACAATCTGCATCTCATGAGGATTTTGCAGCGCGTAATTCGCGTAGTTAAAGCCTCGTTGCCCTGCACCAATGAGCGCAACCGTTATTTTTTTCATGCCATTATCCTCCCATTTCAAACCTTTCGCCTATTCCTTCACGCTGCCCACCGTCATGCCGCGCACGAAATACTTTTGCAGGAACGGATACACAACCATAATCGGCAATGCGCCCATGAAGATTTGCGCTGTCCGCAACGTCTTCTCGCTCAAGTTCTCTAGCGCCTTCAACTGTTCGACCGATACCGCCGTCATCATGGAGTTCATCGCAGTGATCAGCGTGGACAAATACGTCTGCAGCGGGTATTTCTCCGGCGAGTTCAAGTATAGAATGCCGTCAAACCAGGCGTTCCAGTGTCCGACAATCGTGAACAACCCGATCGTGGCGATGGATGGCAGCGATACCGGCAGGAATATTTTCCACAGTATTTTCCAATGGCCCGCACCGTCGATCGTCGCCGCTTCCTCCAATTCCTTCGGTATAGATCGGAAGAAATTCAGCATCAGAACAACGTTCCACACGTTTAGCGCCCCCGGCAAAATCAGCGCCCAGATCGAATCGATCAAGTGCGTTTCTTTAACGACGATATACGAAGGAATCAGTCCGCCGCCGAAAAATATCGTAAATGCGAAAAACCAAGCATACCACGTCCGCGACTTGAACTGCTCGCTGGATTTCGCCAGCGGGTAGGCCGTCAGGAAAACGAGGAACATGCTTACCGTCGTCCCCAAGACGACCCGTTCGACAGATACGCGCAGCGAACGGAAAAATTCAACTTTCCCCCCGAGATATTCATAAGCGTCCCAGGAAAACCCTTTCGGCCACAGCGACACTTCTCCGGCCATCGCAGCCGTATTCGAGCTGAGGGAGATCGCTAGCAGATGCAAGAAAGGGACAATGCCAAGCAGCGTAACCCCCGTCAGCACCAGCACGTTAAATACGACGAATATTTTTCTGCTTAAAGTCGGCTTGATTGCCATACTCGTTCCCTCCCTGTTGGGGCGTGTCTGAAAACGCGCTCAGGGGCATATTCAGACACACCCTAGAAAATCCGATAGTTGTTGTATTTGAATGCCGCATAATACGTTATGGAGACGAGGCCCAGCGATATCGCGGATTTGAACAAACCAATCGCGGCGGCAGGCCCGAATTGCTGGCTGAACATCCCAAGCCGATAAACGAATGTATCGATAATATCCGCCCCTTCGTACACGGTCGGATTATACATAATCAAAATTTGTTCGAATCCGGCATTCAGGATATTTCCAAGGCTCAATACGCTTAGCAAAATCAAAATCGGAGCAATGCCCGGAAGCGTAATATGGATCATTTGTTTCCACTTGCCCGCGCCGTCCACTTCGGCGGCTTCGTACAACGTTGCGTTGATACCGGTAATGGCTGCCAGCATAATAATCATGTTATAGCCCATGCCCTTCCATACGTCCGTTCCGATGATGATGCCTCTGAACCAGTCGTTTTTGAGCATGAACATAATCGGCTCAAGTCCGAGAGAAGTGATCAGTCCGTTCACGGGACCGTTTAACGAGAATAGTTCGATAATAACGCCGCCAAGCACCGTCCAGGACAGGAAAAACGGCAGGAAAATCGCCGATTGTACGACCCGCGAAAACCATTTTTTCGTCACTTCGTTTAACAAAAGCGCAAGAATAAGCGGTACAAGCAGGAACAGCACCATTTTAAATACGGCGATCACAATCGTATTCCACACGACTTGGCCGAAGTCGGGCAGATGAAAGACGTACTGAAAGTTATCCCATCCGATAAACTTCGATTTGAAGAAGCCGGAAAGCGGCTGAAAGTCCTGGAAAGCCATCACAAGTCCCGCCATCGGCCCGTAGGCGTAGATCAGTGTTAAAATAGCGCCCGGCCATAACATCACGTGCAGCGGCCAATTTTTTGTGAGCGATCTCATCGTTGTTCCCCCTCGCATCGTGTTCAAAAAGACCGGTTTTCAGCACCGAGAAGGTTGAAAGAAGCTAGGGAATGAGGAGCGGAGCGTAGGCAAACCTACGTGAGCACCGGAAGTCCCGGCTGAATTCAAGATTCGATGCCGAAACCGCTTCCCGAATGACTCCGTGATCAAAATCGGGCTTTTTGAACTTCCTCTAAAAAAAGCGGGAAGTCTTGTCGACTTTTCGACGCAACCCCCCGCCCGTCTAATCTACTTACTTGACAGCTTCCTTCTCATACCAAGCGTTCACTTCTTCGATGATTTTGTCGCCGCCGAGAGATTTCCAGCTAGACACGAATTTATCGAATTCACCTATTGGCGCACCCATGATGATCTTGGTGAAAGATTCTTGCATCAGCTTATCGAGCTGGCTTCCTTTGCTGACGACCGTCTCGGTAGGCAAGCCGTAAAACTCATTGTTTACGAAAGCGTTGCTTTCCTTGATTTTGCGCGTAGTGCCCCAGCCTCCGTCTTTAGCGGCGCGGCTGAAGTATTGTCCCCAGTTCACGCCTTTGGAAGCTTTGGAAGTATCGCCGGACATGTAAGCTTTCGTTGCCTTGAAGACCGAATCGACGCTTTTGAAGTTTTGGTCGTCCAACGTGATTTCGGTTTGGTTCGCATCGAGCGCCTTGTTGACTTCGGTGTAAATCGTATCGATGTCTGCAGGATTGTAGATCCGTGGATTAAACCAGTTGTAGACGAATCCGTCTTTCGCTTCGGTTTTGTCCATATATTTCTTGTAGCCCATCTCGATGTAGTAGTTCAACATTTTGATTGCGGCTTCCGGATTTTTCGCGTTTTTGTTCACGGCGTACACTTTGCCGGCGCGGATTTTCGGAACAAGCGATTTGCCAGGACCGCCTACGCCTGGAATTTGGAGCGCGATCCAGTTGGCTTTCGGATCTTTATCCAAGCTCGTGTTCAGCGGCCAGTTCGGGTACCACCATTCGCCGTAAGAGATGCCCACTTTGCCGGCAACGATATCTTCTACGACTTTATTTTCGTCTTTCAGCGCGAACTCTTTATCGAGAACGCCGTTTTTGTACCAGGATTGCAGCATCGTCAAGCCGTCTTTCATTTCCGGCTGGATCAAGCCCGGAACAAGCTTGCCGTCGCTTCCTTTAATCCAAGCGGACTGCGCGTCGCCAACGGAAGGATAAGCGCCGAATCCGTTAAAGAACCCTCTCAGATCGAAGCCCCAGAAGAACAACGTTTTTTGCAGCGCGACGCCGTAAGTATCTTTCTTGTTGTTGCCGTCCGGGTCCTGATTAACGAACGCGTTCGCAACTTTATCAAGCTCTTCCATTGTGGTCGGTGGTTGCATGCCGACTTTATCGAGCCAGTCTTTGCGAATCCAGAGCAGCTGAGTGGAGAGGAACGGATCCTCGAAAGCCGGAATCGCGAGTTGTTTGCCGTCCGAACTGAACGTCTTCATCGTGAATCCGCCGTCGGACTCCATGTAACCTTTCAGTTCCGGAGACGCATACTGGTTATAGGCTTCGGTCAAATCCGCGAGCATGTTCTGGTTTTTCAATTTTTCGAAGTTTTTCTGATCGAGTTCCATAATATCCGGGAGGTCGCCCGATGCCAGCGCAAGCGAGAACTTCTGCTCGAATTGGCTGGAAGGCACCATCCACTTGAATTTAACGTCGATGTTCATTTTCTCTTTCAGGTCTTTCAGGTACGCGTTCTTGTCAGGAGTGAGACCTGAAGGCGTCCGCGGATCTTCCGGAGGATTGTAGCCGATGACTTCCGTCACGGTTACCGTCTCTGGATATTTGCCAAGCGGGTCCGGTGCCGAAGAGGCTGACTCGGATGCTTGCGAAGAAGCGGAAGCCGAAGCTGCCGGGGATGATGCGGAAGGCGACGACGAATCGTTCTTATTGCTCGAACAAGCCGCTAGCGTCGTTAGTGCAAGCGATGACAATAGCACGGTTTTCCATACGTTCTGTTTTTTCATTTGCATATGTCCCCCTGACTGCCGTTTGTTAGGTTTAGGAGCTCCATGTCTGTATTGTAGCTAACAGGGGAAAACGCTCGCAATTTTAAATCGTTTACAAAAGTTTTAGATTTTTTACCGACGTGCGTTTCGATACTGCTGCGGCGACATGCCCGTCATTTTTTTAAAAAAGGTCGTAAAGTAGGAGTTGGAATCGAATCCGGTGCGATCGGCGATTTCGTTTAGCTTCAGCGGCGTATGAAGCATCAGATCGATGGCCGCATTCAGCTTCGTCGCCTGAATGAACTCCAGTAAATTGCGTCCGGTCGCCTGCTTGTAATAGCGAGATAAGTACGATGGGTTAAAATGAAACTCGCTGGAAATCGTCGTCAAAGACAAATCGCCGGCCAGGTGGTCGTGCACGTATTGGTTAATTTGTTCGATCAGCCACTGCCGTTGTTCTCCTTCTTCCTTGCTTGCGCCGCTGTCGGCAACCGGTTCCGTTCCTGCGCTTTTGCTGAAATCGACGATCGCCAGCTTGTTGCCAAGCCGAACCTTGTCCCGGATCCCGGCAAGCATCGCTGTCATCCTCTGGGGTACGGTCTCCCATCTATCGGACAGATTACCGGAGATACCGAATGCAACAGACACTTCGAGCGCTGCCTCGCATTCGTTCTGGATTTGTTCCAGAACGCCTTTCAAGTACGCAACCACTCCACTGCCGGCAGCGTTCCGGACAGTATCACGGTCGACGAATCTCGCAAACAATTCCTCGCTCGGCTGCAGCAGCCAGACAGGTACGACATCTTCGTATATCGTATGCTCGCAAGCCAGCGACTCCGGCAGCAACTGCTCGAATATGCGTTGCACGGATTGCAGCGTCTTGCGCTTGGGCGCATCCGCCCCGTTCGCTACGCCGGCAACGAGATATGCCGGACGGGCGAGATCGATGGCAATGTCCAGATCGGCATACCTCTCGCTCGCAAGCAGCGACACCAACGACTGACCGCCGTCGAGCATCGCGGACAGCAGCTCCATTTTCAAATACGGGTCGGCGATTTGCAGATGCAATTGCGCCCTCTCCTGCTCCAGCCGTCTATTGTTCTCTTCTTCCAGCTTGAGAATCGCTCGCTTCACCGCTTCGAAGATCGGATCCATGCCTTCGGTCTTTAAAATATAGCTGTCCGCGTTTTTGCGGATCGCTTCGTACACGTAATCGAATTCGTTGTAACCCGTTAAGAAAATAACCCGGCAAGCGGGCCAATAATACGAGATTTCATCGACCAATTGCAGGCCGGTCTTGCTGGGCATACGAATATCGCTAACGAGAATGTCCAGCTTCGTCCGCTTCGCAATCTCGAGCGCTTCACTGGCGGAATACGCCTTGCATATGTCCAGTTCAAATTCGGAATGATCTTGGAACATCTGAATGAGTCCGTTCACGATAATCGGTTCATCGTCCACAATTAACATACGATACATGTTCGATCAAACTCCCTTCTTGTCCAGATGGATGATCAGTTCGGCTTTCAAGCCGCCGTGCACGCTGCGCGAGACGAACACGCCGCTGCCTGCTCCGTACTTGAGCGCCAGTCTGTTGTGCACGTTAAACAAGCCGGTTGTTTCTCCTTGCCTGTGCTTGTTCGCCAGCCGCTCCTTCAATTGATTGAGACGTTCTTCCGTCAGCAATTGTCCGTTATCCTCAACGGTGATTTTAACGCAATCTTCGTCCTGGCTCACCCCGATGAAGACTTTCCCGGTTCTCGTCTCGTCTTCGAAAGCATAATCGAATACGTTCTCGACAATCGGCTGAATGATCAGCTTAGGCACGTGGATTTTTTTGAGCGAATCCGGAACTTCGGTGTACGTATAAGAGATTCGGTTGGAAAAACGGATGCATTGAATTTCGCAGTAATCGAGCGCATGCTGGTATTCCTTCTCCAGTAGAACTTCATCCGCACCGTTTCTAGTAATGTACTGATAATAACTTCCAAGCCGTTGAGACAGCTCGCCGGCGCTCTCCGAGTCATCCATCTTGCACAGCATGTAAATGTTAAAAAAGCTATTGTACAGGAAATGCGGGTTAATTTGCGACTGTAATTGCTTTAACTCCGAATGCTGCAAGGAGATCTTCTGTTCATAGTTCTCTTCGATCGATACTTTCAAGCGGTTAACCATCCGGTTAAAGCTCTGGTATAGGTAATGAAACTCATCGTTTCTTTTCGATTCGATGACCAGATTCAGGTTGTCCGTCTCGATGATGCGGAAAGCTTTGACCAAGTTGGACAACGGGCGATGGATCATCACATGAACCGAGAAGGCGTAAAGTACGAGAATGACCGTGGCAATGCCGAACAAAATATAAAAGGACACATTAAACTTGCTGATCGGTCGGATCAATTCGCTCTGGTTCACGTACATCGTCAACGATAAATTCAGCGCCCCTACGGCATGGTGCGTAATGAAATACTTCGTGCCGTCGATCGTCTTCCATTCCGGTGTAACTTTGTCGTTAATCTGCTGGTCAGGGATCAACGAAGTTTCCAATTGGGCAGACTGACCGTCTTGCGTCGTCGACAACACGCTTCCAAGTTCGGGGCTGCCGAGGAACACTTCGGATTCCTTGTACAGGGAAGTGACTTGTCGCAAACCTTCAATCAGCTTCGCCTTGGATATCTCAATATAGGACACGATACTTCCGTTATTCTGGCTTTCAATAAAAAAAATCCGATCTCCCGCCTCATAGAAGGAAGATGGAGACGAGCGCTTCAATAGCGCGGCGATCAGATCGTATTCGCGGTTCGGGACGTCCGTAACGGCGCTTTCCGCCGAAATCGTCTTGCCGATAGACTCAACGAACACTCCGGCATTAACAATGGTATCGCTCGTATCGACGAGCGGCGATAACCGGGCTCTGACCTGTTCGATCAGTTCCACCTCGTCATACTTTTCCAGCTTGCCGCCTCGAAAACTCAGCTTCTGCAATTCCTGCTCATTCATGAACCTCAATTGCTGGCTGCGAACAAAATACATCTCCTTGTCCAATTGCATGGCATAAGAAGATGCGCTGGCGGTCGCCGAGTCCAATATTTTATCTTTCAGGAAAGTCATTCCCCTGTAATTTACCCAAATGTTCAAAGCGATAAGCGGCACAAGAAATACGACGAACAGCATGACGATTTTTTGGTAGACGTACCATCTGGCTTTGCCGCCGACCTGTAATTTCATGAGGCACCTCCTGGAATGATCCTATTCATAACACAGATCGACTATCGTTGGCAATCGGGGGCGCGCGGGAGACATGCAGGCGGCATACAGGTGAAACGCATTGGCCAGGTCCTTATCCGCTAACGATTAAAAACATCGCAGCAGCTTCGAAATCGGCTCGTCGGGTGTACGGTGCGATGTTTTCCATCGTTAAAGTGACCCCGTAGACGCCAATTGGCCAAGTTCTTGCTCCCTAACGATTAAAAACATCGTAGCAGCTTCAAGATCAGCCCGTCGGGGGTGCGGTGCGATGTTTTCCATCGTTGCAAGAGTGCAGCAGACGCTCATCGACCAGATCCCCACCTGAGAATCGCAGCAAAGCGAAGCCAACCTGCCTGCCTAACTTTCTCTATCGACAGAAATCACCTCATCAAGTCAATAAAATTCAAGCAAAGTCAAGAAATCAAAATTGCGCTGCGGCCCATTTGGATTACGATTAAAGTAACTGTCTCGCAAGGAGTGAACCACGATGGGCACAAGCAAAATCATCAACGCCAGACCAACGCTAATCGACGATGTATTAACCAATCCGGGCATCGGATTTATGACTTTTCAGCGGTTTAACGGCGACAAGTTAAACGAAGGCACAGGCTGGACCGAAGGATTCCCGATTGTGTACCAAGATTTCGACGGCAACTTGGAAAACGAGAATCACCCGGCGACGACAATCGCTTATTTCAGAATTTACTGGAGATATGTAGAGCCGGAGAAAGGCAAATTCAACTGGGAGATGATCGACCACGCGCTCGCAACGGCGCGCCAGCGTAAGCAGACGCTGATGCTGCGCATCGCCCCGTATGGCGCGAACGAGAGAGAGGACGTGCCTGCATGGTATCGCGAAATACTCGGGAAACCGGCTGATACTTTTACGTTGGCCGGCTGGATGGCGGATCCGGAAGACCCGACTTATGCCGAATACTTCGGCGGATGCATTCGCGCGATCGGCCAAAGATACGACGGGCATCCCGATATGGAAAGCGTCGATCTGTCCATCGTCGGTTCGTGGGGAGAAGGCGTCGGCTCCAATCAGCTATCCCAACCGACAAGAGAAGCGCTCGTCAGTGCATACACGGATTCCTTCAAGGAAACGCCGCTTATTATGCTGCTGACCGACCGGAAAACAAACGGTTACGGCTTGTCCCAAGCGAATGTAGGCTGGCGCGTGGACTGTCTCGGCGACGTCTGCGGCAACGCATGGGATTTCGCCAAAGACTGGTCGCATATGCACGACTATTATCCGCAAACGCTTATTCGTTCGGGCATGCAGGATGCATGGAAAAAAGCGCCGGTATCGCTTGAAGTGTGCTGGGTCGTGCAGCATTGGAAAGACAAAGGCTGGGATGTCGACTACATCATCGATCAGTCGCTGAAATGGCATATTTCATCTTTCAACGCGAAATCTTCGCCGATCCCGAAAGAATGGGAGCCCCATATCAATCGCTGGTTGAACAAAATGGGCTACCGCTTGGCGCTGCGCAAATTCTCGTTCCCCGCTGCCGTGAAGCCAGGGGGCAAGCTTGCGTTCGCTTCGTGGTGGGAAAACTTGGGCGTCGCGCCATGCTACAAAAACTTCCCTCTCGCATTGCGGCTCCGCAATGAGCAAACAAACGAGCAGTTCATGACGAACGCCGACATTCGCGACTGGATGCCAGGTGACAGCCTGTTCGACAGCGCCATCTGGATTCCAGCCAACATGCCGCTCGGACACTACCAGCTGGAGCTTGCTATCCTCAATCGCCACACCGGACAGCCGGCTATCCAGCTCGGCAACACCGGCCGCCAGCCGGACGGCTGGTACGCGCTCGGCAGCGTAGAAGTCCAGCTTGAGCTTGATTCTCCTGATGTTGTTGAGTGAGTGAATTGTGGAGAGAAGCTGCTGTTGAACGCTTGTAGAGTGCTGGTTTATGCAGAAAAAAACCCCGATCCGGATCGATTCCGGTCGGGGATTTTGGCGTAATTTTCATTTGGGCTGGCTTGTTGATTGATAACCAAATCTAGCCTGCCAGAGCAAATTAAATGGAAATCGTCGCTATTTCTGAAATGCTTGCCAATCTATAAAGAATAGTTGGAGTTTTGACGTTAATCCTCACTGCGAGCATCAATGACTTCCACAGAGCTACTACTCCACAAACTTAGCCAACTGCATCTCCAAAAAAAGCGTTACGTTGCCGTGCATACTGTCCAGATCGATATCGCCGATTTCTTCGATCCGTTTCAGCCGATACGTCAATGTATTCACATGCACATGGAGCGTTTCGGCCGTTTTCTTCACGTTGCTGCCGCTTGCCAGGAACAGCTCAAGCGTACGCAGCATATCCGATTGATGCTCCACATCGTACGCCTTGAGCTTACCAATGCTGGCGTTAACGAAATTGTGCTCGCGCCACTCTTCGGCCATCCTCGGGAGAAACCGATAGAAACCCAGTTCCTCGTACCGATAAATCTCCTTGCACCGTTCCGGAAACTTCTCGCGAATACGCAGTACGCTTAGTGCTTCTTGATAACGCTTCTCTGCAGCTGCGTAATCGCCGGACAGAAGCCCCGCTCCCGCGTTGGCAACCAACGGCCCGAGCCTGTCGAGCATCCGTGAGACAAACCCCTCGGAGTTGTGCCCCGACAACAAAATCAAATGTTTGCCGTTCACGAGATGCAGCACGATCTGTTCCTGCGGGTTGGCATGAATGACATAACGAATGCGCCTGCGCGTCTCTTCGGAAATATTGGAATTATATTCGAATATATGAATACGGTAAGTTGACGGAAGGGCAATACCCAACTTATCCGCCTTCGCCCGGACACGGTCGACGGAGCTGTAATTGCCGGTAAGCATTTGCCACAGAAACTCCTGATGCTCCTTCTCGTCTTTCCGATTCCTCATTTCTAATTCGAGAATGTTCGATTTGACGGCAGCGGCAGCGATCTTCATCAGCGTCAAATCTTCGGGGCCGAACTTCTTCCCGACTTCCAACGCCCATATATAACCGAGTACTTCGTTCCTTCTGCGAACAGCGATCGCCAGCCGATCGCCGAAGCCGATACCGTCTATTGAAGGTATGCGAATCGGCTCGTCGCTTTCGTTCAGCTTGCCCATCGTCCCGTTGCTCCACAGTTCCCGGATGACGTATTCGGGCACTCGGCGACCGATGATCGTTGCGATACGCACCGGGTCGCTTTGCCCGTCATGAGAGCTGTATGCGATTAATCTATGATGGGCGTCCTCGATCGTCACCGGACAAAGAAGCGCTTCGCCGATCTCATCGGCAAGAGACGTTAAGTTGTCGAATCCTCTATCGAAAATCGCATGGTCGTCTTTCATGTCGGGCATTTCTCCTTAAATGACCGCAACGCTTACGGAATTCCCTTGGGATTTCCCTCTCGCGGCCCTGCCCTTTCATGTTACCACGACGTCGCGACATCCCGCTACGCCATTAGCCATTGCGGATTATCGCTCATGATCGCTTTTAGCATCCGTTCCGCGAGAGATTCGCTTTCTCTGACAGCAGGACGCGTTGCCGGCCGTACCGTCAGTTCACGGATTCTTTTCCTTGTGCGAAACAGAACAGACTTTACGATCGAGACAGAGCAGCGCATGTCCTCGGCGATCTCCTGCATCGAATAACCGTAATAGTCGAACAGGAGCCAGATTACAATATTGCGCCGTGGAATTGTCTCCGCGAACCGTTCCGCCCAACTCCTAATCTCACCGTAATCCGCGTCGAATGTCGGGGTCAACAGATCCGCGTTAAACAAGACAAGCTCACCCTTTTTCTGAACCGCGCGGTAGTGATCAATCCACAGGTTGCGGGCGACGCGGAACAAGAACGGCTTGACGCTGTGCCGCAGCGGCTCTACTCTCGCGAAATAACGCATCGTCTTCACGAGCGTTTCCTGGAACAAGTCTTCCCCGTCCCATTTCGATTTCGCCAGATAGAAACAATATTTCCGCAAATCATCCAGATGAGGACGAATGAGCTGCTCGAACAACATCTGTGAACGTTCGCGAGAAGAGGTCGTCGGTTGCCGCTCTACCCGAGACATGCGATAACCCCCTCGACGATGGCGGCTGCAGCCTGCTCCCGGAACGAGTCCGTTTGCATTCGCTTCTCGTCCTGCTCGTTAGAGATGTAACCCAGTTCCAGCAAAATGGACGGTCTCGCATTCTCCCTAAGCACGAAATAATCGCCGAACTGCACCCCTCTGTCTTTCGCATCCAGCTTGGCCAGAGACTCGTGTACGAGCTCGGCGAATTTTTTGTCCTCTTCCTTGTTGTAGTAGGTCGTCATTCCCTTGACGCCCCGATCCTCGAAAGCATCGAAGTGGATACTGATGAACAGATCCGCAGCTTCGTCGGCTGCGACGTCCACCCGCTCTTCGAGCTGAACTTTCTCGTCCGTCGCTCGTGTCAGAACAACGGTCGCTCCTTTGTCCTCCAACTGTCGCTTGAGCTCGAGCACAGCAGGCAGCGTGACGTCCTTCTCGTATAAGCCGTTTTTCCCGATAGAGCCGACGTCCTTGCCCCCATGACCCGCATCGACGACGATCGTTCTGCCTGCCAATGATCCGGATGACTCGTTAGTCGAGGGCGGTTTGTCGGAACCTCCTTTGTCCCCCGCCGTTCTCATATTTTCCGCTTCAGGCGCATTGCTCACCTTATTCCCTGTAACTCCACCTTCGACTTGATTGTGCAATACAACAGCGGCTATGGCTAAAATGGCGACGATGAACGCTAAGCGTTTGATGTTTTTTCTCATGACGTCATTGTAGAACTTGCGAATCAAGGTGAAATGGAGCCGATATAAAGATGAGATAAAGATTTATATTTCTTCTTCGTATACGTTCAAATAGAAGTAGAAAGCAACGCCGTCCTCCGTGTTCGCCGCTCCGTATTCCGCGCCGTGCAGCTCCAAAATGTTTTTGGCGATTGCAAGTCCGAGACCCGTACCGCCCTGCGAACGTTGCCGAGACGAATCCGCGCGGTAGAAGCGATCCCAGATTTTGTCCAGTTGTTCCTCCGGAATGTGTGCGCCTTTGTTTTCCACGCAGACGGCGACCCGTCCCTCATGCTCAATCGTCGATACGAGAATAAGCTGGTCTTCCGGCGTGTAGCGTATGGCATTCGTCATAAAATTCGTCAATACCTGCTCGATTCGATGTGCGTTAGCGACGACCTCAACAGGTAAGAGTTGCGTTTTGACTCGCAGCCCTTTGCTCGCAATCGGAAGCTCGAGCTGCTCGAGAATCGCCCCGATCGACTTGTCGATCCGGAAGACGTCCATTTTCATCGCGTAAGTGCCGGACTCGAACTTAGCCAGCTCCAGCATATCCACGATCAGATGATCCATCTTGTCGACTTCCTTCTCCATCGCTTCAAAATAATACTCTTTTTTATGACTTGCCACGTTGTCCTTTAGAATCGAAATGCAGCTCTTCATGACGCTGAGGGGAGTCTTGAGCTCATGGGAGACGCCCGAGATAAACTCCTTCCGGGTCGACTCCAGTCGTTTCTCTTTCTCGATATCCTGCCGTAGTTGGCCGATATAGCCATGGAGAGTGGCAGACAAAGAATTGATATTGCGCGACAGTTCGCCGATCTCGTCCTTGGAACGAACGGGCAGCGATTCGGTAAAATCCAAGTCCGCGATCTTTTTCGTCGTCCGGTTGATACGCAGCAACGGTCTCGCGATTCTAAGGGAATAATACAGCGATGCCAGAAGTACAAGCACGACTACGAACAGGACGATGTACACGTAATAGTCCTGAATCATGCGCACCGCTTCGTCGACAGGTTGCAATGACGCCATGGCGAAAATATACGCCGGTTGTCCGTTTTCGCCTTCGATTCGATGAACGAATAGCTTATACTTCACGCCGCTCTCCTCGTAGTCGATCGTATGCAACAAGCCGTCGTCCGCCTTCTTCTCGCCAAACAACAATTCCTCTTGGAACTGCTTGATTCGCTCCAGGAAAAGCCGATTCGAATAAAGCAGATTCGACGTTCCGTTCGGGTCCGGGAATACGGCATCGACAATGAGCCCGGTGTAATAGTGCGCGGGTTGTTTGATCGCGCTCTTAAAAGGTTTTTGCGAGGGTTCTGCCGTCGCTTGCGGCATATTGGGGTCCTCAAATAGGATCCCGTTTTCGTTGACTACAATTTCCGGCAAAATTTCTGTCGGCAATTTCTCCCGCGATGTTTTCAGCCCAGCCGCTTTTTTGCGGGTTTCCTGCAATTTTTTCTCGTATTCCATGTACTCTTCTTTGATTTGGATGTTGATCTCGTCTACTTGTTTCGACAACAGGTCGTTGCTCCACAGCTTTCGGCTGCCTTCTTCCTGAAGGAATACTGGCGCGACAGGCTCGCCATCGTCCATCACGACGGACAAAAAGGCCTTCAGCTTAGGGGCGAACAACGCTTTCGCTTCTTCCACTTTGTCCGAGTCAACCAAGTGATACAGCGGAATTCGGTAAGGGTTGTCGGGCTGCGGCTTCACATTCTCCGGCATGAAGTCGAGATAAAAATCATCCGATCGAGCCAGGTTGCCATAGCGGTCGAGCGTCGTGATCCATGTGTTGTTATTGCGATAAAATTCCTGCTCGCGCTGTCTGACCAAGCTTGTCGACGCATTAGAGGAAAGCGGTTGATGCTCGAATGCTGAGATGCTCGCCTTGATGTCGTTCACTTTACGATTGGCGTAATAATCTTTGAAAAAAATCGTCTGCCCGACATAAATAACGCCCAGTATCGCCGAACAAAGCGCGATCGTTAGCAGAAACAGTTTCGGTACGATGCCGATTCTCATACGACGCCCCCGAATTTATACCCTGTCCGTACGACCGTTACGATCAGCTTCGCTTTCTCGCCCAGTTTCGTTCTGACGTTGCGAATGTGGGTGTTCAGCGTCCGGTCGTCTCCCGCGTACTCGTAACCCCATATTTTCGTAATCAACTGCTCGCGCGAGATGACGATCCCCTCGTTCTGCATCAGGTAGGCGAGAATTTCGAATTCAGTGTGTGTCAGAATAATCGACTCATCATCCGAAACAACTGTCCGGGACGGAAAATGAATCTTGATGCCGCTCAACGTCAGTGTATCTCCCGTTCCCGCATGGGCGTTCGCTCCGTTGGCGACTTGGGCAGTCTTGGCGCTCCGGGCGCGGCTGTCGATCAGCCGCTTCGCTCTCGCTAGCAGCACCGGCGGACTGTAAGGCTTCGTCACGTAATCGTCCGCGCCAAGCTCGAAGCCAAGCAGCGTATCGTCTTCGTCCACGCGTGCAGTCAGCATAATAATCGGAACATCCGACGTCTTGCGAATGCGCCGGCATACGGACCAGCCGTCAAGCTCAGGCAGCATAATGTCTAACAAAACCAATTGCACCGAACGCTGTTGGAACAAGTCTAGCGCCGTTTTACCGTCTCCGGCTTCCAGCACTTCGTACCCTTCGTTCAGGAAATAGTCTTTAATAATTTCGCGTAAAATCCGTTCGTCTTCGACGATCAGGACAGTGTTGGCCATGTTCGTTCCACCTGTTCTATAGACTCCTCGCTAATATAACGAAATATTGGAGCAAAAGGAAACGGGGGAGTTTGAAATTTTGTTGATCATTCTTATTGAGCGGGAGCCTTCAAATACTCTTTGGCGAATCTTTTCAAAGTATCCGGGTCATACCCCCACAAATCGATCGCAGTCACCTGCTGCCCCTCGATTTCTTTATGATAAAGGGCAAGCTGGTAGCGCCCCTTTTGAAGATCCATAAGCACAGCCAAATCGTCTCCGAAGCCCGATAAAATTTTTGACCCATGAGGGTATTGGACTTGGAAAGTTGACGATTCGTCCTTATTGATTTCGGATGCTGTGAAGCTGCTTTCATAGCTTTGAATAACAACTATCCGCTCTCTGGCAGCGCTAACGAACAAGTCGACATAGATAAACGGATTCTCTGCTTTTCCAAAACTTTCGAGCTTCGTCCAACCAGGTTGTTCCGACACTACCCTGATAGGGAATTTAGCTATTTTAATGGATTCGGAAAGCCCGACATTTTTCTCGCTCGATCTTTTCAACAAATTCTCGAACCCTTCAAGAGGAGTTAACATCGTCGATAGATCATCATTTTGGGGCGCGAAGGTCACCTTGGAATTCGCCCAATTCAGGGTAGTATAATAAGTAAAACCTGCCGTAACTGCAACAAGCACGGATAATACGATTGCCCACGCCATTCGTTTGGACGTTCTGCGGGACTTGACTAATGTAGCCTTGCGCCAGACTTCTTCGAACGAAACTTTGGGATGTCGTTCCGTCATAACCGTGTCCATCACTCGACTAATGTCCGCTTGATTGTTCAATCGTTTCACCGCCTTTTATCAACAAATATGACTCTGTGTCCATCATTTGCTTTCTTAGCATATTTAGCGCCGAATGCAGCCTGGATTTGCAAGTCCCTAGTGGAATGCCGAGGATATCGGCAACTTCATAAAGCTTGAGGTCTGCATAAAAATGAAGCACAACAACTTCCTTCCTCTTACGCGACAGCTTGTTTACCTCCAGCCATAATTCTCGATCCCTTTCGTTTTCCAGAATAGACGCCTCGATTCCATCTACCCGGTCGTGCTCCGGCACCCCTGCGAAAAAACTCAACCATCTCGTCTTGCGCATGTTATTCCTTGCCAGGTTCACGGCTATTTTGGATATCCAAGGTTTGAAAGGCTTGTTCGGATCATAGCTGCTGAATTTGCGAAAAGCTTGAATGAATGCTTCTTGCGTAATATCCTCTGCTTGCATATTTGATTTGGTCAGCAAATACGCCACACGATAAACATAGGTAGAATAATCATCGAATAAAGTGTGAGCCTGCTCTTTTCCAATCTCCAACCTACTCCCCACCTCTTTCTTCCAAAAGTAACAACCTATATACACTTTGAAAGATCAAAAGGTTCGCACTTCGCACTTTATAAAAAAATCAGCGTCACAAAAAAACCGTCGCATGGGCAAAATGATCGCTGCTCATGAAACGGCTTGATGGCTTGTTGTATCGTTGTTAACGAGGTTGAGGCTGCTGCGGACGGGGGCGTTGCCCTTGCCCCGGATTCCTTCCGGAACGTTGTCCGCCGTTGTTCGACGGCTGGTTCCCGGCGCTTGGCCGAGACGCTTGCTTCGAACGTTGCTCCTGTTGCAGCAACGGTTGCTGCTTCGCCTGCTCGGCGCGCGGCTTCGGACCGTTGTTGCGGGCGCCGCTGTTCTGTGCGGGCTCGGCTTTAGTCGTGTTCAGCATCGGGTAGGCGTGATCTTTCACCTCGGGAACACGCTTGCCTGTCAGCTTCTCGATCGCCTTCAAATACGGAATTTCCTCATATTCGCAGAAGGAAATCGCAATGCCGCTTAGTCCCGCACGGCCCGTGCGGCCGATGCGGTGGACGTACGTCTCCGGAACATTCGGCAAGTTGTAGTTGATTACATGAGACAACTCGTCCACATCAATGCCCCGCGCGGCGATGTCCGTCGCGACGAGCGCACGCGTCGTGCCGTTCTTAAAGTTGTTCAGCGCTGCCTGGCGCGAATTTTGCGACTTGTCTCCATGAATCGCTTGAGCAGTTACGCCAGCCTTGTTCAGTCCGCGCGCGACGCGGTCCGCCCCGTGTTTCGTGCGGGTAAACACAATCGCGGATGTGATGGATCGATCCTGCATTAGATCGTTCAACAGCTTCTGCTTGTTTTCCTTGTCAACCAAATACACCGATTGCTGAATACGCTCCGCTGTCGAAGATACAGGCGTAATTTCCACTTTCACAGGATCTTTCAACAACGACTTGACCAAGTCGGCGATCTCCGGCGGCATCGTTGCAGAGAAGAACAACGTTTGCCTCTTGGTCGGCAGTTTGCCGATAATTCTCCTTACGTCGTGGATAAAGCCCATGTCGAGCATTCTGTCTGCTTCATCAAGAACAACAATTTCGACATGCTGCAAGTCGATATGCTGTTGATTAATGAGGTCGATCAGGCGTCCCGGCGTCGCAATGACGATATCCGCCCCTTGAGCAAGCGCCTGTTCTTGCGGCTTCTGCGGCACGCCGCCCACAATCGGCACATTGCGCAAGCCGGTGAATCGGCTGTAAGCTTCGATATTATCGGCGATCTGGATGGCAAGCTCTCGCGTAGGCGTCAAAATCAAAGAACGAACGCGTCGCTTGCCGCTTTGGTTGCCAGCTTTCTCGGTCAGCAACTGAATGATCGGCAGCGAGAAAGCCGCCGTCTTGCCCGTTCCCGTCTGTGCGCAGCCGAGCAAGTCTCTTCCCGACAATACGGCAGGAATCGCTTTCTCCTGAATTGGAGTCGGCGTCGTGTAATTCTCTTGCGCCAGCGCCTTCAAAATTTGTGGAATCAACTTTAAATCGTTAAATGTCATAATATCTCCTTCGTCCGATCATGTCTTGACGATTTAGGATACCATACGAACGTACGGCGCCACAATGCGACGGACGGACAGTAAAGCAAAGGGACCCTTCGCTGGTCGTCGACCGAAGGGCCCCTTTGCCATTATTCCGTCTTATTTGCTAGAGCAAGCATTTTCAATAAAACCGTTACGGCTTCTGCCCTCGTCGCTTGATCGTTCGGATGGAACTGGTTCGCTCCTTTGCCTTCCATAAGACCCAACCTCTTGACTTCAGCCGCCGCACCTTTCGCCCATGACGGGATGAGCTTATCATCTCCGAAGCTAGTTATCGCTTCTGGATTCAGAGTCAGACCTAGCGCTTTGGCGATCATCACGGCCATCTCGGCACGCGTAATGGCAGCTGTCGGGCGGAATGTCCCATCCGTATAACCGCTGACGATTCCGGCTTGCGCCGCCGACGCTACTGCGTTTTTCGCCCAAGATCCGATTTGGTCCGCATCAGTAAAGGCTGGAGTTTGTCCCGCCCCTTGCTCTTGCGACTGTAATACCTTTAATACCTTCATCAACATAACCGCGAACTCGGCTCTGGAGATCGATTTGTTCGGTTTGAACGTACCGTCTGTATAGCCAGAGACGATGCCGCCGGCGACCGCTTTCTTAATCACAGCCTCGGCCCAGTGCCCGGCAATATCTCTCAAGTCGGCCGAAGGGTGTTCGCCTGGCTCCTCTGCCGGTTGGCCAACAGCGAGCACCGCGAACTTCGTAAAGTGATCGACGGTTACAGTGATACGGTTTCCGGTGATGACGCCGCCCTTGATATCGATCCAGTTTTTCTTCTCTTCATCATAGTAAAACACGGATGCCGATTGGCCTCTTTTGATTTTGGCAGGATCGAACAGGAACGTAAGCGTGACCGGCTTCTTGAAGTTGTCCCTGAAGCTCTTCAGCAACTCGAAAACCGAGCTCAGCGGAACTTCATTGTTCAGAAGCAGCTTCTGCGCATCCGTTACTTTATCAATCGTGACTTGTAATTCTTTGTCCGTCGCGCCAGCCGGAATGAAGACGATGACTTCGTCATCCAAGCTCACTTCGCCCTCTCGGCCTGCCGGAAGCGTTAGCTTGCCGTTCTTCGACTTCAAGACGGTATCTCCCGGCGTCGCCGGGCCTCCGCCGATTCCACCACCGCTCGAAGCAGGGTTGACCGTCACCGTGTACGTCGTCTTTGTCATGCCATCTTGCGCCGTGACGATGACTTTCTTGCCAGACGCAAGTGTTGTCGCGATCGTCGTGCCGTCTGCGTCGTACACGTTAAACGTCGCACCCGTTGCCGGAGTGATCGCCGCCTTGAAGTCGGCTAACGTCGTGCCGTAAGGAATCCCCGTAATTGTCTCAGTGGTCGAGCCCGACCCGCCCGTGCTTACCGTGCCGATTGTCGAAGATAACGTCGCAACGTGGCTTGGCTCTTCGGATACCGTTACAACCCAATCTTGCGTTGTGCCGTTCTCCGCTTTGACAGTGTAAGTTACCGGGCTGCGGAAATCGTTGGCGGTCGTACCGCTTGTTTGATCTACCGTCCCGACTTTCGCCGTTGCTCCTGCCGATAAAGCGAATGCCGCTACCAAACTGCTGACATTGGTCCCGTGCACCACTTCGATTGCGATCGTATGCGCCGTCGCATCGATCGTCGCAGTCCCTGTCTGGGAGGCAAGGCTAAATGATGTTATCGCTTTGGCGCTATTCGCATCCACCGTCACCGTGTACGTCGTCTTTGTCGTTCCGTCCTGCGCCGTGACGATCACCTTCTTGCCGGACGCAAGCACAGTCGCGACCGACGTGCCGTCCGAATCGTACACGCTAAACGTCGCACCCGCTGCTGGCGTAATCGCCGCCTTGAAGTCGGCTAACGTCGTGCCGTAAGGCACGCCCGTAATTGTCTCAGTGGTCGAACCCGACCCGCCCGTGCTTACCGTACCAATCGTCGAAGATAATGTCGCCACGTGGCTTGGCTCTTCGGTTACGGCGACGACCCAATCTTGCGTTGTGCCGTTCTCCGCTTTGACCGTGTACGTCACCGGGCTGCGGAAATCGTTGGCGGTCGTGCCGCTTGTCTGATCTATCGTTCCGACTTTCGCCGTCGCTCCGACGGATAAAGCGAATGTCGCGACTATGCTGCTAAGATTAGTCCCATGCGTAACTTCGATTGCAACAGTATGTGCGGTCGCATCAATCATCGCTGCACTTGTCTGTGCGGCCAGGCTGAACGATGTTATCGCTTTGGCGCTGTTCGCATCAACTGTCACCGTATACGTCGTCTTCGTCGTTCCGTCCTGCGCCGTGACGATGACCCTCTTACCAGACGCTAGTGTTGTTGCAACCGTCGTGCCATCTGCGTCGTACACGTTAAACGTCGCACCCGCTGCAGGTGTGATCGCCGCCTTGAAGTCGGCTAACGTTGTGCCGTAAGGAATCCCTGTGATCGTCTCGCTTGCTGAGCTGCCCGCGCTTACCGTGCCGATTGTCGAAGATAATGTCGCTACGTGGCTAGATTCTTCGGTCACAGTAACGACCCAATCTTGCGTCGATCCGTTCTCCGCTTTGACCGTGTACGTCACCGGGCTACGGAAATCGTTGGCGGTCGTGCCGCTTGTCTGATCAACGGTACCGACTTTCGCCGTCGCTCCGGTGGATAAAGCGAACGTCGCTATCAAGCTACCAAGATTAGTCCCGTGCGCCACTTCGATTGCGATCGAATGCGCAGCCGAATCGATTGCTGCTGCCCCTGTCTGCGAGGCCAGACTAAACGTTGTTATCGCTTTGGCGCTATTCGCATCAACCGTCACGGTATAGGTTGTCTTTGTCGTTCCATCCTGCGCTGTGACGATAACCTTCTTGCCAGACGCAAGCGTAGTCGCGATCGTCGTGCCGTCTGCGTCGTAGACATTAAACGTCGCACCCGCTGCCGGCGTAATCGCCGCCTTGAAGTCGGCTAATGCCGTGCCGTAAGGAATGCCCGTAATTGTCTCGCTCGCTGAGCTGCCCGTGCTTACCGTGCCGATCGTCGAAGATAATGTCGCCACATGGCTTGGCTCTTCGGTTACGGTGACGACCCAATCTTGCGTCGTGCCGTTCGCAGCTTTGACCGTGTACGTCACCGGACTGCGGAAATCGTTGGCGGTCGTGCCGCTTGTTTGATCTACCGTACCGACTTTCACCGTCGCTCCGACGGATAAAGCGAAAGTCGCCACCAAATTGCTAAAATCAGTCCCACGCGCCACTTCAATCGCAATCGTATGTGCGGTTGAATTAATCGTAGCTACTCTTGTCTGCGAGGCTAGGCTAAAAGACGTGATCGCTTTGGCGCTGTTCGCTCCGACAGTGACGGTAACCGTCCAATTCTGCGCCGTATTATCCTCGGCTCTCACCTTGTACGTAACCGGATTCGTAAAATCGTTAATGGTTATGCCGCTCTTTTGCGACGTGGTGCCGACTTTCGCTGTCGCACCAGCGGACAACGTGTAAGTAGCCTTCAAGCTAGTTACGTTAGTCCCATATGCCACTTCGATCGCCACCGTATGAGCCGTCGCATCAATGACGGCCGGTCCGGTCTGCTGGGAGAAGCCGAAAGATAGGATGTCGTTCTCGGTATTCGGCGCAATCGAAACGATAACTAGCCAATCCCGCGTCGTTCCGTCCGCTGCTGTCACCTTATATGTCACTATAGGCGTCGTGAAGTTGTTCGGAGTCGTGCCGCTCACTTGATTTACAGCGCCAACCTTTGCCGTCGCTCCCGGGGATAAGGTGAATGTAGCGATCAGCCCGTTCAAATTCGTCCCGCGAGCGACTTCAACGATGACTTTATACTGCGAATCTGATTCCGACTTGACGATATCTGCCGGTTTGGTTTGATAAGGAACGCTGAAAGAAGTAATATCTTTCGCACCCTTCCATACCGTAACGGTAACTGTCCAGCTCTGCGTACTGCCGTCCTCCGCTTTGACGTCGTATACGACCGGTCCCGTAAAGTCGTTAACGGTTGTACCGCTCGTTTGCGCAAAGCCGCCAACCGTCGCCGTCGCCCCTGCTGATAAAGCGAACGAAGCGACCAATCCAGTCAAATCCGTTCCAAGCGCCACTTCGACCGCTACTGTATGCGCCGAATCGTCGATCGTTGCCGCCTTTGTTTGCTCGGCAAAGCTAAACGACGTGATCGCCTTCTCGCTGTTCGCCTCGACCGTTACGGTGTACGTCACCTTCGTGGTCCCGTCTTGCGCAGTGACGACGACTTTTTTCCCCGATGCCAGTCTCGTTGCCACCGTTGTCCCGTCGGCGTCGTAGACTTCGTAAGTCGCATCCGGCGCCGGGGTAATGCTCGTCTTAAACGCGGACAACTTCGTGCCGTAAGGAACGTGAGTAATTGTCTCGCTTGATGTGCCGCCCACGCTGACGCTTCCAATCGTGGAAGACAACGTTGCGTCCGAGCTCGGATTCGCCCACCTTGCGTACAAAGTTGCTGAAGATGTGAGATGTATCATCTCTCCCGGACGATAAGAATCGCCGCTGTCGTCCGCGCTCGTATTCCATCCGAAGAATGAAAATCCGTTTTTGACCAAGTTCACCGCATCCGAGTACACGCGAGCGGGAGCTCCGATAGGATAAGATTGGCTTGGCGGACCAGTTCCGCTGTCATTGCCGTTACCTTCGTAATCCAAATAGGCTTGAGCTTTGATCAAATAAGGATACCCGCCGTTGCGTGTCGTATCCAGCGCCCATATCCCTGCAAAGTCCCAAGCGTTGGCGACATCGTTCTCGTAAGTGCTTTGCGTCAGCATCTGTCCGGTCGTTACGCCGCTTCCGCCTGCCGATACGTTCTGCCCGGTCGTGTTCTTATCGTAGAAGCTGTTGATCGTCGACGCGGACATATTGTAACCGACCAAGCCACCGGCTTCTTGGCTCCCGCTAACAACGGTCACTTGGCCGGAAGCATAACTGTTTCGAATAACAACGTCATGATTGTACCCGATCAAGCCGCCGGAATAATCCTTGCCGGTTACTCCTCCGGAAGCATAACTGTCGGAGATCTCTCCGGCATTGTCGCCAACCAAGCCGCCTAAGTTAAAGCTATCTCCGTTTCCGACAACCTCCCCCGAAGCATAGCTTTCAGCGATCGTTCCTCCGTTGCTGTAGCCGATCAATCCCCCGACCGCTAGAGCGTCGTTGCCTCCGTACACGTCCCCGGACGCGAAGCTGGCGCTGATCGCACCCGCCGTGTTACCACCGACCAAACCGCCGACCTGGAAACTTCCGTCGTTTCCGTTTACATTGCCTAAAGCGTAGCTGTACGCGATCTCGGCCGTAAAGTTCTGACCGACCAAGCCGCCGACGCTATTTGTTCCACTCACGTTGCCTGAGGCGAAGCTTTCGCTGATTTTCCCGGTCATATTGTTACCTACCAGGCCGCCGACCGAGGATCGCCCGATTGCTCCACTCACATTCCCAAGAGCGTAACTATCGCTAATCCGGCTGTCGTTATTCCAACCAACTAGCCCGCCGACATTTTCATCCCCGCCGACACTACCTAGAGCGTAACTGGACGTAATTTCTCCCGAATTAGAAATATTGCCGACGAGACCGCCGACTTCCATATCGCCGTTCACTTCCCCCGAAGCATAGCTGCTGATGATGGCCACATCGGAGTCTGAGCCGACCAATCCGCCGATCTCCCGCTTCCCGCTTACTTTACCCGAAGCATGGCTGCTAATGACCGCCCCTTTGTAGCCTTGGCCAATCAAACCTCCAATGCTATTGCCACCGCTCACTTCGCCTGAAGCGTAGCTATTGATAATTAACCCATAATCGCCACCCGAGTAACCAGCCAGACCGCCTATACCGATACTTCCGCTTGCGCCAATCACGTTCGCGGATGAGCGGCTGTCCCGGATCTCCCCATCGGCGTTAGAACCGACCACACCGCCCGCATTATACATCCCGTTCACGGTTCCCGATACGGAAATGTCGTGAATCGTTCCGCCCTCATTGTACCCGGCTAGCACACCTACAGATTGATTGCCGTTAATCGTCGCATTTTCAACGTTTAACAGCGCAACGGAACTCCCCGCACTGAGGTATCCGAACAGTCCGACATAATCTTTGTTCGCGTCGTTAATCGTTAACCCCGTTATTGTGAATTCGTCGCCGTCCAAGTTGCCGCGAAAAGGCTCCAACTGGTCTTTTCCGATCGGCTCCCAGTCCGCATAACCGCTCAGATCGATATCCGCAGTCAACTTAAAATAGGTGCCCATGTCCATATAAGTCCCTCTTACTTTATTCAGTTGTTCCGCTGTGCCGATTAGATATGGATTGCCTGCCGAACCGTCCCCCACGAAATCGGGGCTTGCCGCGGCTGCTCGTCCGCTCCCGACGAATCCGCCAGCCATAACGGTAAAGGCCACGATCGCCGATAAAATAACTCTCATCGTTTTCATGATTGTCTTCCGCAACACCTTGTTCCCTCCCAAACTTTCACGTTTACTCATAGAAAGTCTATCGAAGCCGAATAAAAGAATAATGAAAGAATCGGTGGAGAAAACACAAAAACCGCTTGGCATCAAGCCTTCGCGGTTTTCGTCGGCGTTCGTCTTTTTTTGCGGCATGACGAAAATCAATCTTGCGATCTAGGTTCCAACCTTCGCACAGAAATAGAACAAACCATTATCCAACAATGAGATCCTTATACAAATCGAGCGAACTATGCTCGGCTATTATTTTCGACAGGAATTTGATGGTAAATGTCGAATAGGTACATCGACTGCGCGTTAATCTCCGGGGGGTCCGCGCCAGTCAACCCGTATAGCTAACTTGTGCGTATCTTTCACATTAATTAGCGCCCTCCCCCCATCCCGCACCGTTTATCGTCGAATTATTGGAGGTCGTATTTTGGAGAATCAATTTGAGTATTCGCGGGGATTTGCTGCTCCACCCCCACCCTATCGTCTTGTTGCAATCATTTCTACTTGTTTAGCAGTATTATTTTTTTGTATGGCAATTATCTTGTATTTTGATAGATCAACTATGAAAAAACAACTTAATGATCAAAAAGCAGAAATTGCGAGGATAGGGAATTCTCTTGAATCAGTAAAAAATGACGATATTTTTACAAAGGAATATAAACAAAGCATTTCATACTTGTCGAAAATGATCTGGCTACAACTAATACAACATTCTGCGGAGAACATTATACGGACTGACGACTTCATAGTAGAAAAGCTACATCTACTGCTTGATCCCGAGGACGGATCGTTTGAAGTCATAATCGACGTTAGCACAACACCGCAGATGAGCCCATATTACAAAGGCAATGGTATCTTCGATATACCCGATGCTGATCTGCGCGCTAAAAGTAAAGAATTAATTGCTCTGATTAAAGAATTTTATACTAGTTCGCGTTTGAATTATAAACATATCCCAAAGTGGGACAATAAGAGTATTTATTTAACAATAGAGGGCTCTCTTGAAATAGGAGAAGTGACGTCGGGGAAATTTAAGTTAGAAGGCGAAAAATAATAAAGAAGCACTTCATAATCGGCCGGTGAGCTTCATGTCCTCGCCCCCTTCATCCTGCTCGAGGCTACCTCCGCACGTTGTAGATGCTCATTAGACAACTAACTGCCCACTCGAACCTGCCTCCGCACGTTGTAGCTGCTCAATAGACAACTAACTGCCTACTCGAAGCTGCCGCCGCACGCTGTAGTTGCCCAACAGACAACTACTTGCCTACTCCAAGCTGCCTCCGCACGCTGTAGTTGCTCAATAGACAACTAACTGCCTGCTCGAAGCTGCCTCCGCACGCTGTAGTTGCTCAATAGACAACTACCTGCGGCTCAGCCGTTATCGCACGCAAGCCCCTCAACGTGCAAAGGCGGCGCTGGGCTCACATCCCACACGCCGCCATTTACATCTTCAGTCCACAACAATCCCCGAGCAATGCTCCCAATCGACGTGAACATTTTCGCCCGAATCGATAAATCGATTGCCGGACACGTAACCTCCATCCAACGAGCTTAAGCTAACTCCTCGAATTCCGTTGCCATAAACAACATTACCAGTAAAGGCAAATCCCCGATGAACGCCCGCTTCCGCTTCTTTGCTTTCCGTCATCAGCGCAAGCGCGGAAGCCCCGCGATACGTTCCGCCTCCAAAGCCGCAAGAAAGGAATAAATTGCGCGTCACCGAAACGTCTTGCGTGGCTGCAGACTCCATCCAGCCCTCTGCGCAATTCACATGAATAGCCGACCCTGTACAATGGTCGAAAGTGTTGTCCGCAATGACGGCGTCCCTCGTCTGCACAAGGATCGCCCGAGCCCGATTGTTGCGCACGATGCTGTTGGTGAAGCGCAGCGTCGCCATACGAGAAACGTTCGTGAGCAGATCCCCCATCTCGTACCCCCGCACATCCTCTTCGAACTGAATCTCTACATCGCCGTTCGGCAATCGTTCCGCTTTCCGCACGGTCAACACGCCATAAGGCTTAAGCGTGGCCCTGCGAGTCAGTTCCATACGGTCTCCCGGAGCAGGAATCTCGGAACATTCGGATTGAATATCCGCATCGATGCCGCACACGAGGCTTCTGTCGCCACCGATCTCTCTCACGCTTACATAGAAGCCGTGCACATTTGTCGCGTCGTCGCCCATGCCCTCAAACAAGCAATCGTCGAACGTAATCGTGCCGCTGCATCCGATAAAATGCGTCGCGTCCGTATTGGTGCTGAGCACGTTTCTGCTCCCCGGCCGTCTCATTACGCGCAAACCGCGCATCGTTACGTCGCCGCAGCCATGGCCGATGACCCCCATGCCCGGTGCTGTGTAAATCGTAACATTCTCCATCGCAACGTTATCGCACTGATAGAATAGAAAAGCCGATTTATAGTTCATCACATGCCGAACGACAACATGTTGGCCGGGCGATGGGGCTGCTCGCGAACCACTCATCACCTGATCCCGGATATGCGGCTTATAAGAAATTCTCACCCGCTGTTCCCCGGTCAATTCCGTCCGGTCCGCGAAGTAAAACCAGTCCAGCTTGCATCGAAGCGGGTGGGCGCTTCCGGGCACGAAATCCAGCATCGCGGCGATCGGCAAGCCGGAAGCAACCGGATAAGCCGGGTCGAACGCGATTTCCAGCCCGTTCTCATCGGCGGCAACGATCTCTCCTTGCGAGAACAGCGGCCGAGCCCAATCGATGCGTACGTTCCGAATGACAACTTCCTTGCATGCCCTGAAGGAAAAGGGCTGAATAAGTCCATGAAACCTGAGCACCGAACCTTGGAAGTCGAGCTCAATTCGTTCCATACCCTCGAAGGAAAGAAACGTATTTTTCAAATCAACGCTTTCCCCCAGATCCCACTGACCGCTTCCGCTCATCAACGCCTCGAAATCGCGCCGAGCCTTCTCGTCCGCAATCTCATACACGCCCGGCTTAAACCGGAAGCGCCGCGTCCCGTCTGCAAGTTCTTCCCGTATGAACGCACGGATTCGTCCAGTCATATCTACGTCCGTATCCGGTTCGATTCCGTGAGCTTGCGTCCCTTCCTTCCATTCCAATGCAGATTTCCTCCTTATTGCGATTCCTTAACGGTTGGCCATTTTGGCTGCATACTTCTCCGTCCATGCTTTCTCAACTTCCGGAAGTCCCAATTTGTCGGCTTTCCCGATAAACTCCGCATACAGAGCAAGCGCTGCAGCCTCGTCCTTGGCGAAGATCATTTTGGAATAATAGCCGATGTACAAGTCGAGAATTTTCTTCTCGGTCACGCCGATCGCGCTTGTCGGATCCAATTCAAGGCCGGACAGGGAAGGATCGTAGGAGATGTGATCGCCGAACATTTTGTTGTACTCGATGAACTTCGGATCGGCCGCATCCCACTCCGGCATATTCCACCAAGTCGAATTGGCTGCCAGCCAATATTCCGACAGGCCGTTCTTCTCCGCGACCCCCGACCAGTCCTTCTGCTTATCCGCCCAGTACTCAGGCAAGTAGGTCGGCTTGCCGTCCACCATCTTGTAATGCGCCCCTTGCGCGGCATCAACGTATTTGTCTCCCTCGACGCCCCATTTCGTCAGCTTGTGGCCTTCCTCGGACGCCAGGAACGACAGAAATTGAATCGCTCTTTTCGGGTCTTTGTTTTTCTTCGTGATCGCGATCGCCGTCCAGCCGCTTCCGTCGCGCACATCCTTATACGAGTCGAATGGAGGCATAACCGTATACGACGTATTCGGATTATCCGCTGGGACCTTTGTACCGTCGCCGATCGTCCACACGTAGGAGGCCGTGTCTCCGTTGTTGATTTTTTGCGTAAAAATATCCTTCGTGTCGATGAAAGAATCTTTGGTGAGCAATCCTTTCGTCGATAACCGGTTCAAAAACTTGATGACGTTCTGGTACTCGGGGCTGCGAAGGCCCGATTTAACGGCGTCGCCGTCCTTGATGAGCGACTGTACTCCGAACTGGCGCGCCGTTCCTAAGGAAACGACCGCATCGGAATTCAGATTTTTGGCGTTCGTCACTCCGTTGGCGTTCGTGTAGAAGCCGATTTTGTCCTTGTGCTTTGCTTTGATTTGCTCAAGAGCGGCAATATAGCTGTCCGCGTTGCTAATATCCGGTTTGCCGATTTCTTCCCAATAATCTTGTCGAATCGACCATGTCGACTGGTTGGAGCCGACCAAAGCATTGTACTTTTTAGCTGCTTCCACGTACTGCTCGCCTTCGATAAAGCTGACCAGCGCATACGTTTTGCCGTCCTTCGCTTTATAGTTGGCTAGCGCCTCCTTCGGCAGCACATTTTTCATCTCTGGGGCATATTGATCGATCAGTTCCTCGAGCGAATAAAGCAAACCGCCGTCGATCATGCGCTGCAAAGCGGGGTCCTTCTTGTCAAGCAAGACAAAGTCGGGCAGCTCCCCTGTCGACATCATCACATTGATTTTCTGGTTGTCGTCCGATACGGGCTTCGTAATATTCAGACTCACGCCCGTCTTATCCGTAATATTCTTGGCGGCCGGATCGGACCAGTTCATTCCGAACCACGAGAAGTTGACGAATAGATCGAACTTAATCGGAGAACTGGAAGGTGCCGCAGACTCCTCTTGCCCGCTTGGGCTTGCAGATGCCGATTCTGTGCCGGTCGCCGGGGACGACGGAGCTGCGTTGTCGTTGTTTCCGTTCGAAGAGCAAGCTGCCAGAAGCATAACCCCCATACACAAACACATCAATGCCGACAAACTTCTTTTTTTGCTGCCCATTTGATATGACCTCCTGAGTTTGATATCTATTTTAACTTGCCGGCTATCCGTCTTGAAAGAACCGCAAGCTAAAAATGAATGTGATTTAGGCTTTAATCGAGCCGACGAGCATCCCTTTGACGAAAAAGCGCTGAACCATCGGATACAGCAGCGTGATCGGCAAGATCGAGACGAACAACGTCGCGTAACGGAGCGATTCCATCGTCACTTTCGATTGGTGGTTACCTAGATACTGCTGAATTTGCTGCTGGGCCTCGGTGAGCGACAACAGACGAATGAGAATAACCGGCAGCGTCTGCAGACTCTCCTTGGAAATAAAGAAGGTAGGGACAAAATAATCGTTCCAATAGTTGACGCCGACGAACAACGTAATCGTCGCAACGACCGGCATGGACAGCGGGATGACGATTCTAAAAAAGATGAACCACTCGTTCGCTCCGTCCACGTGCGCCGATTCGAACAGTTCCTTCGGCAGCTCGCGGAAAAAGGCCATAAACAGCAAGCAATGAAAAAAGGTAAACAACGATGGCAAAATATAGACGAGGAAATGATCCAATAAATGAAGCTCGTGCAAAACAAAGTAAAGCGGGATCAAACCTCCGGAAAAATACATGGTGATAATCGCCATGGCGAGGTATAGCTTCCGAAACTTCAGCTGCTCTTTGGTCAGCGCATACGCAGCCAAAGCCGTAACGAGCACCGCGGCAATCGTTCCGATCACCGTTCGGGCTACAGACATGCCCAAACCCGTGATCAAGAAATGTTGCTTGAATACCATCCGGTAATTTTCCAGAGAGAACTCTCTCGGATAGAAATAGATGTGCCCGCGAGCGGCGTCCGCCCCATCGTTCAACGAGTTGATCAGCACGTAATATAGCGGATAAGCCGTGGAGATCAGCAAGAGGGCCGACAGCAGGATGGCAATGAAATTGACCGCTCGGTCTTCCCTTGTCAACTTGATAGCTTTCATGCGTATCCATTCCTTTTCGAATTAGAAAATTTGGCTTCCGTTCAGCTTCTTCGCCCCCCAGTTCGCCGCCAGCAGCAGCAACAAAGACACGAAGGACTGGAATAAATCGACTGCCGTAGCGAATGAGTATCTCATCTGCATCAAGCCGTTATCTAACGTGTAGTAACCAAGCACATATGAGGTATCGCGGTTGAATACATTGCCGAGCAAATACGACTGGTTAAAGTTAGACCCTCCGTACATCAGACTGCCGATGTTGAGGATGAGCAGCACCATAACCGTCCCCTTGATCGCCGGCAAATTAATATGCCAGATCGTGCGCAGTCGCCCCGCTCCGTCCACTTTCGCCGCCTCGTGAATTTCCAAGTTAATGCCGGTAATCGCGGCCAGATAAATAATGGCGCCCCAGCCCGTTTCCTGCCAGACGTCCAGAGACGCGCCCAACATCCAGAAATAATGCGAATTGGCCAGAAATTCAACCGGGTTGTCGGTTACGCCCGTGGCCTTCAACAATCCGTTCACGATACCTTTCGGGTCCAGGAAGATGATCGTAAGCGTAGCGATGATGACATAAGACAAGAAGTGAGGCAGCGTCGTCAGCGTTTGTACCCATTTCTTGAAACGGGCAAACGGCACTTCGTTCAAAATGAGAGCGAACAGCACGGGAGCGAGAAAAGTGATCAATAGTTTGATCGAGCTCATGGCAAGGGTGTTGCGCAAAGCGGAATGGAATCTTTCATCGGTGAACATCTCGCGAAAGTTCGCGAGACCTACCCATTTTCCGCCAAAAAATCCTTCCAGCACGTTGTAGTCCTTGAACGCGATTACAATGCCGAACATCGGCAAGTAACTGAATATCAGTAGCGTAAGCAGCGCAGGAACGATCATGAGCTGCAGATCGATTTGACTATTCCGTTTTCTTATTTTGCTTTTGTGGACCTGCTGCATCGAAAGCCTCCATTCTTATCGTAATTCTCGTTCGGGTAACCACATTGTAAGCGCTCCCCGTTCGCAAATCAGGAGAATATCTTTGGCTTTGGTCGACTATTTTTAGGACCTTCTCTCCGACCATCTGAACCAGTAGACGCCTTTGCGGGCATCCCCTACAATGAAGTGGGGGGAACATCCGTGAAAATGATACCGCTTCCAAATCACTTCCGCACATACAGCTTCAAGACGAAACTTTTTCTTTCATACATGCTGATCGTGCTTATTCCGGTATCCATCAGCGCCGCGTGGATTTATGATCGGGTGCTTGTTCCGACCCGGGGCGAGCGCATCCTTCTTATCGAGCAATCGATGAATCAGTTGCAAACGACGGTAGATAAAGACTTGGACGACATGGAGAAAATCGGTTACTTGATCTCGACGAACATCGTGCTGAAGAAGTCGATGCTCAAGCGTTATTATGACGAGTCGGAAATCATCGAGGTGATGAACACCTCGATTCAGTCTTTGCTGTCCTGGTTCGAAGCGACAAACAAAGACATCGGGCAATTTCACTTTTTTACGCATAACGAGACGCTGCCGGAAAGCAACTTTTTCATGCCGGTGTCGCTGTTCGCCGCCTCCCCTTGGTTCAAACAGATGATCGAGCGGGTCAAGAGCAGCTACCCTTACTGGGAAAGCAATCATGAACCTCGCGACTATCCTTACAGCAGAAAAGTCGGTTCGGCGGTATACTCGATGTTTTATCCCATTAATGACGAATTTCCGGACGACACGTCCTATTTGGAATTTGAAATGGACACCGGCCGTTTTTTTTCCAAGCTGGAGACGCTATCGCTTGCCAAATCCGGCTTCGTCACGGTCGTCGACTGGGATGGAAAACTTGCCTATTCGCCAAGTCGCGTCAGAGATTCCACCCAAGGCATTGCCGATTCGCTCATGCGATCCGGCGGCCGAATGAACGAGCTCGGATCAGGAAAAATGACGTACAACGGTACCACCTATCGCTTCGTCGTCAAACCGATCGAACGACTGCATACTTCCTTCGTCGGCCTTGTTCCCATTCAGGAAATAGAAGGCCCTTGGAGCGACGCGAAATATATTTTTATCGTGCTGATCGTTCTTCTTACCATTCTCCTTGCAGCGCTCTCGTATCTGTTGTCGGGGTTGCTCATGAAACGGTTGGTTGGTATCGTCCGAAGCGTACGCAAAATTCAGAACGGGAACTTCCAGGTGCGCATTCCCGTGCGGGGCGAAGACGAGATCGATTGGCTGGCCATCAACATCAACTCCATGGCTGGTCAAATCGACGATCTGATTAACAGAGTATATAAATCGCAGGTCTCGCAAAAAGAAGCGGAGCTAAGCGCACTGCAAGCGCAAATTAACCCTCATTTCCTGTTCAATACGCTCGAAACGCTAAGGATGATGGCAGAGGCGCGTAATGAGCAGAAGCTGTCGGATGCGCTGACCGCTCTCGGTAGTATGATGAGAATCACGATCGCCGGCGGCAATCATGCCGTCTCGCTGGAGAACGAAATCGAACATATTCGCGATTACGTATACATTCAAAATTTGCTGCACAACAATCGCATCTCGTTCCATTGCGATATCGCTGTGCCGCTGTTGGCATACCGCATACCGAACCTCCTGCTTCAGCCGCTCGTCGAGAACAGCATCATTCACGGCATGAAAGGCCACAGCGGCATATTAACGATCAGCATCATCATCGAAGAAGAACATTTGCCAACCGGAAGCCTGCTTCGGTTCGAAGTCATGGACAACGGTTGCGGCATATCCCCTGAGAAACTGGAACGTATTGTCAAATTACTGGTTCTGAAGAAGGAGCAGCGGACAAACGTCCCTGACGAAGTTCAAGCGAAGCAACGAGGCGGAGTCGGGCTGACCAATGTTCACGATCGCATTCTGTATACGTTCGGTCCCTTGGCCGAAGTGAAAATTCAGAGCCAACCCGGAAAGGGTACGACGATCATCATGAAACTACCGACGTCCGACATGACTTAAAGACTGGAAAGAAGGCTGTTAATCGATATGTACCGGCTACTAATCGTGGAAGATGAAGACATTATTCGGGTCGGGATTAAGAAAATCATTCAGGAAATGGCTTTGCCTATCGGTGATATTGTCGAAGCGACGAGCGGAGCCGAAGCGTTGACCATCGCCCGGAACGGGAACGTGGATATTATCGTTACGGATATCAAAATGGAGGGCGGGGACGGGCTCTCGCTCATTCGCAATCTGGCAGAGGAAGGAATCCGAGCCAAAAGCGTCATCCTAAGCGGATATGGAGAGTTCTCTTTTGCCCAGCAGGCCATCTCGCTAGGTATTGCAGAGTACTTGCTTAAGCCGGTCAAGAAGAAAGACTTATACGCGGCATTAACGAAAATGATCGGACAGCTCGATGCGGAGAAGGTCGCGAAAGCAACCGTCTCGTCAGAGCCTTCGGGGAAAGAACGGCTTCAGCGGTTGTTGACGGATATCGTGCTAGGGAAAGCTGAATTCGAGTCGCTTAACAACCAGGCAGCGAGAGAGGATGCCATGCTGTCCGGGCTTGCCTGGCTGGCTGTCTCTGTCACAAGCAACAGGGTGAACATGCAGACCACGCTTTCGTCTCCGTTTCCGGTTGGCGATGAAGTAGAAGATATTCAACAATACGTCATTACCGAATCGGAGTTCGGTTATACCGTGCATTTATTCGCAGCGAAGGCGCCGGTCTGCGGGCAGCTTCGGCAGTTTGCCGATTATCTGGCCAGGACGTCGGGCGCATTCGGGTACGATGCCCTTTTCGGCATTTGTCACGATATCGGCGGACCGGAGAAACTTCCCGAGTTGATCCGGCAATCCGCCTATGCGCTTGACTTCAGATTACTTCAGCCGAATGTCCGAATATTTCGCTCCAAGGAATCTACTGTTCGTTCGTTTCGCCCTCCGGAAGCGAATGCATTCACGCAAGCGATTCACAACGCGCTTCGAGAGAACCAACCGAAGAGGCTTCAAGAGACGATCGACGCTTGGTTCCGCTTCGTTGAACGACTTCCTGACGCGACCCCGGCTTTTATCACGGATACGTTATATCACTTGATGGTCTTCTCCGAGTTTAAGTCGGACAACGAGCAGGATCGCAGTTGGCGGGCGCACGCCGACCTGATTCGCCTGTATCGCCGCTCGATTACGCTTGGCGAATTCAAACTGCGCGTGCAAGAACGTTTCTTGCAAATTAGTAGAAAACCGCCAGCAGCCAACGTTCCATATGACAGTCATGCGATATCGTTCATTATCGAGTACCTGGAGAGGCACTACGATCAAGACATTACGCTTTCTTCGGCCGCCGAACAAATCTTCATGAACCCGAGCTATTTCAGCACTCTGTTCAAAAGAAAAACCGGCATTACGTTCGTGCACTACTTGCAGCACCTTAGAATCGAGAAGTCGAAGGCGCTCTTGCTTGAATCTAACTGCAAAATCTATGAAATCGCCGTAAAAACCGGATTTGCCGATGAGAAGTATTTCTTTAAGGTGTTCAAAAATTTGACCGGAAGCACGCCAACCGAATATCGGGCCAAGTAAGGGAGCGTCATCCTTCCGCTCCAGATCTTATTCGTACTTCGCCCTATAGACCGAAGGCGTCACGCCGTATGTTTTCTTGAACGTTCTGCTGAAATAAAGCGAATCGTTAAATCCGACGAGCCCGGCAATCTGTTGAATGTTCAGCCGGGTATGCTTCATCAGTTCGCACGCTTTCTGTAGGCGGAATTCGTTCATGTACCGCTGCGGCGTCTTATTCGTCACCGCCTTGAATAGCGTCGTATATCTGTCCGCGCTCAGATGCGCCCGCTCGGCTAATGCAGGCACGTACAACTCGTCCGCGTAATGGTCGTGAATATATTTCAAGGACTCGTAGATTTCGTCCCGGTCGCCGCCTCTCCTTCCTTCGCCGGACGCCTGCTCGATCTCGCGAGCGAACAAAGCAAACAAATAAGAAAGATGAGCAGCCGAAGCCAACTCGTAACCGGTTTTCTTGTCTCGCAATTCGCTCATTATCCGTTCGAACAAGTCGGCAATCTCGGCGTGTATCCCTGAACGGAAGGGTCCTTCCCCGTCCAGTCCAGCCGCCCGCAAGACGTCTTCCGCCCCGCTGCCCGTAAAATGAACCCAGTACGACAAAAACTTCTTTTCCCCGCAATGGCCATAATATTGTTCATCTCCGGGACGGAATACGAACAAACTTCCCGGCGGCAGCTGATATTCCCTCCCGCCAAGCTTGACGGTCATCGGCCCGTAATAATTGTAGCCAAGGTAAAAATCCTTGCGCCCCCGTGGCCGATGGCTCATGCGGAAGTAAGCCTCGAACTCGTAATAACCAACAGAATTAACAAGCAGATACGTGTCCAACTGCTGTAAGCCCTCGTCATCCTCATCCGGAACCCGGTAAAGATTCGTAAAGTTCACCCAGCCCCCTCCTTGTCCACTCACCATAACACAAATACGTGAAAAATCCATATTATCAAGTCGATATTACATTCCTAATACGCTGGACGGATTTTATACTGCAAGGGCGTGTCTGAAAACTCGCTCAGGGGCATCTTTCACCGCCTTTTCGCCCCCTGCTTCGTCACTTTTGCTCGACGTACCCCCGGTACGCCTTCTCAAAAGTTCCTTGCATGGAACGAAAATTCGGCAAATCTGCTCACCTCGGAGTATTCAGACACGCCCTATTAGAAATCGAACTAGTCTATATGGACCGTATGGAGGGAACGACATGAACATTTACGCCGGACTTGAGGCCGACAGCTACAAACACGTGCACGGAGCTTTACAGAAATTTACTGTGCCGTTCGACGAGAACAAAACAATTGCGCTGACTTGCGGCAAAAACGACCGGGCGGCAGTTCAGCTTCTGCTCTATTCCGAGCAAGAAATGCTGGTGAACGTAAACGGGGATTGCAGCTTCTATGAAAAGGGACCGATCGACAACGTGCGGATCGCCGTCGAAGCACCCGGCTTGCAAGGCGGTACCGCCACGGTTAACTTGATCGGCCTCATCGAGGACGACGATCGCCAGCTCAAAGCCGACATCCTGCTACGTCAGGCAGCCATTCACGTCGAGGGACGCAGAGTCCAGCCGGTATGGATCGAAGTGGCGATCGGCAAGGATGCCAAACCGGGCATTTACACGCCTCGCATTTCCGTATACGGACAACGGATGTTCGCGGATGAACAGCTTATCCGCGAGCTGACGTTCGAAATCCGCGTACTCGATACAACCCTCAAGGACGTGAAAGACTATTCGTTTAACCTCGACTTGTGGCAGCACAATTCCAATATCGCACGGAAATACGATGTTGCGTTGTGGACCGACGAGCATTTTGCCATCATGGAAAATTATATCGCTTCGCTTGCCGACCTTGGCCAGAAAGCACTCACCGTCATCGTCACCGAAATTCCGTGGTCGGGCCAAGCGTCCAGTTACGATCGTATCGATCCGGCAAACATGTTCGAATACAACATCGTACGGACGACACGGCTCGCCAACGGCGAATGGTCATTCGACTTCAGCGCTCTGAACCGTTACGTCGAGCTTGGGATGAAACATGGCATTACGCAAGAGATCGAAGTGTTCGGCCTGATCAACATCTGGGTGCTAGAGGATGTCGGCTTCGGCGGCGTGTTGGAGGACCATAACGATGCCGTTCGTGTTCGCTACTGGGATGAGAGCACTCGATCGTATAAGTACATGAGGCGGAAAGCGGACTTCGAGTTATACGTTCAAGCGTTACAACGGAACTTCATCGAGCGCGGCTGGATCGACCTCGTTCGGGTAATCGCTGACGAACCGGCCGACCTCCCCGTCTTCAAAGCCCGTCTCGACGCGCTGAGGCAAATGGCGCCTTCCTTCAAATACAAAGCAGCGATTAATCATTCGAATTTCATCGAGCAGCAGATCGAAGGCATGACGGACTATGTGCCCGTTCTGAACTGCATCGCCCATGAGTTCGAGCATATTAAGAAGCTTAAGACAGAAATTAAAGGCAGCATGAATTATTACGTCTGCTGCGGACCGGATTTTCCGAATACGTTTATCCGGTCTCATTTGCTGGAAAGCCGTCTGATCCCTTGGCTCGCCTACTATATGAATATGGACGGGTTCCTGCGCTGGAATTATACGGTGTGGCCGAACGATCCTCTGCGGAAAATTTCGTACCATGCACCGATTTTTCCTGCAGGCGATACGAACTTCGTCTATCCGGGCAAAGACGGCAAACCGCTCCTGACGCTCCGGTACAAGCTACTGCAGAAAGGCATCCGAGACTATGAAATCATTCGTAGTTCCGTTGAAAACGGCGGCAATCGCGAACAATTGGAGCAGGAGTTCAAAAGAGTGTTCCTCTGGGAACATTTGAGCGAGCTGCACCCCGAATCCCGGAAACGGAAGGAAGAGCTGTTCTCGCTGAACGACGCGGACTACGAGGAGATCATCACAGGCATTCTCGCGAGGATCGCATCAGCGGCGCCTGCTGAGCGCTAAACCTGCCGAACACGACCATCCCCCTCCGACTTCGGCGCTTGTCGCCAGAACGGAGGGGGGTTTCTTTCTTCGAAATAACATCGCCACGCGACGCTAATCCCTCGTATGTACGCGTTTCGCCGAAATAACATCGCCAATGAAAAAGAGGGGCCGTCCCTTAGTCATATTTTATGACTTGTGGGACAACCCCTCTTACCGCATTTATAGTCGTGCCGTGCTTTGCCTGACGACAAGCTGCGGTTCAAGCGCGGTCAGCTTTTTCGTTTTCCCTTTGTTCATCATTTGCCTCAGCACTTTAATGGCCATCCGGCCAAGCTCGTTCGCCTGCTGGGACACGGTCGTCAGCTCGGGAATGACATGATGGGCGAGAGGGATGTCGTCGAAACCGACAATCGAGATGTCGTCCGGCACTTTCAGCCCGTTCTCGACGGCCGTCTTGATCGCCCCGATCGCTGTAAAGTCGTTCACGCAGCAGACGGCGGTCGGCTGCTCCTTCATGTCCAGCAGCTTCTGCATCATCTGCCTGCCAGAATCGACAGAGAAACTGTCCGGTAGTATCCACTCCTCCCTGACCGGAATTCCTTCGTCCCTTAGCGCCTTGCGGAAAGCACGCAGTTTGATAGAGGTCGTCGTCATATGGCTTTCGCCGCCGATAAAACCGATCTGCGTATGGCCGAGTTCAATCAGGTGGCGCATCGCAAGCAGCGTGCCGGTGTATTCGTCCGTTACGACTCGGGTTAATTCGGTATTTTTAAGATTGCCGTTCACGAGAACGAGCGGAATTTTGTTGGCGTGTTCGACGACTTCCTGTACGAGTTCGGGCTCGCAATCTTTCAGATTGATTCGTCCCCCGATAAAGACGATGCCGTCGACGCGTTTTTCCTGCATAATGTTCAAATACTCGGATTCTTTCGCGTAACTGCCCATCGTATTGCATAACAGAAACGTATGTCCCGATTCCTGTGCTTCCTGCTCCGCGCCTGCAAACACTTCAGGGAAAAAAGGATTCGTCAGATCGGGCACGATTACGCCGATAATGCCCGTTTCTTTGGAAAGCAAGCTTCTGGCCATCGCGTTCGGTTGGAACTGGTACTTCTGGATGAGCGCTTCGATCTTGGCTCTTGTGGATGCTTTAACTGGCGCGGTTCCGTTCAGTACCCTGGATACGGTGGCAACGGAAACTTTAGCTTCTTTGGCTATATCGTAGATCGTAATCTGCCTCATAGGATTCTAATCCCTTTCTGCAGTCGTTATCATCGCCACATTATATCAGACTCAAGCATTTTCTGTAACGGGTTACAATTCGGGATTTTGCACAATTGCGATCCCCGCTAAAAAGCGGGACCGTCCTTCCGGACAGCCCCGCTTCCCCGACGTAACTGTTCCGATGACGCTACAGCGTGGCTGTTTATTGCCCGGCCATCTGCTGTTTGAACGCATCCATCTGTTTCTGAATTTCCGCGAGCACTTTATCGTATCCGGCCGTTTTCAACTTGTTGCGGAAGTTCTCGACCGCTTTATCCGGATCGCCCGCTTTCCCCCACAAGATGGCAGGTCCCATCTCGCCGATCACTTGCGAGATCGCCGTCAGTTCGGGGTCGATGCTCGTTTTGTCGAAGACGAATTGCCCATACGGATAGGGCTTCTTGTACGTATCATATTCCGCATAGTACTTGGAAATGCCGTCCCACACCGTATCGGTAGGAATCTCGAATTTGTCGACCCGTCCGCCCCAGAAATCGGAGTAGTACGCGTCTTTCGCTTCGTTGTATGCTGCAGGCAGCACGCGTTTGCCGTCTTTGATCTCGTATTGCACGCCTTCAAGCCCGAAGTTGATCAGTTGATAAATCTCTTTGTCGTTACGCATCAAGTCGTAGGCCATCAACGCGCGTTCCGGATTTTTACTGTGTGCGCCCAGCGATGTTCCACCGTGCGTAATCGACAGCTCGATCAAGTTTTTACGCGTTGCGGAGAATGGGAACATTTCCAGCTCCGAACCTGGTTGATCTTTGTCCATCTGCACGCGCAAGGAGGCGAACGTTTGCGTGTGATGGGCATCCGCGCCGGACAGTCCCGCTCTCAGCAGCGTGCGCGTATCTCCTTTATAGTTCAACACGTCCTCGCGCCAGTAACCTTTGTCCGCCCATTCCTTCATCATTTTCGCCATTTTCAAGAACACATCATCGAAAATCGGGCTCGTAACCGTGTACTTCTCATCATAAGACTTCGCGTAGAATGCAGGGAAAATGCCTGTGCCGATCGGTAGCTCGATCATGTCCGTATACGAATTCGCAAATCCGATATAAGGCGCAATGCCGTTGGACTGCGTATCCCAAGGTACGACTTCCTTCTTGTTGTCTTTAATAAACTGGAAGTACTTGCCGAGCGTTTCGAAATCGGTGATCGGGCCGGTAATGCCCGCTTCTTTGGCCCAATCTCCGCGATAGAAAATGCCATGGTTAACCCACTGCGTATAGTCATTCTCCGGAATGATCACGATTTTGCCTTTGTACTTCGTTTGCGCCCAATCTTCCTGCGGAATGGACTCCCACGTCTGCGGCGCGTATTTCGGAAGCAAGTCGTCAAGCGGCATGAATGCTCCACGCTGGGCGTTGTTCCACGCGTCCAGCCAATCCGTCGCCACCGTAATCAGATCAATCGGTTCACCGGACGCGAGCAGCAAGTTATATTTCGTCGACCAATCCGCCCATTCGACCCATTTCCATTCCAACTCGGCGTTGATTTTCTCTTTCATCAGCTTGTTGACTTTCTCGAACACTTTCTCGAATTGGCCATTCTTCGGTTTGTCGCCGAGCACGACATAGCTGATCTTAACGAACTTCGACGTGTCGATTTTGCCGTCGGAAGCGGACGCGCTTGGCGAGTTCGAAGCACTTTCCTTGCTCTGCGAATCGCTGGCACTCGACCCCGAATTTTTGCTGTTGCATGCAGCCAGAACAACAATCAGAATGACGGACATGATGAGTGAAACGAGCTTTTTTCCCCTTGTCATTGCATTTCCTCCCCTTGATTATAGATACCTGTGAAACCAAGGTGTAACCGGTTTCACTATATGTGAAGGAGTCTCTTGCGAGCGCTCCCGGCACAACTTGTTACGTTATCCTTTAACCGCGCCGATCGTAATCCCTTTGACGAAATAGCGTTGGACGAAAGGGAAGAACAGCACGACCGGCCCCGTCGCGACGATGGCCGCAGCCATCTTCATCGACTCCAGCGGCACATCCCTCAGCGGAACATTGGAGGAAGCGGACGAGTTTTTGATCCATTCCGCGCTCGTAACGACGTTGTACAGAAAAAGCTGCAGCGGGCGATATTTTACATCCGACGATAGGAACAACATCGAGTTATACCATTCGTTCCAATATGCAAGCGCGATAAACAGGCCGATCGTCGCCAACGCCGGCGTCGTCATCGGCAGAATAAGCCGGATGAAAATCGTAAAGTCTCCCGCCCCGTCGATTTTGGCCGATTCCGTAATCGCATGCGGAATCGACGACACGAATGCTTTCATCATAATGATAAGAAAAGGGGTTAGCAGTCCGGGAAGCAGCACGGCCAGGTAGCTGTTTTTCAATTCCAAATATTGCGTGATGAGCAAATAGAAAGGAACAAGTCCGCCGGAAAACAGCGTCGTGAAGTAGATCAGGAAGGAAATGTAGTTGCGATACCGAAAATCCGGCCGTTGCAAGGCGTAGCCTGTCATCGCCACTAGAAACAACCCGGCCACCGTTCCAATGATCGTAAGCGCAATCGTTACCGCGTAAGAGCCGACAACGTAATCCGGATTCTCGAACACGATTTTATAAGCAAAGGTCGTGAAGTCCTTCGGCCAGAAATTGAACCCGTGCTTCTGGATCGAACGCTCCGTCGTGAATGACGTGCCGAGCACAAGGATGAACGGCAGCAAGCAGCATAAAGCAAATAGTCCGATCGAGCAGTATCCGACCAGCCTGACGACTTTCTCCGCGGCATTGTTCCGAATGCTTCGCGAAACATTTTCCATTCGTGCCGCCTCCTAGAACAATGAGTTGTCTGGGGATACTTTCTTGACGAACCAGTTGCACGAAACGACGATAACGAGACCGAACAACGATTGATACAAGCTGACGGCGCTGCCCATCGAGAAATTGAAGTTATTCATCAAGGAGCGGAAAACGTACGTTTCGATAATGTCCGTCGTCGGATACAGCGCCACATTGTTCGCGCCGACCAAGTTGTAGAACAGACCGAAGTTGCCTTTCAGAATGCCGCCGAGCGAGAACAGCAGCAAAATAATAAACGTCGGCTTCAGCCACGGAATAATAATATGGATGATCCTCCGGTAGGCGTTGGCGCCGTCGATTTCGGCTGCTTCGATAATCTCGCCGTCAAGTCCCATGATCGCCGCGAAATAAACGATAGAGCCGTAACCCGTCGACTGCCACAAATAGACGAGAACGATAATGAAAGGCCAAATGTGCGGGTTGGAGTAAGTCTTCACCGGGTCGATGCCAAGCGATGCGAGGATGCTGTTCAAGATGCCGTAGTCGTAGCTGAGGAAGTTGTAGGTGATTAGTCCGATCAAAACCGCGGAGATAAAGTAAGGGAGAAACATGAATGTTTGGGCGATTTTTTTGAACCATTTGGTTCGCAGCTCGTTTAGAAGAACCGCCACCACGATCTGGAGCACGTTGCCGAGCAGGATGAAGGCGATGTTGTAGAGCACCGTGTTCACCGTCAGCCGCCATAAATCTCCATTAATGACGAGAAACCGAAAGTTATCGAATCCGACAAACGCGCTTTTGAAAATACCGTCCGTATAGTTGTACTGGATGAACGCAAGGTACAAGCCCGGCATCGGCAAATAGGCGAATACGAGGAAAAACAGAACGGCGGGCGCGCACATGAGCAACAATGTTCGATTGTTCCACAGCCGCTTCCCGCGGGATGTCTTCGCAACGGGCTTTCGCTGTTTCTTTAACGCTATCGTCTCAGATACTTGCAACTGAAAGTCTCCTTTCCTTTTAAACTTGGATGAAAGAGAACCGTTCAATCGTGCACGGGCCTGCCGGGTCCACCGCTTCCACGTAAATGGCAAGCTCGCCTTGCTTACCCGCAAACCATGGCCCTGGAAGCCAGAACGAATCCGGACTGCCGCCGCTCATCGTCGGTCGTGCGCTCCCGCCCTGCAGCCACAGCCGCGATATGACTTGGCCTTCGAACAACACGGTAAGCTTCAAGCCCGTTCCTGCTACGCGTACACGCCAGCCTTCTTCGCTCGAAGATAGAGGAATGCTGCCGAACAGCCATGACGTCTGTCCGGGCTCCATCGTTAGCGGCAGCTTGCTCTCGAGCGCTTCGACTGCCATGCTCTCCGCCTGTTGAGCCAGTTCCCGCTCGCCGCATGCCGTCAGACGCCAGTCTCGCGCTGCGTTGCCTTCGTACAAGAGGACGTTGCCCGCATGCGCTTCGAAAGTGCGTTCCAGAAATACCGTCAGTTGAGCAAGTTCGCCCGGCACGATGCAGGAAGAAATGTCGACGAATGGATCGAACGATGTGACCTGATCTAAAGCAACGCCATTGACGTATACCTCCGCTAATCCTTGCAGGCCGTCGAAATGTAAGGTCCACGAATCCGCTTCCCGGGAAGGGATGAACGACTTGCGGAAGCATTCCGCCATTGGACGGTCCATCTGCAGCCAACCGCCGAATCCGGTGATCGGCCATTGCCTGTCTTCGTATGCGGGGTCCGCGAGCTTCACTCTGTCCCCTCTGACGAGTTCGAGCTGCCTTCGCCAGTTACCGCTCAAGTCTTTCACTTCGCTGACGGAGACAAGCCCTCGAATGCCTTTTAATGCGTTCAGTCGGAGGGCGGGTCGGCGGAGATCGTCGAAATTGGAATGACCCCAAATTTCGGTTCTCGCCGCGAACTGTCCTGCTTGATCGCCGGGAAAAGGCAAGTAAATGCTGGAACCGCCGGGAACGACCGTTCCCGCATAAACGCCGTCCGCGTACACGGAGACGACGTCGCTTGCCTGACGAACGAGAATACCTTGGCGACGTACGTTCGGAGGCATCGTATCCGTCGCCTGATACAAGGCAAATCCTCTATAGATGCCGAAGTGTTCCAAATAGTCAGCTTGCCCGATCGTTTTCGTCCCGGTCAAGTTAGCGTGGGCAGCCGGATCGACGGAGACGCGGGACCACTTAATGTCTATTGGCGCGGGCTCATCATCATAGGTCGGCAACGAAACACTGACGATCCGTCCGTCCGATCCGATGCCCTCCATTTCAAGTGCCGTCTGTCTGTTCATGACGACGATGACGAGTCGGCGTCCGTCTAGTGCGTTGCCCGCAAAGTTCGTAGGGCCGCCTGCGCCTGACTCGAACCGAACCCGAATCCGCCCTCTGCTCTCTAAATCTGCTCCGTCCTCTTCCCATACCAACGCCTCGTCGAAGCGGAATAACATCTCTCCATCCGTATCCGCATGAAAGGCTGCAATCGTTTCTTTCCCGTTCGTCTGAAGGTGAAACAACTCAGCTGTCGAGTGAATCAGGCATCCTGCAAAATGCCAATCGGATAGCGGCAGGTTGAGCGGAATAGCGACTGTGCTCTTCGCGGGCAGCGAAAGTGGAATCGCCTCTTCGGCTAACCCACCGCTCAGCGAGACCGGTGCGCTTGCATCCGATGTGTTGTGTAGGAAGACGAGATGCCCGCCTTGCTTCAGCGACAGAGCCGTCGGTCCGATCACTCCGTTCGCGTCGCCCTTGTTCAATACGTACGGGCTGCCTTCTTCCGGCGCCATCGGTAACGCTTCCGCCAGCGAATCTCCATAGGTTTGAATGAGACGGTTGAGAAGTCTGCCTTCATGGACTTCCGGTCTGAGACGTCCCTCCGGTGAAATCATCCCTCCGAAATCATAGTCGGACGTCATGAAAGCAAGCGGGTCGCCCCAATTGTTCGTTCCGTTCGTGAAGCCGAAGTCCGTCCCTGACACTTGCAAATAAGGACCTAGCAGCTTCGCGCCTGCAGATAACAATCTTCGCAGAAGAAAATGGGAGCGGTTCGTCTCGGTGACCATAAGCGGTTCGTCTCGCTCTTCTAGCAGTTGCCGGTATTGAAGTACCTTCTCTTCGAATTCGGGGTCCAGATCGTTCGGGTAGAAGTTGCAAGTGGGGATGACTTCCTTCGCGAGTCCCGATGCCGCGAACAACCCTCCCTGCCCCGCGCAAGCGATCAGCGGCACTTCGATGCGATGCTGCAATGCCATGTCGCGCAGAGCAGCGATATATCCGTGCGGGTCTTTGCATCCATAGAAGTCCAACTCGTTCTCAAGCTGTACACAAATGACCGAACCCCCTTCGCCGATCTGTTGCCGGCGAATAATCGGCATCATTTGTTCAAACCACAAGGCCACATACCGCAAATACGCAGCATCGTTGTCCCGGATCGTGAGCCCGCTCTTCGCAAGCAAGTAAGCCGGAAGCGCCCCTCCATCCCATTCGGAGCAAATGTAAGGTCCTGGTCTGGCAACCGTCCACAGGCCGGCTTCCTGAACAAGCCGCAGGAACGTCTCTGCGTCCCGTTCCCCTTCGAAGTTCCATTTCCCCTCGGACGTCTCGTGGTAGTTCCAAGGAAAGTACACATCCACGCAGTTGTAGCCGGCGAGCTTGAGCCGATCGAGCCGGTCTTTCCACAGTTCTCTAGGAATCCGAAAATAAAATACCGAAGCGGACACCAAAATGACGGGTTTCCCATTCACGCGCACCGCTTGCCCGGTTAGTTGGATCGGCATGACGTTCTGCAAGAAAACAATCCCCCATTCGCTCGAAAAAAGAAGATATGACAGCATTCGACAAAATAATGTAACCCGTTTCATGAATTCGGTTTCATAATATCTAAAATAATAAAGCGCAGCATTTTCGCCCTTCGATGCCCCCTAATGAAATGGGTTACATTTTCTTCGAATAAATAAAGCGCTTTCGGGAAGATCATAATACTGAACTCTATTTTTGTCAATCGTCTAAGTTGGGCATGTGCTGAAAGCGCCGCCGCAGGCAGTTGGTTAGACTAACCCAACCTACAACGCACCGTATTGTTTGGACGTAAGCCAAAAGCCGACGCCATCTTCTCGAATCTCGAGAATAGCGTCGGCTTTGTCGCTGTTATGTCTAATTACTCCGTCGTCTCAGCGGTCTCCACCTTCGCCTTCACTTCCGCCACAGGCGAGGCTGCTGCGGAACTTCTCTGCGCGAAGCCGTTAATGAGCTTCTCCACGTCTATGCCGGATACGCTCTTGAGCATGTCCGGGGCGGTCGCCATCAGCTCGGTCAAATACTTGCTGACTTTAGTCGCACCGCCGCCGTTTCCGCCTGCGTCCACAACCGTGATCTTCTCGATATGCCCCATCGGCTCGGCGATTTTCCCTGCCAAGTCGGGCAGCATTTTGACGATCATCTCGAGAATTGCGGCTTGACCGAACTTCTCAAACGCCTCGGCCAGCTTCTCTTTCGCTTCCGCCTCTGCGAAGCCTTGAAGACGAATAATATCCGCCTCTGCGGTCCCTTTCGCCCGACTGATGTCCGCTTCCGCCGTTCCTTTGGAACGTTCGGCCGCCGCCTGGGTTTCGATGACGTATTTGTTCGCGTCGGCTTCGAGAATCCGCCGTTCCTTATCCGCTTCGGCGGCCTGAATGACGGCTATTCTTTCCGCTTCCGCCTTCTTTACGATCTCGGCGGCGTACTCGCGCTCCCTGATTTGGATTTCTTTCATCTTGATGTCGGATTCCCGTTCGCGCTTAACGATCTCGACTTGCATCTGCTCTTCCATGACGACGCGCTTCGACCTGGCCTCTTGAATGCTGTAAGCTTGGTCGGCTTCTGCTTTCGCGACGTCTTGTTCCTTCTTGAACTGGGCGACGCTCATCGCTTTGTTTTTCTCCGACTCGGCGACGAGCGTATCGCGCTCGAGTTCGGCTTTCTGTGCTTCTTGGTCCGCGGATGCACGCTTCACCCGGGCATCCCGGTCCGCATGTGCTTTGGCAATCTCGGCATCGCGCTTGACGGCCGCGATCTGCGGCTGGCCGAGCGCTTCGAGATAACCGTTCTTGTCGCGAACGTCCCTGATGTTAAACGAAACGATTCGCAGTCCCATTTTATCCAAATCCGTCTGGGACACCTCAAGCACCTTCGTGGAGAACACATCGCGCTTCTGGTAAATTTCCTCGACGGTCATCGCGCCAAGAATGGCCCGCAGATGGCCTTCCAGAACTTCGCGAGCTTCATTCTGCAGGTCCTCGGTCGATTTCCCCATGAACTGCTCCGCTGCCGTCGATATGCCCTCGATCGTCCCGTCGATCTTCACGATGGCGATACCGTCGGCCATAACAGGCACGCCTTGTTTCGTATAGACTTCCGGCGTTTTGATTTCAAGTTTGTGGGAATTGAGGGAAATAAATTCGTATTGCTGAAAAATCGGAAGAATAAACGTGCCGCCCCCGCGGATAATTTTTAACCGCCGTCCGTTATCGTCGCCCGCAATGTGCTTACCTCCGAGAAACGAACCGGTGACGATCATCGCTTTCTCCGCGCCGACTGTTTTGTACCTTGCCCAGAACGCCAAAGCGAGTACGATCAATACAGCAACCAGAATGACAGGTCCTGTGAGAACTTGAATATCCAATCAAACACTTCCTTTCTCCAAGCTAACATTAAATTTGGAATGCCAATACTTTCAGATGTTTGCCAGCTACTCTTACGACAATCGCATCCGAACCAAGAGGAATATCAACATTGTCGAAGCTCACCGCGGTAAAATTCAAAATGCCCGTCGGTGACTTGTAGATCACTTCCCCGAGCCCGTCTGCGGGGATGGGAACCGTTACTTTGACGATTTTGCCTTCCATCTCCGCAATGGAGAAGCCAAGAGAGCTCTCCGCTTTCCTCATCGGTTTCACGTAAGCAAAATACGAACCTGCCGATACGACTACCGCGAATAGGACGGACGACACCAGTAACGCCATCCCTTCGACATCGAACACGCGATTCAAGAAAATACCGCATGCGCCGAATGCCGTCGCTCCGCCTACGACCGTAACCGGCGACACGAAATCGAAATGATCGAAATGCAACACGCCGCCCAGCCAATCTCCGATGATGTCCCCGAACAGCAAAGAAACGAGGGCAAAAATTACGCCAAAAATGGCGAACGACCAGTAAAGTTCGATATGCGCATCCCTCCTCATACCCTAATATTAACCTTGTAGTATATACTTTTCCATATTTAGTTTGGTTTCATTTAAATTACAGGAACAATGATGCTCACGTTCGTTCCCGCCCCAAGTTCGCTCTACCATCGATATCGTTACTCTTCTGCTAAACCGTCGTTAACTATAAGGGACCGTCCAACGAAAAGAAACCGCCATCCACTCGCTGACGGGCGAGTATTGGCGGTTTCCCTTTTGATACTATGCTTCAATCACGGAAATACCGGCTGACTCGCATGCATTCGCTAGCTCCCGTTCGGGCAACCGGTCGGTTATGATCCGCTGAACTTCCTGTAATCCTGCGAACGAAAATAACTCCTTAGCGCCGAACTTCGTATGGTCGATCACGATGTTCACCTCGGCTGCTTTGGCAATCGCCAGCTTCTTAATCTCAGTCTCATAAATATTCGAGTTGCTAAAACCGTGCGATGCGGTAAGCCCCGTTGCCCCTAAAAAGACGCGATCGAATGCCATGGTCCCAATTGTCGAAACCGCGAACGGGCCGATCAGCGTTGCCGTCGTCTCCATCGCCATTCCCCCGGCGACGATCGTCGGTATGTTTTTTTCCAACAATTCAAAAGCAACGTTCAATGCGTTCGTGACAACCGTGATTTCCATCCTGGGCTTAATCGATCTGGCGATTTCGAACGTCGTCGTGCCGCCGTCGATGAAGACGGATTCACCCGGTTGGATGAGCGAAGCCGCCATGCGACCGATCGCGACTTTGGCTTCCGTCTGGATGCCGGTACGCACCTTCAAGGCGACGTCTTTGCCGACATGGATCGCCCCGCCGAACGTGCGACGCGCAAGTCCCGCCTGCTCGAGCTTCTCGAGATCCCGACGAATGGTCATCTCCGTGACGTCGAACCGTTGCTTCAGCTCGACGATTTTAATTTCCCCGTCCGCTTCCAACGACTCGATGATCTTCCGCTGGCGATCATTTAATCCGTTCAATGAAAATCCAACTCCCAACGATAACGTATCGCTTGACCCGGCTGCAGCCAAACCAAGGTCCCTTTATCTTTTTCCGCGGCGATACCCTCAACCCCACAATTGGATGGTTCAATCCCGAGAGCGTAAGTGCCCGAAGCAGGCATCTTCCACTGGACAAGACGAGGCAGCGTATCCGTATTCCAGCCGATCGACACGGACAACGGAATATCGCGTCCGCCTGCTTGCGGAAAAGCCGGCTGCGTCAAAGTCACCGTCGCCCTTTCCCTGTCGGCCATATTATGATAATAGACGCGTTCTTCGTAACCTTCAACAGGTTGTTCAAAATGGTCGTATCCTATCGTTGGGACATCCGGTTTGACCGGAACGACTGATGTAGAAGGTATATCAAGTTGCGTGTTCTCGTCCATAAAAGGATAACCGAAATTAAAGTGATAGAGAAGCATATGCGGAGACGCTTCGAAACCGAGGTTCTCAACGACGTCTTCGACCGTAATCCGGTTGACTCCCATCCTGCAACGGATTTCGCGCTTTAGCCGGAGCACAGGGCCGAAAATCGCCGTCTCTTCCACCGTGCCCCGGATGACCATGTCATACTCGTCTCCGTTCCATTCCCCTTCCGCCGACACTTGTTTCGCGGGCGTATGATGTGCTTTCCCGTGAACGCCTTGAATGTTTCCTCCAAGCCCGGAAGATGAGCCGACGTTCGTCAACCCACACGTCATCAGCATGCCGCCGGACGCCGTACTCAGCCATTGTTTGTCGCGCGGGTCGTAATACATCGGATGAACGTCGCCGCTCGGGGACATCCAACTGATCGGCGTCCCCCCGTATTCGACGAGCGACAGATCGAGACCTTTCGTAGGAACGACGGTAAAGGCCAAGCCGGTCCCGTTTCGAACTTCGATGAACGACATCCCTTTTTCTTTCCCATCGATTCCTTCGCGATAACGAATGCCGCCGATTTGCTCCAACCGCCCGACTCTCGCCTCGATTTCCCGTCTTGTCCGCTCTTTTCCGTACAACTTCATCGGTTAGTCCTCTTCGATAACTGGCATCCGTTCGATCCGCGGGTCGGTGAAAATATCGAATTCGTCCCGGCTCGTGCTCGAAAACTCCGATACGATCGCGCCTTCTTCGCCCGCTTGGAACCAGTGGAGCGTTCCAGGTACGATTGTATATTGCTGGCCCGGCTCCAATACGATTTCATGATATACGGTATAGTAATCTTCGCTTCCCGCCGGAACGACGGCTTGAATGCCGTTCGTCTGTTGCCCGTCCACGTAGAGAAACACTTTGCCCGATCGGCAGCGGAACGTCTCCGTCTTGCCGGGGTCGTCTCCGACCGGGGGATGAAGGTGCTCCGGGCAAGTTTGCCTTGGAAACAGCACAAGCTCTTTCGCGCAATAGCGTGCATTGTTCACATACGTAATCAGTTCGAGACCTTGTCGCTCAAGATCGTTCAAACCGAAGCCGGCCACTTCGATGTTGCCGGACTCCTCGTCAGTTAGCACGATTCCCGCCTTCTCGAACATCGCTTTCGTGCGCAGTTTTGCGCTTTCGTATTCGCTTCGTTTCATTTCCTTACCTCCCCTTTCGCATCGTTCGGTCCGTTCCAGACGGCCGCGCCTTTCCGCGGATTCGCTTCGAAGCCGCTCAACAAGTTGCCGGTGCCGTGCTGCTTCCAACCGGCAGCGATCCGTTCGCTCAGTTCTGCCCATGGCATGATCCCGCTGACCGAATCCGGACGTTCGACGTTACACGCGCCCGTTCCTACCGCGCCGATCATCGTCTCCTCTGGCGTCAGCCCCTGCGCGAAGCCCGCAAGGAAGCCTGCGATCGTGCAATCTCCAGCGCCAGTCGTTCCTGCGACGGACACTTCGAAACAAGGCGCGTACAACTCTCTGTCCGTCCATACAGCAGGGTGTTCAGGCGCGTATTTACCGGCTTCGGCCAATCGCGCTTTGTCGCTCGTTGTACGTAAGTAAAGGCCGTACTCTCCCAGCTTGAGTACGACGACGGCCGCTCCCATTCCGATCAGCTCACCCGCGAGTTCATCGAGCAGATCGGCATCCATGTAGGCTTCCAGCCCTTTATTCGATAGCTTATCATATTGCTCTCTGCGAAGCATAAACATGATTTCCTCGATGCTCGGCAGAAACAAATCCACGAAAGGTAATACGCTTTTTAGAATTTGCCGCCAATCTGCCCGGCCAGCTTCCGCCGCAGGATCAGGCCTTGCCAGATCAAGGGAAGTCGTCGCTCCCGCTTGTTTGGCCCGCTGCATGAGATGAGCCAGCTCCGTCCCGCCATCTTCGAACATGCTTCGCATAAGAGGCGGATAACCAAAATGAAAAAGGCCGACTTGCCGCAGCGCTTCATCGGAAACGTCGCTCGACTTGAATGTATCGTTCGCGCCCGTGCAATGCAGGAACATCCGATCGATGCCCGGCGGATTTATGACGATGGAATACGAGCTCGCTTCTCCAGGGGAAACGATCATTCCTTGCGCCAGAGATGGATCGTGCTGCTGCAAAATACCGAGAATCGTCCGGCCAAACCAGTCGTCCCCGACTTTGCCCATTAGCCGAGTCGGCGCACCTAGACGGAACAGCGCAAGTCCCGTGTTGGGGACGGCGCCTCCCGTTGCAAGCATCGCCGGACCGCTATCGATCAGTTTGCCCGGCACGAAAATATCCTGCAGCGAGCCGTGCGTGCCTTCCATCACGGGGATGACGTCGAGGCAGACGTGTCCGCCTACTACGATCGGATAGGGCAATTTCTCGATGCTCACGGCTTAGCCTCCAATCACGTTAACGGTTTGCCCCGTAGCGTGGGATTCGAGCGCCGCCGTGAACAAAGCATGGCTGCCTGCCGCTTCTTCCGGCGTCGCGCAATGGAACGGCTGCATCATGCCGTTCTTGCCGTTCGCAATCTCGTCGCAGAAGGCCGCCCACATTTGCAAAATAGAATCGGAGAATCCGAACTCGAAAATGCCGCCCGTAATCGTCCCGTAAGCCGACTTGTAAGGTGCGTCCACGACATGCCACGCCTGGGAGCCGCCGGTCTCGTAAGGCAAGGAAGCAACTTGCTTCGGATTTTTGGTCGTAAATTCCGCGGACAGCTTCGTACCCTGAATCCGGATGAACCACGTATTCGCATGTCCAGGGGCGATGCGTTTCGTGGAAAGCACCATCGGGAAGCTTTGGTCAGCCGTCTGTACGTCGCAAGCGAGGATCGCGTTGTCCCACGTTTCGCATGGCGCCATGCCGCCTTTGCCGTCCGGACGTTCCTCGACGATTTTGCTCAATAGCGCTCTAACGCTGCGAGGTTGCCAGCCATAACGCATCGGCAAATGCAGCACGTGCAAGCCAAGGTCGCCCATACAGCCGTATTCGCCGTTCGTCGCAATTCTGCGCTTCCAATTGATCGGTTTGCTCGGGTCGAGATCGCTGGAATGCCAGAAGCCCGCTTCCACTTCAATAATGCGTCCAAATCGCCCTTCGTTCACCCATTTCGTAATCTGCATAGCGCCAGGGAAGAACGGGAACTCCGAAGAAGAACGGACAATCACATCCGGGCGTTCCTTCATCGCGTCGAGAATACGATCGTTTGCTTCCTTATCAATGCCGAACGGCTTCTCCCCGAGTAAATGCTTGCCTGAACGAATGATATCGATATAAATCTGCTCATGCAGATTATGAGGCACGGCGCAGTAAACCGCGTCCACTTCCGGGTTCGCCAGTAAATCTTTGTAGTCGGTATACACGTGCTTAACGCTAGGCACCGCTTGCTCGAACCAAGCCGTCGCGGCAGGGATCGCATCGCATACGGCAATGATGCTTGGTTCGAAATTCACATCGGTTAAGTGGCACCAACGCGCGGCCGCGCTAGCGAATTCTTTGCCCATCAGGCCGCAGCCGATAACGCCGAACCGAATTACTTTTTTCGTAGACTCGTTCGCCGCCATATCAGTCGCGCTCCCCTTTCAAAATAGCCAATGCCGTCTCGGCGCCTGCGCCTTTGTGTACAATCTGCATGAGCGCTTTCGTCATCCGGGCAGGGTCTGGATGCTGGATGACGTTCCGCCCGTAAACGATACCCGCCGCACCTTGATTCATGAGCCGTATCGTACGATCTACAATTTCTTCGTCGGGCGCGCGTCCGCCGCCGCGAACGAGCACGGGAATGCCGGAGGCGACTTCGATTACGCGATGATACTCGTCGACATTGTCGCACGGATCGGCTTTAATGACGTCCGCTCCGAGTTCGACAGCTTGGCGAACGAGCGGCATGATTTTCTCGATGTCACCGTCGACCATGTAGCCGCCTTTCGCCTCATTCGGCAGCATGACGAGCGGTTCGACCATGAGCACCATGCCGTAACGTTCGGCCTCCGATTTTAATTTCATCACGTTCTTCACGCATTGGTAGTGCAGTTCCGGTTGATTCGGCAGAAGCAGGAGATTGACGCATACGGCGACCGCATCAAGGCGGACCGCATGTTCGATCGCGTTATCGGCGATTTCGCTGAACAAATAATTTGGAAGCTTGGAGCCGTAGATGTTGGCAGCGTCCGTGCGCAGCACAAGGCCTGGTTTGCTTTTGCCGGGGATATCTTGCAAATGTCTAGCTTGACCGATGCTGAGCTGGATACAATCCGGATTCGCGTCCACGACCGTCTCGACCGCTTGCTTCATGTTCTCGATGGATGCCAAAAAAGTGTACTCGTTAAAAAATCCATGATCGATTGCAACATCAAAACATTTACCTTCTTCACTGAACATCCGCTTCATTCTCGCCTTTGTGCTCATTCTCGTCACCTCATAATAGTTGTTTTGTAACATTGTAAGTTCGTTTATAACATTATCATAACCGATATATTGCAACGTGTCGAGTGTAGTTTTACGCGGACTATCTCCTTTAAGTAGACACTGGGAAGGGACTTTTAAGCCAAAAATAGTCGCTGTCCCAAAAGCGTTCGCATGACAGGCGAACATCCTTTTTCACACGTGAAAGGACCTCAATTTCCACCACTTCAATGTGGGGGCTGAGGTCCTTTCTACGACGGTACAATCGACGATAGCTTCGAATGAGCGTCGAACGATTAACAACCGGACGAGCGTATGTGTATGAAAATTCGTACAAAATCGGGAGGATCGGCGACCGGACGGGCTATGTGTATGAAATTTCACACAAAATCGAGTAGGTCGGCAACCGGACGGGCTATGTGTATGAAATTTCACACAAAATCGGGTAGGTCGGCAACCGGACAAGCATGTATGTATGAAAATTCACACAAAATCGGGAGGATCCGCAACTGGACGAGCGTATGTGTATGAAAATTCGTACAAAATCGGGCAGAACGGCACCCGAACGGGGTATGTGAACGAGAAACACGAAGGGCACATAAGATCGCAAAATGGCTTTTGGGACAGTCCCGATTTTTAACGCTACATCTCGAGGAAATGTCACTGGCTTCAGCCTGAACGACTTAATCGATACCCTCGCTAACGGGCGCAGTGGAGCCGCGAACGATCAATCGCGTCGGCACGCGGATCATCACCCGGCTCTGATGCGGGTCTTCGATCAAGGAAAGCACCCTGTTCGCCGCTTCGCGGCCGATCCGCTCACCTTGCTGGGTGATGCAGGTCGGCGGGATGCGGGCGTCGCCGGAATGATCGTAGTCGTCGAAGAAGATGACGGACATTCGTTCCGGCACCGCCTTCCCGATTTTCTCCGCAGCGCGGATCGCGTTCAGCCCGATTTCCTCGTTAGCCCCGAACAAGGCCGTCAGATCGGTCTTGTCTTTCAGGAACGCTTCGATTTCTTCCTGCTCTCCCCGCTCGAGTACTCTGCTCTTGTCGAAAATCACCCCATAATCGTTCAAAGCTTGCCGATACCCTTCCAGACGCTCCTCCAGACTCGTCGTACCCGCGCAGGCGGGGGATACGAACGCGATCCGACGATGCCCCTGCCGCAGCAATTGCTCCGTCGCTTCGTATGCTCCCGTGTAATGGTCGGAGCATACGCAATTGGTCTCGACCCCCCGCAAGTACCGGTCAAGAACGACGATCGGGTAGCGATCCAGCGAAAGCCGGAGCATCCCTTCGTTGTACGTCTGTCCGTCGGAAGGATAAATAATGATGCCTTGCGCTCCCGCTTGAACAGCCTCCCGAAGCTTCTCCTCTTCCTTGGCTTGGGAATAGTCCGTGGTCATCAGAAGAATCCGATAGCGTGAGCCATCTAACCCCGCCTCCACTCCCGAGGTCAGACGCGTCATCAGATTGCCTCGCATTTTCGGAAGAATCAGCGCCACCAGATGAAGCCCATCTTTGTCCAGGTCCGGCTTAGCGTACCGGATCGGTTCTTTTTCCCCGGCATATTGGCCCACATAGGAACCCCTTCCCTGAACTCTATAGACGATCCCTTCCTCGACCAGCTTGGCCATCGCGCTTCGGATTGTAATGCGACTCACGTCGAACTGCTTGGAAAGCTGTGTTTCCGAGGGCAGCTTGCGTCCTGCTCTCCATTTCCCCGAACGAATATGGTCGATCACGTAATCGCGCACTTGGGCGTAAAGCGGCGTTCGTTTGGACGTCTCTTTCATCGGCCCATCATCTCCTGACATAACAAATATACAACTTTCTCTGATTGACTTCATCGTCACCCATTTACTTTTCAATTAAAACTGCCTATTATCCAGTATAACAAGTAAGCTCAAAGTTGTATATTTGTATTGTATATGGAGGAGAAAACATGACGAAACCCGTTGCGCACATTATCTCTCACACTCACTGGGACCGGGAATGGTATATGCCGTACGAGAAACACCACGTTCGCCTGATCAAGCTCATGGACGTTCTTCTCGACGTATTGGACAAGGACGGGGAGTTTCGCAGCTTCCACCTGGACGGCCAGACAATCATCCTTGACGACTACTTGCAAGTTCGCCCGGATCGGCGCGAGCGGCTCGCAAAGCTCATTCGCGAGGGCAGAATCGTCATCGGCCCTTGGTACATTCTGCAGGACGAGTTTCTGACAAGCGCGGAAGCGAACGTCCGCAACCTGCTCATCGGGCACAAAGACGCGAAAGCCTTCGGACCCGTCGCGAAAATCGGCTATTTCCCCGATTCCTTCGGTAATATGGGCCAAGCCCCCCAACTGCTGCTTCAGGCAGGCATCCGGAACGCTGTTTTCGGCCGGGGCGTGAAGCCAACGGGGGCGAACAATACCGTGGCCGATTCAGCGGCTTACGAATCCCCCTTTTCCGAGATGATCTGGCGTTCCCCGGACGGCTCCGAAGTGCTGGGCATCCTGTTCGCCAATTGGTATCACAACGGAATGGAAATTCCCGCCGACGAAGAGGAAGCCCTTCATTATTGGCCTGAGAGAATGGCAAACGCGGAGCGCTTCGCCGCGACGCCCCATCTGCTGTTTATGAACGGCTGCGACCATCAGCCCGTACAGACCGATCTGTCCGCCGCGCTAGTAACCGCTCGCAAACTCTATCCCGGCTATGACTTTAAACATAGCAACTTCGCCGAATATATCGAGGCCGTGGCAGGAGCCGTCGACAAGCCGCTAACGGTGATCGAAGGCGAGCTGCGAAGCCAGCGGACGGACGGTTGGGGAACTCTCGTCAATACAGCTTCCGCGCGCGTATATATGAAACAGGAGAATAGTTTAGGCCAAGTCTTGTTGGAAAAGATAGCCGAACCCGCGGTGGCGATCGCCGCGCGCTTGGGCTTAACGTATCCGGAACATCTGCTCGATTACGCTTGGAAAACGTTGATGCAGAACCACCCCCACGACAGCATCTGCGGCTGCAGTGTCGACGAAGTTCACGATGAGATGATGACTCGGTTCGCGAAGAGCCGTCACGTCGCGGAATCTTTGGCGCAGGACAGTCTTAAATTCATGGCCGACCGCGTAGATACTTCGATTTTCGATGACGCGGACGTCCCTTTCATTGTCATGAACTATGCGGGAATTCCGAGAACGGGCTCGGTCGGTGTAGAGCTGGAAATCGTGAAACGTCCTCTCGGCCTTTCGCCGACCGAGATTTACGGCGAACTGGAAAAACTCGACATCGGCGGCGGTTTCGTCGTGGATGAGAAGGGGAATATCGTGGAGGCGGAGATCGAGGATCTGGGAGTTCGGTTCAACTACGAGCTGCCCGACGACAAATTTAGGCAGCCTTACATGGCTCGCCGTCTTCGGGTTACGCTGAAAGCTGAGCAGGTTCCCGCATTGGGTTATCGCACCTATGCTTGGCGCCGAGGTTCCGGCCCCTCTCTTGAAACCGGCACGATGCCGGTCTCAGGAAAGCCGGGGCCGTTCGCTCTCGAGAACGATTATTACTCGATCTTCGTAAACCGCAACGGAAGCTTGACGTTGACGGACAAGGAGACCGGAGCCGTATACGAAGACCTGTGCGTGTACGAAGACGTCGGCGACATCGGCAACGAATATATATTCAAGCAGGATGGCAGCGGACAAGCGTTGACGACTCGCGATCTGGAAGCCGAGATTCGTTTGCTGCCCGGCAGTTCCTTCTCGACGACCGTCGAGATCGTCCATCGCTGGGAAATCCCGGCGGAAGCCGAGGCCACCCTTCGGCGAGAGACCACCGCCATGGTTCACGTCCGGGACCGTACGTCGGGCCGTTCGGAACTAAAGGTTCCGCTTGTCATCAAGACTCTCGTCACCGTCGAACAAGGCTCCCGGGCGCTGCAAATCTCCGCTTCTTTCAATAACCAATCGAAGGATCACCGGCTGCGGGCATTGTTCCCTACGAATATCGTCACCGACGTCCATTATGCCGATTCCGTCTTCGAGATCGCCAAGCGGCCGATCGCCCCCGCGCCGGAATGGGTCAACCCGAGCAACGCTCAGCACCAGATGGCCTTCGTCGCTCTTGACGATGCCGAGCGTGGTCTCGCCGTCGCGAACATCGGACTGAACGAGTACGAGATTCTCGACGACGGACGGAACACGATCGCCGTTACGCTTCTGCGGTCCGTAGGCGAGCTCGGCGACTGGGGCGTATTCCCGACTCCCGGGGCGCAATGCTTGGGCGAGCAGGAGGTCCGGTTAGCGATCATTCCCTACAGCGGGCAAGCCAAACGCAGCGAAGCCGCCAAGGAAGCTTATACCTTCCAGATTCCTTGGGTCTCCGTCCAAACGGACATCCGGAAGGGCGAGCTTCCGCCCGTCCGAAGCTGGCTCGTCTGGAGCGGTGAACATCTCGCCCTATCCGCCGTCAAGAGGGGCACCGACAGCGGCGACACCGTCGTCCGCTGGTACAATCTGGCGTCCGAGCAGACGGAGCTTGTCGTTACGCCTTCCGGCGAAGTTGCGGAAGCGTACGCGAGCAACATTCTGGAGGAGCGACTGCATTCCCTTCGCCCCGACGAGGACGGGAAGTTCCGCGTTAGGGTGAAGCCTTTCGAGATCGTGACCTTGCTATTCGATCGTCTTTAAAGGTGTATGCGACTCGATACAGCTTATTTGGAAAGTAGCTGCTGCGCGATTTTAATTAAAATATCGGCCGCATCGGCGGCGATGTGCTTGCCGCGCTGCGCTTGCACTTCCTGGACAAACGCCTTTAGGTTGCCCTTATCTAGTTTTTGCTGCAGGCTGTTGCCGATACCGCGGTTGTCAATCACATTCGAGCTTACCCATCGGCCGATCAGTTTGCCCAATGAACCCAGGTCGGCATCGACCTGGAACGTCACGGTCTTCTGTTGTAAATTGCCGGCCGCATCGACTGCGCTCACCTTTAACGTATGATTGCCCAGGGCCATCGTATACAGAGGGATAGCCACATTCGGCTGTACAGGCTTGCCGTCCAACGTCGCCGAAGTCAGCGATTTGTCCACGCCCGACAATCCGTCCGACACGGCAAATTTCGGAGTCAGACTCTCGGCTATGGAATAACTACCGTTCACCGGTTCGGTTACGGTGATGTTGGGGGCGGTCGTATCTACTTTAAAGGTCAGCGACTGCACGGCTTCCATGTTGCCCGCGTTATGCGTCGACCGGTAACTGACAGCGTATTGCCCATCGGCGCCGAACGTCAACGGCGCCGAATAGGGCTGCCAATTGGCTCCGCCGTTCGTGCTGTACTCGAACGATGCAACGCCAGAAACATTCGTCGCAGATAAGGTCAGCGTGACCGGGTGGACGTACCAGCCGTTTTGTCCATCCGGCTGTTTCGGGGAGAGGTCCGCCGTTACATTTATGTCATCCGTCTTCTCATCCAACACATACAATTTGCCTTCACCTGGAGCAAAGCTGCCAGAAAGCGTGCCAGCCATACTGTTGTAATTCGTGCTTGTCTCGCTTCCCGTAATTTTGGACACTTCTTTCACTGAACCAGGCTTGGACGGAAGGGAGAAGGCAATCATACGAGAATTTTGAATATCTCGATTTACGACCATCACATATTTTCGGCCGTTCTCATTTGTAAACGAGCTAATGATCATCGGCTGGGAGGAGTCAGCTGGCTGCCAAAAGAAATCCGTCGGTACTGCCTTTGTCCCTTGCGGTCGTGTTCCCGTATGATAAACAGCCTTCGATTTCAATCTCTGCAGTGTCGGTCCAAGCTTGAGTACACCAGCATTAATGTTTTTGGCCGAATGGTATAATGCGCTCTTCGAACCATCAGGAAGGATGAGTCCGCCCACAAATGGTGATCCGCTCCAATTTTGATAGAGAAAATAATTGATTCCTTTTGCACCGTACGCAAGATTGGTATATACCTGATACATGAGTTCATTTTCGTTTGGCTGTCTTAGAGAGCCTTCCTCGCCCACTGATTGGATGTAGGACCAGAAATCAATTTCTGCTGCAAGAGCTTGCCGACGGATGATTTCCAGGTTATTGTAATATCCATCTTCATTTATTCCGCCACCTAGACGGAAAGGATAATAATCAAACATCAGAACATCAGGACGTTTATTGGCCCACCGGTAAACATAATCCTCATAGGTGCGGTATACAATGTCCTGGTTGATTGTAAACCAGAAATCACTATTCATCGCAACGCCACTTTTATAACCAGTCCCGTCCTTCTCCCAGTCCGATCCTGCTTCCCCATAAACAACCCAACCAACTAAATTTTCAACTCCCCCTCCATTATGGGTAAGCTCCCAATAATAAGTTGTATTAGGGCTAACAGTCGCGTTGATAGAAAACTTTGGATAGCTGTAGACTACACCCGGAGCCCCCTTGGTATCCTCGCCTAAAAGTGTCGTTTTCGCTGGAGAATCCCATAATTTCAAAGTTATACTTTCACCGTCGCCCCACATACCACCTATAAATAATTGGATAGTTGAAATCGAGGTCGTTACCGCATTTGTTTTAAACGTTTGACCTAAGGACTGGCTAGGCGACACAAAATCTCCTGAGTGCGATTCTCTAAAAAGTTGATCATCAGAAGCATAGATGGGAAGCAAGTTCGCATATGTCATGTGATCGGGATCAGCCTGTCTGAAATGTTCCATCGTGGCTTGCAGTCCTGTCATTCCTTTTGCCGAAGGTTCATCTACAATGGCGTATCCCATAAGCCAGGGGTTCGACTTATAGCGATTCGCAATTTCGTCGATCCATTCTGTAGCTGGTCGAGGGGCTCCTTCATAAAATTTGTGATTGTAATTGATTTTGAACCACATATCATGATTACTTTGGGCAACACCTGCCTCATAAGCGGTGCCACCGGTGTAAGTGTCAGATGAGCTCCCTTTCACTTTAAGAGGCGTGGAGCCATCGCTTGTTAACTCCATATAATAGGTTGTATTAGGAGAAATCCATTTGTATAATCCAAACTTTATATATTCACTGCTAACTGCTCCAGTAACAGTTGATCTTCCCAATAAAGTTGTCTTGCTCGTAGAATCATACAGGCTTAATGTAACTTTACTTTCTTCCGTCCAGTCAGATTTGTCTATAAATAGCTCTATCGTATTGATTGCCGTGTACGCATCTGATGTTGTTGTAAAGGTTTGCCCTACAGAGCTGCTTTTACTTAAAACCCACTCATTATCTGCAATGGTTTGTCCCACAGTGAATGGATACATGATGAGTCTTGTATCGGTTACCACACATTTGATTTCAACTATTTCGCACTGTGCTAGCGAAGCATCATTGGCCTCAACGGTACCTTCATTATTAACGATATAGGTAGCATTCATGTCTTTTATTTCTTGATATTTAACAGTTGTGGCCGGATCTGGAGCAACAAAAATTCCGATTGGGAACGGATCAACTTGCGAGACGCTGGCATGAATTGAAGACAAAGGCGTAAAGCAGGCCAAAAGAGCTACTAGTACAAATTGGACAACCATTTTTCGCATACAAAAACCTCCCGTTATTTAATTAAACTACTTACATAAACGAATTCACGATCAAATCGTCCGAAATTGAAGCGCTTTCAGTTCTGAGCTTCATTTTGCCCTCTACTTATCTTTCGAATGTTAATGCTTGTACGCGAGTGCGATTGACGCACTATCACCTCCTTTCATCCCATCCTGGACTCACCCCTTGACGCTGCCCAGGACAATTCCTTTGACAAAATAACGCTGCAGAAACGGGTAAACGACCATGATCGGCAGCGCGCCAAGAAAGATTTGCGAAGCTTTGGCCGTGCGATCCGAGACGTCCTTCAGTATCTCGAAATCTTTGCCCGACATCGAGGTCAGATCGATATGAACGAGAATCGTCTGCATATACGTCGACAGCGGAAAATGCTCCGGCACCTTCATCAGAATCAAACCGTCAAACCAGGAGTTCCAGTGTCCGACGATCGTGAATAGCCCGATGGTCGCCAGCGCCGGCGTGGACAGCGGAACGTATATTTTCCATAGAATCGTCCAGTGGCCGCCGCCGTCGATCGCTGCCGATTCGTCCAGCTCTTTCGGTAAACCGCGAAAGAAATTGAGCAGCAAAATGACGTTAAACACGGGCACGGCCCCCGGCAGCACGAGCGCCCACAGCGTATCCATAATGCCGGTCCACTTGATCGTCATGTACCACGGAATAAGCCCGCCGTTGAACAAGATCGTGAACACGAAAATCCAGGCATACAGCGTTCTGAACCGAAAAGCCGACACTTCCTTGGAAAGCGGATACGCGACGAGCAGCGTCAGCAGCAGATTCACGACCGCGCCCAGCCCTACCCGCTGCAGCGTGACGACGATCGATTGCAGGAAAGCCGGTTTCCGCAAAATGAATTCGTAAGCGTTCGTTGTGAATCCGACCGGCCAAAGCTTGACAAGACCTGCGGCCGCCGAGCTGTTGTTGCTGAAAGACAAAGCCAGCACGTGCACTAGCGGCAGAATGCAAAACAGCGCCAATAAAGACAAGAATATGATGTTGAATAGGTTAAACACGCGGTAACTTACGCTCGTGCGCATGATCGTATCCCTCCTGTGCTAGAAAATCCGGTAGTTGGCCAATCGATAAGCCAGAAAATAGGACACGGACACCATGACGAACGACACGATGGATTTGAATAGCCCGATCGCCGTCGCGACGCTGTATTGCGCCTGTTCGAGTCCTATCCGATAGACGAGCGTATCGATGATATCTCCCGTTTCATAGACCGAAGGGCTGTACAGATTAAAGATTTGGTCGAACCCGGCGTTCAGCACGTTGCCCAGACTCAACGTAGCCAGAAGCACGATGATCGGCAGCATGCCGGGCAAAGTCACGTACAGCGTCTGCTTCCAGCGATTGGCTCCGTCGATCAGCGCCGCCTCGTACAAAGCCGGATTGATCGAAGTGAGCGCGGCCAAATAAACGATTGTATTGAATCCGAATTCCTTCCACACATCGGTTGCGACGACGGTAAAGGGGAACCACTTGTTATCCCCGAGGAAGTAGATCGGCTCGATTCCGAATGTGCCGAGCACCTGATTGACAATACCTTGCGAAGGGGACAAAATGTCGATCAGAATGCCGCCTAGGATGATCCAGGACAAAAAATGCGGCAAATAGATGAGCGTCTGCACGCTGCGCTTCAGCCAGCCTTTCCGCAGCTCGTTCAGCAGGAGAGCAATGACGATCGGCACGATTTGTCCGACGACGATTTTGAGAAAAGCGATGTAAAACGTATTGCCCAGCACGCGCAGAAAATTCGGCATAGCCCACAAGTATTTGAAGTGCGCCATCCCGACCCAGGGATTATCGAACAAGGGGCGTCCGGGCAAAAACTTGACGAACGCCAAAGACAAACCGAAAAGCGGAACGTAACTGTAGATCAATACCAGCACCAGACCGGGCAGCAGCATGACATGCAGCGGCAGCTGGCGAATTGTTTTTTTTGAAAGCATGTTTATCCACATCCCTGAAACGGTAGAGGGAGAAGAGCCGCAAAGTTCTTCTCCCTCTCCTTGTTATCGATTATAGGCTTATCTGGAAGCCGCCCATTCGTTGACTTCCTTCGTAATTTGATCTCCGCCGAGCTGCTTCCAATTGGCGACGAACTTGTCGAATTCTTCGATAGGGGCCGCGCCCATAATGATTTTGGTGAACGTTTCTTTGACCAGCGTATCAAGCGTGCTGTTCTTCTCGCCCATCGTCGGCGTCGGCGGCCCAAAGTATTCGCTGCGCAGGAACAGATTTTGATCCAGCATCTGTTCGATAACTTTGTAGCTGCCGTCCGGACCGAATACTTTGTAGTAGCCCCAGCTCTTCTCATCGCCTTCCAAATACTTGGCAACGACCGCCAGTTGCCCTTCCCTCGCCGTCTTCATGCTTTCGATATCGTTGGCCTCGAACAGCTTTTTCGCTTTGCGGTACACATCCAGATTTTCCGTAATCGGCGCGCCGGCGAGAATGATGTATTTGAACGTCTCAATGCCATCGTACTTCGCGTCCGCCTTATCGCCTTTAATGTAGTTGAAGTCGTAGAAAAAGTTCAGCATCTTGAGAGCGGCTTCCGGATGCTCTACGCCTTTACGGACGACATAGTATTGACTGCTAGGCACATCGAACGGCACTTGTCCCTTCGCCGGCTGACCGTCTGATGACGGCAACTGGAACGGCTGCCAATCCATCTTCGGGTCGAGGTTTCTGCCGTCCTGAATCGGCCAGATTGGCGTCCACATCGCGCCGTAATACATGCCGAGCTTGCCGCTCGTTACCGCTTCGGCGATCTTGTTGCCGTCCTTCGTGCCGAATTCCTTGTCGATCGCTTTGGCGGCGTACAGCTTCTGCAGCGCCTCCAGCGCCGTCTTCATCTCGGGTTGAATGTTGCTGTTCACCAGTTGCCCGGACGCGTCCTTCAACCATGTATTGTAGTAAGCGTGATACCCGTTGAGGAATCCTTCGAAGCCCGGGAATCCGCCGTTCAAGTCTTTGGACAAGCCCAGACCGTACGTATCCGGTTTGCCGTTTCCGTCCGGGTCCTGCGTCGCGAACGCTACGGCGATTTTCTCCACATCCGCCATCTTCTTCGGTTCAGGCAAGCTCAGCTTAGCGAGCCAATCTTTGCGAATCCAGAGGAGCGGAACTTCATCGATATCCGAGCCGATCCGCGGTAATCCGAGCAGCTTGCCGCCGAAGGTCGCGGAGTTAAGCGCCACGCCCCCGTCGTCGGAAAATATTTTTTTCGTGAAATCGGAGGCATAGCTCTTATAAACATCCGTTAAGTCGGCCAATTGCCCCGCTTCGGCCAACTGCTTTAATTGAGCGCTGTTGACGACCATGATGTCGGCCAGGTCATTGCTCGCGATCGCCACGTTGAGCTTCTGATAATATTGGTCGATCGGCCCTTGCAGCGTCCAATCGTACTTGACCTTAACACCGAGCCTTTCCTCGTATTTCTGCGTCCACAGGTTGTTCGTCGCGGACTCGCCTTCAATAAATTTCACGTTCTCGTCGTAGGGCCGAATGACGGACACTTCGATCGGCGGGTCGTACTTGCCGAGCGGATCTGCGGGCTCCACTGATGCGCTTGCCGATGCGGATTCGGATGCGGCTTGCGAAGCGGTGCCGGACGGCGACTGCGACGCGCCCGCGTTGCCTTCGTTCTTCGAACTGCAACCGGACATGATCGTAACGAGCGCGAGCGCAGTCGCGAGTCCCATTGAAACGGATTTCGATTTGTTCTTGTTCATATGTCTCCCCCATGAGTGAATGTTGTCGAAGATCTCTCTTCTTGATTATTAGTATAGGAGCGCGCTCTAAGGAGCGAAATTGGACGATTTCGACTATTCTTGCTCTCCCGTTACAACTTTGCTCAGTCAGCGCGTTTGCGGCTTCGTCCGGTTATATCCGGGACTGCTCGCGATACTCCTGGGGCGTGAGCCCGATCGCCTTTTTAAAAAACCGGTTAAAATACGCCGCGGACTCGAACCCGACCTTGACCGCGATATCCTGCACTTTGTCGTCCGTCTCCTTGAGCCGTTCCGTCGCGGCGGCCAGCCGCGCGGACATAATCGTATCGGATACGCTTTCCCCCGCCATCTGCTTGTACAACCGCGACAGATAGGACGGATTCAGCGCGACGACTTCGCCGAGCCTGACCAGCGACAAGTCCCCCGATAAATTCGTTTCGATATATTGCTTGATCCGGTGAATCATGCTTTTGCCGTACTGCCGGGATATCGAATCCTTGCGGGAGAATACCGCGTCTCCTGCTTCCGATACGAGCGCGAGCGTCTGCTCCCAATTGGCATGCGTATCAAGCTTGAGCAGCCTGTCCATCGCCGGAGAGCTCAGCATCGGCTTCAGCAATCCTTCATTGGACAGCACCGTCATGAGCATCGAGATCAGCCGGTACGCCGCCATGAGCTTCCACTCCGCATCCCCGCCGGCGAGCTCGGACGCCGCCAATTCCGCCAGCTTGTGCCGAAATTCATCCCTCTGCCCGCTTTCGAGCAGCACGCTCAATTCGTCAATGAGTTTGCCGACCCGCTTGATGCCGTCTTCGCGAAGCGCAGTCTCGGACGGCTCATCGCCGTCCGCGTCGGTCAACAGCAGCTCGTGGCCTAGACCGAAGCTTCGGCGCATCGCTCTTCTCAGCGCTTCGTGCCGGGCGGCGACTTGCGGCCAGTCGCAGCGGTCAAGCGTCATCGCGAACGACAGCTGCAGCCGCAGCATTTGCTTGCACGACTGCTGAATTCTCTCGAACGCCCCTTGAATAAATTGCGGCACATTCGTCCGCTTGCCGTTCTCTGCCTCTTCCGACGCTGCGGACTGGATAATCCAGGCGATACGGTTTTTCTCGTAAACGAACGACTGCGCATTCACGGAATCCGCCAAATACTCTTGAGCGATATTTTGCACGGCGAACAGCAGCAGCGATCTGTCGGCGTCACCGTAGTCGTTCCACTCGTCCACGCGGGCGATCGCCAGCCATACGGGACGGTCGCAGGCGAGCGGAAGCTTGAGTTCGGCGAATTGCTCCTTGAGCCTTCCGCCGACTGTTTTCTCCCCTTGCAGGATGTCGGTCAAAAACTCGTTTTGCAGAAACGGCAGCGCGGCCTGGAAACGGGACTGCGCTAGCGCGAACTGCGTTTCCCTGACGAATTCCGCTTCGATCTCATCAAGCGCTCTCCGGATCGCCCGCAAGACCGGTTCGTCCCCTTCGGTCTTCAGAATATAGTCCGCGGCCCGGTGATGAATCGCTTCCCGGGCGTAATCGAACTCGTCGTGACCCGTCAGAAAAATGACTTTGCACCTCGGCCACTGCTTCTGGATGTGCTTCTGCAGCTCCAGTCCGTCCATGCCGGGCATGCAAATATCTGTCAGCACGACATCGATGGTCGCTCTTTGCAGCCATTCCAACGCTTCGTTCGCGGAAGCGGCCTTGTACACTTCCAGTTCGGCGAAGTTCGCCTCTTTCACCATCGCGGTCAGCCCGTTAAGAATAAACATTTCGTCATCGACGATCAGAATTCGCCGCATCGCTATCCCCTCCGTTCGCAGATGAATCGACAGGCAAATGCAAAGATACTTTCAAGCCGCCCGCCGCTCCGGCCGACACGCGTACGCCCCACGGCTCTCCGAACTTGAGGCGGATGCGCTTGTTAACGTTGATCAGTCCCGTATTTTCCAACGCGCCGAACGACGACTCTTTCAGCTTGCGCTGCAGCGCGCCGATCTCGTCCCCGCTTGGCGCAGCGCCGTTGTTCTCCACCGAGAAGACAACAGATCTTCCATCTTCACCGTCGATGAGCGACAGCGCGATCCGCCCGTTCTCCGTCACCGACTGCAAGCCGTGCTGGTAGGCATTTTCGACAATCGGCTGAAAAATAAGCCGCGGGATGCGCAAGTCGTCCAGATGCGCGGTCCGGCAAACGATCGTCGCTTCGATCCGGTTCTGAAACCGCATCTGCTGAATTTCCAGGTAAGCCAGCGTATGGTTCCACTCTTGCGCGAGCGTCGCTTCGTTCGAGGAATTGCGAGTAATGTACACGAAATAGTCGCCCAAATATTGCGTCGCTCTTTCCACGTTGTCGATATCGTGCATCCGCGCCATCCGATGGACCATATAGTAGGTGTTGTACAGAAAATGCGGATTGATTTGCGACTGCAATTGCTTGAGCTCCGACTGCTGCGCCATAATTTGCGATTGATACACATCCTGCACTGATTGCCTGAGCTGGCTGACCATTTTGTTGAATTGCCCGTACAAATACTGGAACTCGTCCTGATTGCGGTGCGTAATATTCAAGCTCAAGTCGCCCTTCTCGACTTTGCGGAACGCTTGTACCATACGCCGGATCGGGGAGTGAATCGAGCGGAAAATCCAGTAAGAAAATCCGACCACCGTAATCAGCGTCGCGCCGAACAGACTCTGGAAGAGCGTGCGGTAGCTCTGTAATGGACCAAGCACATTCTCTTCAGGCGTATAGAGCGCTATCGTCATGTTGAGCAGATCGGAGCGTTCGTACACGACGTAGTAGGCATGGTCGCCAAGCTTCAGGACAGTTCTGCCCGACTGCCGGTCCGCCGCTTGCCGGTTCGTATAGGCCATGATGCGATCGTTCAGCCCCTCGACGGGTTCTCCCGCGGCCAGCTTCCAATCCCGACTGTCGTTGAACAGCAGCGCCCCGCCTCCGGTCTCGCCTGACAAGCGGCTCAGGAAATGTTGCAAGCTCGACTGGTCGATCTCGGACTGCAGCACATAGAGAGGCGGGAAAACCATATAGGAGTTCGGGTCGGGGTAAATCGTGCTCAGCAGCAGCTTGCCGTTCCAGAAAACAAACGGGGATTGCTGTTCTTTTTTCAACAACTGCAATTGCTTCAGTTCGTCATCCGCTATTGGATCGGTATCCGTCATGGACAGGAGGTTTTTGTGAAACTGGGGAATATACAACTGGGTTTGCTTGACGTACAGGCTGGACATTTCCAGAATCCACAGCTTGTTCTGCACGCGCTTCTGCATCTGCATCACTTCGTAATAGGGCAGGATCGAGGACATGCTGCTCAGCTTCGTGATATCGCTATCGAGCGGATACTGCGTGTGCATCCGGATCAGACGATCCATCTCGGCTTCGAGCGAGCCGATATTGAACCGCACCCGCGTTTCCATCGAACTCCATATCTCTTTGCGGACGCTATCCGCTCCGATGCTGAACAATTGGAAAGAGACAATAAACGAGGGAACGATCGCGATCAGAAACAAGACGATCAGCTTAGGGAAGATTTTCAGGTTTGCAAGCCCAGTGAATGCTCTCATGATGTAACCGTCCTTTGTCCGCTAGGGCGTGTCTGAATACTCCGAGCAGGTTTTCAGACACGACCTAATGTGTGTTGTAGTTAATTATACGCTGGACGAGCCCAGTTCCCCTAGATTGCCGGTCTTGTGCGTGATTGTATTATGACGACTATTCTTGACTTTTGTTTACTCGTTTCGCTTTTCCGACAGTTTTGGACCCGCTGCGCGGCGATTTCTTCAGCTTTCTTCTGATCTTTCACGTCTCAAAACAAAAGAATCTTCTTTTCCACTGAAATCGTGGATTGGAAGATTCTCTATTGTTGCCGTTCCTTACCGTTCCATTAAATTGATTTCCTTCAGGGTACCTTCATCCGGATCGAACCTGAGCGTCTTGATTTCGAAACCATTCAGCGAAACGGGGTATCTTGTGCCTTCCGCAGTTACAATTGCCGTCTCGCGAGCCTGTCCGGTCGGCTCGAACAGCCGCAGGACGAACCCTTCTCCACGCTCTTCGCGTTTGAAAGCAGCAAGCTGCACGATGTCGTCTTCCAGGACAAACAGCGGCGTCGGCAATTGACCTTGACCGGAAGGGAAGAATGATAATGCGAACGGCTTCTCTCCATGGACGAGCGCCTCGCGGTCAATCGTATCCATCCGTTGCGCCGCTGGCCCCGCATTAAGCCAAAACGTAAACTGGCGCTCCCCTTGATCCATCCTTGGCAGGAACCGATCTTGTACGACTAGCGGGCGATCCATGATCGGATGCGCGCAATACGCCGGAGAACGAAGCAGCGTCATTCGGATCTCTCCGTCTTTAAAGTCCGAACCGTAGACTCCGTCGTTCGCGATCGTCACCGCAAACGTGCCGTCCGTCGCCGCCACCCATTTTTGCGCGACGGCTTCATCCCCGTTCGCGGGCAGTTCGGCGACTCCGTACATCGTTTGTCCCCGGTAGGCCGCGTTCGTCGCGAGCGCCGTCGGTACGGACCATTTGAGCATCTTGTTTTTTTCATTCCAGAACACTCGGACGTGGATTTCAGTTTCCGTTCCGTTCTTTGGAAGCTTATACGTTTGCACGATGCGCGAATCGCGGTAAAAGAAAAGCGCTTCGATGACCGAGCGTGCTTCGCCGTCCTCAACGATGCGGACGGACGGAAGAAGTCGCGTATCCACGCCCGAGAAATCCGTTCCCTCACCCATCGGCATAAGCTCGAATCTTCCAATGATATCCCGGAACGAATTCACGTCCATACGCCATGGATCTCCATTATCGTTCACGACGAGCGGTTGGCATGCACCCGGTAAAACGACATTTCGACCGTCCGCGACGTATTCGTCGATGAAACCAGACCTTGCGTTGATCACGACGGATAACCGCTCGGTCAGGAAAGAAATTTTACCGTCAGAAACAGTCAACGCAGGTGCCGGCTTCTCAGGAAGTTGCTTGATTCGGCAATCAAACCTGTTCATGGACATCGGTTGAAGCTCCGCTTCGAAAACCACTTTTTTACGCCAATCGAGGTTGAGGTTGCTGTCTTCCTTCTCCGGTTGGGAAGGAATTCGAACGCCGTCCTTGTATACGATCGGCATCGAAAACTCCGGTTGCCAATTCTGGTCTTCCAGCATGAATTCGCATTCCCAGACGCCACGAACAGGGAATGGATGCGGATTATACACCAGGATAGGATATTCCCCGGGACTTGAGACCGGTTGGCCCGACGCTAAGGCGAAGAAAGCGCGCGCCTTGAGGCGGCTTAATACTTCAAGTCCGTGATCGAGCCCGCGGAGAGAGGTATCCTCAACGCTTTGCACGGATGACCCCGGCAAAATATCATGGAACTCGCTCGTCAGCAAATCTTGTTGGGCTTCCTGAAGCTCGGCATACGGATAAGCGAGGAGCCCTTGGAGCGAAGCCGCAGACAACATCTTCTCGGTCATGTAAAGCTCGTTCTCGAGCTTGCGATGCTTCTGCTTAATGCGGACTTGCGAGGTGTAGCAGCCGACGAACCGCGGATTCAAGTCCCGATTCATGACGGGAAGCTCCTTCGTCTTGGCCAGTTCGGCGAAATACGCCTCTGGCGTCGAGTGTACGATGTCGAAATCGCCCGTCTTCTCCTTCAACTCCGCGATCAGTTTGAGATCAAGCCGAGACGGTCCGCCTCCGTGATTCCCGACTCCCCAGAGCACGAGCCCGATCTGCGCTTCCGGGTTCTCTTTTAACCACGAAGCGATTTTCTCGGTCGATTTGCCAAGCTGAGAATTGTAGCCGTTCCATACTTTATGCGCCATGACCGAACTGCCGTTAAAGCCTTGCCAAATGAAATCTTGGGCGGGAACTTCCATTTCGTCCGGCCGCATGAAGATGTAAGAATCGTAGCCCGCAAGCTGCATGATCTGGACAAGACCTTGAGAGTGGCCGAACGGATCGAAGTTTATCGCCGTCGTCGGCTCCGAGTCATCTCCGAACTTGTCGCGGAAATAAGTTCTGCCCACCAGAATTTGTCTCACGATCGACTCGCCGGAAGGCATATTGCAATCGGGCTGCAAATACCATCCGCCCATAATGTGCCATTTGCCGGCTTTCACGAGGCGCCTAATGCGCTCGAACAAAGCTGGCTCGTACTCCTCGATCCATTGATAGAGAATAACCTCGTTATGATTGAAAATATATCCGTCGAACTCCTCGCAAAAATCGGCGGCCGCCCGGAACGTCGATACCGCCGCCGCTGCCCCTTCCTCCCACTGCCATTGCCATACCGGGTCCAAATGCGCGTTGCTGAGCAAATGCAATGTTCTCACCGGAAAATTCACGCCCCTCTAATGGAATATTCTCATTTTTTCACATTTGAATTAGAGAGAAAATCCAGCAGAGTAACGACTATTTGCACAAAAATGATATTATAATCATATCCCTTAGGTTGGAGGATGGAGGAACCAACATGAGAATGCTTGAACTGAAAGCCCAGACCCGATTTTTAACTCATCACGCTTGCCGCAACATCAAACTAAATGACGTCGTTATCGAATGGATCGACATTATGTTCGAAAATGCTTTGGGAGCTTCTCTCTGCCCTCCTCATTCGCATGATTGGTTTGAATTCAATTATGTGGCGGAGGGAAGCATGCGAACTGCGTTCGAAGATGGAAACATGCATAACATAAACGCGGGAGACTATATTCTCATTCCGCCTGGCTGCTTGCACTCGCACGAATACGACGCCGTATCTCCTCACGAGGGTTTATGCCTTCGTTGGCGATTAAAGCGGAATACGCTCGCCTCTGAAGAAGGTATCGACCAAGTTTCATTGTACGACAAGCTTAATCAGCTTTCCGTCGGCACCCCTGTTCCCATGAAGGATGTCGTAGGAATCGCGGCCATGCTTGAACATCTGCTGGCAGAGTCGGAAGCCGGCGAACAGGCGATTTTTGTGCAAACGTCATTCCTTCGCTTCCTGTTGAAGTTGGCGGAATCATTGTCGGAAATCCCTGTTGCAGGCTATGGGGACGAGGCAACAGTCGATCGTCTTGTCCGAAAGGTCGATATCTTCCTGAACGATCTGCAAGATCGCGAACTCGACGTGAAGCAGTTGGCCGCTTCGCTGCACTTGAGCTATGGACATTTAGCTAGAGAATACAAGCGCCGCACGGGCCTGACGATCGTAGAACGACTGACTGAAATCCGGCTGACCAAAGCCGTCGAAGATTTGACCCGGACGAACCTGACGATGGGTGAAATCGCCTTTCGATCAGGCTTCGCAAGCGTTTATTATTTCAGTCGCGTGTTCAAGCAAAAATATGGGGTTAGCCCCTCGCGATTTCGTGCAGGATTCCTCATCTACAAGAAAACGGCTGAAACTCTGCAGTTTCAGCCATTGGTCTAAGGCATTGTTCTTAAAGGTAACGGAACGGCTCCCTCGCATCGACGAAAGCGACCGCGATGTCGCCGACCAGCGGCCGAAGCCAACCCGCCATGTGTTTCATTCCCCATTCTTCGCTGCGCTCATGGCCGATGATCAGCATCGCTTTATTCATCCCCAGCATGGCAGCGTCATTGACATAGGCGCATAATGTCCATTCGGTAATTTCTCCGCAAACCATGACGTCCAGATTCTTGTCGTTCATCAATTCCATCGGCATTTGCTCTCTGCCCAACCCTAAGCTCCCTCCGCCGACCAGAACCCCGATTCGGGAACACGGCATATCCGGATTGCCGACAATCCGAACGACGTCCATGGCTATTTTCCGTTTGAATAATTCGGCCAGTTCCCTTAACGTCGTCTTCTCGATTTCGTATGCCCAGGGAGAGCTTTTATCAATCAGTTCATTCTCCCAACCCATTTCCTTGATAAATCCGTCATAGATCCGATCCGTATGGGCCAAATGCATATGGTCATGGAATCGCCAAATGGCAATCCGGTGCTCTTCGATCAACTTCCGCTTGGCCAAGTAGACGGGATCCTGTTGCAGCCACTCCAACTCGTCGAGCCCGGTAAAATAAGTAGGCTCGTGCGTAATGATCATGTTCGCCCCGATCGCGATCGCTTCCTTGATCACATCGACGGTTGCCATGAAAGTCGTGACGATCCCCGTGACTTGCATTTCCGGGTCGCCGCTTGCGAGTACGTCGCACGTTTTTTCCAGCTTCTTCCCGCCGCAAGCGTCCAGCAAAACCTTATCGATTACTTCTTGAACCTTCATTTTTGTCATCCTCCCATTCATTTTCGATTAACCTTTAACCGCGCCGATCACGACCCCTTTGGTCAAATACTTCTGGAGAAACGGCAGCACGAACAGGATCGGAAGAATCCCCACAACCGCCATGGCCATTCGAATGGCCGTGCTTGGAAGCTCTACGGCGTTTGCTCCGAGAATGCTGCTTGCCTGGCTTGTCTTCAGAAATTGAATGTTGTTCATCAATCGGATCAGAATGTTCTGAATCCCGTAATACTGGGGCTTAGTGATGAAATAAAGCGCATTGATCCAATCGTTCCAATAGGCGAGTCCCATGAACAGACCGACTGTCGCCAAGACCGGTACGGAAAGAGGCAGCATGATCCGGAAGAATGTCCGCAGCTCCGAAGCTCCGTCGATTTGAGCGGATTCGATCAGGTCTACGGGCACGTTGTTCTTGTAATAATTCCTGATCAACAAAACATGAAAGCCGTTCGTCAGCAAATTGGGCACGATTAATGCCGCCAGCGTATCCTTTACATGCAAATATTTGGTCCACAAAATATAGGAAGGAACGATTCCTCCGCTAAACAGCAAAGTGAAGAAGACGAAAAAGGCCAATACGTTATGATACTTGAAATCTTTTCTGGACATCGGATAAGCAAGCATGCTCGTAATCAACAAGCCGATCCCCGTCCCCAATGCAGTGACGAGGAAAGAAACGCCATAGGCCCTGAGGAAAGTGGCAGCAGACGATACCATGTAGACATAAGCGTCAAGGCTCAGCTTTTTCGGAACAAAGGCGTAACCGTCTCGAATCAAGGCGGTTTCGTCGGTAAAAGAAGCAGCAAAGATGAGGATGAAGGGTATAAAAGCAAGCAGGGTCACCCCACCCATGACGACCGCGGAAAAAACGGTAAACGCTCGTTCCCCTCTAGTTTGTAACATGGCGTTTCCTCCTAAAACAAAGCATTGTCCGAGTTGACCTTTTTGACGATCGCGTTCGCAAGCATGACAAGCACGAGTCCGACCAGCGACTGATACAATCCGGCCGCGGCGGACATGCCGATGTCGTTCACCTGCATCAGAGCGCGATATACATAGGTGTCGATCGTTTGGGTCGTACTGTATAAAGCACCCGCATTCATGGGAACTTGATAGAACAGACCGAAGTCCGAATTGAATATTCTGCCGATAGACATCAGCCCAAGGATCACGATTGTAGGCTTCAGAAGCGGAAGCGTGATCATCCGAATTTGCTTCAGCTTGCCCGCCCCGTCGATCTTCGCGGCTTCGTAAATGCTCTTATCGATTCCTGCGATAAATGCGAAATAGACAATGGAACCATACCCTGCCGACTTCCACATTTGAATAATTACGAGCAGATAAGGCCAATATTTGGCTTCCGAATACCAGTTGATCTCCGGAAGACCTAGCGGACGCAGGATAGAGTGGTTGACGAACCCGCTGTCCGCGTTGAGAAACGCGAACACGAGAAACGAAAGCACGACCATCGAGATCAAGTTCGGCAGCACCAAGCCCGACTGATACAATTTGGAGTACGCTTTGTTCAGCAATTCCGACATGAAAATGGCGATCATGATCGAGAAGATCGTTCCGAGCACGATGAAGGCCACGTTATAAAATAAGGTGTTTCGGGTCATGATCCATGCATCGCTCGTTTGGAAAAGGAACTTGAAGTTGTCGAACCCAATCCAATCGCTTCGGAAAATGCCTTTGGCGTAATTCACGTCCTTGAAAGCGATAAATACGCCGATCATGGGAAAATAGCTGTTAACAAGAAAATACAGCAAACCCGGAGCGGCCAATAGAATAAGCGGAAGCGTCTTCTTCAGCCCTGTCGATTTCGTTCTCATGGTTGTCATTCCGGAATTCTCCTCCATGATGCGAAGCGGAGCCTACGAAAGGCTCCACTCCGCAATCGCTATTTCCGTTTATTTGCCCTGCGATGCGATCCACTGATCCAGCTGCTCCTGCTTTTGCCGGATGATCGTCTGAGCGCCCGCATCGTTCAGCGCCTTCACGAATTTCGGAATTGTCGTCTCGGGATCAAGAGATCCGCACACGAGACCAGGCAAATATTGATTCACGACGTTGGTCACCGCGCTCATTTCCGCTTTCGCTTTGCTTTGGTCGAACATAAAGCCGAAATAAGGCGATCTTGCGGTTTCTTTGTTTTCTTTCAGCTTCAATTCAACGTCCGACCAATTGACTCCTTCGAGCTGATATTGCAGCGATTCGGAGCCCACCATTCCCGTGCTCAACATGGCGGTGTACGGAACGGTCGTTGCATCTTTGCCGTCGGGGAATTTCACGTGATGCTCGTCCACCTTGACGTAATCCTCCCCTTCGATCCCGTACAGAATCGTGTTGATCAGAGCCGGATCGGAGTAGAGGAGATTCAGGAACTTGACGGCCGCTTCGGGCGCTTTAGACGTGCTGGAAACCATCCAGCTGACCAAACTGACAGCCCCCGTTTCGAAATAATAAGGCGCGATCCGTTTCATCTCGATGTGCTTGCCCAATTGGGCGCTAAGCGTCTTCGCCGCCTCCATGCCGCCGTAACCGCCCATAAAGGAGAAGCCGCGTCCGGAAGCGACCACATCGGGAAATCCGATGGACGCCGTTGCCGCATCCTTCTGCAAATAGCCTTTGTTATACCAGTCCCTCATCATTTTGACGCCGTTCTTGAATACGTCCGTTTCATAGAAGTTCCGGACCTTGCCCTCATTGCCGATGACGACCCCGACGCCGGTCGTGTCCGACAAGAAGTCGACCTGACTCGCTCCTTTTAGCAAGAGGGGCAGCCCCGTATCGCTCGGATTGACGTTAATGGGGCCAAACGGAACAACGTCCGGGTACTTCTTCTTGACCGCATCGAAGACCGCGGGCAGATCTTCAACCGATCGAATGTTGTCTGCGCTTAAGCCGGCGTCTTTCAGCATATCGGCGTTATAAACAAAATTGGTTGGAATGGACATCCCCTTGTTCACGGGGATTCCGTATATATGACCGCCCAAGGTCGTCGATTTCAACAGGTCGGGACCGAAGTCTTTCTCCAGAATGGCGGTCATTTCTTTACCGTACTTGGGAATCAGATCTTCCAACGGATAAAGCTGATTTTTCGATGCGTAGCTTGGAAGTTGTCCGAGCGTCGTGAACACATCCATCTGTTCGCCGCTTTGGAGCGCCAAATTGACCTTTTGCACGTAGTCTGCCGGGCCGTAAAGCTTATAATCCACTTCTACGCCGATTTTGGGGATCGTGATTTTATTGATGGCATCCGTCACTTTTTTCAGGTCGTCCGGAATTCGATTAAACGATGCCAGCGCGAATACGATTTTTTCGACTTTTGCGTTCGAGCCTTTGGCGGCGCCTTGCGAATTCGCCGGCGATTCCGCCGCGTCGTTGCCGCATGCGGACAAGATCGATCCGCACGCTACCATAGTTGCTAGCATCAAGGTTAAGCCTTTTTTTCTTTCCATGTTTCGTTTTCCCCCTGTTCTCCTTTGATACGTCTTCATTTTAATCATTCGGACCGGACGCCGACTTTTAAAAAAACGAAGTGTTTTTTCAAAAAAAAGAGCAGTCCCATCCGATGTTCGGTTGGGCTGCCCGGTTCTATGTCACCGATTGGTGCTTCGCTCGATAAGAATTCGGCGTTTCCCCCGTCAGCTTCTTGAATACGGTGGAAAAATAGGAAAGGTTATCGAAGCCGGTTTCCGTCGCAATAAGACTGATGCTGGCATTGCTTCCGATCAACATCCCCTTGGCCATCTTGATCCGGTGTTCGTTCAAATATTCCTTAATGGTCATTCCCGTTTCGTTCTTGAACGCTTTAGCTAAATAATCCGGAGTCAAGTAGACGTTCGAAGCGACGTCATCGCGAGTCAGATCACGATTGTAATTTTCTTGGATGAACCGCTTTACCTTCTCGACGACCCCTTCGGACTGCAACGCTTCTTTAAGGGTCTCTATCGTTTTCTCCGTAATGAAATGAGCCCACTTCATGAAGTCGAAGACGCTGTTTTCCGACTTCTGATACATCCGTTGGGCGATGTCTTCGGCGAAGAGACGATGCGCTTGAATATTGTTTCGGGTAAGGAACGCGTAAACAACTTGAAGGAAATCTTCTCGGATCGAATGAAAGGTCATCGGATCCAGTTTGTTTTGAAGGGCAAGCGTCTCGAGTTCTTTTTTTAACCGGTTGACGATCTGAACTTTTTCCTTCTGCACGAACAGCGTCGTAAACAGTTCAGTATCAAGCGAATAACGGTCTTTCGTATCGTACTGCAATCGATCCTTCTGAAAATGTATGTTTCCCCTGAATATGATGTTCAATGCGTCCCGTTTTTCCAATTCCGTTTTCGTTTGCGCAATCTCCGTGATTGCCGCTTCCTCGCCGATATAACACGTGACTACGCATTTCAAGAATTGTTTGCACAATCGAATGAGACGCTCGCCTTCCGACTTTAGCTTGTCCATGACGATCCCGCCATCCAATACGATCGCAACATAAAACCGATCATCCGCTTGATAGGGAATGACCCGGTCATGGTTCGGGCCCCCGAACAGGACTTCCGAGCTCAGATTGCATAGCGCGTAATGAAACGTGCTATCCTCCCATTCGCCTTCGATCTCCGACTTGGCTACGACCGCAAGAAATAAAATATATTTGCCGTCTACCGAAAGCGACAGATCCCTTTTGCGGATTTCGCCTTGGATCAGATCCATTCTCGGCGAGATCGTTGCGGTCAACACGTCTCTCCAGAAGCTTTTCTCGACCAAATCTTTATTTTTCAGCCAGGTCAGGCCCAGCTTGCTGTATTCCCCGAGCGTCCGTTTCCGTTTCAGCGATTCGATCGCCTTGTACAGAACCGGCTCCAGTCTTTGTTTGTCCAGCGGTTTGATCAGGTACGAATCGGCGTTGTACGAGATGGCGGTGGAAGCGAAATCGAAGCTCTCATGACAGGTAAAGAAAATGAAGGCGCAATCGTAACCGTTCTCGCGGACCCATTTGATCATGTCGATGCCGGAGCCTCGGGGCATTTCAATATCGCAAATGACAAGATCGGGAACTTCGGCGTCGAATAATGCCTTCGCGTCTTGGATGTTATGCGCCGTCATCAGTTGCGTGATTCCGTATTCGGACCAATCCATAATATCCCGAAGAGCCTCGACGGTAGGTATATCGTCATCGATCAGCAGGCAGCGCATCCGAATCCCCCCCTGGAGCGTTTATGTCAACATCCCGAAACGGCAGCCGAATTTCGACCCTGGCCCCGGAAGGCTCGGCGTTCGATAGCTTCAAGAGGTCGTTTCTTTTATACAATAACTGAAGCGTTCTGCGAATATTCGCGATTCCGACTTTATTGCCGTTTTCGTCGGGCCAGTCCGATTCCGATCGCTCGAAGGTTTCCGGCATTCTCTTCGGAAACCCCTCCCCGTTATCTTCAATGACGATTTTGACCCATCGCTTATCTTCCATGACATGGCTTGCTCTTATGAAAATAGAAAGCATCTCTCCGTAGATCATGGCATGCTTAAAGACGTTTTCGACGAAAGTCTGAATCAAAAATTGGGGGATGCCGGTTTGCTCCGCTTCGGGATCGATATCCGTCATGTAAAAGATTTGGTCGGGGTAACGGATTTCCTGCATTCGAATATAATTTTCCACGTGCTTGATTTCCTCGCGAATCGGGATTAAAAGAAGCTCCCCTTTAAACATGTACCTTAAATGCACGGATAAGAGTTGAATCAAGTTTCTGATTTCCTCGTTCTTGTTTTGGTACGTTAAACTGGAAATCGTCGAAATCGCGTTAAGAAAAAAATGGGGTCTGATTTGCATTTGCAAATATTTCAATTCCGTGCGGCTTCGCTCGATTTTTTCTTCATAGGTTCGAATTTTCAAATCGGTAATTTCGCGGACCATGGATTGAAAAGAATGAAATAGCTTCGTAAACTCCATGGAATATCGGCCGGAAGGAAGTTGGTATTCCCATTGGCCTTTTTCCACTTCTTTGGCCGCTTTCACCAGCTCTAGAACTGGATTGATGATGCCTCTCGTCAAATATCTCAATACGAACGGAATGACGATGACGGAGACGATGCCCAAAGAAATTATCACCCATTGAATCAGCTTTAATCCCGAGAAAACGCTTTGCTTCGCCACCATATTCGTCATCTGCCCGAATTCGGCAATAGGCTCCGATATAATGAGAGATCTTGCTTTAAATCGTTCCCTCAACTCCTCCAACGTCGAGCCTGCATGAATGCTCGCATTCGTAGAAGTCAGAACGCGTCCGTCCTGATCGCTTAAGAAGTAATGGCTGTCATTAGCCTTCTTATTCACGATCGACAATAACGTATTCGCTTTAACGAATACTCCGAAGCTGATGTCCGAATACGTTATATATTTGAACAAATAGTTGAAACCGTTAATATCGAAATTCGTCCACTCATCGAGCTTTGCGGACGAATCGGGCTTGAACGGTTGCTTGTTCAAGAAATCGGCGAGCGCCAATTTTTCGTTTGAAGGGATGCGGTTTCCGAATTGTACGAGAGGCATGCCGCCGTCCGGGAGCTTGATGAACATTCCGTCGCTCGAATCGTTGTTGGAAGTTTTGGCTTTTAACGCATTCATCCATTGCGCCGATTTAAAATACCGGTCGCTCTCATTTAAATGGGAATATTCCGTGGCCGTATCGATGTTGTTTTCAAACACCTCTAACAAGTCTTTCGAGCAAATATTCAAATAGTTATGAATGCTTTCGACATAGATCGCAAGCGTGTTTCGGGAACTGTTCAAGGAGTTCTGCCGAACCACTGCCAACGAATAGATGTTGCTTACGAGCAGAACGGTAAGGAGGATCGCCAATATCAGCGTCAGCGAAACGGCAAATTTGTAAACGATGCTGTTCGTTTTCATGAGGCTCCCCTCCTTTCATCAAGCATCCTGCCCCACAATATGTTCGGATAAACAATCCGGGAAGGCTCCCAACCTTTCGTTATACGATGTAGTCGATTGCGCTGCCCACATTATCCGCATAATGAATCGTCGATTGATAGGTGTTCAGGTCGACGCGCAATTCGCAGCCGATTTCTCCCTTATTCCATGCCAGCCGGACCTCATCGTCCGCCGTTGGAAGCACGCTGAACTCGCCGTTGAAGGCGTCGTGCGTATTTCGGAAACGGATAAGCTTCAATAGACGCCGTACGACATCTTTTCCAAGCGATTGCTCGATTTCTTCTACGGTATAATTGCGTCGGTTAATTTCGCGTCCTTCGCCCGTTTCTTTGACCCGATCGAAATCGTTCTCGCCGGCAAGCAACCCCACGTAATAAACCTGAGGGATGCCCGGCACGAAAAATTGGATCGCTCTCGCAGCCAAATAAGCGTCATCGTCGCAATTAAGGGCACTGTAATAAGTGCATCGAATTTGGTGAACGTCGAAGCCGTCTTTCGCCTTATGCTCCTCCGACAAAATCAAACTGAGATTGGCGCCTCTTTCCACGCACAGATCGACCAGCTTTCTTGCTTCCTTGGTGTCTATGAGGTCATCCAAATCCGGCTTAACGGGAATGCCGTCATGGCAATCCAGCATCGTAAACTGCTTCGGCGGCCGAACCGCCAAATAGCGAAGCAATTCCTGACTGGACCGGTTGACGAGAGTTTCGAGCACTCTGTAGGGCAGAATGAAATCGTAAATCCAGCAGCCGTGTTCCGCGAGCTTGAACTGAGTGGCGTAATGCGCATGCACTTCAGGCAGCAGCTCGATATCCAGAGAATCCGCCAGCTCCTTCACCCAATCGAGAAACGCATAAATGTCCGGTTCTACGAAAAAACAGCTTGTCCCTAATTTTTTGATCACGTATCCGACCGCATCCAACCTGACGATCTTCACGTTCTGCTTGCGGAAATGCGTAAAATACTCCGTTAATAGCTTCTTTGTCAGCGGCGAATCGATGTCCAGATCGATTTGTTCGGAAGGATCCGTCTTGCCGAATGTCGTCCATACCTCCAATTGCTCATCGCTGCCTTCAAGCGGATAGGCGGAATAAGGCAACGGCCTGCGCAAAAACATCTTATCGATATCCGTTTGAATCGGCTTTCCGTCTTCCCAAAGCTTATCCAGCGTCAAAAACAGATCGGCGTAGGCGGAGTTTCGTCCCTTGGCAAGGACGTCCTGAAAATACGGCGACTGCCTGGAGATGTGATTGACCATCAAGTCGACTAGAATATCGAAGTTTTCCCCGATCGCCCGGATATCTTCCCAGGAGCCGAAACCCGGATCTATCTCCAGATAGGTCAGCGGAGCGAAGCCGCGATCCCCGGAAGAAGGAAACGGCGGAAGGATATGAATCCCCCCCTTGAAAATATCCGGAAAATGCTTCAGCAGCATTTCGTTTAACGCCTTCAAATTGCCCCCCATGGAATCGGGATACGTGATCAGCTGCACTTGATTTTTCACCGTCATACGGAAGCCTCCTAGAGGTTGAATTGTCTTTTGATTGCTTCGAGCTCCGGTAAATCCACGACGGCGCCGGTATATTTCAACTTAAACGCGCTGACGGCAAATCCAAGCTCCAATGCTTCTTTGATGGTATGCCCTTTGATGACTGCCGCGTAAAAGCCGGACCAAAACGCGTCTCCGGCGCCTGTCGTGTCCTCGACCACGGTCGCCAGCGAGGCGAAGATGACCGTTTCCTTTCCGTTGGAGACGATAGCCCCGTCCTTGCCTAAAGTCATAATGACCAATTTGGCGCCGAGCTCCAGAAACTTCTCGACTTGATTGGCGTGCGAATCCGGCCCGAACAGCCGCTCGGCGTCGTCTTCGGACGGCTTGACGATGTCGACTTTCGAAATAACGGATTTAACGTACGCGACGCCGTCTTCGTCCCGTTCCCAGATTTTGGGGTGATAGTTGGGATCGAAGCCGATGAGCATCTTATTCCGCCTTGCCTCTTCGATAACCCGTTCGACCGTGTGGCGTGCAGGGACTTTCGAGATCGGCCAGCACGAGAAGTGAACCGCCTTGGAATTGTTCAAAGCTCGTTCCAGCGATCCGTTATAGGTTAATCCGTAGTCCGCGCCCCGGTAAAAAATCGGGACGGGCGTGGATTGGCTTTTGGTGACCACGACCAGGCTGGTGGAATCGGGCGTCGTTTGAATCCCGTCCGTATCCATGCCGGCTTCTCTCAAGCGGTTCAGCAAGAACGTCCCCAGGCTATCCTCGCCGACGGCGGAAACGATATGGGACCGAATGCCGAGCTTGTTGGCGTTGATCGCAATGTTGGAGGGAGATCCTCCAAAAAAACGGGTATATCCATTATTCTCGTAACCATCGCCATAATTGTCCGAGATCATATCAACGAGCATTTCCCCGACCGTCAAGAGGTCATTCGGTTTATCTTCGAACATGACTCTGTCGTTGAATTCGAACACGTTTAGACCTCCCCGCCATTCGAACCGTTAAATGCTCGAGCCAGAGCGTTCAAGTATCCCGATCTCGCGCGCCGGCTGATCTCCGCCGTCGGAACGACGTGCTCGAAGCCATGATAACCTCCGGGATAAAGCTGGAATTCGACATCGACTCCGGTTTGCGCGAGCCGCATGACATATTCGATCGTCTCGTCGCGAAACGGATCGAGCTCGCCTACGCAAGTGTAAGCCGGAGGAAGTCCGGCCAAATTCGTCGCGCGGCTTGCCGCGGCGTACGAAGGAATGTCGCCATCGGCATGCTCACCCAAATACATCTTCCATGCCGCCGCATTGTTTGCGCTGTTCCACACCTTAAGGTTCGTAATTTCATTGCTGGACGGCGTCGCATTTCGATCGTCGATCATCGGATATAACGGCATCTGGAAACAAATCGCGGGGCCGCCCCGATCGCGGGCCATCAAAGCCAATGCCGCGGCCAATCCTCCTCCCGCGCTTGCTCCTCCGATCGCCAATCGGGATAAATCGATCCTCAATTCCTCGGTCGCGCCTGCCATCCATACTAACGCAGCATAGCAATCTTCTATTGCAGCCGGATAGGGATGCTCGGGGGCGAGCCGGTAATCCGGCGAAACGACGACGCAGCCGGCTTCTTCGACGAAGCTTTGGCAGAGATTGTCGTCGTGCTGCGGATGACCTAACACATATCCCCCGCCATGGATCCAAAGCAACGCGGGAAGATTTTTTTCATCTCTATGGAGCGGTTCGTAAATCTTGATCAGCATTTCATTCGAGCCCGCGCCGGAAATATAACGCTCGGTCGTTTTAACTTGCTCGGACTTCTCCGTTGCCGGAATAGGCCACTGTCTCGCCGTTTCCAGATCATCGGGCAAACGAAGAGGCGGCAATCGCGTTAAACCTTGTAACAATTCGGGAGAAACTCTTTGTAAGAAATTCATATGATGACCTCCATTTACTACACTCGGACTTTGTCTACGTTGTTCCTTTCTCCAGCAATTTGACCGGAAGAATCGTTTCTAGCGGCGTCTCTTCGCCCGCGATTTGCTGAAGCAGATGCTGTACCGCCAGCCTGCCCATTTCCTTAATCGGCTGAGCGATCGTCGTCAAATCCTCCGTTCCGCCGATTTGAATCCCGTCGTAACCGACGACCTTTACTTGGTCGGGTACGGATTTGCCGAGTCTCCGGCATTCTCGGACCACCTGCAGCGCCAGCATATCGCTGCTTGCGAATACGCCGTCGATATCGGGATGCTCTTGGAATAATTCCCGAACCAAATTTTCGTATTTCTTATATTGAAATCCGTTCATATCGGTTTGCTTGACGATATATTCGACGCCTTTGCCTTTCGCTTGCCGAACGAACGCGTCGTGTCTTTGTTTGGCCAGCATGTTCAACTGCAGGTTCCCGCTTAAATACGCGATTTTATTGCAGTTTTTTCTTAGAAGGAGTTGAGTCGCAAGCGATCCGCCCCGGTAATTATCGGATGATATATAGGGAATCGATTCGGAAATTTGCCGATCCAGCGTCACCAGAGGAAGCTTGATCGACAAGTATTCTTTGACGCTCATCGTATGGCTTCCCATGATGATTCCGTCCACTTGACTGGCTCTGAGCAAGTCGATGTACTCTTTTTCCTTTTTCTTATCGAGCAAAGAATTGCAAAGCATCAGCTTGTAACCATGCTTATAAGCATAGTACTCCATGTGCTTCGTCATTTGCGCGAAAAACGGATGCGAAATATCCGGAATGATGAGACCGAGAATATTGGATTTCTTTCGAGATAACGAACGTGCCACCTCGTTAGGCTGGTAGTTCATCTCCTCCATCGCTTCGTGTACCCTTTTCTTCAAGCCGTCGCTTAAATATCCACGGTTGTTCAATACCCGGGAAACGGTCGTTACCGAAACCCCTACTTTCTCGGCAATATCCCTAATCGTTACGATCATCATAGGCCTCCTGCAGACTGACGCGATTCCGTTTCCATTCATTTATATCAACCGGTTGACATTATGGACATGGCTCTCTCAGCCGTAAGATCCCGGCAATGAAACAGCCATTCCGTTATTCATGTCGAATCGCGCTCGACAAGGGTGACGGGAAAAGAGTGAATCATAGGCACTTCTTCCCCTTCGATCTGCTTCGCGATCAACTCGATCGTATATTCGCTCATTTCTCGAATCGGCTGCCGGATCGTGCTTAGACGCGGCCACACTAAAGACGCGACTGCTACGTCGTCATAGCCGATTACTTTCATGTCGGCCGGCAAATTCTTCCCCATCCGATGGCAGGCTTGAATGATTTCGGCCGCGATCACGTCGCTGCTGGCGAAAATACCGTCGACATCCGGATGATCCCGAAGAAAACGAACGATTTCCCCATCTTCGTCCATGTCGGAGGCATCGGTCGGCTCCAAATGAAAATGAACGGGTTCGATTCCGACGTTTGTGAGCTCCTCGTCGAATCCTTGTTCTCTACCGCCGGCCAACAATTGACGATGATGGGGGCCGCCGATTCCGCGGTATACGAAAACCGGTTTTTTGCAGCCTTTGTCGATCAATAATTTCGTGGCCAGCTTGCCTCCCATGAGATTATCGGAAGTGACGATCGGGATTTCGTCCGCCACCTTGCGATCGAAGGAAACGATCGGCAAATTCAAATTCAGATAATGCTCTACGTCCAATACGGCACTGCCCATAATAATGGCGTCCACTTGATTCTTCTTCAACATGTCGATATATTCGCGTTCTTTGGAAATCTCGCGATTCGAATTGCAAAGCAGCAATTTATATCCTTTCAGGTCGGCATAATACTCCAAGTAATACGCCAGCTTTCCGAAAAAAGGATGGGATACGTTAGGAATAATGAGACCGATCATGTTCGATTTTCTTCTAAACAAAGCCCGTGCCATTTCATTCGGCTGGTAATTTAATTCTTTCATGACCTGGTATACTTTGTCCCGCGTCTTCTGGCTGATATAACCCCGGTCATTGAGCACGCGCGAAACCGTAGTGACGGAAACGCCTGCCCTCTCGGCTACGTCTTCTATTTTCGGCATAGATGATCACCTTGCGTTTTTAAGCCCATTATAAGCTTTACCGCAAACTTTTTCAGCCTCGATCGACAAGATTATTTCAATGCCCCTTCCGTTATCCCTTTAATGACTTGTTTTTGGAGAAAAAGATACAAGACCAGAACCGGAATAACAGTCAAGATTAATCCCGCCATAAGCGGCGCGTAATCGACCGAGTAGGAAGAAAAGAAATTATACGTGGAGAGGGGCAGCGTTTTCTGATCCGGCGAAAGCATGATGAGACTCGGCAGCAAATAGTCGTTCCAAATCCAAAGGACGTCCAATACGATGAGCGTCACGAAAACCGGTTTCAGCAATGGAAGCACGATTTGGAAAAAAGTTCGCAGTTGGGAGCTGCCTTCGATAAAAGCCGACTCCTCCAACTCGTACGGTACGCCTTTAATAAAGCCATGAAACGTGAATACGCCGAAAGGAACGCCGAAACCCAAGTACATGAACAGAAGCGTTTTTTTCATATTAAGCAAGTCCATATGGCCGTACAGCATGACCAGCGGAATCATGAGCACTTGGAAGGGCAGCGCCATTGACGCCAGCATGGCAAAGAAAATGACGGCGTTCGCCTTCCATTTATAACGAACGAACAAATATCCCGTCATCGACGAACATACTAGGATCAGCAATACCGAAACGACCGTAATCACCATGGAATTGAGAAAGCCGTGCATGAAATCCATCTTGTCGATCGCGTTGGCGTAGTTCCCGAATCGGAAGCTTCCGGGAAGAGATAAAGGATTTTCGACGAACTGCTGCGTGGATTTAAACGAGTTCATGACGATCAGCAAAAACGGAGTCAAAAATGCGAACAACATCAAAAACATGAACGAGAACTTCATCCGGGATAGGAATCGCCGCGTCTTCATTACGATTCAACCTCCAGTTTTTTGAGCAAGTAGGATTGGGTGAGCGCGATGATCGCTACGACGGCAAACAGCACGACGGCTTCGGCTTGCCCGACTCCGTATTGGTTAGACAGAAATGCTTTTTGAACGATATGGTAAGTGGCCAATTCGGTCGAATTGAACGGTCCGCCTTTCGTCAGCGCAAGGTTAATATCGTAAGTCAAGAAAGAACGGGAAACGGAAATGAATATGCAAATGACGATTGCCGGAATGGAAAGCGGCAGGATGATTTTTCGTAGAATAGCGGTGCCGTTCGCGCCGTCAATGCCGGCAGCTTCAAGCACGTCATTGGGAACGCCCGCAAATCCGGCAATATAAATAATCATGAGATAACCGATCAATTGCCAGGCCGTTACGATGACCAGCGCCCAGAATGCGCTATTCGTATCCGTCAGCCAAGACGTCGCAAACAATTTCCATCCGTATTTGTCCCCCAAATAAGGGAGAACTTGCGAGAATAACGTTTGCCATAAATACCCGAGAACGATGCCGCCAATCAGGTTCGGCGTAAAAAAACCCGTCCGCAGCCACTGCTCTCCTCTTCCCCCTCTAGTCAGCGCCAAAGCGATGAAGAATGCCGCCGCATTGGCGATGAGCACCGTAAAAAAGACGTATTTGAGAGTAAACCACAATTGATCGAAGAAAATAGAATCACGGAATACTTCAACGTAATTCGAAAAACCGACGAAGGTGCTGTCTGCGGTTCGAACATCCCAATTCGTAAAGGTCAAATACAGTCCGACGAAAAGCGGAATAATGACGACGGCCGCAAAAGCGAAAGTGGCCGGACCTCCGAAAAGCAAAAAGGTCCAGACGTTTTTGATTGAACTTTTTTTGATCACGATGCTGCCCCCTTGCGTTCCGTGAATAAAAGACGGTGCGAGGCAGGGCCTCGCACCTGTCTTTCTCAGCCTGCGATTGAAGTATTATTTGCCGGCATACGATTTCCAGTAATTTTGGACTTCGTCCGCCAGTCCTTTGCGATCAACTTTTCCAACTAAATACTTTTGCATGGAAGCTCCAGTCTTAGACCAGTAATCTTGAGGGAAATAGTTGATGACGCCGATATTAATGACTTGCCCTTGATCCACATATTTGCTTACGGCATCGGAAATGATATTTGTGCCTTTGGCTTTCACGTTCTTGTAAGGCAAGGACAGCCCCATTTTGGTCACGATCGCGTCTTGACCCTGCTCGCTAGAGACCAGCCATTCGATGAACGCCTTAGCGGCCGCTTGTTGCTCAGGGGAAGATCCGGATTGATCGATCGCGAACAGCTTCGGTTCGCTGTAAGCGACTTGGGCGTTGCCGAAATCGGCCGGATTGTTGCTGATCGGAACCGGAAGAATGCCGAAATCTTTATCCCGTCCTTCCAGCGTGCCGATGACTGCCCATGTCCAGTCTCCCATGAAATAGAACGCGGCGTTGCCTTTAGCGAAGTCGGCGCTGTCTTTATTGTAATCCGCGACAAGAGGATCGTTTTTTCTGGCATTGTATTTCTTCAACAAGTCGAACGTATCCATCAGGCCGTTGAACTGCGGATTGTCGGACAGCGCAGCTTTACCGTTTTTCAGGTCTTCCACGAACTTGCGATTGTCTTCCACGTTTTTCGATTGCAAGGAATAAGTCAGACCCAAATAGTGAGCGCCCAAAGACCAATCGGCTCCATGAATCATGACCGGCGCTTTTCCGGCCGCTTCGACTTTCTTGAACAAAGCTTCCAAATCATCGCGGGTTTTCACCATACCCGGATCGAAGGTTCCCCCGATCGCTTCCTCCACGACTCGTTTGTTATAGAGCAAGCCGTAGCCTTGAGCCGTCCATGGAATGCCGAGGAATTTGCCGTCCAGCAGCGCCCCGTCAACAGCCCCGGGTTTCGCCAGCTGTTCATATTTGGCTTTCTCCGGATCCAAATTCAAGAACTTGTCTTTATACTGCAGGATCGTTCCGGGATCCAGGTTGGCAATGTTAGCAGGTTTTCCGGAAGCAAGCAGAGATTGGAACTTTTCGAGCTGCGCTCCGCCGATCGGCGTCGGTATCAATTCGATGGTCACGTTCGGATTCAGCTCGTGATACTTTTTGAAAAGATCTTCGAACACGGAATTCACTTCGGCGGAGGTATTAAAGAAAGTCAGTTTGACTTCCTTAGCCGCCGGCTGCGTTTGCCCGGCTTCTTGCGTTTGTCCCGCGGAGGCGCTTGGCGAATTGTTTTTGGAGCATGCCGCAAGCGAGGTGGCCAACAATGCCGAGCAAATAACCAAAGCGGTATTTTTCATCAATTTCAAATTCTTCTCCCCCTCATATGCATTCGTATGAATGCGCATTCATTATTATTGCTCCTTTATGATAACCGGTTGACATACAATGTGTCAACCGGTTGTCATATGGATGATCTTGTAAGCGATATCCGTTTACTATAATCCCGGTATCATGCTAAAATGAGCCTGTCAGATCGGCCAATCATCTTGAAGTACGGGAGAGATCGCATGCAGGTTCGCGCTTTCGGTTACGATAATTCTCTTGAGGCGTCTCAGCCTGTACAGGATAACCTTTCGCTCTTCCCCATGGAGTCGATCATTGGCGGTCTTCACCCGCAGCATCACGAATTGCTCTATATTATTGAAGGAACCCTGAAAATTACGATCAACAACGTAACCTATTCGATGATGGGTCCCGCCGTCATTCTTATCCCTTTGAATACTTCCCACCATTTGCAATTCCTAACCCGGATTTACCGTTATACCTACTGGGAGCTTCAGGATGACGCAAACGAAACCTTCCCAATCCCGTCGGACTGCGAGAACTGGAACCGTCTTCAGGCAGATCCGGACGGGAGCTTGCCTGCCGTTCGATTGATCTATGAGCGTATTCATGCGCTTCACCAGATCCTGATGGCGGAGTGGATGCGCAAGCAACCCGATCTGACCCGGCAAATCAGTTATTACGACATCCAAGCCATCCTTGCTCTCATCCGTCATGTGGCCAAGCCTGATGTAAAGCTCTACGGAAAGACGAGTCAACCGCCTGTCAAACGAATTGCTTCAACGGTGGAAACCATCGAGATCCTCGTCCGTTGGATGGAATCCAGCTACTGGGAGAACTTCACCCTGCAGAAGCTGTGCGAGTATGCCCATTTGAATTCCTCCTATCTGATCCGCACGTTCAAAGCCTGCAAAGGGGTTGCCCCGTTGCAATTTCTCAATAACCTTCGAATGAACGCTGCCGAGAAGTATTTGCTGGAAAGCAATATGAGCATTCAGGATATCGCGCATGCCACGGGTTTTCAGACCATTCACTATTTCAGCCGCTTGTTCAAGCAGAAATACGGCAAAAGCCCCGCCCATTGGCGGAGCGAGCATAAGAATACGACTTCTGACCCGGACTAAGACCCGCTCCGATCAGCCGAACTTCAATCCGGCCACCTGACTTCGCGGAAGGTTCCGGTATCCGCGGACTCCTTGGCTTTCAGGCACAATAACGTGCTGTTCAAGCCATCCTCCAGCATGGACACGGAAGTTTGCGTCTTCCCCTGCATGAGCGAGATAAAATTCTCGAGCAGCGTGGAGTCGCCCCCTGCATGACCGACTGCCGTGGCCGCGTTATCGATCTCGTATGTTTCGACTCTAGGAGTATGATGCATATAAACTTGAATTCGGTTCGTGGCCCAATCGAATTCGACCGTCCCTTTGTAACCTAGAAACCGGGCGCCTCTCGCGGCTGCTTTTTTTCTGACGAAAAAATTTTGCGAATAAGACACGTGCATGCCCGACTCATAGGCGATTAAAGCACTGCCCGAATCCTCGTTGCCGGTATCCTCCGCGAAGCAGCAGTAAGGCCCAAGCGGTTCCTCGAAGGCATGTCTCCGAAGATTTTCCGGACTTTCCGGACACGTGCTCGTCTCGTCACAGTCCTTGCACTGCAATCCAGCTCGCTTGTTCCCTTTGAAAATTTGCTTCGATGTCATCGCGCATACGGTCACGGGCTTCAGCCCCAGAATATGATTGATATAATCGAAATCATGCGTCGCTTTCTGTACGAACAGGCCTTGCGTCTCCTTCTCGTCGCGGAACCACCCGTGATAATAGATATTGCCGTAGTTCACGTTATTTACGGCCTGTACATGCTCCACCGTTCCGATTTTTCCGGAATCGATGATTTCCTTCACAAGCTGCACGTGATGCGTAACCCGCAGCGGGAAGGACACGACCGTTTTGCCGCCGTATAAGGCGTTCGCATCTCTTAGCTTCACAAGGTCCTCCATCGTTGTCGCGACCGGTTTCTCCAGGTAAAGCGGAATTCGCCTTGGCAACACTTTTAAGGCCATGGAGGTATGAAGGGAGCAGCGCGTTCCGACGAATACACCGTCTAATTCCCCGTCGTTCAGCATGTCATCCGCGTTCTCGTAAAATGAAATCCCTGACGGGTCGACCCCGTCCGCTTTCATCTGTTCGCGGATTTCATGATGGCGAACATCGGCTATCGCCGAAATTCGGCAGCTGCTATCCATCTCCTGCATCATACTCAGAAGCCTCTTGACTTGATGACCGTACCCGATTACCCCTACTTTACTCATGCGTTTCCCTCCCAAGCTCCCATTTAACCTTTGACTCCGCCCATTGTGGCGCCTTCTATGATTCTTCTCTGAAACAACACGTACACGATAACGGTAGGTATGATCGTGATGACAAGACCCGCGAGCAGCGTCACCCAATCCGCCTTGAATTCCATCATGGCGTTGGCATTATACATGTTCACGCTAATCGGATATTTGGCCGGATCGCTGATGAGAATGAACGGGCCTAGGAAATCGTTGTATAAGCCCACGAATTTGAAGATGCCGATCGTGACGATGCCCGGCATAGACAGAGGCAAGATGATTTTGCGGAAAACCTGAAATAACGTGGCCCCGTCGATAAACGCGCTTTCGTCCAGTTCCTTCGGTAAGGAGCGCATGAAGCTCCCCAGCAGGAGCAGTTCGAACGCCCCGACAGGCAGACCGGCCAGGAGCACCAGTCCGTTCAAGCTGTCCGTCAGATCCATTGCGCGCATTAACGTATACTGGGATACGAGAATGTTGATGCCCGGCAGGAACAAGGAAATCATGATGACGCTCCACAGCAAGGACCTCAGCTTCCATTGGATTCGCGTGAAGGCGTAGGCGTTCACCGTGGAGACAAACAGACTAATGAGCAGACTAAGCCCTACATAATAAAGGGTGTTGATCACCGATTGGCCTATACCGAGCCGCGTCCATGCCTTCTCGTAATTGCTCCATTTCAGGTGCTCGGGGAAGGCCCATATATCGGCGAAAAACTCTTGATTCGTTTTGAGAGATTGGTAGAAAATCCAGAATAGCGGAAGCAGGACGGTTAGCGCCCAGACGAAGAGCACCATTCGCCATAGCCATGAAGTGACCCCGGTTCTCATAGAACCCCTCCTTTCAGTACTCGATGCTGTCTTTGGTAAAAAATTTGTCTACGACCAGCTTCAAACCGACGAGCAGGACGAAGATCATCATGCCGATCGTGGATGCGTAGCCGTAAATATGCTGACCGAGGTTCAAACCGCCGAAAGCAAGATTGAACATATACAGGGAGATAACGTCCGTCGAACCGCCGGGACCTCCCTTGGTCATGATGAACATATATTCGAAACCTTTGATCACGGATAGCATCAGGAAGATCGTTCCGACTCGAATGACGCCGGACAACAAAGGAAGCGTAATCTTCGTAAACCGTTGCATATGCGTAATTCCGTCCAAAGTGGCGGACTCGTACAAAGATTTAGGAATGCCTTGCATGGCATTCATGAATATGACCACGTAAAACCCGACGTAACACCATACGTATAACGGAATCATGGAGAGCAGCGCCGTGCTTTTACTGCCTAGCCAGTTATGTTCCCTTCCAAGGCCGAACACTTGAAGCAGTCCATTCAGCAAGCCAAAGGTACCGTCGTAGATGAACGACCAGACGAGCGCGATGACGACGAGAGACAGCACGTTCGGGAAAAAATAAAGGACTTTATAAAACGAATTTTCCGCGAATGAACGGTTAACGAGAAGATCGGCCAATACCAACGAGATCGTAAGGGTAATGGGAATAACCGTAATGAGCAAAATCAGATTATGCTGCAAGGCCCGCAAGATGAACGGATCCTGGAACAACCGGATATAATTGTCCCATCCAACGAACGTTTTGGCGCCTATGCCGTCCCAATCCAAGAAGGAATAATAGATGGAGAGGGCATTCGGATAGAGCGTGAATAACACATAGGCCGCGAACGCCGGGGCCACGACAATGAAAAGAAATATCGCTTTTTGAAACCGTGCGCTTTTCAAGAGATGCATAGTTTTCTCTCCCCGCATATCACGGTCGAAAGGCAGTCCGGATGACTGCCTTTCGACCGCTTCGTAATCCGTCTACTCTTTGTTTTGTGCTTTCTTGTCGTTCTTTATGGCGTTCTGCAGCAGCTTCTCCGCGTCCTGCAAGATCGGCTCCGGTTGTTCCTGCCCCGTCAACACGAGAGCCATATTATCTACAATGACTTTGAGCGATGCTGCGTAATCTGGATGCGTGAGCTCGATCTTGCGATTTTTCAGCTCGAGCACGACTTGATTCTCCTTCAAGTACGTGGCGATCGATTTCTGAAGCGGCTTCATATTGTCCGCTCGCGTCGGGACATCCAAGTAATCCTTGCGGAGCGGAAGCGCGCCGCCTTTCTCGACCAATTGCTGCTGGACTTCGTTCGACAAAAGCGAGAGAAGGAACTGCTTCGCCCATTTCTTGTTCAATTCCGGCTTGGCCGCCCAAATCTCGAAGGAATAGCTCAATCCGTTGTTGATATAGATCGGACCGTTCGGATTATTCGTGAATGGAACCGCCATGTATCCCCATTGGAAATCGTCCGGAGCGGATTCCTTCATCTCGTTCTCGATCCAGTCCCCCGATGGCACCATGGCCGCTTTATGCTGAAGAACGAGCATTTGCGACTGCGTATGGTTCATGCCTACGCTTTTCTTGCTGATATACCCCTTCTTGCCCATGTCGTACAGTCGTTTGTACACCTCGATGTTTTCCGGAGAAGTGTTCTGCGGACCATTGAAATACTCGAAATCGTTGCGGAATTGCTTGTTTCCGTTCTCGTCGGCAATTTCGAATATTTTCGTATCGAAAGCGAACTGCGCGTAATTGTACAAGCCGGCATACACGATCGGATCAATGCCTTTGCTCTTGATCGCTTCGCAAAGTTGAATAAATTCATCGTACGTCTTTGGATTCTTGTTCCAACCGTTCTCATCGAACAGCTTCTGATCGAAGAACATGCCGCCGATGTAATTCGCGATCGGGAACACCCATGCATTGTCTTTATAATACTTCTCGGGATCGTTGAAGCCAGGAATAATCAGATCGTTCAGCTTCCGGCCCGGCGCGTCGTCCGGTGACATCTCAAAAATATCGGTTACCGGCTCCAGCTTGTTGGCATTTACGTATTCCGTCCAGGTGGCGCCGTAGAACAAATCGAACATATCGTCGTCGTTGCCTGCCGAGGCCTTGGTCGAGATGAGGTCGCCGATCTTCGGAGAAGCCGTAATATCGAATTTTACGTTCGGATATTTTTCTGTGAAGTGCTTAACGGCATAATCGAACCATTCCCTTCCATAGCCCGATTCGAGCAAGCCGACCTTTAACGTCACTTCTTCGTCTTTAGGCAGTCCGTTCTCGTAGTTGGCCGCTTCCCCGGAAGCCTGTCCGCTCGCGGCAGGTGTCGTCGAACTAGGGGATGTGTTGCTGGCATTCTGCGTTTCCGTCGAATTGGCTTTCGAGCATCCGGCAGCAAACAAAGATAGAATGAGTATAAGCACAAGTGAAATCCATGCATTTTTCTTGTTCATCGTAAGACCCTCCAGATTTCATATTTTATTTTTTTAATAGGGGGTTGCGGTAAGCGCGCCGCTATTATTCACCGCGATCTTGTAGCGCGCACCGTTCGGTGCCTTAAGAATGAAGCCCTCGCCGGCAACATCAAGCGAACGGTTCAATTCATTAATAAAGGAGTTATGGTAGTTGTTGTCGACCGCCGTGCAGAACTCCATGCCGGTTGCGAAGAGAGAGCCTACCTCTGCAGTCAGCTTGATTCTGGCGTAAGCGGCATCGCTCGGAATGGCAGCCGTCACCATCAAATCCGACCAGCCGGTGCCGATGTCCACGGTACCGAATAAATAGGTTTCCGCAGTTGCGGACGCAGTGCCGTCGGCTTGAAACCAGAGCAACTTAATGCCGGCATGACCGCCGCCGCCGATCCTTTTCGCCTTCATCCGGAATACAGCCAGCGCATTCGGGGTTACCGCAAATGGTTGCGAGGTAATAAACGATTCGCCGGTTGCGACGACCTCGATCGCGCTTGCATATCCCGACGGAACATCGGAACTCGTTTTACGGAAATAGACCGTTCCCGAGCCGTACAGATTGGTCCATACCCAGCCGGATTTATCCGCCGTATTTGCGGTTGTCGACATATTTTCGCCAGTCGTATCGACCGAAGCGATCAGATTGACATAATCCTTCTTATCGTGAATCGTATAGCGTTGCAAGGCGCCTCCCGCCGTATAGGTAAAGTGGGTATCCTGAACGAATACGCGGTTTCTTTCCCTCGACAAAGCAATGTAATAAGGCGCCCACTCGCCTAGATCGCATCGGGCTATGCTCACGTGATAGTTCGGAGAACTTTCAAGTCCGGCTATGATGTAATTGGTCAAGTAGTCTCCTACGCCTGCGCTACGCGACATTCGAACATTCTGAATTCTTAAGGACCCCAATGAGCCAGGAGCGATCTGGAACATTGGCAATCCGGAGTTACCGCCCATAAAGCCCCCGTGGACGACATCGATCGTCACGTCTCCCTCGGCTTTCACCCAAGTGCAAGGCATTTCAATGACGCAGTTCGAAACGACGATGTTTCGGCCTTGAAGCCCGCATCCCTCCAAATATTCCACCTTCAACAATTCGCTATCTTCGACTGAAATCTGGCCGATCTTGCAAGTAATGACGGTTGAATCCGGAATGCTGAACGGGTTGCCGGGTTGAAATACCCATTCCCTCTGATGGCAATCGATCGTACTTCCGGATATTTTAAGGAATCCGTTCGGTTGATTGCTGATGATGCAGTTCTGCAAGCTTCGGCAGCGAAAGCCGTACAAGTAATTCTCGCTCTGCGGCGCATCGTGAGGGCTCGGATCATCCAGCCATGCTCCATATTGAATGCCCACGAGAATATCCCGGATATACATACCATACACATTGATAAATCCGGCTTGGGGATAACCTGGACGCGAATACCAATGAATCCCCGCACGGTAATTGCGGTTAAACTGGCCATTGATTTTGATATCATAGAGCTCCAGATAGATGCCCGTAATTTTGAGTATCGCATCCTTGTCGGAGGCGGAGTCCCCGCTTCCCGTTATTCCAATCAGCCAATAGCCGTTAAAGTTGATCGTTTGCGTGTCGCCTTTCATCTCTACCGATCTGACATTGTAGTTTCGCGTAAAGATGACCGTGTGGCCGGAGTCGAAGGCTGCTTGAACGGCCGCTGTGTCGTCCGTTCCTGTGCCGACCCTATAGAAATCCGGTGTAACCGAACGACCGCTGAACTCCTGATCGATCTGATCGAAGTTGCCATTGACATCGGCAGCGTTAAGCGGGTTTGTTTTTTTGAGCTTCATGTTCGTTGTAAGCGTCGTCGAGCTTGCGTAAGAGAGTTTGCCGCCCGCCATTAAGGAGAGACCGGTCAGCCCTAGCGCCGTCATCATCTTCCTGCGGCTGATCGGCTTTGCTAGCGCTTTGTCTAGCTGACTGCTTAGCTCAGAAGAGCTATTCCCTTCAGGGATGGAAAACCCGTCATTATTCGGCATTCCTTCATTCCTCCTTGGAAGTATAAAGTATCGCTGATTCATCCATCTTGCCGTGAAGCGGTAGTCCGGTTAAATTCTCGACTTTCACCTTGTAACCCGGTGGAACGTTGATCCGATATTCCACTCGTCCGTCCACCTTGGACCATTCTAAGCGAACCTCACCATCTCCTAGAGGCAGCACCCCCTTACAGAAGGAAATGTCCAGATCGCAGAACCTCAGCGTAAGGGTTTGCGCGATCGGGTCGATTCTGTAGATGCCTAGTACGTCGCGAATCAAGCTGTGTACGACATGGGAAGCGAATCCGTGATTGCAGCTGGCGTAGTCCCCGACGTTCTCCCAGAGCGTCCCGGTTCGTTCAGCCATGTACAGCAGGTAGTCAGCGGATTCGTCCACCGCCTGACGTACATATCCGTACCTTGCCAGCAATTCGAGGCGCAAATAATTTCCGATGAAGGCATTCGCTTCATGAATGTCCGGATACGCGTTCGTCCGATTCCTGGAAGGCCCGAAACGGTTTATCAGCGTATCCCAGAGCTCAGGATTGCCGTTGGGATCGGCCGTTCCGAAATAGAACGCGTAATACTGACAAATCTCGCTCCTATTCCGAGTAGTTACGAGGCGGCCGTCCAGCCTCACTGCATTGTCTATGAAAAAACTTCCATCATAGGACTGCCTCCGGATCACCTCATGCACCTTCTCGGCCTCTTGCAACAGGCGGGTCTGTTGGTATATTCGACCCGCGGCGGCAAGTGAGGCTGCATACAGCATATTGCTTGGATAATTAACGTCCTGTACGAATTCGTTCGCCTTGGACCACTCCAGGAATACCCAGCTTTCAAGACTCTCCAGCAGTCCGTCTTCGTTCTTGAACCGTTCGAAGTAGTCGAACAATTTCATAATTCTCGGCTGCATCGCCTCGATCAACTTCCGATCGCCGCTCCGTTCCAGATACTCCTCCAATTCGATAACGAACCAGAGAGACCAATTCGGAATAAAGACACCGTCGTTATGGTCAGCTGGATAACACATCGGGAGCATCCCTTCGGGCAAATGCGGGAAGCTATCGGGCAAGAGGTAATTTTCGAAGAAAGCTCGCTCCACCTGCGTATGCCCCGTCAAGCTGAACGCCGCCCGTCCCATGAAGAAGCTGTCGCACAGCCATCCGGCGCGCTCCCTTGAGGGACAATCCATGAACAGATCGACTACGTTCTGTCGGAACGTTTCCCTGCCTGCTTCGAAAATCGCGTTCAGCCGTTCGTCGCCGGATCGGAATTGCGCCTTGCCGGCATCGGCGTTCGCATATTCCCTCATGTAAATCCCCGACACCTCGCATTCCCCTTCCGCTGCTATCCACTTCATATAGCGAAGGGTATACGGCTCGAACGATTCCAACCTGTAGGTTCCGGGTTCAAGCTCATACCGCAGGGCATTGACGCAACCGAATCGCAAATGATCCACGTCGTCTTCCCGTAGAACCTCGTCGAACGTCACGTACAGCAAGGTCCTACGACGGCAACTAACGGTACCGCCAATGAACCCGGTCCGGTTGATTCCCATGTCCAGAATCCCAAACTCGCAGGTAGCGAGCGATAAAGAATCGTCTTGTGCATGCGGTTGCTGAACGATACGTTGACGAAGTACAGGCAGATCGGCCAATTCATCCGATAAAATGAAGGCCAGATCGTTCATTTCGTAACCTCCGTACTGAGGGCCTACGCCTGTCAAGGAACGATCGCGCCAATAAGCTCCCTGCCATTTCCGGCGAATCACTTCTCCCCTCGCGTACACCGCAAGCGGATTACGCTCGGTGAACTTAGCTATGGAGACGCCCCTTGGAATCAAGGTCTTCACGCCCGACTCTATGCAGGCAATTCGGTTGAAGGAAGCGCTTCCATCATACCGCCAGCTGTCATAGCCAGATTGTAGCGAATACGCTTCGACGAACGTTCTCTGGAAGCTGAATCGCTGCACCTTCCGTACACGTTCCTTCAAGAGTGACGCCTCGAATCCGTCCTCGGCGCCCGTCGCCAGAAGTACATCCTCGCCTGCCCGAACCTCCGCCTGTAGGAAGGATGGCTGATCAAGTACGTAATAGCTGTTGATATTATAGCCCGCCACCTCAATGGCTACGAGGTTAGTGCCTTCGTTGACGTATTCGCTCAGGTCCCATACATCGACTCGATAATGCCCATGGGGCCCGCGGGCTGGCCCGTGCCCGATGAACTTGCCGTTTATATAGCATCGATAGAGGGTCGATGCGGCAATATGCAACGTTAAACTTGTGTCCTTGCGCGTTGTTACAAAACCTCTGAAGCCGACGGTGATATTTTTGTCCCTCTCCCGATCCTTCGGCCATATGGGTCTTGCCGATCTAAAATGCTCGCGGTCCGCCATTCTAGTCACCTTTCGCCTCCTTTCATCTCGGTTGTAGCGCTTTCATTGCTGCTGTTCCTCCTTGCTTACATTCAACGATTGGCCTCTCGTTTAGTCTAATCCTACTGTGAAAACACGGCCAAGTCTTTGCAGAGTTTATTGTTTATGCCGCGTATTGCTTGGTCTTTATTCGGGCATCCAGACGACGTTTACGACACGTCGTTTGCACAAAACTGACTTTCACTTTGGCTTCCATCTACTGAATGGCCATCCAACTGGTGGTTTACGCTTCACCCATCGCCTCAATCTCGCGCTCCAGCGCACGTTGTCTTCTTCCAAAGGCAAGCTTAGATAAGAATACGCTGATTTCGTACAAGAGTACGAGTGGTACAGCGACAAGAAAATCCGATACAACGTCCGGGGGAGTAACTGTCACACCGATTGCGATCAGAATAAACCAGGCCATTTTCCTCATTCTTACAAGCAGTGCCGGGCTCAGAATACCGATGCGGCTCAGGAACAAAATGACGAGCGGAAGCTCGAACAGCAGAGAGATCGGCAGCAATATGTTGAACAAGAACGAAAAATATTGCGATACGCCGTACGTCTGCTCTAGCCCCAAATTAAACGTAACCTTCTCCGTAAACTGGAACGCCATCGGAAAGACGACAAAATAAGAGAAAGCCAAGCCGACGAGGAACATGGCAAGCGCCCAAGGAACGAACATGAGCGTCGCTCTCTGCTCTTTTTCCTCCAACGCCGGTTTCACGAATAACCACAACTGAAACATCGCAAATGGAATCGCGACGACGAACGAGATCAGAAAAGCAAATTTCATGTAAAGCCCGATGGCGTCCCATGGCGAGAATGCGTGCAGATTCAAGTTCCTCACTGGCGCCGCTTCCACCAAATAATCGAATAACGGCTGGGAACCAAACAAGCCCCCGACAAGCCCGAACGCAAATACGATCAAGCTATAAATAATCCGTTTGCGCAATTCACCAAGATGCCCCGTAAGCGGCATCCATTCGTCACTGCGCTGTGTGCTTTGGTCTTCGGCCATATCTCATCTTTCGCCTCCTCGCAACAATGGGGCCGCCCCTAACGCGAAAAGTTGTTTCGCATCGAGAGGCCGGCCCCATAGGGTGTGTTCGTTGCAGATTTGCTTATTCCGGCAGTCGCCGTTCCGCTTTCTGCAGCTCCGGTTGTTCCGGTGAAACGTCGACACGGCTTGCCGGCTTCGTATCATCCAACAATTCGTTGGCGCCTTTCTTGAATTCGCGCATCGTACGACCGAACGCTTTGCCCAGTTCGGGAAGCTTATTTGGCCCGAATAATAGCAACGCGATTAACACGAGCAATATAATACCGGATGCACCAATACCGCCCATCGTATGACCTCCGTTCTCATGAAATGATTTTGTTTTTGTTCATCGTCTTCAAATCAATCCGGCATCGAAAAAACTTAAGCGCTTACATGTTAATGCTTCGCTCATCGGCTGCGACCCGATCGTAATTATCGTACTGCATGAACGAATTGGCGTCTTTGCAGGTCTTGGACTTTTATCGTCTATTTCGATAACTTGTTTTTCTTGACATGCCGTTGATTCGTCTTGTTCGTTTGCACGATTTTGACATAATGAGTATCAACTATAACCATTAACCGCTCCGCCGTTATCTGGCCCGAATCAATCGGTTATTCAAACGGTCGACTTCGCCGGTGATCGAATCGACTTTACCGGTGCCTTGAATACTACGGTGCCTGGTAAATATACCGCGGTTTCCAAGCTTGTAAATCCAAATGAACAAGCCGTCCGGTTAATTGCAGGAACGGCTAACCCGGTAAAAGTGTGGCTGAACGGGACTGTTTTATTCGAAGACGACCAAGAAACGGAGTTTATGCCTGCTTATCACCGTTCGCCGAGAAGCAAGATGCATGAACTAATTATACCTGCCGGCACCCATGATATCCGGATCGAGGTCATGAAAGACGAAAAGCCGCTCGAGCTTTTCATCCTACCGATCCTCGCAGAAAACTTAGCTAAGATCGGCGAGTTTTTTTACTTAACCGAAATCTATTTCGATGCAGATGCACCATCTCTTCTTTAATTGAATAAACTCTACTTCTAACACAAAAAAGCCAGTTAGATCAGGATTCTGTCTAACTGGCTGCAAATTCGGTCTCATTTATATATAGGTTATAAACCGCGACTATTCCGAATATCCCATCATTCCAATATAAGCCAAGTTAGGTTGGGCAATATCCATCCTGCCGTACTGAATAATGACATTCACTTCGCTTCTAAACCGTAGGGAGTATTGCAGTTGCCTATCCAACACTATTCCGCCGATTTCCTCCGGATGGTCCATGCGGATGCACTTTACTCTCCTCGCTGAAGCAAGGAGCTTGATGTCCCGGTCAGGCTCCCTGTTTTCGTAAAAAATATCCATGAGGATTTCTGCATCTGTATCCTGACAATTCAGGATCATGATCGCTTCATGGCCTTCAAGCGAATCGTAGTCTCCTTTACCTTTATAGGGTAAATAGCCGTCGACGACATACCAGTTTTTTGCACCCTCTTTGCTCATCTCTTACCCTCCTTAAATAACCGTAATCGTCGCGGTTTCTTTCCAAGTTTTGCTTAGTTGCCGGACCAGCTTGGACATTGATTCATACCCAGTTTCGGTTACGAGCAGACTCTCTTCAATCCGATTGGAACCATAGGGATGGCCGAATAGACTAACGTCTGTATTCACAGTCATTCCGGCGACGAATAACGCTTCAGACTGCTCATCCGGATAAGGGGATTCCGCTTCCGCCAAGCCGCATCCATGCAGCGGCGGGTATAAGTCATACTCCGTCATGTCTTTTTCCTTAAAGTAAGCTTTAACCGCACGCACCACTTCACACTGCTTTGCTCCCGCTTTGATCCTGGACAGCGCGATATCTTCGGCTTCGACCAGAATATCGATGAACTTCTTCTGTTCATCGCTAATGCGCCCTGCGACAAAGGGGAAATTCAACGTAGCTACGTATCCTTCGACTTGTACCGCTATTGCAGCCATGATCATATCCCCATCCGCAATCACTTTCCCGGAAGGTCTGCCGATGATCGTATTCACGCGTTCCCCGCTTGTTAACAAGCAGAATGGCATGATCTCCGCACCTTGTTTGATACATTCCCCATAAGCGAGCGAAGCGAGCTCCAGCTCGGTCATACCCGGTTTCACCTGATTAATCATAAGCTTATAGCCCGCATCGGCAATTCTCGCAGCTTCTTGCAGACACCTGACTTCATTCGGTGACTTGGTCATTCTAAGCTTAAACAGTAAATCGCTTGCATCAATGAGCTCGATGCCCGCAAAGCCTTGTTCAATTGAATTCATCAGCGGCGTGGGGATCGCATCGATGCCCACGATACCTATTCGTTGCAGGGGACCGTGCTCTTGCAATTTCTCACGAATCGCGGTCAAGCTTGTATAATGCGCCATCGGATATTCAATCTTATCCGGAACCGTTACGCAAGCGAATTCGGGAAGCAGCCGTACATCCGGCCAAGCGCTCATTTCGCGGCAGAACATTTCTCCTTCCGGCGCGGCAACGATGATCGGCTCACCTGTAAGAGGGACGATAACTGCTCCTCTTTCGAATAGAGGCCAATAATTACTCATATAACGCAGGTTTTCCTTCCGGTACTCATCGCCATAAATAAGACAGGCGTGTAGATACCGCTCCTTCATTAGTACTCTAAGCTTTTCGACTCTTGCAGCAAATTCTTCGATCGGAATTCTAATCATGTTAATCTTCTCTCCTCAGTTACCCGAAATTATTGTCCAGAAATTCAGCCGGATTGCCGCACATCAATGTATGAATGTGTTCAAGTGAAATCCCCTCATCCACCATCATCGGGACGATGTTGGTAATGACGTGATCATAACCCCAACCGCCATAGCTGTGCAGACATGTTTTCAAGCAGACGTCATTGGACAGCAGTATTCTCGAAAGGAATCCGTAATCAATCAACTCTTTGATCGCGCGTACTCGCTCGATATCTCTGGCAAACAGTCCCTTCAAGACGCTTTTATGCCGTTTGTCGGCATAGAACTCTTTGCCGAAATTATCGAATTCAACATATACCCCTTGATGAAGAAGCGATTTAATATAATCCATCTTAATATCCACATCAACGTGATTGATGCAGATCTTACCAGCCGCTGCACCATGTTCGGTCAGAATCTTCACAACCTCGTTTCCATTGGTTGCCCAGAGGTCGGTATGTACATGGAGTCCCAATCCTGTTTCCTGCTGTACAGTTGCTGCTGCTATTAGTGTTTTTCTTTCATTCGGATAGATGATTTCGCTTGTGCCGATTTCGCCAATTACACCGGCCTTGATGTTTGTTCCATCTATCCCGTATTTAATTTCATTAAATATCTCCTCAGCGATTGACTCGATTGTTTTGTCATCCATATCAGGAGGGTGGGATTTATTAATGTAGTATCCGCAACCGGCGATGATATGGATATCGAGCAGCCGCGATAATCGGGCCAACAGCACGGGATCCCTGCCAATATCCCGCAGCGTAAGATCGACAAAGGTTTTCCCGCCCGCCTTCTTGAACTCCAGCAGCTCAAACTCGACGATTTTTTCCTCATCAATTACTGCATTATCAAGCACCGCATATGGATTTCGCTGCAGTTCTCCCATATTGCTCAATGCGACTTTTTGCTGCGCCAACACTTTACCTGATATGGTGTGCGGTGCTGGTACTAGATTTCTTAGATCGATATACGCATGTTCATGGGGCAGTACTAAACCCAGACTATCCGCGTTCACCTTCCCTGTTACGGTCATTACAGACATCTCATTCACTCCTGTCACTTCATTTATGTCTTTGCTCTACTTCCATTCCTTATTCAGCCTGCAGTCAAATCCATAGATTTGAAATCAATCTCCACGATCACCATACCTCTTCCGGGAACATACAATTGAAAGCGTGAATCGTTCGTTGCAACAGGGATCCCCGGGAATTCGGTCAGAATACTCATCTTGTCGATCGCACGTCCTACATCCAGGCTTGCAGATTTGTAGTTCAAATGCAGATTTCTAATCATGATCCGCCAACGGTTCGGATTCATCTCTAATACAATAGGCCGGATATGGTCATCATTCCTGATTACATGCGGTGCACCAGTGATTTTAATTAATGCCTGAACGCAACTTGTTAAGAAATCTTCAGTTACCGGACTGAAATAAAGGCTTTCAAGCCATGATTTGGCATCATTGATCTCTTGAAGAGACCCCTGCTCGTGTTCCTGCTCCTCACCTTCAAGCTTCTTATCCTGTAGCATCGAGAATACATTTACTGCTCCAGATTGCTCTTCACGTATGACACAGAACTGTTGATTCAACTCACATGCAGCAACTAAGCCAGCGCCAGAGAGAGCTTGGGCGATACGGTCCGTCATTAGGCCAATCATGATAGCCGCTCCATTCCGATAAGCAAGAACGCTCTTCAATTCATCATCCGGCAGTAAATGAAAATTCGTAACTACAATTGCACCGCTTGTTTGCCGCAAATCCTTCACATCCACAACGCTGTGAATCGGAGCGCCTCTTGCTATCAATTCATAAGTGAATTTATGAGCCGGCCAATGACGCGTAGCGATATAATGTTCCAGAGATTGATGCAAAGCTTTATCGGACCATACCAAGCTTGCTCCCACGGTTCTCTGTGCCAAAATATCGAACCCTAAATTCCAGCGTTTAAGAATCCATTCCCAGCCATCCCGGCTTATGCCATCCCCTAAACAAGCCATAAATCCTTCCGTGCAGCGATGCAATCCAGAACGAGTCTGTAAATATACATTGGAAAATGCATAAATATCCCTTTCGAGAACAGTTGGCGCATGGCTAAGCGCATCCCACTGCTCGTTCGTATCCTGGATAGCATTCAAGCAGATCAGCTTCGTATCCGGCACATAAGCTTTGATCGTCATGATCATCGACATAAACTCGTTGCCCGGTTCGTATTCCGTTTCATCTGCTCCTGCGGACAGCGACGCTCCGACGGACTCCACGATAAAGCCGTCGATTCCTGTCGCGGCAAGCTGCTGGTAATCTACGCCATAACGGTACATCGCTTCGAATGGATCTCTTGTCCAAGCTGTATTTGCATAAGCCTTTTTGTGCTCTCTACGAATCGCAGCCATTATTTTGTGCCACAGCTGCGCCCAACGCTCCCCATGAAACCGAATCCATTCCAGGCGTCGATGAAGCCAAATCCACTCGGCCCTTTCCCCCATTAATGTAGGGTTATCATCACAATTCGCGAATCTATCGGGTAGATCTGTTATCCCGCTATGGTGAACAAATTGATCGACCATATCATCGGAATAGTCGGCTTCGGCAAGGCTTTTTCTCGGACTCGTATAACCATCCGCCCCGTGGTAGCCATCAAACCCATAATCCCGTATCACGACCATCAAATCCGTAATAAACAAGTCTTCGTAGTAGGTGCCATCCTTGAACCTTCTCAACGGATTGATGACGTTTAGCGCTTGTCCCGATTTATTCATCTCATAAAGCTCCGGATGTGCTCCACACCACTCACTGCTTCTCGGAGTGTCACCCGCTTCCACGCGAAATAAGTCAAAAAAGCTGCAATAGATTTCAATCCCGTATTTCTGAAGCTCCGCAATTAAATTTCTCAGCTGATGGTTGGTCCACTCCTGTCTGTTGCGCTCCTTGCCATAGGGACGAGCCGCATAAGAACAAACTTCAATCGGCAGAACGGTTTCGCTGTCCATCCCTTCATGTGCGTGTACAAAATCGGGGGTAAATAACAGCAAACACATGGCCGTTGGAATAAATCCGACTCGCTCCAGGTACGCGGCAACTGCAAAGTCGCTATGTGTATTGTCAAACCCGATCAATTCAATCCATATCCATTTTTCATATGATGATAGACTCATGGATATCCCTCATTCCTAATCGCATTCGAATTTATTGGCTTTGTAATAACTCCGGAACTCTTGCGGGGTCATTTGCAGCTTTTGCTTGAACTTGCGAATGAAACTGGAAACATCTTTATAACCAACCAGCTCCACAATTTCTTGCACGCGAAGATCCGTTGCTTTCAAAAGCTCTTTGGCCTTTGTAATCCGCAACTCTTTGACATAATCCATGATCGTATTTCCCGTATCTTCTTTAAATATCCGACTAATATAGGAAACAGAGAATCCTAAATCGTTCGCGATCATCTGAATATTCAAGTTGTAATCGTCAAAATGCTGCTGAAGATAGGTCTCTATCCGTTCTGTGACTGAAATAGGATCAATGTGAAATCCCCCGGACTGGATAATCTCGCAAGCCATCCGGCAAATATCCGTCGTCTCCCCCAACAGACGCTCGATGGAGTTGAAATTCGCGTAGGAAATGACATCGGGGAACATATGCATGTTCGAATAATTAATGTGACTATAGCGTTGGCGCAGAAACAGTAAAATAGCATTGATGACCTCAATACAAGCGGACTTCGCCTGGAATAGCGAATCGCTTTTCCCTCTAATTTCCGCAACAAGAACGCCGACAGTGTTCATGGCCTGCTCAACGGCACCTCGATCTAAATGAACCAGAAGATTTGCCGTCGTTTCTGTTGCATCGTAACTTTTCCGCGATAGTTTGGGGTCCAATTCCGAGAATAAAATGACCTTGCCGCTTCCATATATAAATTTATGACTGACTGCTGTAGAAGCTTCAATATAGGATGAAGCCAGTTGACTCAATTCGCTAACTGCGGTCCCTACTCCGATCGTAACAAGCTGCTGAACATTTTCTGTCATGGCTTGCAGCAGTCTGGAAAGTTCCTCCTTCGGTATAGAGTCATTGTCCTTGCCGATAATTAACGTTAATTCAGCCTCCGTCTGCAGTTCGTAGATTTGATACCCGTTGCGGTCCAACTCCCGATACATGCCCAGATCGTTCATGCCTGTTTGAAGACCGCATTCTGCTTGAATCACCGTAACAAAGTAGCTGCTCTGGTTCATCGTAAGACCTACAAAACTGCCTGCTTTATTGAGCTCTTCTCTCGTCGTAATCCTCCCTTGCAGCAATGACAGTAACAAATGCTGGCGAACATATGGAGCGTTCAACACGTTCTGCTGCTTCCATTTCTCTGCAGTAGAAAGGGCATTCTCGATTTTCTTAAACCCGTGCTCGTCTCTGAATTCGCCCCACACCTCTTCTACATTAGCGAGAATACGCCGAACGGGTTTATAGTTAAACCGCATGCCAATATAAATTCCGACACTGCCTAGAAAAATAATAATCAGAAATGATAGCAGCGCGATGTACTTAATCTCATTGACTTTTTTGAACAGCTCTTTCTCAGGCGTTGCAACAGCATAAATGAACCCTGTATACTTCGATTGAATATAGGAAACATTTACCGATTGACCGGAGTCATTTTCTTGAACAACTTGTTTATTGTTCCCACTGGACAACAACTGCGCAATTAAGGACTCCTCTAACGGAGCTCCTTCGTAGGTGCCCGTAATAATCGTCCCATTCTTGTCTATGATATAGGCTTCATTTCCTTTATATAACAAAATAGGTTGCAGGAGATCTTTGATCGTTTGCTCTTTAATTAAATAAATGGCTGTACCCTTGGGCTTAAACGCAGATATTGGAATCGGTCTTAAATACGTAATGAAACTTTCTCCATTGATCAATTCTGCCTTGCGTAATACGGGATGGATCGATGTGTTTAATGTATTTCTAATATCATCAACCGACCATTCCTGATAGGAGTAAACCTGATTAAACACATCCAAGGAATAGGTGCTATCCGATGAGTACAGATATTCCCTTTCACGGTCATAGAGGAACACTTCGTACAGGAATGTATTGCTAAGGCGATAGTTCATCACATGGCGCATCGAGTAATAATAGAAATAGTCGCGATATTTATTTAATGAGACCAGGGGATTCGTTGACAGATCCGTTGCAATATTCGCCATTTCCAGAAACTTGGTATCAATCACTTCGCCTACTTGCTTAATCATTCGCTCGTTAGCCGAGAGAGATTGTTCCCGTACGGTATCGATCATACTATTGTATATAACCACGCCTGTAATTAGAGTTGGGATAAACAACACTATGGCGTATGAGATTAAGTATTGCATATAAATGGGTAGCCGCAATCTGGTTCTCATTTGCCAATCCCGCCCCGTTGACTGTATGTTGTGCATTTCTGAGGGTACCACTCCAAAAGCGGGCGACATAGCTCGTACAACTTGCTATGCCGCCCACATTCACGAAAAATAATTATTTCAATTGATATTTGCTATGGATTTCCAAGAACTTGTCTACACCTAGTTTCTTCACCTGTTCCAGATGTTTCTGCCACTTCTCGTCCGTTACCCCATTAATCACAAAATCTGCAAAAATCGTACTAATGTAAGTGCTCAAGTCACCATATTTTTCAAGTTCTTCATAATCTGCCGCATCATATACCAATACGGAATTTAATGGCTCATACTTGAGCAAAGGTTCTTTCAGCTTGTAGGCCTTCAGTTCCTCAGTCTCGCGCGGTGTAATAAAGATGTTATCCGTATAGTTCTCCGACGGTATAATGTTTGGCGCGTTATATCCCGGGGCCATACTGGCCCTAAACTCGACATTATCCATCCCATTAGGTGCCGGTATATCTTCATATTTGCCATCATCCAGTTTCTTCAAGCCTAAGCCGACAGGACCTTCTTGAATCTCGAGACTCATTTCGGAATCATAATGAGAGTCTATCCATTTCATTGTGAGCTCGGGGCTTTTATTGGACGAGGTGATCATAAATGCTCCGACCCAAATTCCAGGATTTTCTTTCTTCCAACCAAATTCACCTTTAGGGCCTTTTAATCCCAACAACGGAACATATTCATCGCCATTCGTTAAATAGCTGTTGATCGGATAAGAAGCCACACCCACCACCGGAACTTCGTTCTGCAGCCTTGAGAAATAGACCTGAGGCGTTTGCGTGAACATTTCCTTATCCACTAATCCTTCGCTATACAAGGTATGCATATATTGGACATAATCCCTGTACTCCTCTTGCTGCGGCGCAAACATCAATTTGTGATCTTTAATGTACGTATGACTAAAGTTGTCCATAATCCCGAATGAATTCGATAGGGAAAAACCGCCTAACCAATGGGAATTGTACAAGAAGCTCATCGGGATTTCGTCCTTCTTGCCGTTCCCGTTAAAGTCCTTACCCTTAAACGCTTTCAAAGCTTCATACAACTCGTCTGTAGTCGTCGGTACCGGAAGCCCCACTTGATCCAGCCATTTTTTATTAATCCACATCGTGTCCGGAGCTTGATAGAAGGGCGCATCCACAGCCTTGGGCAACGAATAAATATTGCCGTCATAATGAGTTACAGCCGCTTTGTATTCCGGGTGTTTCTCAAATATTTTTTTCAGGTTTGGTGCGTAGTTATCGATGAGATCATTCAATGGAATAAGAATTCCCTGCTTCGCCCAAGAGCTTAAGCTGGTTCCGCCTACCATAGCGCCGTAGATTGCATCGGGATATGTCCCGCTTGCGAACACTAAATTCAGCTTCTCCATAAGAGTGGTTTCATCTGCGAGCGTCCAATTGATATGAACATTCGTTTTATTCTCCAATCTTTTGAATAGTTCAAACTCATTATAGTCTCTTACTTTTATGGAGCTTCCTTTAAAAGCGAGAATATCCAAAGTTTGTTGTTCTTTCAGCGGGAAAACATATTTGTCTCCCGACGGGCTCTCCTGCACGACATCTTCGGTGGCAGAAGGTGATGCCGGTTTGTTTCCGCCCTGCTTAGTTTCCTTGTCTGACGAACATGCAGCTAATAAGGAAAGAATTAATACGACAACTAATGTTAAGCTGAACCACTTCTTCATTTTCATTTCCCCTTATAGTGAATTTTCACTTTATCAACAACTGAATGTTGGATTTTCAATACGAGATAACCGGTCGCCGTATCGTAACTCCAGCCGGCCGCAACCGTATTGAAGTCAGATACCTCGCTTAGCGTTGCGCCGTTCACCTGAACTTTGCTTGGCTTCTCGCGTTTTGTTACAAGTGTGTACGTTGTCTCTCCTGCAGGATAGGTCAAATCAAACTTCACAAGTTTACTCGACATAGTCGATCCTTCAAATTGAATCTTCGCAATCGAAGAAACTCGTGTTTCCACGCATGAACCTTGCCCGTTGCTGCGGCGGCAGCGATTAACGGCCGTACCGAAGTCTGGATCAGGATTTTGACTGTCTAATGCTCGCCTGAGGAATACGTTTTTAAGTAATGCCTCCGGATTAATCATAACGTGAGCGGAACTCGCGTTCGTCATCAAATTCCAGTTGTCCGGATATCCGCCTCTAGATGGTTCGTTGACTCCGGATGCCTGAGTCATCTCTGCACTAGCCAGTATACCGTCAGCGATCTCCCGCCAAGGAAATGATTCATCATAACGGGATAGTTCCAGCAGCTCGTAAGAATAAACAAGCCCCGTCCACCACACCGGTATACCAAACCACGGGTTCGTATAGAGTGACGAACCGTAAACGGAGATTGTCGCATAAGGCGTCATGGGTCGATCGGGCATTTCCCACGAATAAATGAACGGTAAACCGGTACGTGCCCATTTAATCGCTTTTCCAAGATATTGCTTGTCGTTTGTCCATTTATAGGCTTCCAAGTAGGCTCCAACTGCCTTGGCCGAAGCGAGAATATCCGGCGTATGAACGGGCACTTCCCATGTTTGCGCGCCCCGCGGTATATCTCCCATATTATCGAGTGCTGTAATACCTTTAAGTCCCGCTACTGCAACAGTGTCATCACCTGTCATGTTAGCGTATCGAAGTAATGTTTGTGCGTTTTCCGCCGTAATGCCCAGTACCGGCTCGCCCTCAACGCCGAGCGGCCTGCCAGCGATGTCGGGACTGTTATGAAATAGCCATGCGCCGGATGTGTCCTGTGCCTGAATAATCTTCTGTATTCTTTTTTTCAACCCCTCAAGCGCATCAATCATATGACCAAAATAAAAAGGGGATTGGAACTGTGTGACATGTCCGTCAGGTAGTCCAAGCTTGGTCTTATCCGGCATATCGTTCAATACTTCGTTGATAACCGTATCTGCGTCAGCCCGTCTTGTCGGATCGCTCATTCCGAGCAGTCGAAGCAGAACAAGATTGGACGTATATTTGGCGGGTTCCCACGTCGATCCATCTACATGCCTCCATCCCTTCGCTCCGGGCACCCAATACGTATTCAGATAGGCATCCAATCCAATATCCACTTCTTCTGCGAAATGATGTGCAATCGGTTGATCCGGCAACCCATTTTTATCTCGATATATATCGACCGCGTCAAGAATACTTTCTGCCGGAGATGCTGCGATAGCAGCTTGCAACGTCAAAGCATTATTAGCCGTTAAGGGATAAGGATTGTATGCCAGCTCCTCATTTTCTTTCACCCCGGTTGGAGCAGATAGTGCCGATAGTCCGAGCACATGATTATTTTGGTTTTCTACCCAGTTTGGCGAAGCAAATTTAGCTGCCGGAAGCGAGTTTATACCGTCCCACTTTTGGTTTGGATCCCACATAAGACTGACCATATTCCCTTCACTCTTAACGGCCATAAGCGGTATTGTTATTTTATAAGGATGCGGTATATATCGATTCGAATTCGGAGGCAACGAATCGAGCTCGCTTGATGAAGATTCATTGCCGACGAGCCATTCCAGGCCGGGGAACAGCGCCTCTTCTTTGGTCGACCCGAAGCTGCCTTGCCCGACCGTTAATACCGGACCGGATAAATTCAATAAGTCAGCATTGCTGTCCGCCGTTACTTGCTGCTCAACATCCATCCATTCGTCGTCAACGCCGATCTCGAATGTAAAACTGTGTTGCCACTGTCGTCCAGAATTGTCCTTGTTCGTACCGCTCATGGTCAGACTAGCTTTGCCAGACTGATTATTCGCTTGCGCGGAAGTTGGATAGAAGCCCACAGCTTCTTTGCCACCCGTATTTTGACGGACGACTGCGTATGCGAATGGTTGGGCGGAGGCCATCTGTTTCCACTCGTTATCAGACCACGTGTAGATCAAATACTGACCGTATCCGAATGAACTTCGAGGAAATACTGCACGTACCTTATCATTTTGTATGATCGCATTGCCCGATACAGGATCGACTGCTGCTGTTGCCGTTCCCCCATTCGGTTGACCTGGCTCGAACGTCGGTAACGCTTCGAGCACTGGCAACGGAAGCGATTGATTTTCGGAAACGCTGCCCGCATTCATTTTAAGGTTGATTGAATAACCACCCTCAATAACGCCCCTAGCCCTCCATGTCACTGTCTTCCGTTCACGATGACCAATATCGCCAAGCTGTTCAATAACGTTGCCTTGGATAAGCTGCAAACCCGTCGGGAGTTCAATCTCCACTCGGGCGTTTGGCAATATTTTGCCCCCACGGTTTAATAGTTCAGCTGTTATCACTACGTCTTCGCCGAGAATAACGTAGGGCTGTGAACGTTTCATTTGTAATTGAAAATCGGTTGGATTCGGGATGAAATACATGTAATCCAGCGCCCATTCGACACCGACGATGTCGCCGCCTTCCAAATCCAGACGAAGATCGGTTATTCTACCGCTCCATTGCTGATGCTGGCCGACTGGCACTGTATACTCATGAAATAATCCATCCGCGATGATGTCGAAATCGAAGCGTCTCTCCCCGGAGAATCCTGGTGATTGCTCCGTTCCGAAAAATAGGGAAGCATTTAAAACCCCCGCTGTTGCCCGCATTCGAATAACCATCGTTCCGTCACGTTCCCCAACAAAATTCGTTAAATTGCTCACACTCATGTAGGGATCGGTACCCGTCACTTTCGTCCGCATTTCACCATCAACAATGGAAAGCGGCGCAAGGGAATGGTCGCCATGCCAACCCTGCGTATCATAATCATAGTTCCAATCGAACCGCGCGGGCGGAGTGGCCGGGAAACGGAAGTAATCGATCGCCAATCCCGCTCCTCGCAACTCCGAACTGTCCCCCTCCAAAACAAGGCGTATATGTCCGATCTTACCGCTCCACAATGGATGCGACCACATATCGAGTGAATATTCATGAAATTGTCCGTCTGCGATAATCGGCACACGCATTACACGGTCTTCAGAAAACTGCGGTGACGGAGTCGAGTCCGTCTCAAAGTAAACGGCAATGCTTGTTCCGGCAGTTGCTTTCATCCGTAAACGAAGGATGGGCAATTCTTCTGCGTCCGTATCGAATGATGGAGACGTCAAAGTGGGAGTATCCCCCGTTACTATCGTCGATATCTCATTCGAGCCAATCACGAACGGATCAACGTCGTTAGATGCGGTCCATCCGTCATCTGAACCGTTAAACTCCGAACCCGCTGTAACGAAACGAATATAATCGACACTTACGTTCGCAGGGTAACTATTTTCCGGTTCCAAATCCATCCTGAACGTTTGAATCGTCCCGTCCCATAATGGGTGGGCGCCTACCTTGACACGATATTCGTGATATTGACCGTCAGGAATAATACCGAACTTAATCGTCTTCTGCTCAGACGTTCCCGGCGATAAGTCAGTGTCGTAATAGATGGTCATGTGACTTCCTTTATCGGACTTGGCGCGTAAGATCATCACTTGCGCAGGATTAGCCGATAAATGAAGCGTAGGCCCGTACCAGAAAGGATCCGACGAATTTAAAGATAAATTAAGCGCGCCACCATGCACAGATGCTGTCACTATACCGTGCCCGGAGGTTGCCCAACCCTGCATGTCTCCATCCGTATCAAACTCAAATGCAAGGTTACCGGCGCCACTTGCTTCAGCAATACGAGCCTGCAAGTTCAAGCTTGCTGCCAACATCGAAAATAAGAGCAAAATAACCGCCAGCTTTTTTGGACTACGACCTGCTAAACGAAACCACATTTTATTTCCCCTTTCGCTTTATTTATATCATGTCGGTAGGTGAGCGGCTAACCGGATTAACCCTTCACCGAACCAATCATCATACCTTTCACAAAATACTTCTGTAGAAATGGATAGAGCACTAGCATTGGTAAGCTTGCCACGATAATGAGCCCGTATTTTATTAATTCTGCATACTGAACCATGCTCTGGGCAGACGTAATGTTCCCAAGCATTTCACTGTTTTGGTTCCTGATAAGAATTCTGCGTAAAATAATTTGCAGCGGTTGCAAATCATCATTGGTTATATATACCATAGCCTTAAAATAGGAGTTCCATTGACCAACGGCATTAAACAGCACAATGACGGCAATGATCGGTAAAGCCAGAGGCACTACGATTTGAAGGAAAAATCTTGTATTGTTGCAACCGTCCATCATCGACGCTTCCAACAAATCATCCGGGATCGATTGCTGAAAGAACGTTCGTGCTACGATGAGGAGGAAGGCGGAAACCGCCCCGGGAATAACCATCGCCCATATACTGTCGAGCATCCCCAAATATTTAACAAGGATATAGCTGGGGATCAGCCCCCCCTGGAAGAAACTCGTAAATAAAATAAGCAGCATAATTGGAGTTCGGCCAACCAAATCTTTGCGGGATAAAGCATAACCGCCGCTTATCGTTATGACTGTGCTTATCGCCGCGCCCAACGCAGCATAGATCAATGAATTCTTATAACCCGTCCAGATGGAGCGTTCCGAGAAGATTATTTCATAACCTTTCCAATTGAAGTCTACCGGAAACAACCAAACCTTCCCTGCGTTTGTTGCAGTCGGATCACTAACGGAAGCAATAAGAATAAAGTAAATAGGGTACAAAACGAGCAGAAGAACAATAAGAAATATAATAATATTCAAAAGATCGAACAAGCGATCGGATTTTGTTTTTCTATCCATTCTGCTCACCTACCATAAAGTAGTCTGATTCATTCTTCGAGAAATCGTATTCATAATAAGGAGTAACACAAAGTTAACGACCGAATTGAAAAAACCTATAGCAGATGCATAGCTAAATTGTCCGCCGACAAGCCCCATCTGGTATACGTAGGTTTGAATGATCTCAGCAGAAGCAATATTTAATGGATTTTGCAGCAAAAAGGCTTTTTCAAATCCTTGATTCATCAGGTTTCCGACACTTAGAATAAGTAAAATAGTTACCGTCGGCATAATACCAGGCAAATCGACATGCCATATTCGCCGAAGTTTATTTGCCCCATCCACTACTGCTGCTTCATGCAATTCAGGACTTATGGATGTTAATGCCGCTAAATAAATGACCATGCCCATACCCATGTTTTGCCAAACACCAGACCAAACATAAATGGATTTAAACCAAGCCGGTTCTCCAAGAAAATAAATCGCAGTTCCACCGATCCACTCAATGAAATGATTGATTATTCCATCACGGGGCGATAAAAACAAATAGAGCATGCCGGCTAGGACGACCGTTGAAATAAAGTAGGGCGCATAAGTAACCGTTTGCACGAATCGTCTGAATTTACTGCTGGTCAGTTGGTTCAATAACAAAGCCATGATGACCGGGATTGGGAATGTGGCTAGCTCGTATAAGCTGAGCAGAACCGTGTTTCTCAAGATGTCCCAGAATAAATAAGAGTCGAAAAAACGTTCAAAATGTTTCAGACCTACCCATTCACTTCCGAAAAAGCCCTTCGTAACCACGAAATCTTTAAACGCAATTTGTAATCCGTACATCGGGATGTATTCCATGACAATAAAATAAACAAGTGTTGGTAAGAGCAGAAGGTAAAGCTCCCAATTTTTAACTATTTTTCTCCTTATTCCTCTTTTTTTGAAATCTATTAGAGCATCCATTTTGTTCCTCCGCATATATAGATTGTTAGTCGTGTCTTCTCCCCTCGTTTTTCTTGCTCCCCAGTTTGTCATGATTCGATTTATGGTTCAATATGTCGTTTGTCTATCGATATGCAGGAAATCTACTACATCAGATTAGAACGAATAAATTGGCTATACGCGCTTGCGGCTGTCTTTCCGGATGCCTCCGAATCGATCAAAGCATGAAGGATCTCGATGCTATCCTCAAGTTTTGCTTTATTAGGGTTCGTATTTCGTACGTTTTCCAATTGCTCTTTATTTTGTGGCAGAAGAATACCACCGAGAATTTCAAATACATCAAAGTCCATTGGCGTTTGCAGTCCTAGAACGGCCTTGGTAAGCGCTCGTCTATAATTGCTTGTTATTTCCCTTTCTGAGTAGTCCCAGAGTTTATCGCCAAAAACAAACACTGCACTTGGAAGAGTATATTCATAATGATCTTTGGACTCCCAGGCACACATCTCTCCTCCAATGATTAAATGCTTCACATCATCCGTACTCTCCGGTCTTGCCTTCGGATGCCAGTTTAATATTTTCTCCTCTTCCATATAGAGGTCCAAGTAAGTCTCGGGAAAGTCAGAGTTCACAACACGGAAGCCTTCCTCCAAAAACCGCTGCATGCTGCATCCTTCAACAGGACCTCTTCCCTCCGCGGCAACTCTCCAAAATTGAATGCGAATATCTCTAGGAATGTCAGGTGAGACTGAAATATCTACTCCATCGTTCCACATCATCATTTTCTTTCCCAATCCGGTCACAATTCCATAAATTCTACTGACAAAGTAATAAAACAATTCCCTCTTGCCTTCTAAATGCTCTCTCCTGGAAAGCTCGGCACATACTTCACAATCATCCCATGTAGGCCACAATCTTTGTTCTGGAAATACATCGGTAAATTCAAGTTCATCCATACCGACATGGATATAATCTCCCGGGAAAATCTCAGCGATTTCTCTAATTAAGTTTTCCAAGATCTCATATGTTTTCTCATTCCCCACACACATCGCCCAGTTGCTCGGCTCGACCGTTCTAGTCCTGCATTTCAGCTCCTCAAGCTTATCTACGATGAATAAACCGTGAGCCGGCATTTCTATTTCGGGAATAACCTCAAGTCCGAACAATGTGGCATACTCAACGATTTCCTTCAACTGATGTTTGGTATACTGTTGCATCGGAGTATCATTTAACTGAGGATAAACGTCTGTTTGAACAGGATTATGTTCGGTTTCAAGCAAATGAAGATGCAGCGTATTATACTTTGCTTTTGCCATTTGTTGGATAATTGTTTTCATTTCTTCAATAGGGATGTATTTTCTTCCCACGTCGATTAGGATACCTCTGTATTCTCCGTCGGGATAATCCGTTATATTGCAAGCTTGTATGTAAATTCCCTTTGCATCGCGTTCAATTAAACCATATAAAGAAATAACCGCATTCCGTGCACCAAGCTCATCGCCATAGGTTAACATTACTTTCCCCTTACGGAACTCTATACGATACGCTTCTTTCATATTGAATTCATCGCTGGAACGTACGAATTCAATAACATTATTAATGCCATATGAGAAAGCAATGTTGATTTCAGACACTAGAATATTGAGTACTTGAAGAGCTTTCTTACCATAATCCTCCTCAGCCAGTACTTCCATTGCACTGTGAAGATAAAGACGATCATCTAAATATTCAATGCGTTTAGGCTTTGGCAGTAACATTTATTTCTCCTCTCGCCATCGTAATGAAGCTTATTTTATTCTGATTTGAATAGGGTTCAATATGTGGTTTGCATTCCTATATGCAGAAATTGGACTCCATGGTGTTCCGAACAATTTTCACATACTTATATAAGCGCTACATATCTTGCAGTTAAATCTATCCAGGATTTTATGAAGAAACTGCTTATGATAGCTAAAGGATTTGCCCCCAGTTCTGCACACGGCCTGTCCAGTTGAACGAGAATTCATTTTTGGACAATACGTTTGTATGCGCCTCGAAGACTGTTACCAAAAAGCAATAATCAAAGAACGCCAGTTTAATAAAAACCATTAATACCAACTACATTGTTGAAGCAAGCGTTGGAGAATGTTACATCCACACAATAAAACCCTGTTGCAGCAAGGAACTGCTGAAACAGGGTTTCGTATTGAATGCCTCTTTATCACAAAATTAATGCCAAATTACATTCAAACGAGCGTCACTTTACGATAAAGTTTACAGAAGAAAAGCTGTATTAATTATGAAAATAAATGGGACTTTCACTTAATACCTCGACAGCAACAGTAATGAAAAGGTTGAATCGATCGGCTTACGATCAATCAATCTCAAAATCTGACATAAACCCGGTATATGCTCATTGATGCCGTCAATCGCAGAAACTTCCGTTCGGAAGTTTCTTCTTCCACAACAGCACGAAAGCCGACCGTTACATTCATCTCTTGTTCGCGGCCTGCAAGCCAGATCGGTCTTGCCTGATGAAAATGCACGTAAAGAACACCTGCTTTCTATTCCGTTTACATTTTAATCGAGCCAGATGATAAACCTTCCACGAACTGCTTGCTTGCGAACATGAACAGGACGATCAGGGGAACGGACGCAATAACATAGCCAGCGAATAGCGGGCCCCAATTTGTCGTGAACAACTGTTGGAACGTCATCAGGCCGAGCGACAGCGGCATCAACTTCTCATTGCTGACAACCATTAACGGCCAAATATAGTCGTTCCATGTACCGAGAATGTTCAACACGCCCAGTGTGGCGATAATCGCTTTGGACAGTGGCAATACGATGCCGAACAAGATCCGCAACTCGCTGCCCCCGTCCACTCTCGCCGCTTCGAACATTTCCTCCGGCAACGACGAGAAAAACGAGCGCAGTACAAATATGCAAAAGATTTGTCCGCCCGCGATATAAGGTCCCCACAAGCCGAGCCAACTGTCCAGCATATGCAGCTTGACGATGAGTCCGAATAACGGTACTAGCGTCAAAATAAACGGAATCATCAGCAGCGAGATGATCAGAAAATACACTTTTTCCTTCAGAAAAAAGTTCATGCGAGCAAGCGGATATGCAGCCAGGCAGGAAAACGTCAGCACGCCGACCACCGTCACGCCACTAATGACGAAGCTGTTCCAAATGTATTTCCGAATCGTTTGCCACGCCACAGTGTAATTTTCAAAGTGAAATGGAAACGACACCGTCCACCGCTCCAGGTTGAACTGCGTCAAATCTTTCAAGGACAAGTTGAGCAACACGAAGAATGGAAGCATGGTGAGCAGACCTAACAAAAAGATCGTCCCGTGCTTAATCAGAAAACCGGTGTTTGTTTTGACCATGGTGCTCCTCCCTATTAAGCATCAGCTCCGTATTCAGTGGACGACTTCAGATATTTATTATTGACGAATGTCAATATGAAGATCAGAACGAACAAAACGACACCCACCGCGCAAGCGAACCCCATCCGGTTATTGTTCATCGCTTCCTGGTACATGACTAGTCCCGGCACAGTCGACGCGTATCCCGGTCCTCCTCCGGTCAACACGAGCTGGGTCTGGAAGCCTTGAAGCGTCCCGATGATGGTCAGGATCAAAATCAGCTTGATTTGCGCGGCGACTAGCGGCAGTTCGATGCGAAAGAACAGACGGAAGCCGCCGGCGCCGTCCACGGTCGCAGCCTCGACGATAGATCGCGATATGTTCTGGAAGCCGGCCAAATAAATGAGCATCGACACCCCCTGAGCCCACGGAAAGCCAATCAGCATCAAGGAGAAGAGCACGGTGTCCGGACTTCCAAGCCAGAGCGGAAGCATGTCTTCCGGAACCCCGAACGCCGCCAATATTGCATTCAGCAAGCCGACATCGGGGTTCAAAATAAACTGCCACAGTAATAATACGACCATCGACGGGATGACAAGGGGAAACACGAACAGCATTCGGTATGTGTTCTGCACGCGCTTGTTTTTCACTCTGTAGATGGCAAGCGCAGCCAGCATCGGAAACGTTAAAGAGGTCGCAATGCCGAATAAAGATAACCATAGCAAATTCAAAAACGCATGGGAAAATACCGCGGTCGTAAACATTTCCTTGAAATTGTTTAATCCAACGAAGTCGGACGTAGAAAAACCGTCCCAATTCGTAAAAGAATAGACAAAAGCTTCGATAGCGGGATAGTAATTGAAGAGCCCGATCATAGCCAGAGTCGGCAATAAAAAGAAAAAAGCAATAACATTTCGTCGGGACTGCACCATCGTATCGTTCTCCCGTTCATGAAGATGTAAAAGATATGGCGGGGGCATCCAGCTTACCCGCCATATTCAACGTTACTTGCTTGCCGCGCTTTGCTGAGCGATCGTTTCATCCGCACCCTGCGCATAGAACTGTTTGACTTGTGTCAGGAAGCCGTCTAAATCAAGCGTCCCGGTCAAATAAAGGGTGAGCGTACGCTCGAACTTGTCGCCGAAGGATTTGCCAAGGTACGAGCCATAGTGCTGAGCAACGATTAGCGGCAAATTCTCCTGGAACACCTCGTGTCCTTCAGGCGCCTCTGCACCTATTATGTTCGGCTCCGACTCAGTTTCCTTGTCAAGCTTGGAGATGTTTTCCGGCTTGCTCAAGAACATCAAATAGTCCATGATGACCGCTATTTTGTCCGGGTCATCCTTTTGCAAGTAACCTGGCAAGACCCATTGTCCAGGACCCCACGGACCGTATATTTTCGCCCCCGTCTCCACGGAAAGCGATGCCGATTCCTTGGTCACGGTCGGGAAATTGAAAGCCCCCCATTCGAAAGGCAGCTTCATCGCCTTGAGCTGCGAGATCGTCCAACTGCCGCCGAACAACATCGCCGTCTTGCCGGAAGCGAACATTTGGTCTCTGTCGTATTTGCCGGCGAACCCTTTCGGCCAATACTTCGACCAATCCTTATATAGCGTAAATTCTTGCTTCAGAACACCGAGTTGGGGCATCAGACCCTTCTGAGTCGCGTGAGCGATTTCGATCGGGTCGAGCCGGTTGTTCTTGTCTTCATCCAGCTTGTCGATATTGCCGATCAGAAACTGATTGTGCAACAGCGCGTCGGTCCATGGCGCGTCGCAGCAACTGCCGGAGACGACGTTGAAAGCGAACGGGGTCGTGCCGGAGGCGAGAATTTTCTCCTGTACGTCCATGAACTCTTTCCATGTTTTCGGAATTTGCAGGTTGAGCTTTTCGAAAATACTCTTGTTATAGAAGATAGCAACTCCGACGCCATCCGCCGGAATAACGTACAACTTGCCATCCGGCGCCCTGACGGAATCCAGTATCCCCGGGATGAACGTATCTTTCCAAGTCTTCCCTTCGTTATACGGATTCGGCTTCTCCAGCCATTCGTCGACCGGCGTAAACCATCCCTTCTGGTAGTTAGCCCACGTCGCTTCGAATTGGGTCCAGAACACGTCGGGCGCGTCTTTGGCCATCATTCGAGCCTGCAGCCAGGCGTTGCGGTCTTGGGTGGAAGGAACGCTTACCAATTCAATCTTGACATTCGGATGCAGTTTCTCGTACTCCTTGTTTAAATCGTCGAGCACGTGCCGTTCGGACGGATCTTGCGCATCCGGCTTTTTGGGCAGATGCCCTTGCGGGTCGAATTTGATCACCCAATTTTTGTCGCTTTTTCCCGCTCCGTCCTCTTGAGTGCCGGCGCTGGCCGGTTGGCTGTTGCCGGCGGATGATTGGCTATTACCGCTGGTCGATTGGCTGTTTCCGCCTTTCGAGCATGCAGCCAGCGCAAGCGCCAATACGCAGAGGATGGAAATGGTCGCCTTAACGTTTCGCTTGTTCAACATCGTGCAATCCCCTTTTTAAGTAAATTGTGTACGCTTTCAGTATAAAGCGGGGTTACGGGGCTGAACCATTTCCGCAATTTACTTTCCTGTGGCGCAATTGACCACTTCGGGAACGGCGTTAGCCGAGCATCGCGCGAAATTCCGTCGGGGTGACGCCCACGAAGCGCTTGAACAGCTGGCTGAAATGCGAAGGATCTTTAAAGCCGACCTGGTAAGCGACTTCGAACGCTTTCGTCTCGCTATCCGCGAGCAACTCCTTCGCTTTCTCGATGCGAATCTGCCACAGCAGCTCGCGGAAGTTGGTTCCGGTTTCTTTTTTGATCAGCCGGCATAAATACGCGTGATTCATGTGGACATGCTTGGACAGGGAGACGAGCGTAATTTCTTCCTGGTAATGGGTATCGATGTAGTGCATCATTTTTTTCAGCCATCCGCTGACCGATTGTTCGCTGTAGCAGGACAAACGATCGGCTACCTCCGATAACCTGATCTCGAGAAACTTCATCAGCTCCGAAAGCGTGTCGTAGGACAATATTTTTTTACGGTCTTCGATTTGCTCTTCATGGCGGATGCTTATTCTGTATTCGGTCATCACCCGCTCTGCACGTTCTAGCAGATCGAGCGCATAATGCTGAACATGAATTTTTTTGAGCCCATTTGACAGCATGTCCCGGTAAACGGCTCGGAAATAAGGAGGAATGCGCTCCTTCTCCCCCCTGCGCAAATAGCCCATCAACTCTGCTGTTTCCGCAGTGACGGCGCACATGCCCCCATGTTGGATACTTGACAAGGAATCGTAAGCGATAATAGATCCTTCCCCGAGCAACATGCGGTAATCGCGGCATTCTTCGATGTGTAGCATGCCCCGGCGCAAATCCGTCAAAGACGCAAGAACACCGCTGATGACGATCGATATACTGTAACTGAACATTGTCTTGCAACGATCGGTCAGATTGCGAGCGATGATGAGAACGTCCCTTTCTATATCGCACTCTACCCCGTCCGGTTGAAACAGGATAATGAACAGCCCTTTCTGACCGAAATAAGTCCAAAAAGGGTACGAGTGTCGGCTCATCGCATTGCAAACCGCCTCTTTGAGCGTTAACAGAGAGAGCGGATTCGTTATCGTATCGGCGCTGCCCATGTTGTCAATTTCGACTGATATCAGAACTGTCTGCCTGTCTAGCAGCGGCTGCAAATTGCGCAGTTCCTCCTCGTTAATCCCGTCTTGCTTGCCCGACAGTTGCAGCCGAATCATATTCTCTTGGAACAACTCTCCGTCCCTGTCCGCCCGGTGGATTCCCTGCCGCAGCAACTCCACGGAGTTCAACAGCTCACCGACGACAATTGGCTTCGTAATAAAATCGACTACGCCTAATTTCATCGCCTGCTTGGCATAGACGAAATCGTCGTAGGCTGAAATGAAAATGACTTGAACGGACGGATACAGGGTTCGTACCGTTTCGGCGAGTTGAATGCCGTCCATGACCGGCATTCGGATATCCGTAATGATTAGATCCGGCCTGCAGTCCGGCACGGATTTGAGCGCTTCGCTCCCGTTTCCCGCCTCCCCGACGACAGTGCAGCCGATATTTTCCCATTCCTTCAGACCGACCAAATGCTCGCGAATCGCTTGTTCGTCGTCCACAACCATGATCTGCATAAAAGCAATCCTCCCTATCCCGTAATGGGAAGCCGAACTTTGATGATCGTCCCTCCGGTTCGCTTGTTTTCGCTGGTCACTCCGTACGGATAGCCGTAATAAATCGCAATGCGCGATGAAACATTAGCCATCCCGCTTCCGAGTCCGCCCGAGGCGGTTTTCACTTTCACGTCGGAATAATCGATGCCCGGTCCGTTGTCTTCGACTTCCATCCACAAATCATAGTCGCTCACGTATGCGCGAACGTGGATGAATCCCGGCCCTTCTATCTGGTTGACCCCATGGATAATGGCATTTTCCACGATCGGCTGGATGATGAGCTTCGGCACCGTCACATTTGAAAGCGCGGGATCGACTGCGATTTCCCAATGAAGCCGGTCTTTGAAACGGTACTTGTGTAGTTGGAGATAAGATAGTAGCATGCTCATTTCGGTATCCAACGGAATAAAATCGTTTTCGCCGGAGATAGAGAAGCGTAAAATACGCGATAGCTTCTGAATGACTTCGGGCACGTCCTTCGCCCCTTCCGCTTTCGCCATGATGCTAACCGTTTCCAACGTGTTATACAGAAAATGGGGGTTGATATGCATTTTGATCGCTTTCAGATTTGCCTCTTTTTTGAGCAGCTCAGCCTTGTATACTTTCTGAATCAAAAATTGGATTTCCCGGATCAAACGATTGAAACTATTGCACAGCAGGGCGATTTCGTCGGTCGTTCGGATGCCGCTCAACGGCTCGAAATGCTCCCGTTCGGCTTTTCGCATCAGTCCCGTGAGGCGCATGAGCGGCTGCGTAATATGACGCAGGATGACGACTGTCAGCACGAATACGATGAACCAGGCTACCACCGTGATCGCGGCAGCATAATAGGCCAAATTCTCAATTTCCTTTTGCAGAAAGCGCTTTGGGATAATGCTATAGTACGTAAAGCCCGAATAAAGAGATGTGCGTTTGTTCAATATATTGCCGGCGGTTACGATCGAAGGTTTCAGTTTTTCTCCTATCGATGCCGTATCGTGAGATGCGAGAATCAAATTGTTGCTGTTTACGATGTAAAACGAGCCGTAAGAGTAGGAGGCGAAAGCATCTTTGAATTTATCCGGCTTCAGCATGACGGCCAAGTAACCAAGCTTCTGGTCGGTCGACTCGTCATAGATTTCCAAGGCTGCGGCGATGCGCGAATGATCCGTAAAAAAAGCCCAGCTCAGACTGCCAGGCACTTGATGGGCGATATATTGCAGCGCTAAGTAGCTGGTGACGGTTTCCGCCCCTGTGGAAGTGTATATATTTTCTTCATTATCGAAAATATAGATGGCATCGATCAATTCTTCTTCGGCCAGTTCGGCGTTCAACGCTTTATCGAGGTCTGCCGTATATTGTCGGCGCTCTTCAGGCGTAAGTGCGTATTCAAGCTTATCCATATCGTTTCTCAAAAGCTTGTGGATCGATAAATTGGTAGACAGTCGGTTGGTTTTTTGTTCAATCAATTTGAGCATCCCGTCGATTTTGTCGGAAGTCTCTACCAAGGTCTGGTTGCTGGAAGTTTGGATTTTCGTTTCGATGATATCGGTCGAACGGAAATAAAACAGGCTGATGACGACGATCAATGGAACCACGGTCAACAGGGAATAGATCAAAATCATCTTGTAGAGCAGTTTTGAGGTGAAACGGCGATAAAACCGGCGAATGAGCGTCATGAGCTTTCAGGAAATCGGTCATCAGAATGACATTCCCGCCATAACGTCGGGCTGACGGTGTACTTCATCTTGAACTGCCTGCTGAAGTAATGGATGCTTTGGTATCCAACCATGCCGGCAATTTCCTGAACGGACAACTTTGTCTTCGAAAGGAAGCAAGCGGCGGCGTTCATCCGCAAATTGTTCAAATATTGCAGCGGAGTCGTACCGGCGATCGTTCGGAACATACGAATGAAGTAAGACACATGGAGATGCGCATGCGAAGCAAGTTCCCTGATCGTAATGGGTTCATCGTATTTGGTTTCCAAATAACGCATCAATGCCAGTACGCGATCCCGCGTCTCCGTTGTATCGTACGAGCGTGCGGCGTCTGCCGGTCGGAACAGCCGGGGCTCTCTTGCACGCAAGCAGGCGGTTACCATGAGCAGCGTTTTACGAATGTCTAACAGGACGAGTTCGTTCGCGATGTCACGGTAAGGGAGAACGGAATCGAAATTGGCCCACAAAGTTCTTGCGACTGCATAAATCGGAGCGTAAAGTTCCGATTTATGGCGTTCGTCGCCGGTTTGCAGCTCGTTCCAGACGAACATCTGCCCTAGGCACGGAAATACCGAATCTCCCTGTATATCGAGTTCGATATACCCAAAGCTGCACGTGGCGGATCGACTAAGCAATCGGTGCGGGGTGTTCGGTGCCAGCAGGAACAAAGTCGGCGCCGAGACGGCGTACTCCTTTCCCATCCACTGGAGCAAGGCGTTGCCCGAGGCAAGGAACAACATTTCGTGATAGGGGTGAATACCTCCCCCACCCTCGAAGTCGGTCATGAGCTGCACCATATCGATTTTCCGTACATGCATAGATATCCCTCCTGAGCTTGTTATCTTCCGCAGGCTTCATCGTTGCTCGATTACGAGGGTACTACAATCGATTCGTCGAATGTATTCGTATGCCGTGTTCCGCTAACGTCCTACGCAGTGTTTCCGCCATGATATCGTATCCGTCAACATTCGGGTGAATCCCGTCATAAGTGTATTCGCTGCGTAGCGTTTTGCCGTCCGGCCCGCACATTGCAGCATGATAATCGATATAAATAATTCCTAGCTCGCCCGCAAGCTGCTCAAGCTTGTTGTTTGCCTCCATAATCAGCGGGTTGCGAAACTCCCAGCCGAACCGTTCGACACCCGATGGCATAAGCGAGCAAACGATCGGCTCTATACCATTCTCCCGTGAGATGCGAATCAACTCCCGATTACCGTCCACAATACATTCTCGCATCGATGTAAGCCGAACCGGATCTGCACTCCCTTCTCGGATCCAATCATCAAGCAAGATCGTATCGTTAATACCGATCGCAATAACGACATATCGCGGATTCAATTGCACGACATCCGCCTGGAATCGGTGCAAACCGTGTTTCGTCGAATCGCCTCCTATACCGCGATTAACAACGATGGCACGGTTGCGCCCGAAATACGTCTGCAGCTCCCAATAATGCGTAATGGAATCGCCGAAGAACACATAATCGATTCTTACCCGGTGAGACAATAAGATCTCGTTGTTCATATCAAACTCAGCCCTGCGTAATTCATACGCTACAACCGAAGGCTTATAACTCGGTCGAATGATCGAATACCACTGCTTCATCCTGGTTCCCCCAGTGAGCTTCTCGACTTTGCACTTCGTTAACTCACGGAAAAGGAACGGGCGTGCGATTCCCGCACAACCGCTCCTTTTCCAAGCTCATCTTCGTTTATTTCGATCCTAAGAACTGGCTTGTCTGAAATTTGTGAATCGCAGTCTAGAAATTGCGAGATTTCTCAACCAAAATACCGTTTAGTGTTTCCTGAAGTACGAGCAAACCATTGGTTGGAAGCGTTGCATTTGTTGAACCCTTAAGAACAACAATTCCGCCATTCTGGATAGTGGATGTGCTTACCGCATAATTGATGAAGCTGACCTGTTGGCCGGCTGCCGGATTGATGATCGATGAAGTCGTTGTGGTCGCCGTATAGCCAAAAAGCGTATTGATGTCGTATCGTTCAAGATCGAGAGTAGACACACCATTCAATACCCTCTGATCTCGTACAACAAAGGCATCCGCTTTGCACGCTGTATTATGATGCTTGTAAAACTTCGATACGTAGTATTCATTGTCTCCAAGCGTAATCGGCGCTATAGCGGCATTGGTGTAGACGATGTAGCCACTCGTCTTAGCGGATACGGAGCCGTTGAAGCAAAAAAATCGATTATCTTTGACTCGGGACGGCGAGCCATTGCTGCTGTTGGCAATTCCGTAAAATTTCGTGCTCGTCCCATTGTCGATCCAGGTAACATCGTTGTTTATGAATGTGGTACCGGAAAGAAGGATGGCGTATTGATCCATATATACCTGATCGAAAGCGCAACCATCAACAATACATGATGACGAACTGGTAAACGACACCATATTCGACGATTTCCCGGTCTGAGTCTGGCGGAATTGACAGCCGCGGATATTGACCTTATAGGAAGTGATAATCATGAATGGTGCCACCGACGTTTCGGCAACACCGAAATGAGACGCCACGGCCTGAACGCTGTTCGGCGCGAACAAGCATGCATTGAAATCGATGTGGTTCGAGCCGTTGTTAATGACGATCTGCGAGTATCGGGAGTAACGGTTCACAACCGTTATGCCGCCTGACGGGTACTCGCTGACTTCGAAGTGGCAGCCGTTGAAAGTGATATCGGAACCTCCGCTGATATTCAACATGTACGGCGTGATCTCGATATGAAGTCGATCGAAATGGACCGAGTTGCAGTTATTCACGAGATTGAGCGAGGGGTATACGTTTTCCGTTCCGCAGTCGATGATGCCGAGAGCACGGATATGCATGTCCTGGATATAGTCTCCGGTCACGCCATATTGTTGAAAGCCTTCAACGACAACGGAATCGATCAGGCCATCCCAACCCTGATTTTTGAGAAGCATTCCGGAACCATTAATACCAGCTCCGTAGATGCGAAAATTACGAAGTTGACCGCCGCGTTGGTAGCTGTTCCCGAATTTGAAGCAATAGTCAGCAGCTACCGTGGAGAGGAATGTAACAGCCGGCACACCTTGCGGATAGGACGGCGTTGCGGATGGGCTCTGCGCCTCGCCAACCACCGTGATCGCCACTGAGGTCGTAACCGGGGATGTGATTATATAAGTGCCGGATGGGACGTACAGCGCATGATTATTATCGGCACACCATGTCATGGCTGCCTGCGTTGCTGCGGTATCATCTGAAATCCCGTTGCCCTTTGCGCCAAACTGCCTCAAACTGATCTTGTCGGTAGCAGCGAGTTTCCAGCGTCCTCCATCCGAAGCGACGATCACGGTACCGCCATTATCTGCACTCGTTGTATCAGTCGAGTCAAAATAATAGTTGCCGCCGCCACCATCTCCGGAAGCATAATAACCAGTCACGAAAGCAAAAAAATAGGTTGTCTTCGATAATGCCTTTAGTGCTGAAATCGACGTGACGACCTCTACATTTCCAGCTCCGGATGCCGCTTTCGCACGGGGAAGCAATGACGTTGGACTTAGCAGGCTGCCTGCCGCCAAGGCTGCTCCCGTCATCCCCATGGAAACCAAAAACTTCTTGCGGCTAACTGGTTTCGTACTCGAATCTTTGGATTGTTGTTGATCGGACATGCTTATTCCTCCTCATAGAATTTTGGGGATTCATCTGCCGTCATCGATACAATGATACGCTCCTCATGTTTCCAGCAGTGGAATCCACTTGCATGACATCGGCGGCAAGGTCACCTCATGCTTGCGCCCTCGATAAGCCAACCGGCAGAAACCGCTCGTCTCCTCCAAATTCAGCAGAATCACACCGCTGCAAGCCGGCAACCAGAACAAAGCAATATTCGTCCCTTCTGTCAACATCGGAAAATTCCATTCAGTTAGAGCAAGCAACGCACGCAGATCGCGAATTTCCGCACCTGCATCCCCGGTTCCAACGGAATGATCCCACACCTGAATATTCGAGTACTTCTGATGGCTCACTTTATCCGAATTTGCGGCGAAAGCTCGAGCATCTAAAATCACACGTTTATAGACCGGCAACACCTGTTCCCAATCTTCATCAAGCGTATAATCGCCGAAGACAAGCAGCACCTCGCCGCCCGCATCCTTCTCGCATCCTCGAACCGGTTTCACAGGAAGTCCCGACAAGGTTGGCAGCGTTGTCGAATGCAGCGGCTCTTGATAAAGGCCATGCGTACCGTAAGCCACATGTACCGGATAGACGCGTTCATACAGGGACAACGCTTCCTCCATTTCGCGCAACTCCCGTACATGATCGCCCCATGCTTGCCAATAATCGTCCTCGTACACATACGTTCCGCTCATGAGCATCAGATTGGGTATGCCTGCGGATATGGCCAGTTTGGCCTTGTATACAAGGTTGGCTGCGCTCAGAGCACGGTAAGGGAAACAGGTCGTCTCGCTATAGCTATTCTCCCGGCCCACCCGGTTCAAATGCTTGAGGATGCTGTTCAGTTCCAACGCCTTAGAGCTTGCTGTGCCAAAGTCGCGGTCGTTATACAAGTGCTCACCGACCCGGAACATGCAGTCCGGAAGGTTCGACTGGATCGCAGTGATATCGATGCCGTGCCGTTCGTCGCCGTCCGGCATTGTCATGAACCCGAGCCGCACACCGGGAACAGCCATTGCTGTCATCAAACTTGTCACTTTGTTGCTTTGAAAGGACATCCACTCCCGCAACACTTCCGAAATTTCCCGGTTCTCAATCCGCCCGCTCAGGCTTTCCCGGGTTTCGTTCCGTTGCCATGTCCGATTGAACGCCTCTACGCACGACTCGCAGAAACAACCTTGGATCTCTCTGTCCCAGTTCCCCTGCCGCATGTCGTCATCCATAAAAATATCCGCAAACCCTGCGTCTCTAATCGCGGTTACCGCCGCCACGCTGTCCGCGACCATCCTGTCTTCAATGTCTGCGCAGTAGTAGACCGGATCTCCGTGCCGATCGATCCGGCACCTCCAAGAAGGAGGAAGCGCAAGCTCCAAATCGGGGTCATCCGGATTAAGCGCGTTGCCCGGGTGTCCAAGCGGCACATTGATCACGCCAACTTCAAAGTCAAACCGCTCCAGCACTTCCTTTGCCATGCACAATTGCGCCAAGGAGGAAGCCATATGACCATAGAAATAGCCGTGCAGCCAAATCTTGTCCACGCCGGCACGTTTCATAGTCGATAGCCATTCACCGCGTTCCGGATCGAGAACGACTTCCGCCTGGAGCGGGTAATGAATCTTCACCTTGCAATCCCCCTTTCTTGACCTAGTGGAAAAGAAAAGAGTTTGGATCATATGATCCAAACTCTAAGCCTACTCTTATTGTAGGTATGCGGCAAAACGCCAACTACGGCAATCTGTTGCGATTGGTTATACTTTGTTGCTTTGTTTATAATCCATTGGCGTGATACCTATATGTTTTTTGAAAAACCTGGTGAAATAAGGAACGTTGTCGAAACCGAGCTCAATCGCGACATCCTGCACCTTATATCCTTCCCGCAACAGCAATTCCTTGGCGCGCGATAGCTTAAGTTCCTTGATGCTTTCGAACAAGGATACCCCTTTCTCCATATGGTAAAGCCGCGATAAATAATAAGGGCTCAAGTGAACCTGCTTGGCCAGCTCGGTGAGCGATATGTTCCGGTTCAACGAATTAACGATGTACGCGTCGACTTTATAAACGATCTCCTTCTTCTGGTCTTTGCGTTCTGTGTCCGCATAGGAGAAGATCAAAGTGGACAAATTCAAAAAATATTCCTCCAGCGCAGACCAATTGACATGCTTGCGGTAATGGGTCAAATCGTCAAGATCGATTTGACCTCCAAGGGCGGCTGTCATTTTCCTTCCGTTCATGAATGATAGGAACATCGTCGAAATACGGGAATATATTTCCAGTTGGAACGCATAATCGAGAAACACCGATTGCTGCATGGAGCGAAAAAAACGCATCAGCTCGTCCTGGAAAGTTGCCTTATCGTCGGTTTCAAGCAAATTTGCCAATCGACTCATATGCCGTTGTACATCCTGCGGAGCGAGCTCCTTCTCGGGAAATTGTGCCAACATATCGTCTGCTTGCTCGATCATGATGATTTGCTCGTCCAGACCGATGCCCCTTTGCATCAATTCGCACATTATCCCGTAAGTGTGAGGGATTTGCTGCCAGCTTACATCCGGTTTGGAGAGGACGAACGAGACGGGAAGATGCAAATATTGCCGAATCGTTTGCTGAATTTTCTCCAGGAGCTCGTTCAAATACCACTGGAATTTAGCCATATCCCTGACTTCTTCGCCTTGACCCGCCGATTCATAATGGGTCTGAAACAGCCAAACCACATAGCGTTCATCCGAATGCGATACAAACCGGCATTTGTCGTTGACGTATTCTTCGACGATATTCCCGATCGCATATTGCAGCAGTAACTTGTCCCGCTTATGTTGATGCGTAGGCCAGCGATCGACCCTTCCAATTAATAATATGACACTGTGGTTAGGATCCAACGGAATCTCCAGATCGCGAACCTGAATGCGAATATCAGCAGTCGGAAGTGGCCCCCCTTTTAGCAATCCGTCGAGGAACTCGTTCTGGAGCAAATTTAGCGCTCTACGCAACTGCTGTTCAGCGCGGGTGATGACATCTAGCGTTTGGATCTCCGATTCGAATTCCGAGATGACACGCCTCAAAACGTCCACAATCGTCAAGTTGTCGACCGGCTTTAATAAATAATCAAAAGCGTCATGGCGAAGTGCGGTTTGCAAATATTCGTAATCGGAATACCCGGACAAGAAGACCACTTTGCAGCGAGGCCAATGTTTTCTTACATGTCCAATCAGCTCCAGGCCGGACATCCCTGGCATACGAACGTCCGTGAACAGAATGTCGATCCGATTGTTCTGCATAATATCGATAGCTTCCAAAGCGGAATAGGCTTTCCACAAGAGGAGATCCATCTCTTCTATTCCAGCAAGAAAATGAAACAAGTTGTCGACGATTAACGGTTCGTCATCCACAAACAGAACGCTATTCAAGGTTGGTCCCCCCTTCCTCGATTTCAATTCGAATCGTGACGGTAACGCCTCCAAATGCGTTCGGTTTGAGCACAACGCCGCTTTTCGCACCGTATCTTAGTTGGAGTCGCCTGTGTACATTCCATATTGCATGATGATCCTCGACCGCTTCCACCATACGTCTCCGTTCTTCCCATTCCTTCATCTGGTCGGGAGTTACTCCTTTGCCGTTGTCTTCGATTTCAATCGTAAGCGACTTCGGCTCACAGATGACGCGGAAATGGACCAGGCCGCCTTTCATCGTGTCCTCGTGCCCGTGGACGATCGCATTTTCGAGAAAAGGCTGGATGATGAGACGCGGCACTTCCCACCGATCGACAGAACCGCTGACTTCGAAATGGAAGGTGATCCGCTTGCCGATTCTCATTTGCTGAATGGAGCAGTATACGCCAGCGTGATGAATTTCATTGCTCAGCGGGACGAAATCGGATTTGTTCTGGGTAATGAATTTGAAGTAGTCGCCCAGATACATGGAAAGCCGGGAAACGCCTTCGACATCCTCATCCTGCGCCATCTGATACAGAATGTATAGGCTGTTATAAAGAAAATGCGGATTGATCTGCGATTGGAGCTGCTTCAACTCTGCCTTTTGGCTGCGAATGGTCTGCTCGTATACTTCCTGCACGAGAACCTTCAGCTTGCCGACCATTTGATTAAACTGCCTGTATAGATAGTCGAATTCGTCCTTGTTCCGGTGCTGCAGGTGAATTTCGAACTGCCCCAGCTCGACCTTCTTGAACGCCCGTACCAGTTTCAGCAGCGGTCGGTGGATAAAGCGAAGCAACGAATAAGAGACGATCAGAACAACGATAATGGAAATCGCTGACAACACCCACAACCACGTCTTGAACGACGATACTGGTTTCAGGATTTGATCTTCCTGGACAAGCGTTACGAAGGACAAGTCAGCAAAAGCAAAAGCCTTTTTAAAGCTCAAATACGTTTTGCTACCAATAGAAAATCGTTCTCCACCGAGCGTCAGGCTCTTATTCATCGCTTCCAGCTTATCGGGAGTGGCATTACTTGCGGGGATCAGAAATCCGTTAAGCTTGCGATTGCCTGCGATGTATGCGATGCCGTTTCCCGTTGTATTCTGGTCTGCCAGCACTTCGCCGATTTTGGGGGCCGACAGCTCGATGACCAGCAAATAAAGAGGTTTCGCCTTACTCGGATAGCCGAGCGAAAGAAATATTCGTTTATCGAAGTGCAGTAATCCGGGCGAAGACATGTTCCTCTGGAGAAACGCATCGTATTCGTCCAGGCTCATATCTGACAAGCCGTCAATCGACGACAGCCGTTTGCCGATCCCTGGCATGAGGACGAACGCTTCCTTCACATACCGGCTCGAGGCTGCGAGCGCAGACAGCTTGAAATTGAGGTCGTTGACAGCTTTAGTCTGCTCGTACACACGCAGCGATTCGTTCCGGATGCTGATCGCCTGCAGATCGGGGTCGACCAGGAAATTGACCTGAAGCTGGGAGATCCGAGCCATTTCCGCATCAAACGAAGACACGAAAAAAGCCGATTTCTGCTCCATCAACACGAGAATTTGCTGTCGAAGCAGGTCGACTCCGGTCTTGCTCATCAACGAACCGATCACATATATCGGGAAGAAAACAGCCAAAAAAGTCGCAAAAAGCTTCATAAAAATACCGTTTTGCAAGGCAATCGGCGCTTTCCCCATCATCGGTTAACCCCCTCCACATTCCCATAACCATCATAACCATGCTCATTAATAGTTAGCAATGGAGAGGCGATCCATTCCAAATGCACAACAAGGTAAGTTAGTTACGCCTTGATTCAGCGCCATAATTGGAAAAAACCGAACGGAATAGCGAACGTCAACGAGATCAGGACGGCAAACTTCATGTATATGCCGATCGCATCCCACGGCAAAAACGCGTTTAGCGACAAGTTTTCAGCTGGGGCAGCTTTCACCAAATAATCGAACAGCGGCTGTGCTCCGAACAGCCCGCCGACCATGCCGGCAGCAAACACAATTAGTGTATAAATAATGCGCCTGCGCAGTTCCCCGACATGATCCCATATCGACATCCCGCCGTCGTCGGGGACGGCATTCGGGTTTTTCCGCATGATGGCCTCCAAATTCATAATCGTATATGAGAACTAAGGCGACCGCGCATGCAGCCGCCTTGTATGCAGGCACAATCTCTCGATTTCCTTACTCCGGAAGGCGCCTTTCCGATGACGGCTGCTCTTTCTCTTGCGGTGTAATGTCTACCGGATGGACATTGCGATCATTATTGTCGGCCATTAAATCGTTCGCGCCCTTCTTGAATTCCCGCAGCGTACGTCCGAACGCCCGTCCCAGCTCGGGCAGCTTGTTCGGCCCAAACAGCAGCAGCGCGATCAACACCAGCAATATTATCCCCGATGCTCCGATTCCACCCATTCTTTCTCCTCCTAATCTAGCTTAACTTACCCCTTCACACTTCCTAACGTAATCCCCTTGACAAAGTAGCGCTGAAGGAAGGGATACACAATGAGTATAGGAAGCATTCCGAGGAAAATTTGCGCCGTCTTGATCGTTTCCCTAGATACGTTCAATACTTCCTCGAGGCTACTCATCTTGCTCATGTCGGGGTTCGTGACGATTGTCTGCAAATACGTTTGCAACGGATAGCTTTCCGGCTTGTTCATATACAGCAGGCCGTCGAACCAAGAGTTCCAGTGTCCGACTATCGTGAACAGGCCAACTGTGGCGAGCGATGGCAACGATAGCGGCAAGTAGATAATGAATAAAATTTTCCAATGACCAGCGCCGTCGACGTAAGCCGACTCTTCCAGCTCTTTCGGCAAACCGCGGAAGAAATGGAGCATCATTGTAATATTGAATACTTGTACGGCAGATGGAATAATAAGTACCCAGAATGTATCCAGTAAACCGTATGCGCGTATGACCATATAGTTCGGAACAAGCCCGCCGCCGAACAGCATCGTGACGACGAAAAACCATACGTAGACGGTTCTTGAACGGAATCGAAGCGATTCCTTCGACAAAGGGTAAGCGGTGATGACCGTTAGCAGGCAACTGATCAGCGTGCCGATGACAGCCCTTCGAACAGAAATCCAGAACGATGCGATGAATTTGTTGTCATGCATGATGAGTCGGTACGCATCCGTATTCCAATCGACTGGCCAGAATGTCACAAGTCCGGAGCTGGCCGCAGCCGGGCTGCTGAACGAGAAGGCCAGCACATGTATAAACGGAAGCAAACAAGCGAGGGCGAGCGCGATCATTATGCAGTTGATTGTAGCGTTATACGCGCTGTGACTCCATGTTTTCGGTTCAACCAATGACTTTCCTCCTCGTTCAAAAAATGCGGTAGTTGGCAAGCCGGTAGGCCATCCAATACGAAATGGCGATCAAAATGGTACTGATTACCGACTTGAACAGTCCTACCGCCGTAGAGACGCCATACTGCGCTTCGACGAAGCCGATTCTGTAGAGCATCGTATCGATAATATCGCCGGATTCGTAGACAGAAGGACTATACAGGATGAACACTTGATCGAAGCCGGCATTCAATATGTTGCCAAGATTGAGAACGGTCAGCAGTACGATAATCGGCGTCATGCCGGGCAGCGTCACATACAGCATCTGCTTCCAACGATTCGCTCCGTCTATATAAGCAGCTTCGTAATTCGTCGGATCGATCGAGGTGATCGCCGCCAAAAAGACGATCGTAGAGAAACCGAACTCCTTCCACGTACTCGAAGCGACGAGCGTGAATGGAAACCAGTCATTGCTGCCCAAGAAGAAAACCGGCTGAAATCCTATCCACTGTATAAACTGGTTCACAATGCCCTTCATTGAGAGCAGATCGATCAAAATCCCCCCCATAATCACCCAAGAAAGAAAATGAGGAAGATAAACAATGGTTTGTATCGCTCTCGTCAACGACTTGCTTTTCATTTCGTTCAACAGCAACGCTACGACGATCGGCACGATCATCCCGGCGATAATTTTCATTACGGCGATGTATAAAGTATTCAGGATGACCTGATAAATATCAGGCATGTTGAGCATATAGGCGAAGTTGTCCCAACCGACCCATCTGGAGTTGAAAAACCCGCGATTTGGTATAAATTTCTGAAAGGCGATTACAATGCCGGCCATAGGCACGTATGCGAACAGGATCGTAAGCGCTACGGCGGGTAGCAACATAGTATGAAGTGGAATATTTCTTCTGAATTGTTTACCGAACATTGGGAATGTGTCCCCTTCCTGAAGCCGACATCAGGTGTCCACTGAGAACGGAGAAGGCCGAAACCGCATACCGGCCTTCTCTGAGTCGGCTCCTGTTACTCGTTTACTTCTTTCGTAATCTGTTCTCCACCGAGCTTGTTCCAATCCTGCACGAATTTGTCGAACTCCTCGATTCCGGTTTCTCCGATAATGATTTTGGTTAACATGACTTCTTCCATTTTGGTCAGCGTAGGCATTTTTGCAGCCATCGTTTCCGTAGATGCTACTTTTAGGCCTGTATAGATGGTCAAATCATTCTTAAAATATTCGTCCAGAACTTCCAGACCGCTATGGGGCGTTCCGAACGTACGGTTGAACGTCCAGCCGTTCAGAATCACCGGGTCTTTCGTATTCTCCGGATTAGCCTTGTACTTGTAGATCGCATCCAGGTAACCATATTCGTCGACCGTATGCTTGGCTTTGTCCGGCTTTTCATTGGCGAGCAGCGCCGCTTTCACATGTTCGTGCTGGCTGATATGAGCTAATGGAGCCGACATCCTGACAAAAAAGTATCGATAAGTCTGATAGTCGGCATCCGATTTTTCCTTGTCAAGATTCTGCGTATTCGGGTGCACAAGACCGTCAACCCACAGATTAGCCATCTTGACGAGTGCTTCGGGATTCTTGAAGCCTTTCTTTACGACAAAGAATGTGCTCGCGGTCGGGCCGACGAACGCTTTCGCAGGATTCGCGTCCGCTGACGGAAGCGGATAGCCGTTCCATTCGGCTTTAGGATTCGTGACGATTGAATCCTTGAATGCAAACATAGGATAGGCGAAGTTTCCGTAAACCATGCCGATTTTCCCGGCGTTCATCGCTTCCGTAAGCTTCGCTCCATCCTTGACGCCAAATTCCTTGTCGATGATTCCACTCCGGTACATGTCTGCGAGTTTCACCAACGGCTCCTTCATTTCAGGCTTTAGGCTGCCGTACACTACACTCCCGTTGCCATCCTTGAACCATTTGCCAGGATACGCATGATAACCGTTGAAAAAGCCAAAGAGATTCGTTAATAAGTCCTTGCTCACCCCAAGACCATTCGTATCATTTTTGCCATCACCGTCCGGGTCGTCGTTAGTGAACGCTTTGGCGATGCGAATGACGTCGTCCATCGTTTTCGGTGGCTCAAGCTTCAATCGGTCTAGCCAGTCCTGACGGATCCACAAAACTTGCGAATCCCAATACCCTTGGGTCGTCACCGGTAAGCCATACATTTTTCCGTTGATGGAACCCGCATTGATCCCGTAACCGCCATCCTCTGATAGTAAGTTCTTCGTATCCGCGCTTGCATATTTTTCGTATACCGAGGCCAAATCCTCGATCATATCCGCCTCTACCAAATTTTTCAGCTGAGCTCCGTTCACCTCGATCATATCCGGAATGTTGCCTGACGCAATCGCAACATTGACCTTGCTGTCATATTGCTCACTGGGGACGACCCAATCATTGATCACCTTAATGCCTAATTTTTGTTCATATAAATCGTAAACGACGTTTTTGTCGATACTTTGCCCGGGGGCGAATTTGAAGTTATCGGCCGTTCTTCCGATTGTCACTTGAACGGGTGACTCGTATTTCCCAAGCGGATCAGCCTGGCCATTGTCCGACTGCTGGCTTTCGCTGGCTTCGCTTGGCTTGCCGCTGCCGGTCGGCTCGCCTGTTGCGGCAGTGTTGCTTTTGGAACCGCTTCCACATGCACTCAACACAGTTGCTGAAACCAACAATGTAAGTAAGACCATTACAAAAGACTTCCTTCTCATTCTGCTTGACACACCTTCATCCCCCTGACAATATGTTCACTCGAGTGTACACTAATTATATCGACGTTGCCCGGAACGCAACAACGGTAATCCCTTGTCATCGTTTACACTCTGTTGCTCACCTGTCTCATAGGGTTCGGAAATTTTCCATTTCTTGATATTCAAATGCCATGAGTGAGCACTTTAAAGAGGCTCCCCTGAATAACAAGGAAGCCTCGGAACTTTCTGATTCCGAAAAGAAACATTCATTTCGGCTATTATAAGTTTACTTTACCTAAAAATCGTGTTCGCCAAAGCCTTTCCTAACTCTACGTGAAAATCGGCGTCCGGATGATTGATCCCGTTCGACAACCGGGTGTGGATGTCGATGCCGTCCTGCTCCATCTGTTCCCACATCCGGTAAGAATCGAAGTACGGAACATCCGCCTCGCGAGCATAACAGCGAAGCGCTTCGACGTACATAGCAAGATACCCCGCATCCGCCACGCGGATAAATTCCGTCACGAGGCTGCGGTGCGACTCGTGAATACGGTCGTTGTCTCGCTTCATCATCATGCCGGGAACGACCAGCAAGATGTCCGCTCCCGTCTCGTTCCGCAGACGATCGACAAGATCGCCAATCGCCTTTATGTAAGGCTCGACTCCATCCGGACCTCCGTGGGCATCGTTCAGGCCGAAACCGATCGTCACCAAGTCCGGCTCATACATCAGTACATCCCTCTGCCATCTGGAACGCGAAGCGTTGGCGGTATCGCCCGCAAACCCGGAATTGATCACATTGATCACCGTTCCGGGGAAGCCGCCCTCCACACACCGTTTGAATATTTGATGGTACACGCGCTCATACTCGATTACGCCAAGCTCCATGCAGCCCTGCGTTACGCTGTCTCCGAAAGCGACATACGTGACCGCTCGCGCGCCGGGATCGGCGGCTTTTTCCTGTAATCTTGAGTGAAATCGACTAAATGGCATCGCAAATTCTCCCTTCTCACTGCCCGAAATTCCGCTTCGATTAGCGGTCTTCTTTCCAGTCTAGGACAACTCCGAGACAAGGACGGCTTTTATCCAAAATAAGCTCCCAGGATTCCGCAACGCGTTCGACCGGAAACCGGTGCGTGATCAGCTGCGTCGTCTGCAGCCAGCCTTCTGTTATTCCGTCCATTGTGGTTTTCCTGTCTCGTCCCGCCATCATGTTCATATCACAGCGGGGGCAGGTCGAGACGATTTTGATTTCCACAAGCACCTGATGATCCTGCAGTTCGGGCAATTCGGTTTCCACAATGGCATACTGGCCTGACCCGGTAATTTGCAGAGCCTTCATCGTATCCATCTTCCTTTTCGTTTAGGCATCACAACTTTGCTTAGTTGTATCGTACTGCATAAACGAATTGGCGTCTTTGCAGGTCTTGATGATTATCGTCTATTTCGACGAGTTATTTTCCTTGCCGTGCCGCCGATTCGTCTTGTTCATTTGCACGATTTTGACAATATAACGAGTAAAAACAGTGTAGAAGATCGTACTTGTCTCGAATCTCATGGATCTAGAGGCCGCCCTTTGTTTTAACATTTGAATCATCTATCAATAACAAAACCAGTAACAGCAAGGAACATTGCTGTTACTGGTTTTGAACTCAGTCTCAAATATATGACCTGAAATATCACAAATATCGGCGTAATGAGTATCAACAATGATCGTGGACCACGAAGACAATTTTGTATTGCTTACACCTTATAAGCCCGCATCGCTTTAGCGATCTCCTTAATGGAAGGACGCTTGCCATACATAAGCACGCCGACGCGGTAGATTTTGGCCGACAGCCAGCCGATGAACAGAATCGATGCGAACAAAATGCCGATCGACAGTGTGATTTCCCACCAGGCCGGTTCCGACAAGCCGATGCGCAAGAACATGAGGAACGGCGAGAAGAACGGGATGTACTGGCACACTTTGATCAGAATATGATCCGGATGCGTCAGACCAAACATCGCGACGTAGAAGCCAACGAGCGTGAGCATCGTGATCGGCAATATCGCTTGACCGAGATCCTCGGTGCGGCTGACGATCGAGCCGACGGAAGCGAACAGCGTCGAGTACAGGAAGAAACCTGCCAAGTAGAAACCGATCGCATAGATAACCAGCGTCGCGTCAATCGCGCTCAGATCGATGCCGAGCTTGTCGAGCGAGTCCTTGTTCTGCGGGCTCATCAGGTTGAGGACAAGCGCGCCGATCAGGATGATGAGTTGAATCATCGCAACGATAAACGTGCCGAGAATTTTACCCCACATCTGCTTCAGGGGAGAGACGCTCGTAACGATGATTTCCATGACCCGGGAGCTTTTCTCCGCTGTGATCTCCGTTGCGATTAATTGACCGCTGATCATGACAGCCATGAATAGAAGGATAATCATCGCGTAGGTCAGGCCGATCGCCATACCTTGCTCTTCTTCCGTCTTGCCTTTCTCATTCGTAAAGCTGACCTTCTTCGTATCGAGCTGAACCGGAGCATACAACTGCTGCTTCTGTTCCTCCGTCAGGCCGGCGTCTTTGATGATCGCATCTGTCTTCACCTTCTGAAGGGCGCCGGTGAGCGAGGAAGAAGTTCCACCGGAGAATGCGCTCTTCGCGTTGTACGATGCTTTGGGAAAATAACCTTGCGGTCGTTCGGGCGGATTGTCGGCGAATGATAAGTAACCGCTAATATCCCCGTTCTCGAGCGCATCTTTCAATTGTTGCTCCGTACCCGTGATCGCTATGAGTTCGATAGACTGCTCCGGCAATTTCGCGTAGTACGACTTCAAACCTTCCATAATCTGCGGCTCTTCGCTCGCCAAGTATCCGACTTTCGTTGCCTTGTCTCCGCCGCCAAGCTTGTCGATCAGAACGGGAAGATTGCCCACGACGACGAGCAATACGGCAAGCACAACCGTCATGATAATGAATGCTTTGCTGCGAATTTTATTACGGACCGTAAATCCGAGTACCGTCCACAAGCTGTTATTCATGGCTCTCACCTACCGTCTTAATAAAGATTTCGTTCAGCGTCGGTTCCAAAATCTCGAATCTCGTAACCGGTCCTTGCGATAAAGCATGCTGCAAAATCCGTTGGCCCGCTCCCGGGTCTTTCACTTTCAACTCGTAGCCGCCGTGCTCATGACGAATGACGTTCGTGACGCCTTCGATGTTCGCCAAACCGCCGATTTCCCCTTCGGTCGACACGACTACCCGCTCCTGCGGAAACCGTTTCTTGATGTCCTTGATCGAGCCTTGCAGCACCGGATTGGACTTGTGCATAATCGTAATGTTCCGGCACAGTTCTTCCACGTGCTCCATGCGGTGCGTCGAGAACAGAATGCTTGTGCCTTCGTCGCGCAGCTCTTTGACGGTTGATTTCAGCAGCTCTACGTTAACCGGATCGAGGCCGCTGAACGCTTCGTCCATAATAACGATTTTAGGATTATGGATAATTGACGCGATAAACTGTATTTTCTGCTGATTGCCTTTGGACAGCTCTTCGACTTTTTTCCCGTAATATTCAGGCACCTGGAATTTCTCCAACCAGCGCTTCAGGTTGCGGTCGGCGTCCTTCTTGGACATGCCGCGCAATTGCGCGAGGTAGATGATCTGGTCGGCCACCTTGATCTTCGGATACATCCCCCGCTCCTCTGGCAAATAGCCGAGCATGCTGAGCTGTTCCTTCGAATAAGATTTGCCCGCGTAGCTGATGCTGCCGCTGTCCGGCAAAATAAGTCCGAGCACCATCCTCATCGTTGTCGTCTTGCCGGCGCCGTTCGCGCCCAGCAACCCGTATATTTCCCCAGGGGACACCTCGAAACTGAGGCCGTTTACGGCCGTTTTGTCTCCATAATTTTTCACGATTCGATTCACGCTTAATGCATTCATCGTTTTGCTTCCTCCTTCCGAATTAAACAGCTTAATATATCTTCCAGTTCCATCCGCTGGACGCCGAGCACCTGAAAACCGTTGGCTCGGCAATACGATTCGGCTTGTTCGGAATCGTCGACTTCCAAGCGATAGATACCTGATCCCGCTTCCGTGAAGCTTTGTAGCCCTGGGGCCGCCTGTAATGTCCTGGCGTCGGCTTGCGCCGCATTCGTCGACGCTTGCAAGACAATCGTGCGCCATTCGTCGAGCAAGCGGTCCTTCTCGTACAGCCCGAGCACTTTGCCCCGGTTCAGGAACAAAATATAATCGGCGAGCCGCTGAACTTCGGCGATAATATGGGTCGCGATCAATATCGTCCGGTCGCCCGGTTCCATATAACGCTGAAGCTGTTCCAACATTGTCCGCCAGGCGAACGGATCGAGTCCCGACGAAGGCTCGTCGAGCAGCAGAAGCTCCGGATCGTGCGCCATCGCGACGGACAGCTCCGCCTTGCGCCGCATTCCTTTGGACAGCTTAGACAATTTGACGCCGCCGTCCACGTCGAAATGCCGCATCAACTTGCGATATCTGTCCCAATCCCAACTCGCATACACCAACGATGCGAATTCCGCTTTCTCGTCGGCGGTCAGCCCGTTCTCGTACTGATGGGGATTTTCCGCCAAAAAACCGATCTTCCCTTTGTACGCATCGTCCCGGCCTCCGCTGAGCTTCGTGCCGAGCACTTCGGTTTCTCCTTCGCGAATCGGCTCCAGACCGAGAAGGGAACGGAATAACGTACTCTTGCCGGATCCGTTCGGTCCAACAACCGCGGTCACCATCCCTTTCGGGATGTCGCAATCGATCGGTCCGAACGTGAATCGCTCGTGCCGAAGCTTCACTCCCCGCCAGGAAATCGCCGCATCCTCTGAATTTGCCGTCATCGCATCCGTCTCGCGCCAGGCAGTCGTCGTTCTCGTCATGTTTCCCCGCCCCTTTCGCTCCGCTTTTTGTCGATCGTCGCACGGAACAATTCCTCAAGCTCTTCCAGCGTGCATTGCAATTGAAGACCAGCATCCACCGCTTTCTCCAAATGCTCCGCCGCCTTCTCCAGCTTGTGTTCATCCAGAGCGATCGGCATCACTCTCGCGACGAACGTTCCCGTCCCTTGCCGCGTACGGATCAAACCTTCATTTTCCAAGTCCTGATATACCCGGCGTACGGTAATGGCACTGCACTTCAGCCCAACCGCCAGCTCGCGAATCGACGGCAGCAATGTGCCTTCCTTAAGCTGACCGCCAAGGATGAGCCCGCGAAGCTGCACTTCGATCTGGTGATACAGCGGTTCCGGGCGTTGTTCGTCAATCCTTATCGGCAGCCACACAAGCTCACCCCCTATCTGTATGCTCGTCCCCTCATCAGAAGGTCAGCGAACGTTTGCGAATTTTGGCGACTGTCGCCCTGTACCCTAACCAGGCCCCGATGATCGCCAGCGCTGCGGCGCCGAGCAAGTAAGCCCAACCGTAACCGCCGGCAATCCCGTTCATCATTCCAATGACGAAGTGTTTATCTCTCCAGGCAGCCGCAGCGCATATTCCCGCCAACGCCGCCATCCCCGCAAAGTAATAGATCGTATATCGTTTGCCGCTGTAGCAAAACTCGCATAAGATGATCAAACCGTTCATCGCGATCGAGTAGCCGATCCATACGAGCCAGAACTCCACCAATTGCACCGGAGATAAAACTTCTCTGAACTTATCCGAAATGACATATTGCATCAGAACGAACGCTGCGCCGATGCTCGGCAGAACGTATAGCATCTGCAAAAATCTCGCCTTCACGATCGCTTCGAGAGGAATCGGCATCGTGCGCCAGTAAGCCAATCGCTTCGAGAAATTATCATCGCGCCACATGCCGAACGAGGACTTGTTCATCACCGTGCCGAAAATCGGGAACATCGTCACGTACAGCCAGTCGGTCAGTCCGTTCCCTGCGGCCGCATCCGCTCCTCCTCCGAGCGTCTCATTCAAGCTTAGACTGATGATTCCCCCGGTGTATAGCGCGAAAACGAATGTAAACAGCATACCCATCCGTTCCCGGCGCCACAGACTCCAGCTTATGGCTCTGATGGCTTGCTTCTCGCTCAATGCGGCTCCTCCTTCACGAGTGTTCATGTGTGTATATCCATATACACACTATACACTTAGACACAGATAAGTGTCAACAGCTTGCCGAAGTAAATTGCTAAAGAATGCGAAGTTCTGCTATTCCGCAGAAATAAGGTATAATGGGCCTATGTTGAAGCGCACAGCTGTTGCGTACGAAAGGAACGATCGATTGCCAATGAGACAAGGTAAACGCCCATCATCGCCCCGCCCTCACGGCGGGGCTTTAAACCGGGGAGGTGCCGGTGCGCCTCCCAAAACGCTGCAAGTAACGGAATCGGGAGAGCTGCTTGCCTTCCTGCTGGACAAGCTCGCCCCCCAAGGGCGTAATTCCATCAAATCGCTGCTCGCGCACGGCCAAGTATCCGTCGACGGCAAAGTCGAGAAACTTTACAACTATTCTTTGAAGCCGGGACAAGTGGTCGAAGTGCGCAAAGACCGCACAACCGTCGCCCCGCCTCTCGTCGGCTTGCGAATCGTCTACGAAGACGACGCGATCATCGTCGTGAACAAAGACGCGGGTTTGTTGTCGATCGCCACCGATCGCGAGAAGGAGCTGACCGCCTACCGGCAGCTCACCGCACACGTTCGGATCGCTAATCCGAACGCGCGCATTTTCATCCTGCACCGTCTCGATCGGGAAACATCCGGCCTAATGATGTTCGCGAAGAGCGAGAGCATTCAGCAGAAAATGCAGGACAATTGGAAGGACGTCGTTACGGAACGCACCTACGTCGCCCTTGTCGAAGGCTTGGTCAAGCAATCGACCGGCACGATCGAATCGTGGCTGAAAGAAACATCGACGCTGAAAATGTATTCCAGCTTCACGAAGAATGACGGCCAGCACGCCATTACCCGCTACAAAGTGCTGCGCGCTTCGCGCAATTATTCGTTGCTTGAAGTAGAGCTTGAGACCGGGCGTAAAAATCAAATCCGGGTCCACATGCAAGACATCGGCCACCCGATCGCCAGCGACAAGAAGTATGGCGCGAAAACAAAGCCGTTTTCCCGACTCGGCCTCCACGCCCGCGTACTCGGATTCGAACATCCCGTTACAGGCAAGCCGATGCGCTTCGAGACGGACATTCCGAAGCCGTTCCTCAGCCAGTTCGGCGAGAAATAGCGGTAGAACAAAAAGACAGCCGCCTATGCTTCCGCAGATTGCTTGCGGAATTTCAAAGGCGACTGTCCCGTATATTTACGGAAGGTCTTAATAAAGTAGGCAGCGTCATTGAAGCCCACTTGCTCGCTGATCTCCTGAATCGACAGCGCGGATTGCGTTAACAGCCGCCGCGCATGAGCCATTCGTGCCTCAGTTACATACTGGGTATAAGTCATTCCAACCGCTTGCTTGAACAGCTCGGATAAATATATCTTATTGAAATGCATTTTTTCGGCCATGGCATCTAGGGAAAGGTCTTCATGTAAATGCGCCTCGATGTACAGTTGAAAAGAACGGATTTTGCTGCTGGCTTTTTTTACAGCTCCAGCGGATAAGCGCCTCAGATGCTCCACGCATAGGACCGACCATTCATATAAGCCTTCAAAGGTGGTGAAATGCTCTACTGACAGATCCATCAAGCCTTCACTGGAAGCCAGCAGCGAGCCAACCTGGAATTCATTATAAAAGGTATTTATGATTTCTCTAAAACACATGCGGATTTCACTTTCATTCATGCCGGGTCCTTTATGCAGCCACAGTATATCCAGTTCATTCATCAACCAGGCAAGCTGCCCTTGAAGCAGCTTGTTTTTCCATTCTCCGAGGTCAACCCGCTGCGAATTGCCATCTGACTTTTGCCTCCGCTCCGTTTCATACGGACCGATATACCCTCTGCGATGAAAACGACCCAGTTCGGCATTGATCCTACAGTAGCATTCGGGAAGCTCGGCGGCAGTTACAGGCAGCGGATAGTACAAGCCTGAGACTGCAATCCCCAGCTCTCTCTGTAATTCCCGCTGCAGCTTCTGGGTAATCTGGGCGGCATTTGCATAAGCCTCCGAACGGCTTAGCCTCGAACCAAAAGAAATAATCGCGAACAAAGAGCCTTCATGCCATTCGGTTATATCTGATTGATAAGAGGCTAAAACTTCTTCTGCAACCGTCGCGGCCCGTGCCTCCCTCTCGGCAGGATTGGCCCACAAGGAGGAATTTTTCTTGATCCATTTGTAATCATCAATCTGAATGGCAATCATTTGCAAATGATCTTCGGCGCTGAAGCTATAGGGCCTGAAGCCGGTATTGGGACTGGCGTGAGAGCCATGCGGATCATGGGAATTCGCACCGACATGCAACGTTCCAGCCAGCCAGTGGCGCAAATACGCCTGCTTGCCCAGCTTGCTGAACGAACCGTCCCGTTCCTGCTCCTCCTCCTCCTCCAGCCGGAGCAGGATGGGAGCTAGCTGCTGCTCCGTCATCTGATGCTTCAGCAAATAATCCATGACGCCCAGCTTAAAAGCTTGGCGAACATACTCAAAATCCATAAAAGAGCTAATTACAATAATTTTCGCATTGCGGTTCAGCTTCAGTATTTCTGTACAGAAATCAATCCCATCCATGATGGGCATGCGAATATCCGTCATAATCAAATCGGTCCGGAGACGTTTATACTCTTGCAGTCCCTTCAGCCCATTGTCAGCCTCGTAGATATGATCATAGCCGAATTTCGGCCAATCGATGCTTTCTTTCAGCCCCGCCCGCACAAAAGCTTCATCATCGACTATAAGCACGGATTTCATCTGCTATCACCCAACCTATCATGGTTAGCTAGCGAAAACATAATCACAACAACGGTTCCAATGCCCGGCTTGCTAAACATTTGCACATCGGACTGTCCATCCGCGAAATAATGGGCAATACGCTGCCTCACATTATCCAGACCGACTGAACGCCGCAAGCCCGCGTCCGGCTTGTCATGAATGCCCACCCCATCATCGATCACCCGAATTTGGCAAGTATCCATCACCCGCTCCACCTTAATATGAATGCCACCCGGGCCCTCTTTGGGGTAGATTCCGTGGAAAATCGCATTTTCCACCAGAGGCTGCAGTGAAAATTTGGGCATAAAAACACCAAGCAAATCGGGATCCGCTTCAATATTCAACTGGATTCCGTGCTCCGTACGGAACTGATGCAGCCTCACGTAATGCTCGATCAATCTTAACTCGCTGGCTAGCGTAGCCACCAACCGTTTGGACTTCAATGAATCCTGCAGCAGCTCGATGAGCGAATTCGTTAACGTTTCAATCTCGCGCGTTTTATTTTTTCTGGCAAGAAACACCGTCAAATTCAGTGTATTATACAGAAAATGCGGATTAATCTGCGCCTGCAGCGCAGCCAGATCGGCTTCCTTCGCTTTCTTTTGTTCCTCTATAATATCAGCGATCAAGCTGCGAATTTGATGATTCAGCATATTGAACCGCTCTGTAATCTCTTTCACTTCCGAAGGTCCCTTTACTTCCATTTCTACTAAGGTCGCTCCAGCTCCCAAGTGACGCATCGCGACCATCATTTTTTTGAGCGGCAATATGACCTGACGGCTCAAAATCAATGTAATCACCAGCGCGCAACCATAAGTAATCAAAACAAGCCAAATCGATTTATTCCGCAAGTCTCTTGCTTCCTTCACCATCAGCTCATAAGGAACGACCTCAAATACGAGCCAATCCGTCACGTTGGAGCTTTGACTTACAACCACATACTTCTTGTTATCCTTAGTCAAATCGGTCGTCCCAGTTTCCTTTATATGCAACAGACTTTGAAGATCAAGCGCATTTCCCTGCTGATACAACAGTTGACGGCTCTGATTAAACACATACACAGAGGATCCTAACTGGGGATTTTCTCCAAAAACCCCCTCGAACATTCTCCTATCAATCTTGTAAACAAGCGTCCCAAAATGTTCCGTAAACCGAACGGGGTCATTAATCCGGCTCAAGTGAATCCATTGCTGCTCGTCAAACGGGTAACTGCCCCTAAGCAAGCCGCGCTCCTCGAAATCCTGAAATCCCGGAGATTGATGTAACTTCTCCATATCAATAAGAAGGCCTAAATCATTAACCGACGTGGAGTTGTAGGCTTCTCCGGACTTGGACAGCAATGCGATGGACTCCAAATAATCCTGACTGTATTTATAGCCGCTGAGCAGCTCTCTAATTTTACCGACATTTTCGCTTTGTTCATAGAGCTTGTCCGGACCTAGCTTCCGTCCCTTCTCCAGCAGCGACCATAACACCTCGTCCTTGACAAGATTAACAGTGAGCCTTGTGAAATCGGTATAATAAGATTCCATCGACTCGACCGCATGATTCGTATCATATTGAATAAGCTGCTTGGTCTTGTCTTCAATATTCGCAATGAAGGCCGAGTAGCTAATCATAATCACAATGATGAGAGGGGTCAGCACTGTTAATGAAAAATAGACGACCATTTGCGTCATCAGACTTTTGGATGACAGTCTGATTCTGCCCGGTCCTATGCGAAGTCTCATAACAGCCCCCTCTCTGCTCGGCAATCTTACCTTCAGTCTACCCGCCATCAAAACCTTGTCAATAGAAGGGCTAGAGGGAGATGCTGGATGGCTCGATGGTGCCGCTTTCCTTCCATTGCTCGCATAATTGCGGAACAAGAATGGATAAGGAAGCATAACCCGTCTCCGTGATGACGAACGATTCTTCAATCCGGTTGGAGCCGTCGGGATGGCCGAACAAGCTGATGTCCGTATTGACGGTCATGCCTGGTTGGAACACCTCCGTGGACGCCTCGTTCGGGTACGGCGATTCCGCTTCAGCCACTCCGCAGCCATGCAGAGGAGGATACAGATCGTACTGGCTCACACCGCTTGCGCGAAAATAATCCTTAACAGCCTTCACCAGCTCCGACTGCTTGCCGCCTGGAACCAGCTTTGCCTTCGCGGCTTCGTTAGCCCCGATCAACAGCCCGATAAATTGCTTCTGCCGCTCCCCCATGCTACCCACGACAAAAGGAAAATTGATCGTGGCAATATAGCCTTCATATTGGACGGCCAGCGCGGCCATCACCATATCGCCATCCGCAATTCTTTTCGCTGTTGCCCGGCCAATAATGGTATTCACGCGCTCGCCGCTGGATACAAGGCAAAAAGGAATGGCCTCAGCCCCCTCGCGAAAGGCCGCCTCATGTGCAGCCGCCGCCAATTGCAGCTCCGTTGCGCCTACCTTGGCAGCCAGCAGCAGCGCTTTGTAGCCGGCATCGGCAATCCGTGCCGCTTCCTTCAGACACGCCCTTTCGTCCGCCGACTTCATTAGACGCGCTTCCGTCAGCAAATAATTGCCGTCAACGATTTCGCATCCCTGCAAATTGTCCGCGATCGCCGTAAAGACCTGATGCGACATTGCATCCATGCCTATAATGCCGGCTTTCTTCAGCGGCGCTGTCCGGCGTAATTGTTCGAATACGCTTTGGAAGCTTGTATACGCTGCATTCGGGTATTCAATTTCCTCCGGAACCGTCACGCAGGCAAAATCGGGAATCACCCGGATATCGTCCCAAGCGCTCGTTTCCCGGCAAATCATCTCCCCTTCCGGAGCTGCCAGCAGGATAGGCTCATCTTCAAGCGGAACAATGAGCGCGCCGCGCTCAAACAGAGCCCAGAAGTTGCTGACATACCGCAAATTTTCCCGTCTGTATTCATCTCCGTAAACGATGCAGATATCGAGCTGCTCTTGTCTCATCCGATTTCTCAGCTTCTCTATTCTTTGTTTAAATTCCGCTGTTTGGATTTTAATCATGTTGGTACCCCTCCTGGTTCATGCTGCCATGTTTAAGCCTATTAACGAACAACCTCCGGCTTATCTATGCTTTTCAGAAACGCTTCCCCGTATTTGACTCCCGCCTGCGCTCCCCGCATCAGTGCTTTGCCCTCAATTTGCTGAAGCGCGCCGGACACGACGGTGCACTGGGAAGCGTATGCTCTCATGGCCTCCATCTTGGCCTCGAACGTAGCTTCGATGTCTACGATATGGGAAACGTGTGCCAACAGCTCTATGACCTCGAAATAATAAAGCGACTTCGCCTTCCACGGCTCTCCCAGGTCAAGCGAAGCGTTCCAGCCTGCCTGCCAGAAAGCGTCGCTGACGATGGAGGCTACCGCTTTATGCGTGTTATATTCCCGCCAGTAATGGGTGAAGACGATATCCGGCTTGTATTTGCGGATTGCCTGCAGGCACATTTTATAGGTCGTTTCATTGGCCGGAATCGCATAATCTCCGTAGTCATAAGCCTCGTAGGTATGAATACCGAGAATATCCTTTACAGCCTCCCGCTCCTTGCGTCTTATTTCTACAATGTGCTCTTTATCCTTCAAATCGGTATAACCCTCATTGCCATTGGCGAACATCAGCACGTTTACTTCTACGCCCGCGTTCGTCATCTTTTTGATCGTGCCGCCTAGCCCAAGCACCTCGTCATCAGGATGGGCGCAAATGACGAGCGCTTTCTCAATATTCAGCATAACATTCGCTCCTATTTGACTGTTCTATGTTTCTATTCGTCTATTGCTGATCGAATTCAAGCTCAAGAATAACAGTCCCTCTCCCCGGTACTGTTACATGGAAGCTGCTCCTTCTCGGACTAACGGGCGTACCGGGAAAATCCGTACAAACCCGGATGTTCGAGATGCTCCGCCCGACATCGATTCCAGGAGACTTATAGTCCAAATTTCCGTTCGCAATAAGCAAGCGCCAGCGGTGCTTATCGATTTCCATCGCGTTAACGCTTATTTTAGCGTTCTGCTCCAGCACGATTGGCGCTCCCGCGCAATTTCCGATCCACGAGGCACACAGCTGCAGGAATGTATCCGCTACAGCGGAGAAATGAAGCCCCTGTACCCAGGAAATCGCATCCAGGTCCAAATCATCTTGATCCAGGCTCGAGCGGTTTCCCGTGTTATCCCTGCCCACTTCCATCCACAAAACCCGCGACTCCGACGAGCCTCCATCCGGATAGATGATCATAAAATAATCATCCTTATGCTTAGCCCCATTCAACTCATCTCCAACAGAAGACAGTCCCAGACTGGCAGCGCGATCCGTCATTCTACCAAGCAAAATGACCGGCCCCGCAGAATAGGCCAGCACGCTTTGCAGCTCATCCTCCGGCCACAGATGCGCATTCGTTACGAAAACCGGACCGGTCAGCATCTCCAAATTCTCGATATTGGCCGCGGCATACACAGGGGCTCCGAGAGAGATGAGCGTATGCAGCCATTTGTGGCTGGAGTATTCTCTCGTTTCCATATAATTGCGAAGCTCCGCAGCAAGCATTGGATCCGACCAAAGGAAGGTGGCGCCAATCAGTCGTCCAGGCTGCTCATCGAAGCCAAGCTCCCAGCGGTCGTTGACCCATTTCCACTCCTGCCGGTCCATGCCGTCCGCCAGACAGCCCATCCATCCCGAGGAACAGCGTTCGAGCTTTCCTTGACGGTCATAACGGTATACGTTCGGCAATGTAAGGATGTCTCTTTCCAGAACTGCCGGGGCATGACGCAAGGCATCCCAGCGCTCGGTCGTATCCTGAATCGTATTGAGACAAATCAGCTTCGTATCCGGCACGTAGCTCTTGATCAGCATCAATGTCGCCTTAAACTCATCGCAAGGCTCGTACTCCATTCCGCCTGCTCCGAGCGTCAGAGATGCGGCTCCCGCTTCAACAACAAAGCCATCAATTCCTGTATCGGCCAGACGCTTGTAATCTACGCCATACCGGTACATCGCTTCGAAAGGATCCCTCGTCCACGTTGAATTCAGCACAAACTTCTTCTTCAGCGGATGCAGCCTTGCCGCTATTTTGCGCCAAAACGTTTCCCAGCGCTCCGCATAAAAATCAATCCATTCCAAGCGCCTGTTCGCCCATATCCAGTCCGCTCTTGCGCGCACTCGCTCCGCATTTCCTTCGCAGTTGCCGCTCAGCTCGGAAGGAAGCTCCGCCCGGCCGGACGCCGTAAACTGACCGACCATATCATCCGAGTAGTCGGCTTCCGCCAGACTGATTCTCGGGCTCGTATAGCCATCTGCCCCATGATAGCCATCGAAGCCGTAATCCTCCATGACGGCAGTTAACTGCTGAACAAAGAAATCTTCATAATAAGTTCCGTCTGCAAGCCTGCCGAGCGGATTCAACATCTCCGTGCGTTTGACCGACTTCGTAACGACATGCAATTCAGGATGCCGGCTGCACCATTCACTGCTATATTGCTTTCCGTCCAACTTATAGATGAACAAATCAAAAAAGCTGCAATATACCTCAACGCCATGTTGCTGCAATTCGCTTAGAAGCCCACGGAGCTGAGTGCTGGTCCACTCCTGTCTGTCCCTGTCCCTTCCATATGGCCTGGCTGTATACGAGCATATTTCCGGTGAAAATACGCGCTCTTTTTCATTCCGGTCATGGAGATGAACAAAGTCAGGTGAATAGAACAGCAGCGAAAGCGCTTTAGGCACAAAACCTAAATTGTCCAAATAAGCGGGGACTCCGTAATTGTCCTGTTCATTGTCGAAGCCAATCAATTCTACCCACAGCCATTTTTCAAAGTTCATAGATTCCCTCTACCTCCTCAGCCCTTAATCCCTGACATCACAAAGCCGTTAATTAAATACCGCTGGAAAAACAGAAAAACGAGAAGTGCGGGCACCACCATGACAGCGGCTCCGGCCATAACGAGATGGGGCGTAATAAAGCCATATTGACCGACTAATCCGGCGATGCCGATCGGAATGGTCTTAAGCTCCTCGCGATTGATTACAATCAGCGGCCAAAGCAGCGAATTGTAGAAGGAGATAAAGGCGAGCGTTCCCAGCGTGGCCAGCGCAGGCACCGACAGCGGCAAATAAATTCTTGCAAACACGCCTAGATTGCTGCAGCCATCCAGCCGCGCCGCTTCATAGAAATCACGGGGCAAGCCGAGAAAAAACTGGCGGATCATAAAAATGCCATATCCCGAAAATAGCATCGGCAAAATCAGCCCGAGGTACGAGTCGATCATCCCCAGCTTTTGCGTGATGATAAACAGCGGAATCAGAACAACGGCGCCCGGTACCATCATGCTGGATATAAACAAGGCGAACAGAAACGCCTTTCCTCTGAACGAAAGCACGGCAAAAGCAAAGGCCGCGGAGGAAGCCAGCACCAGCTGCAATACTGTAGTCGTCGTAGATACGAAAAGGCTGTTCCCCAGATAACGCAGTAGTGAAAGCTGCTTGAATACGTCCACAAAATTAGACCATTGCGGAACAGCAGGCAGCAGTTTGGGAGGGTATACATAGAATTCACCCAACCCTTTTAACGACAAAGAGATCATCCATAGAAACGGGGCGGCAAAAAACAAAGCCAGAACAAGAGTGAGCGCATATTTGCCTACGAGACTCATAGGCAGTGGACTTGTTCGTTTAATTGTAATGCACCCACCTTTCCTGAAACTTCCATTGAATCAGCGTAACGATCGCGATCAACGCGAACAACACGGTTGAAATCGTTGCCGCAAGCCCCATATTGAACCCTTTGAAGGCTGCATTTACGATAAAATAAACCAGTGTCGTCGTCGAATAACCAGGACCTCCGCCTGTCAATATATAAACAGCTTCAAAGGTTTGCAAATTGCCGATCACCGAGGTGATCACGATAAAAAACATCGTCGGCGAAAGCAGCGGCAGCGTCACCTTGCGAAATACATAGAAGGGACCTGCACCGTCCACCTTGGCCGCTTCATACAACGTCTCATCAATCGCCTGCAGACCTGCAAGAAAAATAAGCATATTGTAGCCCGCCGAATGCCATAGAGAAAACAAAATGACGGACAGGATCGCCGTCCATGGGCCGGAGAGCCAGCCGACGGGAGAAATGCCGATCAAGCTTAACCCATAATTGATGAGGCCGGTGTCCTTGGCATACATGTTCACCCAAATGACCGACATCGCCACCATGGAAGAGACAGAAGGTATAAAAAAAACAGACCGGAACACGGGCTTCCCGAAAGGCAGCTTATTGACCAGAAGCGCCAGAAGCAATCCGAACGATATCGTCAGCGGAATGGATATGACGACAAACAACAGCGTCGTTCTGATGCTCGCGATGGCCTCCTTGTTATTCAGAAAATCCGTCCAATTGTCGAGTCCTACATAGCGGATCGGAGTCATTAAATCCCATTGGAATAAGGATAAGCCAAGGCCCATCACCGCAGGAATCAGAACAAAAACGATAAAACAGATCATTGAAGGGAGTATAAACAGATAGGCCGAGAGCTGTCCCCAGGTGCGATTCATCATAATCTCCCTCTTCCATTGTTATAGGCGGACAGGCTGCTGCACCTGCCCGCCGGGCAACAAGTCTCTATAGCGCTTGCATTCTTGCTTTTACTTATTTCTTTTGCTTATCGTCGAACACTTTATTCCCCTGTTCTTCCATTGCCTTTACTGCGGCCTGAGGGGTCTTCGTACCGTACCACACTTGCTCCATTTCTTTGCCGACAATCGTTTGCAGCTCCAGGATGCCGTTTTTCGCTTGATAAGGCGTAGCCGTTCCAATCAAATCCGCATATTTCTTCAATAAAGGAGACAGCCCTTCCTGGGAAGAAATCCGTCCGGGTACGCCTGCGTTTGTTTTGGTAACAATCTCGTTCAAGCTCTCCGTACTGGTCAGGAATTTAAGAAATTCATAGGATTCCCTAGGGAACTTAGTCTGTTTGCTAATGACGAATGCTCCGCCCAAGCCGGTAGTAAACTGTCCTTTAGGACCCGCCGGTATCCGAACCATATCCCATTCGAAAGGTACATCCTTGAAAGAAGGAATCACCCATCCTCCATCCGCCATCATGCCCGCAAGTCCATTGAGCCAGATCGGACGGGTCGTCTTTCCTTGTTCAGGCTTTGGCGTAATGCCCATATCGATGTTGTCTTTAAAGAACTGCAGGGTATCGATTCCCCCTTGATTATTGACCCCTACCTTGCCCTCAGACGTAAGCATCGTAGCGCCAAAAGCGCGGAAATAAGAATCGGCCGTGAAATCTGCGGCCATAGTGGATAAGAGACCGTATACTTTTCCTTTGTCCGATTTCAATTCGCTCAGCTTCTTGGCGGCTGTCCTGACATCTTCAAGCGTCCAGTCGTTTGTCGGATAGTCCAGCTTGGCCTGATCAAACAAATTTTTATTGTAGAACAGAACCTGCGCCGAAACATCGTAAGGAAAACCGTAAATTTGCCCTTCGTAAGTCAAATAATCGATCATCATCTTATGGAAGTCTTCCAGATTCAAGGACGGGTCATCCTTGATGTAATCGTTAAGCGGAAGCAGCATACCGTTCTCCTGCCACTGCGCGCCTAATCCTGGCGTAAACACCCAAACATCCGGCATCGTATTGGACGCAGTCATAACCTGAAGTTTTTTCCAGTATTCCGCATAGGCCGTATTCTCCAGCTTTACCTCAATATCAGGATGCTCCGCATTCCACTGGTCAACGACCTTTTTATAAGGCTCCAGAGTTGCCGGTTCCATCGCTGTTGCTAAACGGATTGTTACCTTTTCCTTTTTATCCGGAGCTTTGCTGGTCTCTGGCGCATTTGTCTGCGTCGGGCCGGAGCTCCCTGATGCTCCCTTATCTCCGGATGAACAACCTGCCAGTGTGACGGCTGCTACAAGCAGCGTACTAAGAACGACCCCGCTTCTCTTCTTCAAACTAACTCCTCCTTGTATACGTGAATGCGAAGCGCTTACATGGTTAATCGTAATTCTTTTTCAGCTAAATAAATTGGCATTTGTTCATGAGAAATATAACAATATTCAGGTTACACGGACAGACGAAGGCCGCAGTAGACCCAAAAAGTGCAATAGCGACCTGGGGATAGTTTCCCCACGCCGCTATTTTTCAAATATTCACGGTTTCTCCGTTCATCGAAGTTTGGCTCGTCGCGCGCCCTGGACTAAATGTCCGTCGCGAACACAGCCGACAAATCAATCGTCAAGCAAGGAATCGTCGGCGAGACGAGCTGCTCTTCTTCCGTCCACGTCTTCAGCAGCCGGTATTCGCCATCTACAAGCACATATTGATCGACAAGCTTATAGCTCGGCTCGATCAACCAGTATTCGGGTACGCCGAACCGCTCGTACGTCGCTTTTTTGATTGTCTTATCGTTGCGCGCCGTACTGGTCGACAATATCTCGACAATCAGATCGGGAACCCCGTACACGTACCCGTCTCTAATGATCTCCTTGTTCTCTCGGCGAATATAGAGAATATCCGGCTGCAAAATATTATCTTTGTCGAAATGAACATCCATCGGGGCATACAAAGTAATTCCGTCCTGAGCGCATGACGAATGAAATGCAATATGGAGCCCTCCGGACACACTCTGGTGAACAAACTTCGGCGAAGTCAGAAAGTCGTATCGAACGCCGCCGATGATTTCGTATCTTTCCTCGATAAAATAGGTGCCGTGCGTTTCCTTCACCTTCGTCGCTTTCTCGTCCTTCTTACCTCTATCGCTCATCCACAAAGCCTCCATTTCGCCAAAACACCCCGCACAGCGAAGACACGAATCGTGTTCCGCTCTGCGAGGTGCTTCCCCGTCCTATTTTCCTTATTATGGCCGATTGCGGACGATGCTGTCAATGAAAGAACGCTTGAACCTACTTCATCTTAAACACAATAACGCCCGCGATCATGACGCCGATACCGATCAACCGGTTGGCCGACAGCGCGATTTTCTCGACTCCGAACCATCCGAAGCTTTCGATGGACATCGATACCAACAGCTGCGCGATCAGCAATATCGCGACTGCGTATGCCGGGTTCAGCGCGATGACCGACTTCATTGCCGTGAAAACGATCATGACGCCGAGACAGCCCCCGAGCAAATACAGCTTGTTAACGGAGGCAAGCTTGCTTATGCTGCCATCCTTGATGAACAGAAACAGCGCGATCGATAACAGAAACCCGGTGCCATGCACCCAGGCGTTCGTCAGCCAGAACCCCGCCTTTTCGCCGAGCCGCACGTTAAAAATACCCTGAATGCTTACAATCGTCCCCGCGATGAACGCATACAATACCCCAATCATTCGTACCCCTCCGCCATGATAACTAGCTGTATAAATTCCCATTGGCGAGCTGCTTCAGCCGACCGATATCCTTCACGTACAGCGATCCCCTCGCTCGCTCGACGAGACCGTCCGCTGCGAACTGCGTAACGACCCGGTTCAAATGCCGATAGCTCGTCCCGAGCAGCTCCGCGATCTCCGTCAGCTTGGCCGTCTTCAGCTCCTCGATCATCGCCCGATCGTTCTCGTCCACCGCGATCGATACAAGATAACTCGCAAATCGCGTCTCCACCGGGTATAACAGATTCAATCCGGATGAGTTCGAGAATGTATGCAGCTTGTGCACCAGATGCTTGATGACGAATCGCAGGAAAGCCGGATCCTCGTTGGCCGTATCGATATAAGCTTGCCTCGGAATCGCGATGAACAACGTATCGTTCACCGACTCCACCGTATTTTGCGCCGTCAACCCGTTCGTCATCTCGAGGTCCCCGATCGTGCTAATCGGACCGTTAAACCGAATGAGCATCGATTTGCCGTTCGGCAACACGCGATAGTTTTTCACTTTCCCCTTCACGAGCAAGTAGAAATAGTCGACAGGCGCGTCGGCCGCGACCACGATCTCGCCCTTGTCGAACGCATGCAACTCCATCGCCGCCCCGTTCTTGCGCCGAACGTCCCTTCAAGCCCATAAACCTCGAGCCGCTCTCGAACAACCGCCGTTTCTTTGATTTTCCGCATGCGCGTTGTCCCCCGATCGCTTCTCTTCCTTCCTACTGCTCATTGTATAGGCATTATTCCCCCGGAAAAAGGACATATGTCCCATTCGACAGAAAAAATACGCCCCTCTTCAGAGGAGCGCATTGCGCCTTACGGTTTCACATCTTAATCAATCAGAAAGGACCTCTTAGGCCGCGGAACAGCGTGGAGGCAATATCGTCGCCGAGCAGAGAGATCAGTATGAACGAAGCTGCATAAGTAATAATGACGCCGTAGAAGGCATCCAGCCCGCTCGTGTGATCCTTCTTGAAGCTGTAGATGACGAGACATACGGCTACAAACCAAGAGAATATGCCCAAGCCGATGCTGAGCCCCCAAATAAAAGAACCGTCGCTTATAAGGGAGAACAGCAACGCAACGAGTAAGAACGCTACCGATGGAATCATGAAGCTGCCGAACCGGGCTGTTACTTCCCTGTAATTGACGTTCTCGTTACCGATTTTCAGTACGAAAAACATGACTGTGTTCACGAGAAGGAGGATAATCAACATAAAGAAGAACGGCTTGATCACAACGCTTCCGAAATCAATGCGATTCACGACGAAGCCGCCGAAGCTAGAAAGCCGATGGCGTAATTGGAAGTAGACGATCAGCGGCAAAATAAGAGAGAACAGAACGATTGTAATCAGTCCGTTCGCCATATGACTGCCGTCGGAAGCTTGTCCGGTTCGCGTTGGGCTCTTTAGCACCTGAACAAAATAAGCGATATATTGTTTGCTGATTTGTTTAGCTTGTTGAAGCTGCTTGTTCGGTTCCTCGCGCGTCGGCCCGCCGGACTGTTGCGAATACTGGTCAGGTTGTTTGCCAAGGTTAACCGTATCCGACGTCGCCGCAAGTTGCAGGTTTACCCCGCATTTCACGCAAAACTTTGAAGATTGATTCATATGACCGCATTGTGAGCACTGCACGCCTTGTCATCCTCCACATTTCATATTAATATAGGATTTTTTTCCTATGAACCATAAGTATTATAGTTGGGTTTGATAGGCACGTCTATGTCAGCCGCCTAAATTATTTTTAAAATCTTACCTCCTTGCGTGCAAACATACAGTTCTCCGTTCGAGTCTCGTCCGAAGGAAGTGATGTTCTCTCCCGTTTCCAGAAGCGTTCGGTTCACCATCCGTCCCTCGTCGCCGGTCGACAGCGCCCACATCGTTCCCGTACCATAATCCGCGTATAGATAGGCCCCGACCAGCTCACGCGGCAGCTCGTTCCCCCGGTATACATAGCCGCCGGTTACGGAGATACCCGCCTCGTGGTCGTAGACGTAGATCGGATCAATTAGCCCATCTCTTTGGCATCCCGAATCCGGCTTGTAACATTCAAGTCCTTCCCGGACGCGCCAGCCGTAATTGCCGCCCTTCTTGATGATATTTATCTCTTCGAAGCGTTCTTGCCCGACATCAGCCGCCCATAGTCTGCCGGTCTCCCCTTCGAAGCTGAACCGCCAAGGATTACGCAGACCGTACGCATAAATTTCCGGAGCGCCGCTCTCGACGAATGGATTGTCCGGCGGTATAGAGTAGGCGAGGCCTTCGGCTGACGCATTGACATCGATCCGAAGGATTTTGCCGAGCAAGCTATCGAGGTTCTGCCCGTTGTTGTTCGGATCGCCGGCGCTGCCTCCGTCCCCCGTAGCAACGTACAAGTAGCCGTCAAGACCGAAGGCTAGTTGACCGCCGTTATGGTTCGCATAAGGCTGTTCGAAGGTTAAAACGACTTGCTCCCCCGTAGGCTCCAGACGCTCCTGATTTTGTGGATCCGCCTTGTACCTCGCAATGATCGTATGGGATTTCGTTGTGTAGTTCACGTAGGCTTCGTTCGGCCGATTCGGATGGAAGGCCAGTCCAAGCAGCCCCTGTTCATTGCCTTCGTCATAGACGCGGTTGCGGATGTCGAGTACCACGGCTGCGGGTTCATCGGGCTTCTTTAAGTTCTTGGACAACACGCGTCCCGGCTGTTCGACGATGTAGACGACGTCTTCGTAACCTTTCCTCGTCTCCAACCCAACCGGCTTGTCGAATCTCTCATCTTTGAAAATGTCGGCTAGTGACACAATGGCGGCTTGCTCTGCTCGGGTGGGTGACCCTCCCGTTGTTGGCGTCCCGTTCTGCCCCCGGCAAGCGGTCATGATTATCCCCATCGCTAACAAGCACAACACAAGTCCCGCTATTCTTCGTTCGTTCGCGCCCATCCGGCCCAGCCCCCTTTTACCAAAATTCTCCCATAGCTTCCGGGCTCATGCAAGACGAATAATAAGAACAGCCTCCGCGCGAATCGAGCGAAGGCTGTCCATGTTACAGCTTAAACCTGTTAACTTCGTTCTGCAGCTCGGTAGCCATTCGGCTTAGCTGCTCCGCCGATGACGAAATTTGCTCAACCGAGGCCAGTTGTTCTTCGCTCGCGGCCGTTACGGTCTGCACGCCGTCGGAGGACGCTTTCGAGATGGCCACCATTTCATCCATCGACGCGGTAACTTGTTGCGCTCCGGCGGACATCTGCTCCGATTCCGCGGATATGTCCTGCATCTGCTCGGCTACGTTTTGCACGGAATGGACGATCAAGCCGAACGCTTCTCCCGCATCGCGGACAGCCACGATGCCTTTATCCACTTCGCGAACGCCTCGACCCATCGCGTCTACGACTTGCTCAATCGAACTGCGGACTTCCCCAATGAGCTCATTGATTTGTTCCGCCGACTGTCTGGACTGTTCGGCCAGCTTTTTCACTTCTCCGGCTACTACTGCGAACCCTTTGCCTTGCTCTCCCGCCCTTGCCGCTTCAATGCCTGCGTTTAATGCCAAAATATTCGTCTGTCCGGCGATGCCCGACATAACGGACACAATCGCCTCGATCTCCATCGACCGTCCGCCAAGCTGCCGCACCCGTTCGGCCGAATCATTGACGGAACGACTGATGCTGTTCATCTGCGCAATCGCTTGTTCCAACGTATGGTTACCCGCCAACGCATTTTTGCCTGCTTCTGCCGCCGCATCCGCTACAACAGACGAAGACTCGGCTACCCTCTGGATTCCGGAAGCAAGCTCTCCCATTGTTTGAGAGCTTTGGTGCGCACCCTGCAATTGGCTGTCGCTGCCCGCAGCAACTTGTTCCATAATGCCTACAATTTGATCGGAGGCGGAACGGGTATGGTTAGCGCTGAGATCGAGCCTCTCCGCTGTTGCGGCCACTTGGCTGGCGCTGCCGCTCAAATGCCCGATCATCGTCCTGAGCGAAAGTGTCATCGCGTGAAGGTCATCCGCCAATCCGCCAATCTCATCCTTGTTCTTGATTTGCTCCCGATCGCCCGTCAAATCTCCTTCGGCGATTCTTTTCACCCGTTTGGCGATTTTGCCGATCGGTTTCGTAATCGAGAACACGATCAGCAGCGCAATGACGATGGTGACAACCGCAGAAATGAGCAAGCTCATGAAGAAGGTGTTCTCCGCCTTGGACTGGGTGCCCAGAATACCGCTCAATGGCATATGCAAGTATACTCTAAACCCCGTGTCAGCCACTGGCGCATAAGTGACAATATAAGTTTCGCCGTCTACGGTATAATCGGCTTTATCGCCTTTGAACTCGGATTGGGACAGAATGCCCTTCAAGCCATCCGGCAATGTAGATTGCTCCGGCTTAACCCCAATCGCTTCTTTCTGACGCGCATACCGGATGACGCCGTAGTCGTCCATGACGATCGGATAACCGTCTCCCTTGGCGATGACCATGTCTTTGAAGAAGTAGTCCATCATCTCTTCGAACGGAATCGTACTGGTCAGCACTTTAATCGTTTGCTTATCCGAGGCGTCCTTCACAGGAACCGAGATGGAAATCATCGACCTCCCCGAGCGGTAAACCGTAATGTCCGATACGCCCGGTTGACCGCTTAACGCGTTCTTGAAATAGGGCTTGTCCTCGACCTGTTCTACTTCCTGCCGAGAATTGCTATGTACGATCGCCTTTCCCGATTTGTCGAACAGGATCATGTCGCTGCTGCTTGCCGACAGCTCCTGAAGCACCGCCAAATACTTCAACTGCGCTGCGGTATCGTTCGAGCGCATCGTTTCGTTCCCCGAAGCAAGCATCAATTCCGCAACCCGCTGATTGACCCACTCTACCATGTTCTTCGCTTTATTTTCAGTCAAATTGCGGTATACCGCCACTTGGCTGTCCACATGATCAACAGCCGTCGTGTTATAGATAATCAAAGAGCTAGCCGCCATGGGCACAAGGCCAACGACCAAAAACCAAAAAGTAAGCCGAGTCCGTAACGATCGGTACCAATTCATGCAAAAACCTCGCTTTCAGCAAATGGCATATTCCTCCTTCATCATACCGGATATAACGTCTTTCGCATTCGGCCCTCGGGATAGCTTTCGTTTCATATCAAGTCGTGGAGCAACCCCGACTAAAGTCTAGGTTAGTTGCAAAAAAGAAAGCCCGCCCCTTCTCAAGGGCGAGCTTCTTGAACGATCAACTTTTCTTCGAGCTCCCAGCTGCTGAAGTGATCCTCCCAAATGACGTGGCACAAGTTGCCTTGCACTTCTACGACCGTTCCTTTCGTGCCGTCGTGCGCGTAGACGACCTGATCGCCGACTTTCATTCGCGCTCTCTCCCTCGTTAGCCGAGTCGAAATACGATGCCGTGTCCGCCTTTCGGATATACCCATTCGATATTTTGGTGAGGACAGCCGATCCGGCAGCTTCCGCATTCATGACACCCTTCGTAACCGACGTGCATGCGGATATTTTCCCATTTGTATACTTCCGCCGGACAGAAAATGGTACAAATTTTGTCCGGGCAGCTCGACATGCACACTTCGGTATTCATGACGCGCAGATGGGATTTCGTGTCGGCATTAAAACGGATCAAATATTGCTTCTCCTCGATTGTTGCGCCTTTGGCGGCGTTCTGCGATTGCGGCTGCGGCGATTGTGCCTCGCTCATCACTTCATCACCTTCCAGGCCCGGTACAAGTCGCGGGCGATTTTGAATTTCGCCTTGGTCGGTCCGATGTCCCGCCAAATTTTCTTCTGTTTCTCCCGCTTCGACGCGCCGTCTACGGTCAGCATCTGGCTCGCCGCCTTGTTCATCATCGGGATGTACTGATCGAAATATTGCGGGAACTTGTCGAAGTGGTGCGTCGCGTCTTTGTACTTCTTCAGATCTTGCCCGACAAAGCTATTCATCAGCTTCTGCCGGTAGCTGTCCAGCCCCACCTCGGAGAAGTCTCCGCTCTCCTTCGCCGCGATGATCGTCTCCGCCGCGAGCCTCCCGGACGTCATCGCCATGTTCGATCCTTCGCGATGGATCGCGTTTACAAGCTGAGCTGCGTCCCCGACGACCAGCACCCCTGCGCCGACGACTTTCGGCATCGACTTGTAGCCGCCTTCGGGAATCAGGTGAGCTAGATACTCTTGGGCCTCCGCGCCTTGAATGTAGGGACGGATCATTGGGTGCGTTTTCACATACTCCATTAATTCATATGGCTTTATTTTATGTTTGATGAGTCCGGACAGTAACGTGCCTACCCCGATACTTAACGTATCTTTATTCGTGTAGAGGAAGCCGGTGCCTAGAATGCCTTTCGTCGCGTCGCCGAACAGTTCAATCGTGCAGCCTTGGCCTTCTTCGAGGTTAAACCGATCTTCGATGATTTTCTTGTCGAGCTTGAGAATTTCCATCGTCGCGAGCGCCACCTCGTCGGGTCGAAACTCCTTGTGGAAGCCTAGCGACTTGGCGAGCAGCGAGTTAACCCCGTCCGCCAGCACGACGACGTCCGCGCGCAGTTCCCCGTCCGGCCGATCCGTCCGCACTCCGACGACACGGCCGTTCTCCACGATGCACGACAGCACGACCGTCTCGTTCACAAGCAACGCGCCCTGCTCAACCGCTTTGGCCGCGAACCACTGGTCGAACTTCGCCCGAAGCACCGTAAAATTGTTATACGGTTCCTGAGCCCACTCCATCCCTTTGTAGGAAAACGTAACTGCAGATTCTTTATCCATCATCATGAACCGCTGCTCCACGATCGGCCGCTCGATTGGCGCCTCCTTATGGAAATCCGGCACGATTTCCTCCATCATTTTGCGATAGAGGACACCGCCCATAACGTTTTTCGAACCGGGATACTCTCCTCGCTCGATTAGCAGCACGTTCACGCCCGCTTTGCCGAGCTCATACGCACAGGCGATTCCTGCAGGTCCCGCGCCGACGACGATCGCATCAAACTTTTCCGGCATTGGCCTCTTCCTTTCTGCCCAGCGCATTTTGGAATGCCTCGATCAGCAGCGGCACGATCGCCAGCGCATCCCCGACGATGCCGTAATGCGAAGATTGGAAGATCGGCGCGGCCGGGTCTTTGTTGATCGCGATTATAAGTCCGGCGTTCTGCATGCCGACGATGTGCTGAATGGCACCCGAAATTCCGATGGCAAAATAGATCTTCGGCGTCACCGTCACGCCCGTCTGTCCGACTTGATGATGGTGTCCGATCCAGCCGGCTTCGACGACGTCCCGGCTTGCCCCGACCGCGGCGCCGAGCGTTGCCGCCAAGCGCTCCACAAGCTGGAATCCAGCCGGACCGCCTAACCCTTTGCCTCCCGCCACGATAACGTCCGCCTCGTCGATCCGCATCCGCTGCGTCGTCGAACGGACGATCTCAAGCACTTTCGTGCGAATATCCGCTTCTTCGAGCGGAATGCTCTCGTCGACCATTTCTCCTGAGCGCCCTGCTTCGCGGGGAAGCGCCTTCATCACTTTCGGCCGGACGGTGGCCATCTGCGGCCGATACTTCTTGCACAGAATCGTCGCCATAATATTTCCGCCGAATGCCGGACGGCTTGCAAGAAGAAGTCCCGTATCCGCCTCTACGTCAAGCTGTGTCGTATCTGCCGTTAATCCTGTCGGCAAATCCGTCGCCACCGCGCTGGCCAGGTCTTTGCCCGTCGATGTCGCGCCGTAGAGCAAAATTTCCGGCTTGTGCTTTTCTACGCAAGCGAGCACCGCGCGCATATAGGTCTCCGTCCGATAGTGACGATAGATCGAATCATCGTATACGTACACTTTGTCTGCGCCGTATTCGAACGCCGTTTGCGCGAGTTGCTTTACGTTTTCTCCAATCAATAGGCCTGCTAATTCCGAGTTTCGCTTGTCCGCGAGTGCTCGCCCTGCTCCCAGCAGTTCAAGAGACACCGGGGCAACAGCCCCGTTCTTCTCCTCGATGAACACCCATACTCCCCGATAGTCGTCGAAGTTCATCGTCTGTCACCTCCCGCTCTCGAGTCAGTGCCCGTGTTCGAGCCGTCGGAAGTTGATGCATTCGTCGCACCTGACACTCTCGGCGCACCCGCTGCTGCTCCGACAGCGAACAACTCCTTGCGCGCAAGCACAACTTCAAGCAACTGACGAACTTGATCGTCCGGCTCTCCTTCGAACAACTGACCGCCTTGCGGTTTCTGCGGCGCCCATACCGAACTAACGATTGTAGGCGAGCCTTTCAAACCAAGCTGCGTCTTGTCGATCTCTCCTAGATCCGCTACAGACCAGATACGAGGCTCGTATCTTGCCGCCCTCAGCACGTTCGGCAACGAAGAATACGGCACTTCGTTAATCTCTTTCTCCACTGATAGCAGACAAGGCAGCGTCGATCGAATCACCTCGTAGCCGTCTTCCAGCTTGCGGTGCACGATCGCGTAACCTTGCTCGCGGTTGATTTCAACCACTTTGTTGACCGAGGTCAGAGGGGGCATATCTAATCTACGGGCAATGCCGGGACCGACTTGACCGGTGTCTCCGTCGATTGTCATTTTGCCGCAAATGATCAGGTCGATCGGTCGGTCGGACGCCATTTTACGGAGCGCCATCGTCAGCGCATAACTCGTCGCCAACGTGTCTGCACCAGCGAACGCCCGGTCCGTAATCATGTACCCTTCATCGGCACCGATTTCGATGCACTTGCGAATCGCCTTCACTGCGGGCGGCGGCCCCATCGTCAGTACGGATACGACGCCGCCGTAACGCGCGCGAAGACGGACCGCTTCCTCGACCGCGTGAGAATCATACGGATTCAAAATCGCAGGCGCGCTGGAGCGGTCCATCGTGTTCGTCTTCGGATTCATTTTAATAATTTTCGTGTCGGGCACCTGCTTAATGCAGGCGACTATGTGCAACATGTGCATCATCCTTTCCGAGCTTGCTAGGGCGTGTCTGAATACTCCGAGCCCTAGGAATCGGCTCAACCTTTCAACTTATCTATATTAGGCGCGAGGCACGATCATGACTGGGTTTGTCCGGAATCGACGAGAGCAGCAACCCGTTTCCTCTTGCTTTCGTTTATACAAATAGGATAATAAAGGGAGAACATTCGAGAGGTTGGCGGATATGAAAGTGTTAACAGGGAAAATGCATAAATCGGTAGGAATGCTCGTGCTTCTGTTGGCCACAACGAGCGCAAGCGGATGCGCGGGCAAAGAGAACGAAGCGAATGGGGCACCCGCATCCACTACGGTTGCAAGCCAGTCTGCTCAGGCGATAGACTCATCGCCCCCGTCAGCGGCGACGGACATCGGTGCCAGCTCTGTCAAGCTTGCGAACTATAACCGCGCTGAAAGCAGCGGACGGTACGGCACGCTGTCGATCGTCCCAGAGGAAGGGGAAACATCCGGCACGGTCGAGGCCTCTTCCTGTTACGGGAAAGAAGGAGAATCGGAGTTTAGCGGAATTTATCACGTTATCTATCGAAACAAAGACGAAGGACTCGTGAAAGATTTAGGAGTTATCGGCAATGGCTCCGCCGAATCTACCGTGCGTACGTCGGAAACGATCGGCCTGAATGAGCTTCAGATGGGAGAGACGGATGTGTATTATTTCTCCCCCGTCGTCGACCAGTGCCACGGCTCGGAGTATACGTTTTATGGTATTAATCGTAATCGCAATGCCTTCCCGTTCCGCTTCGATATGGGAGCTAACAGCAAGCACCTCGAACGCATCACGCTTCTGCCTGGCACGCTGCCGAAGCTGAATGACGACGGTACGATCGAGCTCGACAGCTACGGTGAGCCGGGGAGCATGCCGCCCAGCCGCGCCAAGTACGTCTTTAAGCTTGACGGAGATACGTTCGTTTTAACCAAATCGACGCCGCTGCCCGACTAAGCGCCACCCGCCTCTTCCTATCGTTCCATAGCCGGTCTGGGTCTGAACAAGAAGCCGACGATTGAGAACAGGAAAAACGCCGCAGAGAGAAACAAAAACAAGCTATGATTCGATACGTACCGCAGCCCGTAACCCCCCAGCGTCGGGCCCATTACGCTGCCGATGCTGAAATGAATCGAGGCGATGACACTCGCCGCGGGGAGAATCGCTTTTGGCAAAATGTCCGCTGCGTAGGCGAGCCCCAAAGAATAGAAGGAGCCTACAAGCCCGCCAGCTAGTGCAAATAGGAGAATAAGAATTGCAGGTGTCTCCCCGGCGAACGGTATCGCGGCGAAGATTAATGCCCCCGCGAAGCCGGCCCCCATCAACACTGGCTTGCGCCCGATTTTGTCGCTCCATATGCCAAGCGGCAATTGCAGCACTAGACTGCCGGCTCCGAACGCGAGCAGCAACAAAGAAATCCATTCCGTGCCTAGTCCGATTTTTACGCCGTATAGCGGAAAACTGCTATTCATCGAAGACTCCATCAGTCCGTACAGCAGACTCGGAATAAGTACGAACCAGGCGGTTCGATACGTTCTCGCGAAACGGTTGTCTCCTGTCTTTTTCTTCTCCGCGCGTTCCGGATAGTCGTTCTTCATGCCCATGACGAGCAGGAACACAGCTGCGTAAAACAAACTCGTCGCCGTGAAAGGAACCCAATCCCCGAACGGCAGCAAGTTCATGCCGAGCGGACCGACGCTGAATCCGGTGCCGTATGCCATACCATATAAGGACAAGTTTCTTCCCCTGCGATTAGCCGGGCTTGAACTGACGATCCATAGCTGTGTCGCGTAATGGAGCGAACTGTCGCCCACCCCGACGAGCAAGCGGAGCACAAACCAGACGACAAGCGAGTCGCTCGCCGGGAACAGCATCGTCGAACAGGCAACGAGCCCGATTCCGGTTAAGATGACTCTCTTGTAACCGAATTTCGCAACCGGCTTCTCGATGAAAAACATTGTGCAAAATACGCCGATATAAAGCGCAGCCGAATTCATGCCGTTCAGGTCCGACGAGATGCCCGCGTGCTCGGTCAGAATAGAGAGCAACGGCAGCAGCAATCCCTGGCTCATGCCCGCGACAATGACAACAAGCAGCAGCGACGCGATTTTCGATCGGGGAAGTTCTCCCCCGATATCGTGCAAGTTCGATGGCAACCGATCGGATACACTCATCTCGCGACACCCCCGTTATCTGCCACCGACCATTTACTTTTCTGCCCTATATAAACGAATGCGCATGTCCCTATCATGATGTTTGATTCCCCTCTTTGTTGTCCTGGTGCGCTATAGCTGGCTGGATTTAATGCGGCTCGCTCAGTAACTCGACCACTTACTACTGCCGCGCGAGGGATTTAATGCGTCTCGCTCATTAATTCGACCGCCTACCCCTGCCTCGCGAGGGATTTAATGCGTCTCGCTCATTAACTCGGCCAGATCTCACCACCGCGAACGGGATTTAGTGCGTCTCGAGCATCAACTCGACCGCTTACCCCCACCGTCTGGCGAAAATTGAAAAACCGGGAACATAAAGTCCCCGGCTCCATCGCGCTACTGTCTATCCAATTCCGTTAACCGACTCCCGCGCGGCCAACCGATCGTTATCCGAATATCGCCTCGATAACCGGTTTCGTATGCCCGCCCGGGTAACACAAGTACAGGAGAACATAGACCGTTACGCCGGTAACTACAGTTGCGAACCAGATAAGCGCCGTCGTCCTGCCCCACTTGCGATGCTTGGCGAAGCTTTTGCGGTACGCCAGGGTCAACGTTGTAATACCGAATACCGCAGCGACCGTCGCAAGTACGATGTGGAACAACAGGAATATCAAGTACACCGTCTTTAAGCTTTCCGGTCCGTTAAACATCGTATTGCCGATGAAGATCGTCCGCGACACATAAATAACGAAAAACAAAGTCGCCGCAATCGCCGCCGCGACCATCACTTTCTCGTGCGCTTCGCGTTTCTTTTTAATAATAAGCGACCAGCCGATCGCCACCAGAATGCCGCTAATTAAGATAAAGCTCGTGCTGACCAGCGGAAAAATATCATACCACGACATGTCTCTTCACCCGTTCCGTCGACGTAACTGCTCGTATGCTTTCACCCTATTGTACCTGTCCCGCCGCCATTGTTCAAACGTTCCGGCAAGCCGTCACAGATTGTTCAATCTGGCCGCCGCGGTCGGATCTGTCACATTGTCATCTTCTTTTGCCCGCTCCCTGCGATACCACTGCATGAAGACGGTATAAAGCGCTGCCGCGTTCACGAATTCCTGCACCAGCTTCATCACAATACCGCCGAGTTGTTGATCGTCCTTGCCGCTCATCAAGTTAAAGAACGCCGGACCTTCAACTTTGCTCAGCAGCACGGAAGGATCCCCAGACATACAATATCCCATTGCCTTCGCCCATACTTGCGGGTCATTATACACGTCGAAGAGAGGCTCACCAGCGAAAATAATCATCGCGCACGCCGGTGTCAGCAACAAACCGCTCATAAATACGTAACCGAGCGTAAGCAGAAGGGACATCCTTCTCCATTGCGGTACCGGGCAATAGACATGCCACCACATCATCACTGACGAAACGAACAACAAGATATAATACAACCGATGAACCGTAAAATGGGTCATAATCCAGTCGTGGTTGCTCGGCATGTGGTAGAACGAGAATAGTAACGTAAACATCCCCAAGCTGACGATCGGATTCATGATCAGCCTGAACGTCCGATTACGCCAGAACGGCGCTTTGAACATCGCTCTCCACAGCCAATCCGGAATGCCGTAAATCAGCATCGGCGGCACGAGAATGTAGGCGATCGCCATATCCGTCATATGGAACGTAAACATGAGATGACCAAGCAGGCTGAGCGGCCCGCCCTCCGTCAAGTAAATCAACGCGACCGACAAAATAAATGCGGTCTGGCGGGAAACCGATACGGGCTTGCTTCCGGCAAACCGATGTCTCCAAGGACCGACCACGAACGAATACAACACGATGACGGCCATCATGAACAACATAAATACCGGACTCCACAAGTCCCGGAAGGAGAAATACTCCAATCCCATCATTTCCGCCAGCCCCCTTCAATCGATCGTTATCGCATTTAAAAAAGAGAGAACGGATTGTGGCCCGCCTCTCTTGAATTGGTACGTTATTCGCTTACCACCATACCCAGTACAGGGCCATGATGACCATCGTGAAAACGACGAACACGCCTGCCAAAATCCCGATAATCGGGAACAAATGGCCGCGATCTTTCATATGCATCCAGAATGCCATCTGGATGAACACTTGAATGACCGCCATGCCGACGAGGATGATGTACGTGAACGTTTGGTTGATCTCGCCCGCGGATACGGCCGCGAATGCGATGATCGTCAGTGCCAGAGACAGGACGAAACCGACGATATGTTTCTGGGGTCCTTCGATCCGATGGCGTTTAGACGATTCATCCGAAGCGGAATGGTTATGGTTGCTCGACATGTTACCCAGCCACCTTTCCCATCAAGTAAACAACGGTGAAGATGAATACCCAGACGACGTCGATAAAGTGCCAGTAAATGGCCGAGATATACACTTTAGGCGCCGTAACGACGGTCAAGCCTTTTTTGAGAATTTGACCGATAACAAGACCGATCCAGAGCACCCCGAACGCTACGTGAGCGCCGTGGAAGCCGACAAGCGTGTAGAACGATGAACTGAATGCGCTTGTCGTAAAGCCGTGGCCTTCATGGACGTATTCCTTAAACTCGTAAATTTCGAGACCGAGGAACGCGAGGCCGAAAAGAACCGTAATGATCAGCCAGCCGATCATCGCCTTTTTCTGATGGCGGTGAAGCGCTTGGACAGCGAACACGCTCGTCAAGCTCGAGGTGAGCAAGATCATCGTGGCCGCAAATACAGTCGGCAGCTTGAACAATTCATCAGCGGTTGGCCCGTCGCCAATATTGTGACGAAGAGCCAGGAACGCGGAAAACAACGTTCCGAATAAGACGGTTTCGGCGCCAAGGAAGATCCAGAAGCCGAGAATTTTGTTGCGCGCTTCAAGCGTCGCTTTCTCCGGTTCGTGCGGCAGTTCGCCATTTACGTGATCGTGTGCGCTCATGCCTGCACCCCCTTCTCCTGCTCTTCTGGTTCGATATGGAAGCCATGATCGTCAAAGAGGGAGCGAATGACCATGCAGCCGAGCGTAATCGCCAAACCGACACCGGCGACGATAAGCTTGTCGTACATAAATCCGTAACCCGCGATGAACAATCCAATACTCATAATAAGCGGCAAAATCGATGGAGACGGCATATGGATCGATCCGATCGGTTCCGCAGGCGTCATCTTCGTCTTGCCTTCCATCTTTTCCTTCCACCATGCATCGTAACCGCGTACGAGAGGCGTTTGTTGGAAGTTGTACTCTGGCGGCGGCGACGGAATCGTCCACTCCAATGTGCGTCCGTCTTCCCATGCATCCGCAGCTGCATTGCGTGGTTTAGCCCACGTGATGAAGATGTTAATCAGGAACGCAATCGTTCCGATGCCCATCAAGAATGCGCCGATCGTACTGATCAAGTTCATATTATTAAAGCCCTGTCCGTCCAAGTACGTATATACCCGGCGCGGCATCCCCAGCAAGCCGAGGAAGTGCTGCACGAAGAACGTCATGTGGAATCCGATGAAGAACGTCCAGAACGTTACTTGACCGATTTTCTCGTTCAGCATCCGTCCGAACATTTTCGGCCACCAGTAATGCAAACCGGAGAAAATACCGAAGATCAGACCACCTACGATAACGTAGTGGAAGTGAGCGACGACGAAGTAGCTATCATGATATTGGTAGTCAGCCGGCGCGGAAGCCAACATAACGCCGGTAACGCCACCCATGACGAACGTCGGGATAAAGCCGATTGCGAACAAGCTTGCCGTCGTAAAACGGATCGAACCGCCCCATAGCGTGAACAGCCAGTTGAAGATTTTCACCCCGGTCGGGACCGCGATGAGCATCGTCGCGATGGAGAACAGCCCATTCGCGACTGGACCGAGCCCCGTCGTGAACATGTGGTGAGCCCATACCATGAACCCGAGGAACGCGATCAGTACGGTCGCGAATACCATCGAGCTGTAACCGAACAAACGTTTGCGGGAGAATGTGCTGACGACTTCGGAAATAACGCCGAACGCCGGCACGATCAGGATGTATACTTCGGGGTGACCGAACACCCAGAAAATGTGCTCCCAGAGGACGCCGCTGCCGCCGTTGCCGACTTCGAAGAAATTCGCGCCGAACAATCGGTCGAACATCAAGGCGACGAGACCTACCGTAAGAGCGGGGAATGCGAATACAATCAGTGCGGACGTAATGAAGATCGTCCACGTAAACATTGGCAATCTCATGAAGCTGAGACCCGGCGCTCTCATGTTGATGATCGTCGCCATAAAGTTGATGCCCCCGAGCAGCGTGCCGATACCGGCAATCTGCAAGCCGAGAACGTAATAATCGACACCGTGGCCGGAGTTAAATCCCGGACCAGCTAGCGGAACGTAAGACGTCCAGCCTGCGTCCGGAACGGAGCCCGCGAACCAGCTCAAGTTCAGCAGAAGTCCGCCGAAGAAGAACGTCCAGAAACCGAGTGAGTTAAGGAACGGGAAAGCAACGTCGCGCGCGCCGATCTGAAGCGGAATAACCGCGTTCATTAGGGCGAACAGAAGCGGCATTGCCGCAAGGAAGATCATCGTTGTCCCGTGCATGGTAATCAATTCGTTAAACGTATCGCCGGAAACGACGTCATTCATCGGTTTCATCAGTTGAACCCGAATCAGGATCGCTTCCAGGCCGCCGATCAGGAAGAAAAGCAAACCGGCGATCATATACAAAATGCCGATTTTCTTATGGTCGACGGTCGTCAGCCAATCCATCAAGCCGCGATAACGCTTGACTGTGTGTGCATGTGCTGCCAAGGCCACGTACCTCCCTTATCAATAGTCGAGCTTATATTCAGCCAAGTATTTGGCGATAGCGCTCACTTGCTCCGGCGTCAAATCGTTATCCGCCGCGGACGGCATCATTGCGCCTTGCTTGTATTTCTGCGGATCGGTTACCCAATCGTGGATGTTTTGTTCAACTGGCTTGTCGCCTTTTTCCGGATTCGCTACGACATCCGAATTGTACAGAATGCCGGCGATCGTCTGACGTCCGCCAACGCCTGTCAAGTTCGGTGCGCTGTTGCCGCCGTTCTCGCCCACCGCGTGGCAGCTCAAGCATTGATCTGTGAACTTCTGTGCCAGATCGGCGTCCGCAGGCATGACAGCAGGAGCCTTCATCGCTGCAACCCAACGATCGAAGGAGGCTTGGCTAACCGCTTTCGCTTTGAAATCCATCAAGGCGTGAGAAGGTCCGCACAGCTCCGCGCACTTACCGCGGAACACGCCTTCTTTTGGAAACTCCAGGTACATTCTGTTCGTAACGCCCGGGTTCGTGTCCATTTTGCCGCCGATGGAAGGAATCCAGAAGCTATGCTTCACATCCGCCGCGTTCAGTTCGAAGGAGATCTTCTTGCCCGTGGGCACGATCAGTTCCTGAGCGGTTTTAATTCCGTAAGTCGGATATTCGAACTCCCACCAATATTGGTGTGCCGTGACTTTGACTTGTACGGCATTCGAGTCCTTGCTGTAGTCTTTGGCGAAGCTGAAGACGTCCTGAATCGTTGGCACGCCAAGAATCAGAAGCAATACAAGCGGAATGACAGTCCAAATAATTTCGAGCGTATGGTTGCCTTCAACTTGCTTAGGAATCGTTTTGTCGCCCTTGCGGCGACGGAAGCGAATCAGCACGAAAATACAGATGGCGAACACGATAACGACCACGAGCGCCATAATGCCGATCGACAGCTTCATCAGATCGAATTGTTTCTCAGCTACCGGTCCTTGCGGATTCAGAGTTGAGAGGTCATCCCTTCCGCATCCCGACAGCAGCAGTACGAGACCTGCCATCAGCGGTAGCAGCCGTTTCATCACAGACCACCGATTCATCATATCAACCCCAATTTGACGTTTTCATAGACGCCTTTCCGCCAAATGGCCGAGGCGTCTATATGTACACGGATGTTGGACCAAGCAACAAACGCTCTTCAAGCACTCTACTAAATATAAAGATTCGTTCGCCTAATTGTCAATGTTCACGAAACATTTCACAAATTGTTCTCAAAACTGTCAAAATCGTTGCCGCTCTAGGCTTTTCGAACGTTTTTCCTCTTTGTCCAAAGGTTTCGCGAGGCGTTGGAGTCCGACACTCCGCGCCTTTGTTCGACAATGTCCGCCTAGGGCGTGTCTGCAAACTCCGAGGCAGCAATTTTTGCCGAATTTTCGTTCCATGCAAGGAACTTTTGTGAAGGCGTACCGGGGGTACGTCAAGCAAAAGCGACGAAGCAGGGGGCGAAAAGGCGGTGAAAGGTGCCCTGAGTGAGTTTGCAGACACGCCCTAAATTGTCCTCCCCCTTCTTTTTGCCAAATTGGCCGGGTTTTATGTGCGGACTTCGCGCATACTTTTTACTTGGCTGTCCAAGCTAACGATATCGCTTGGGCGTTTCTGAATACGCCGAGGGGAGCAGATTTGGCCCCTTGAGCGCGTGTTCAGACACCCCTAAATCCAAGGAGGTCGTACGATGTCCGCCCGTCGCATCCTCGCTCTAATCGGAACCGCCGCGCTCTTCCTCGGCCTGTTCGCGGGCTGCAATTACAAATCTTTTTATCAGAAAAGCAAGCAAGATTACGCCAGCCGGGCCAGCAACGATCCGAAAATGTCTGGCGTGCGCTCTTACGGCAAGACGACCGGTGACCCAAAGCAGCATGAGAACAAATATTTCGAATACAGCAGCGCGTTATCCAATAAAGTGGCCGATCTGCCGGGCATTAATACCGCGATTGTCTTTCTGACCGACAAGAATGCGTATGTCGGGATTTTGACCGACTGGACGGCAACCGGCGCAGAAGCGAGAGGCGGTCAGCGCTCCCATGAACAGGACAATACGGGAACGACCGAAGGTGTGTATAACGTCAGCAACGGTAGCTCGAAGTGGAGTAACCGTCAAGTGTCGACCCCTTACAACTCGTATTTTAGCCATAAGGACTCCATGGACTTGTCCACCGAATTAAGGCAAGTGATCGGCAATACTGTTCGAAGTGCTTTCCCGCGTGCGCAGGAAGTGCATATTTCAGCGAATAGGGAATACGTCAATCAATCACTCGAGTTCGCGAAGGTGGCGTGGTTGAAAAAGCCGATGGCTCCGCTGCTCGCGGATTTCAACACGCTCGTCCAATTTACATTCGGCAACAGCGACAAACCGCCGATTCCGCTTTATTTGAAGCCGGAAAAGGGATCTCCTTCTCCGGCGCGGTGAATGCTGCGAGGGCCGTTCCCAATCTGGGGCGGCCCTCGTGGTATTTTCGACTGTTTACTTATAAAGTCAAAATGCGCGGACCCTCTGTTGTAATTGCGATTGTATGCTCAAATTGAGCCGCGAGTCCACCTTCCGTCATCATGACCGACCAGCCGTCCTTTGCGATATAGATATCCGGGTCGCCGAACGTCAGTATCGGTTCGATCGTCAGCACCATTCCTTCTCGAAGCGTCACCCCTGTTCCCGCCATTGCAATGCTGGGCACTTCGGGCAGCTCATGCATTTCCCGTCCGATGCCATGTCCGCCGAACTCGCTCACGATTCCGTATCCACCCTCGTCCGCCACAGCGCAGATGACCTCCGCAATATCTCCGGTCCGTTTGCCCGGAACCGCTTCGGCGATTCCCCTGCTCATCGCCCGAAACGCCGCCGCTCGCAGTCTCTTGGCGTCTTCAGACACTTCGCCCACCGCAAACGTCCAGGCCGTGTCTGCCATCCAGCCGTTCAACTCGACGACGAAATCCAACGTAACGATGTCGCCTTCCTTAAGCGCACGTCCGTCCGGCAACCCGTGACATACGCAGTCGTTCACTGCGGCGCAGATCGCATAGGGATAGCCGTGATATCCTTTTTGCGCGGGCTTCGCGCCCTTCAACTTCATGTATTGTTCTGCGTAACGGTTCAGTTCGAGCGGTGTGACACCCGGCCTCACTCTTCTGCCCAGTTCACGCCTTAACTGCCCCGCCAACTTACCTGCCCGTTCGATCGCCGCTATCTCCTCCAGGCTGCGAATCGGTACGCCATCACTCGGCTTTCTGCCATTCTCTTCCCTTTTGCCCGTCATGTCCTCCGCACCTCCGTTTCCATTCCTACATGCTTATTCGGGAACGGGTAAAAACGCTTCGGCGCAAACAAAAAAGCCGATAGGCAACCGGGTGACTCCCGCTTCCGTATCGGCTTGATTCCCGCTCCGTATTAGGAGGCAGGAGTGTTTAATTTGTTCATTTCACGTTCGACGAACATCGTAAGTTCGTCTTCGTAACCACCGGTAATTCTATATTTGCGGATGTAATCTCTTACGAACTTGCGGGGATCCTTCGGGCGGAAAATTCTAGTCAGTTCTCGCAAACTTTCTTGAACTTCGTTGTGGCTGCGTTTGGCCATGCAATTCCCTCCCAGTGGAATGGATTCCGGCCCGGCGCGAACTCCCGGACGGAGGCGGTACTTCGCCACCTGGAGAACCGAGCAAACACGCCTTCTGCGTCCATACGACGCTGCAGATGCTTTGAACTCGGGTTCTGCATTCAGCTTCGATGTTCCACCGCGACTTACCGTTAAGGAAAACGATCCTGCATTTTCTGAGTATACCATTTTTCGGATGGAGGATAAAGTAAAAAACGTTAGGCATTTGTTCCCTAACGCTTAACGCCCGCCGTCAGTCCCTTACTTCAAAAGTTTGCAAAGGGTCCGACAACGAAAAACGGTCGCCAGAACGAAGGACGACCTTCGATCCAGGTTTTAATCGCTCGCCATCGCTAAGGAATGTCCCGTTGGATGAGCCGTTGTCCTCGAGCAGAAAAATCCGCGCCTCCTCGTCGTAACGAACCGTGCAATGAACGCGGCTGATGTCCGATGACTCGTAAGGATAAAGCACAGCGCACCGAGCCGGGTCCCGCCCGATCGTTAATCTTCTGCCTGTCAACCTGTATCGACATCCAGCATGCTCACCGACAATACCGCAAAGTCTGGGCTCGTCGTCCTCAGCGGCTTCCGCCGGCCCTGCTTGCTCCAACAGGCGGGCAACCGGTATCGTATAATCCGTCAGCGGTTCCTCGTATTCGGGATGATGCGCTGACTCCTCTTCCGCCCAGGCCTCCATGTCGATGCTGGCACCTTCTCCAGACTCCCAGTCCGGCTCCTGGTGAGGATCGGATGCGGACGAGAAAGCCTGCATTCCCTTGTCCTTGGTCGTCAATTGAAGGAAAGCGATGACTGCGCCGATGGCGACGGCGATGCCTAGGGCGAGCGCCGCCAGTAATGGCAGCGTACCGACTTTGACAATAACCGACGTACCGGCACGCTTCGAAGCGAACGCTTCCCTGGGAACGGCCGTCCATGCGGCAAGTCCGATCACCGCTAATACAGCCGATTGAGCAAAATTGCTCCCCTTAATTCGATCCCTCCAGTCTTGATATTGTTTGAACTGCTTCTTCACCTTTCTCACCTCCCCTGACTTTCACGCATTTTCTACTTGTTGACATGTAAACGCTTACGTTTGTTTTCAGAAAAGAAACCCAATTTTTGAGAGCATGGGTTTATTATAGCGAAAATCATACGGGCGATCAATTCGAAGCATCCGATAATTCTCATGATTCAACCGGGCTCATTCGGGACTTCTTCCCGTTGCGCAAGCTCTTCCTTCAGCTTTCTGCGCATCACTTTGCCGATTAGCGACAGCGGCAAGCTCGCTCTGAATTCATACGCCTTCGGCACTTTATACGGTGCAAGTCTCTCCCGACACCACTTATCGAGCTGCATCTCCGATACCTGCCAGCCATCCTTCAGCACAATGTACGCTTTAACCGTCTCTCCCCGGTAATCGTCCGGCACGCCGAGCACGGAAGCCTCCTTCACTGCAGGATGCTCGAACAGAACTTCCTCGACCTCTCGCGGATAAATATTGTAACCCCCCGCAAGAATCAAGTCTTTTTTACGGTCCATAATCGTAAAAAATCCATCTTCGTCCATCGTACCGATGTCTCCCGTCCGGAGCCAACCGTCCTTCAGCACCGCCGCCGTTTCTTCCGGACGATTCCAATAACCCGCCATTACCTGCGGGCCTTTCACAACGAGTTCCCCAAGCTCTCCATACGGCAACGGATCGAGATCTTCTGCTCCAACAATTCGCGCATCCGTTCCTGGTAATGGCACTCCAATCGTACCGAATTTGCGATATCCCCACACCGGATTGCAGTGCGTGACCGGAGATGCTTCCGTCAAGCCGTAACCTTCGATCAACCGCCCTCCTGACATCCGTTCGAACTTCTCCTGCAGTTCCTTCGGAAGCGGAGCCGCTCCGCTGACGCATACGCGAACAGACGAGAAATCGTCGGGCTTCGCGAGCGGACTGTTCAACAGCGAGATGTACATGGTCGGCGCCCCCGGAAATACGGTCGGCCTTCTTCTGCGTAACGTATCTAGCACCGCTCGCGGCTCAAATCTGGGGACGAGAATGAGCGCCCCCGCCTTCTTGATCGCCAGGTTCATAAGCACCGTCAAACCGAACACATGGAACAGCGGCAATGCGGCCAAATACTTTTCCTTACCATCCTCCAGCCGGCAGCACCATGCGGCAATCTGCTCCGTATTCGCGAGCAGATTGCCGTGGGTCAACATAACGCCTTTCGGCTTGCCGGTTGTCCCTCCCGTATATTGCAGCATCGCAGTGTCTTGCGAGGCGTCTGCTTCTTCGCAGATCGGAACGCTCTTGCCTTTACGGATAAGTCGGGACCAGCGCTCGACACCCGCCGCACGATAGTCCACTTTCAGATCGGGATACTCCCGGCGCCTTTTGATAGGGTAAAGCTTATTTTTCGGAAAAGGAAGTCCGTCGGACAGCGTCGTCACCACGATTCTCCCCAGCGCTGTTCCTTCTCTGGCCTTCAAAACGCGAGGTAACAGCAGGTCTAGCGTAACGAGCGTTGTCGCTCCGCAATCGGCCAATTGGGTATGCAATTCTCTCTCGGTGTAAATCGGATTCGTCTGGACGATCACCGCACCTGCCATCAAACCGCCGAAATAGGCGATAACCGCTTGCGGACAATTGGGCAGCATAATCGCCAGACGGTCTCCTTTGGCGAAATCGGGATGGGATCGCATGGCATTCGCGAATCGGCGGCATTCCCGCAAAAGCGCCTTGTACGTGTAATGCCTCCCGAGGAAATCAATCGCCTCGTGGTCGGGATAGTCGCGCGCGGCATCCAGCAGAAGCCCGGCGACGTTCGTCTTCGGATAATCGCAAGCATGAGGAATCTGCAACGGATAACGATCCAGCCATGGCCTGGCTTCGGAGCGTCCGAAGACCTCGCCCTTTTCGCCGGAATCTTCGTTCATGCTTCTCCCTCCCTAGGTGCCGACATATCTTTCCTCGGCGATCACCTTTGCGGCGATTCGCTTGCGCAGAGCGGAGCAATCCGTCGGATCAAATCGAAGCAGCCGCTTCAATACCGACAGTTGAAGCCTTAAGTTTTCTCCTTGCTCCAGAGAGGCGAGCACGGCTCGAGAACGTGCGCCGGCGCGCTCCGCTGCCTGCTCGGCGAACAGCGCGACCATGTCCGCAGCATGCTGCGGATTCTGAGCTGCCGTGGACTTGTCAGCCAATTTGCGGGTTCGCAACAAGGCGCTTTCCAGCGCGTACAGGTCGATCATCGCGTCCGCGAGAGCTGCGACAATTTCCTGCTCGCGCTCCAGACGAAGGCCATATTTCTGCACTGCAAGACCGCCAACCATCAGGAACGTCTTCTTCAGCGCCGACAAGATGTTCGATGCGGCGGATGTCGGCGTGTGCTCTTGATTCCGCGACGACAGCGGTGCGGGGTTCAGCAGCTCTTGCTGCAGCTGCTGGGCTTTATCGATGAGCGGCAACTCGCCTTTCAGCGCGCGTTTAAGCAGCGTCGCCGGAATGAGCAGCCGATTGATCTCGTTCGTCCCTTCGAAAATCCGATTGATACGCGAATCCCGATACAGTCTTTCGATTTTGTATTCCTGAATGAAGCCGCAGCCTCCATGAATTTGCACGCCTTCGTCGACGATATCGTCCAACGCTTCCGATGCGAACACTTTATTAATCGAACATTCCAGTGCGTACTCGGCGATCGCCTTGGCCGCGTTGAGCCCTCCGTCCTCTTGAGCGGAGTCTACTCCCGACAACGAGTCGTCTATCAACCCCGCTGTCCGATACACCATGCTTTCTGCCACAAACGTTCTCGTGTTCATGTCGGCCAGCTTCGCTGCGATGAGCGGAAAAGACGAGATCGGTTTGCCGAACTGTTGCCTTCCATTCGCGTAAGTGGCGGACAACTGGATCGCTTCCTTCATTCCCCCAAGGCAGCCAGCGGCCAGCTTAAAGCGGCCGATGTTTAGAATGTTGAAGGCGATAAGATGACCCTTGCCCACTTCGCCGAGCAATTGATCCGCTGGGATGAGGGCATCTTCGAAATATAGAGGACGGGTAGACGAGCCCTTAATGCCCATCTTATGCTCCTCCTGCCCAATCGAGAATCCCTGTGTACCGCGTTCGACGACAAATGCGCTAAAATGTTCGCCGTTCACTTTGGCGTACACGATAAATACGTCGGCGAAACCGGCATTCGTAATATACAGCTTCGATCCATTCAGCAAGTAATGCTCTCCGTCGTCCGTTAGGACGGCAGTCGTTCTGGCACCGAGCGCGTCGGAACCGGAACCCGGCTCCGTCAAACAATATGCAGCGATGAGTTCGCCGGTCGCGAGCTTCGGCAGCCAGCGGCTTTTCTGCGCCTGCGTACCGAAGAACACAATCGGAAGCGTGCCGATGCCCGTATGCGCTCCGACCGACAGCGCGAACGACGAAGCCGGAGCGAGCGTCTCCGCGAGCAGCGTCGTGCTTGTCTTGTCGAGCCCGAGCCCGCCGTACGCCTCGGGTATGTCGGCGCCGAGCAGGCCGATTTCGCCGGCCTTGCGCATGAATTGCACGGTCAAGCTGTAATCGAGCTTCTCGATGTCGGCGTCGCGCGGCTTCACGTCGCGCTCAACGAATGCGCGTACTGTGTCGGCCAACATCAGTTGTTCCTCCGTGAAATCTTCCGGCGTCACGACATGCTCCGGCTTCGCGTCTTCGACGACGAACCTGCCGCCTCCTCGCACCGGATTACCCTGCGTCTGCGCCATCGTGCGCCACCTCCTTTTATTAGTACAACTGGCGAAGTAACAAACTGCTCGAAGACCCATCAAGGAGCGATTTAGCGAGGCTGGCAAAGTAACTACCTGCTCGAAGAATCTTCAAGGAGCGAATTAGTGCGGCTGGCGAAGTAACTACCTACTCGAAGACCTTTCAGGAGGCGAATTAGTGCGGCTGGCGAAGTAATTACCTGCTCGATGACCCTTCAAGAGGCGAATTAGTGCGGCTGGCGAAGTAACTCTTGGCTCGAGCACCACAAGGGCGTGCGACTACAGCACCTCGAACACACCTGCCGCACCCATGCCGCCGCCGACGCACATCGTAACGACGCCGTACCCTCCACCGAGCCTTCTCAGCTCGTGCAGAAGCGTAACGGCAAGCTTCGCTCCGGTACACCCGAGCGGATGGCCTAGGGCGATCGCCCCTCCGTTGACGTTAACGAGCTCGGGGTCAAGCTCGAGCCGGTCGATGACCGGGACGACTTGGGCGGCGAAAGCTTCGTTCACTTCCCAAAGCGACACTTGCTCGGTCGTCAGCTTCGCTTGCCTAAGCGCTAGCGGAACTGCTTCGACCGGTCCTAACCCCATAATCTCTGGTTGCAGCCCCGTCGCCGCGAACGAGCGGAATACCGCAAACGGAACTATGCCCAAGCTTTCTGCTTTCTCCCGGCTCATAAGAACGAGTGCGGCCGCCCCATCGCTGTATGGCGACGAATTGCCCGCGGTCACACTGCCCTTCACCGCAAAAGATGGCTTAAGCGCCGACAGCTTCTCAAACGAAGTGTCCGCGCGTACGCATTCGTCGGCAGCTACGGTAACCGTTCGAGAACGAATCTCTCCAGTCGTATCGTCCGCAAGCAAAATTTTAGTCGTTATCGGCACGATCTCCTCGTCAAATCGCCCGGTGACGACGGCTTGCGCCGCTTTGCGGTGGCTCTCGGCCGCATAACGATCCTGCATTTCCCTAGATATGCCGCAGCGTTTGGCGACTAGTTCAGCCGTATGACCCATTCCCATATAAGCGGTCGGCATTGTCTCCCACAATCCGGGATGCGGAGACAGCTTAAAGCCGGTCATGGGAACCCGGCTCATGCTCTCTACTCCCCCGGCGACAACGACGTCCGCGAACCCGCTCTGTATCGCGGCCGCCGCTTGCGCGATCGCCTGCAACCCCGAAGCGCAAAACCGGTTGACCGTCACCGCCGGCACTTGAACCGGGAAACCTGCATGAAGCGCCAACAACCGGGCGACATTCAGCCCTTGCTCCCCCTCCGGCATCGCGCACCCGAAAATCACGTCATCAACGCCGGAAGGATGCAGCCCCGGCACTCGGCGGACAGCTTCGTTCAGCACGGTGGCCCCTAAATCTTCCGGCCGCGTCTGGGAGAAGCCGCCCTTCTTGCCCCGACCGACCGCCGTGCGCACCGCCGAGACGATGACGGCTTCCCTGCCCGACATGTTCATCCCTCCATGTACAATTAATTTGTTGAGAAACGTCCAACTGACTGAATTAGCGGCGCGAGACGTTGTTATTTCGGCGAAACAGCCAACTGATGCCGATTAGCAACGCGAGGTGTTGTTATTTCAGCGAAACATCCAACCGACTGCGATTAACAGCGCGGCACAATGTTATTTCGTTGATACTGCCAACTAACCTGGCTAATTCCGTAGAGGTTTCCCAGTCGCGAGCATATGCCGCATGCGCGCTTGCGTGAGCGGCTCGCCGCACAAGCTCAGGAACGCCTCTCGCTCCAGGTCGAGCAAATAGCGATCGGTCACCTCCGTCCCTGCCGGCACATCACCCCCAGACAAAACATCCGCCAATTTGCCGGCAATTCGGACATCGTGGTCAGAAATGTAACCGCCCCGCCGCATCGCCGAGACGCCAAGTTTCATCACCGTCGCCGCCTCGCGGCCTCCTGCCAACACCCGCTGGTTCGCATCCGGTACCGCATACCCGCGGCGATCCAGTTCCAGCACCGCCCGCTTTGCTTCTGCCAACCGACTTTCTTCTCGTATGAGCACCGCGTCGCCTGCACGCCAGAACCCGAGCCCTTTCACCCCGTGCCCGCTCTCCGACACTTTGGCCATCGCAATCGTCTCGAACAGCTTCGTTAGCGGAGCCGCAACGTCGTCCAGTCCGGCCGCTTCCGCCCGTTCATGCGCAAGCGCCGCCGAAGCCATGCAGCCTCCGCCTGCAGGGATCAACCCGACGCCCGTCTCGACGAGCCCGAAATACGTTTCGGCCGAAAACAAAATCCGATCGGCGGGCAAACAAGCTTCCACGCCTCCTCCGAGCGTCATCCGATGAGGCGCGGCGACGACCGGACGAGGCATCAGCCGCAACGAACGCATGCTCTCTTGAAAATCGCGGATGATCAGGTCGATCTCATCCCATTCCCCGTTCTCGGCTTCGAGTAACAGCAGCATCAGATTCGCTCCAACGCAGAAGTTGCGGCCCTCGTTGGCTAGAACAAGTCCCTTCCAATTCAAGCTAACCTCCCGCACCGCCTCGCGGATGGCAGCCAGCACGCCGGGCCCGATCGCATTATTCGGCGAGCGAAACTCCAGGCAAGCCACGTCGTCGCCCAAATCAACCAAATGGGCTCCATCTCCGGCGAACACCGTCCGGCCTTTTTCCTTTAACAGCCGCAAAGAAATCTCGTCCGACCGTTCCTCCACGAACTTGTAGTACCCTTGCGAATAGTGGAACATGCTTCCGGCTTTGCGAATATAGAACGTGTCAGAGCCTTTGGCCAGCATCGCCGCTACCGGTATAGGAACCGCACTGCCTCGCTCCTGGAGATTCGCAGCCGTCGCTGCGACGCCGAGCGAATCCCATGTCTCGAACGGGCCTTCCTCCCAATTGAAGCCCCACCTCATCGCTTCATCGATCTCGATGACGGTATCGGCGATCTCGCCCAATTTATCGGCGGCATAACAGATCGCCGCCTCGACAACATCCCGCGCGAACGCCGCCAGCCGGTCGCTCGCCGCCGCTTCCATCAGCGCTCGCAGCTTGGCTGCTGCGCCTTTCGCCATCTTCGCCGCCTCCAGCGCGGGCGAAGTGACGCGTGCGCTCGGACCATATGCCATCGTCGCCAGGTCTAGCGTCTCGATCGCACGTTTTCCATCAACCGAAGTCGAACCTTTCCGGTAAAAACCGCCGCCGCTTTTCTCACCGAGCCATCCTTTCGCTACAAGGTTTTCTATGAGAGGCGGATCGGCGAATGCAGCCGCCTCCATCGGATCGTCTACATTCTCCCGGACGTTCCGGCATACGTGAAGGAACGTGTCGAGACCGACCAGATCCAGCGTGCGGAACGTCGCGCTTTTCGGACGGCCGAGCAGCGGCCCCGTCACCGCGTCGACTTCGTCGATCGTCAAACCGTGTTTCTCCATCGCCCGCAAAGTCGCAAGCATGGCAAACGTGCCGATCCGATTGGCGATAAAGTTCGGCGTATCTTTCGCGTGGACGACCCCTTTGCCAAGCCGCTCCCTGCAAAACCGCGTCATCCGGTCTACCGCATCCGGCGCAGTATCCCGGTTTGGCACAATCTCGAGCAGTTTCATATAACGCGGCGGGTTAAAGAAATGCGTAACCATCGCACTTTTCCTGCAACCCTCGCCGCAAACGGACACGATGTCGTTAATCGACAGCCCTGACGTATTACTGCTGACGACCATCCCCTCTCGCCAGATGGAATCGATGCGTTTCCATACGGCATGTTTAACTTCAAGCCGCTCCGAGACGGCTTCTACGATCCAGTCGCAATCGGCTGCTTCAGCCAAATCGCGCTCCAGATCCCCCGTGCGAATGCGCGAAACAAAAGCAGGGTCATACAGCGGCGAAGGCTTCGTTTCCTTCAGCCTCGCCACGCCTTTGGCCGCAAGATCTTCCAAATCGAGCAGCAAACACGGTATGCCTGCGTTCGCCAGATGTGCGGCAATCGCCGCTCCCATCACCCCCGCCCCGATGACCGCCGCTTTCCGAACGTTCCACACCCGCTTCACGCTCCTCGACGTTTTATTTTTGCGAACGCTTATCCGACTCCCCGAATACCGACAACGCCAGCAGTTCCGCCACGTCCGCCGCACTCGCCCAATCATCCGCCTCGTGTTTGCGTATTCCCTCTTCCATCATCGTCAGACAATAGGGGCATGCGGAACCGATCAACTGAGCCCCGGTCGCCAGCGCCTGTTCGGTCCGCAACTCATTCACTCGTTTGCCCGGCTCCTCCATCCACATTCGACCGCCGCCCGCCCCGCAACACATCCCTTGTTTGCCGGAACGCGCCATCTCGCGCGTCTCCAATGACGGAATCGACGCCAATATGGCCCGAGGAGCCTCAGTGACGCCGTTGTAACGCGCCAGGTAGCAGGAGTCATGGAACGTGAGCGTACGGTTGATTGGGTGTTTGGGCTTAATCGCCCCACGTTGGATTAATTCCGCAAGAAGCTCCGTATGGTGATGAATCTCCCCCTCGAAACCGAAATCCTTATACTCGTTCCAAAAAAGATGAAACGTATGGGGACAAGCGGTCACGATTCTCTTAATGCCATAACGCCTGAACGTCTCGATGTTGGTTTTACACAGCTCCTGAAAAAGAAACTCGTCGCCCAGCCGCCGCGGCGTATCGCCGGAATTGCGTTCCTCCGTCCCAAGAACCGCGAACGATACACCCGCTTCATGCAGCAGCTTCGCGAGCGCAAACGTCACTTTCCTCGCCCGCGCGTCGTAAGCGCCCATGCTGCCGACCCACCAAAGCCAATCCGGCCGCGGATTGTCGCGAATCGTCGGGATACGCCACCCCTCCTTGGCAGCGAACTCCTCCATCCATGCGGTCCGGTCTTTGCGCGGAAAACCCCACGGATTGCTTTGGCGGTCGATGTTTTGCAACGTTTTGCGGGCTTCGGACGGCATCTTCCCTTCGGTGAGCACCAAGTAACGGCGTATTTCCAGCAAAGGCGACAATTGGGCGTTGCCTACCGGACATCTCTCTTCGCAAGCCCGGCATGTCGTGCACGACCACAGTTCTTGTTCGGTGACCACCTCCCCGATCAAGTTCGGTTTCGTCTCGCTCGGTCGCCAGCTGTCCGTCTGCCACGCCATCGTGGCGCGAATGCTCGCTTGCCCGGTCGTCGCGAACGGCCGGTCCGCTTCCGGCTGAAACGACATCGGTTTGTTTTGCAAAGCGTCGCGGAGTTTGGTCATCAGATGCATCGGAGACAGCCCTTTATCCGTATTGGCGGCGGGACAGACGTCGGTGCACCTGCCGCATTCGACGCAGGCGAACAAGTCCAGACGAGTTTTGCGCGAAAGGTCGGCCAGTTCGCTTGCGCCGAACTTCTCTGCGGTTTCGTCTTCGAGGTTCAGCGGCTCCATCTTGGGAGCGTCGACCGGGCGAAGAAGCCAATTAAGCGGTGCGGTGAAAATATGAAAATGTTTCGAAAGAGGCACATAGACGAGAAAACCGAGCAACAGCAGCAGGTGCGCCCACCACGCGATTTCGTAGCCCATATCGGCTGAGCGTTCCGACAAGGCCGAAGCCAGACCGGACGATAGCGGAGCCGCACCGGATGAGGGCAATTGCTGCTGCAATCGTTCGAAAGCCAAAGTGGCGATAACCGACAACATGAGGGCTCCAATCCAGAGCAATACGAGCAGCGGTTTCGGGCCTTTCGGCAAACGGGGGAGCTTCTCGACATAGCGCCGGTATCCGGCGTACACAACCGCGATCAGCACTAGTGCAACCGTTGTTTCCTGGAGCAGCGAGAACACGCCGTTGTCTGCCCAAGAAAGTGCCGTGCCGAACATCCCTTTCCATAAGATTTGAAGCGCTCCCAACTGGAGCACCAGAAATCCATAAAACAAAACGAGATGCATCGCACCGCTTCGCCGATCCAGCAGCAACCGGCGATGCCCGAACGATTGAACGACCGTTTGCCGTACTCGCCTCCACTCCAGCTTCATCCTTCCATCCTGCGGTCCCGCCAGAATCAGCTTCGCTTTGCCGAGCACGATCCAGCCGAACGCAGCCAGTCCGCACAGGATGACGAACGCGGCCAGCCACCCCCTCATCGGCCGTCACCCCCTTTTCGTGGGCGTGTCTGAATACTCCGAAGGAGCTTTCAGACGCGCCCTAGGTCCGCGGCGCCCTCCGGGCGGTCCGCGATCTTCTGAATGCTGCCAAAGTTTCATACGATGAAAGTAAGACGTTGAAACGATGAGATCGTCATATTCAAAATTTATTCGCCAGCCGCCCCCTCGTATGCCCACATCGGCAAAAAAGGACGTGCTCAACGGCGTTCCTCTAGGTGAGCCTTTACCAGGCGAGGGATTGGGTGGGCGGGATGGCTGTTGAGAAAGGAGATGATCATCTTGCAAATCGCAGTGCTGATAAAATCGGTCGTCGCCACTGATGAGCCGGTACATGTGCGGGAAGGTATGATCGAGGATTCCGGAGCGAAAAGAGTCATTAACCCTTACGACGAGTACGGGTTGGAGGAAGCTTTGCGCTGGAAGGAATCTTTGGGCGGTACAGTCATTGCGATTGGCGCCGGAGGGGAGCGAACGGTCGATGCGCTCCGAACGGCGCTAGCGATGGGGGCCGACGAAGCGATATGGATACGCGTCGACGATGAAGCTGCGGATGAACACTCTTATGCGATGCTCATTGCCGAGACGCTTCGCAAGAAGCAATACGATATCGTGTTCGCAGGCCATTTGTCCATCGACAACGGTGCTGGTCAGGTGGCGATTCGAGTGGCTGAACTGCTTGGTTGGCCGCATGCGGGGGCCATCGTCGCGTGCGAAGCGGTGGACGGAGGGCGTTTGCTTGTTACTCGGGACGCCGAAGGCGATAGCGAGGACTGGGAACTGACGCTTCCCGCGATCGTAACCGCGCAACAAGGGCTGAACGAGCCGCGGTATCCGGCGCTGGCCGGTATTATCAAAGCGAAGCGTAAGCCGCTAACCGAGTTAACGCCGCAGGACTTAGGCGTGTCGCTAGAACGGGTCTCCTCCTCCGAGCTAGACGGCGCACCGCGAACCGAGCGGGTTTGTATCGAAGTACCAGCGGCGCGTCAGCCTGGTCGCAAGCTGAGTGGTGCGACAGGAGAGCAAGCTGCAGAGCTGCTGCGATTGTTGAGAGAAGAGGCGCAAGTGTTAGAGGGCAGGTGAAGTTGCGGGATGAGGCGCAAGTGTTGGAATTGTCGGGTGAATTGAACGGCGCGAGACTGCTAGGAGTGCACATCATGATGCGACGATAATCTATCAAAATCACGAGCGAGGAGGAGAACAATATGAGCGGAGCGTCGAACCAACACATCGTCATCGCGGAATGTCGGGACGGTTCGTTGCGGCGAGTATCGCTGGAGGCGATTGCCGCGGCACAAGGTTGTATGGCGGACGGCGACCGTCTCGCCGTCGTGCTGCTCAGCCCCGGTGGCGCGGAATCGGACGCGGCCGCCGGGCTGCTGGCGCGAAGCGGCCCTGACGAGGTGATCGTCGTCGATCACCCCGTCTTGGGGCGCTATGCGCCGGATACGCACCTCGCCGCCGCGCTGGAGGCGGCGAAAGCGTTGGCACCCGAAACGCGGTGGTGGTGGCTGGGCCACACCGCTATCGGGCGCGATCTTGCCCCGCGGCTCGCGGCACGGCTCGCGGCGGGGCAAATCTCCGATGCGCTCGGCGCCGCCCGCGGCGGCGACGGACGCATCGAGTTCACGCGTGCGTTGCACGCGGGGAAAGCGCTCGAGCGGCGCGCTTTCCGAACTGGCGGGCCTGCCGTCGTCACCGTCCGCCCGAACAACTTCGCCCCGGCGCCAGTCACCGCCGGCCAAGCCGCGCCTATCCGCCGCGTGCCGTTCACCCCTCCTCCCTCGCGCATCTTCGTACGCGATGTCGTTCGGCGGGTGTCCGGCACGGTCGATTTGGCGGAGGCGCGGATTATCGTCGCCGGCGGACGCGGCGTGAAGAGCGCCGCCGGCTTCGCCCCGCTCGCAGAGCTCGCGACGCTGCTCGGCGGAGCGGTCGGCGCTTCGCGCGGCGCCTGCGATGCCGGATATTGCGACTATGCCCTCCAGATCGGGCAAACCGGCAAAACCGTCACCCCCGACCTCTACATCGCCTGCGGCATAAGCGGCGCCGTTCAGCACCTCGCGGGCATGAGCCGCTCCCGCGTTATCGTCGCCATCAACAAAGATCCTGACGCGCCAATCTTCGGCGTCGCCGACTACGGCATCGTCGGCGATCTGTTCGAAGTTGTCCCTGCCTTGATTGCGGAGCTACGTTAAGGATTCCCATCCAACATGCTGCCTGCAAACCAATTAATCTCATGGTGAGTGAACTCCCCCTCACTCCAATGACCCACCAGACCACTAATCGCCCGACATTCGCTCGTTCCACCGCAATAATGTTCCGCCAGATCACTAAACGCTCGACATTCGCACGTTCCGCCGCAATAAAGTTCCACCAGACAACTAATCGCCCGACATTCGCATGTTTCACCGCAATAATGTTCCACCTGATCACTATACGATCGACATTCGCACGTTCTTCCGCAATAAAGTTCCACCAGACAACTAATCATCACACACTCGCACGCTCTACCAAACTAATGTTCCACTTGATCACCAACCGCTGTCCCTCGCCCGCTCCAACGACTTTCAGCCTCACTTTTTACCTCATCCCCGCCACAATACAAAGGGCCACAACCTCCACGACATATGGGGGCTGTGGCCTTTTGAACTGCCTATTACATTATCCTCGCACCAACTCCTGCAACTGATTGCTTTACAATTCCTCTTCAGCCAGAACGGTAGTTTCGGCGTTAAGGAGCCATTGGCCGTTTGTTTTTACCGCCTCGTTCAGTACCGTTTGGCGTAGCTTCTGTTTCTGGCCGCCAATGTCCGACTCGGTGATGACGATCGCGAGCAGCGTTGCTTTCGAGCTGCCGTCATACTCCACCACGGCCCATTGGCCGGCGGTTGCTTGCAAGCTTCCGTTCTGGAACAGGCTCGTCAAACTTGCTTTTAACCCGGCTTTGTCAGCGACGTTAAATAAAGTGGCGATGTAGGCGTCGGCGTCTTTCGCGTTAAACGCTTTGATCTGGTTTTCGAACGCTCCGCCGATCGCTGCTTTCTCCACATCGGGAATGTCGGCGGTTTGCTTGAACAAATCGGGAACATTCGTATATTCGACGTATGTCACTTCGATGTTGTATATTTTCCAACTGCCATCTTTCGCCTTGTGCAGCGTATAACGGGTTTCGGAACGATTATCCGGGTAAAATCCGCCGCTCACCTTCGTCGTTTTCTCAATGAGAGTGACGGTTGCCGCCGTGTCGGAATAGGACTCTAAATATTTAGCTTCGTATACCGTTTTCGTTTTTGCAGTGTCCCACATTTTCTTAACCTGTTCCAGATCAAGCTTCGAATCTTCCGAGATTAAAGCGACAAGTCCGGTGCTGTCGGCCGCCGCTTCAAGCAGCTGCAGCTTGTTAAACACGTCGTAAACCGCCGCTTTTTGCTCGGCAGTAGGCCCTTGATAAGTCAGCGCGATCGTTTTCGTCTTGGCATCCCATTCGACGCCGAAGCTCGTCAGTTTGGCGGCGAAGCGTACGCCGACCACCACACTGCCGTTGTGTTCGATCGTTTCCCCTGCGCTTGGGTACAATGTTCCGTTCGCGAAAGCTTGCTCCCCCTGCAAAACGACAAGGGCATCTTCCGTCCTTGCGCGGACCGCGTTGCTTGCCTCATCGATCTCGCTCTCGTAACCAAGTGCTTTGAACAAAGCTCCATATTCAACATAGGCCTTCCCATGATCAACGTACAGACCAACCCCGAAATCAACCGCTTTGCCGTTCACAGTCACTTTAACCGGAAGCGAAGCTTTAACCGCCGTGACGGGCGCGGCAGTTACCGCGGCGTTTACGGCCGTCGCCGCAGACGCAGAAGCCGTTCCTCCAACCGCGCTAGCAACCAAAACTGATAACAACATGAAAGATAAACGTTTCAAAATAGCGCACCAGCTTTCCGACAAATGTAAAAGTCTACCTCTTAATCTAGTCAATGCGAGTCAACCGTTCAAGCACCATTAGACCTAATATTGGAAAAATCCCTTCTCCGACGCAAGTCCAGTACGCCAGCCGAACTCGAGTCGGATTTCGCCATTCAGCCAAATCGGTAAAATAAGGGTATTGGAGAGCCGAGGTCGGCTTCATCAAAGGAGGAAGTCTCTTGCGAGTCGTTAAATCATCTTATGTAATCGCATTTTTTGCTTTAGCAGTCAGCTTGTTCTTGGCGGTGCAGTATTTCGTTGCCGGGGACGCGAAAAGCGCCGATTTCGTCCAACAGAAGTTGAAAGAAATGAGCTTAAGCGATTTCTGGTATGTTGTGCTGTACGTACACATCGTCGGCAGCATCGCCGCGATGGTCGTCGGATGGAGTCAATTTATTCGAAAATGGCGAGCGAAATCTCGCGGTTTGCATAAAGCGATCGGCAAAATTTACGCAGCAGGCGTTCTTCTCGGCGGCTTGTCCGGCATCTACCTTGCGTTCTACGCTTCGGGAGGTCCAGTCGCGACAGCCGGTTTTCTGCTGCTCGCGATCGCTTGGTTGTACACGATGTTGCGTGGCGTCAAAGCGATCGTCACGAACGGCGACAGAACTGCACACCGGAGATGGATGATGCGCAGTTACGCCCTGACTTTCGCTGCCGTCATGCTGCGAATCTATGTTCCGATCTGCATGATGATTTTCGGAAATGACGCATTCAACGATTATTATAGAATTATCGCTTGGTTATGTTGGGTGCCAAACCTGATCTTCGTGGAATGGCTTATTCGCCGCAGAACAGCCAACCTCAGTCGGAGATTAGACTCTTCAAGTCGCTCAACGACGGCTTCTTGAACTGGACGTTTACTTGCCCGTCGCCCCACTTCAAAGCTTTAATGTGCAGAAATTTGGGCAGATCGTCGCCGATTGTAATGACACGATCAGAGAACATGGACAGCGGCAGGTTGACGCCTTTCAATCGAGCTGACTCCGCCGTAGCGATGACGTTCGGCTCTTCCCATCTGAGCCGATAATCCACCTTAAGGCCCGCGCTGATCCTATCTTTCCAGATGACGTTTAAGTCGGCGTGCAGCACATCGCCTTCCAGTCGGAAACCCGCTCCCGTCACGAGTACATCCGGCTCGACTTGCGGGTTGTCCGCCAGCGATTTTTTCGCCAAGTTAACAATATCTTCGTCGGTCAAAACCAATTCCGTCGACACGCGCTTGGCCATACTGATCGCACGGTCTTTCAGCGGCACTTTCTCGTACGTCAAATCCAGATTTTGACTCGGCCTGACGTAATACAACGCGCCAACGCCTGCAGCAACAATGATAATTACGAATACGAAAAATCCGATTAACCATTTTCTCACCTTGCAATTGTCCCCTTCCCCTGGTTTGCCGATTGAATCGTACGGCATCCCATTGACTTCCGCTTCACGGAAGAGTATAACATGTATAACATTCCACGACGGGAACGCGTTGCCCGGTTCCTTCGACCTTCAGAGAGTCGGCGATTTGCTGCGAGCCGACGGCCGAAGATCGGACGATATCCTCCCCGAGAAGCCTAGGCGAATCGCCGGCGTACGCCGGTTCAGTAGCCATGGACGGATTCCACCGTTACGGGAACGCCGTATTTGTATATACGGCACGCGAGCGCCTAACGTTGCGCCGGAGACGATTCCGGACGCACATTAGGAACGAGGGTGGTACCGCGGATTACGATCCGTCCCTTTTTCGGGGACGGTTTTTTTATGTTTCATGAAGGTGCCTGCTTCCTCATCTTCCACCCGAAAGGAAAATGCCGTATGTCCAACCGTAACGTTGACCGCTCCATCTCACTCGCCGACATCTTGAACGCTCATCGCGTGTTGCAGGATGTCGTCCAACCGACGCCCTTGCAATACAATCAAGCGCTGTCCACCAAATTCGACTGCAACGTCTATTTGAAGCGCGAAGATTTACAAGTTGTCCGTTCTTTCAAAATTCGGGGTGCATACACGCTTATTGCTTCGTTACCCGAGTCGGAACGCGCTCGCGGCGTCGTCTGCGCAAGCGCCGGCAACCATGCCCAAGGCGTCGCCTACTCGTGCCGCAAACTCGGCATTCCAGGCATTATTTACATGCCGGCAACGACGCCGCGTCAGAAAATTACCCAAGTGCGCCTGTTCGGCGGTGAGTTCGTCGACATTCGGCTTACCGGCGATACGTTCGACGATGCCTACGCCGAAGCGATCCGCGTCAGCGCACAGGAAGAGCTGCCCTTCATCCATCCGTTCGACGATCCTCTCATCGTCGCCGGCAATGCGACCGTCGGCAAGGAAATTATCGAAGGCGGCGCGCCCGACATTGACTTACTCCTCGTCACGATCGGGGGCGGCGGCCTGGCAGCGGGCGTATCGACCTATATTAAGGCGATCAGTCCCGCAACGCGTATCGTCGGCGTCGAGCCGGAAGGCGCGCCTTCAATGAAGCAAGCGATCGCGAGCGGCCACGTCGTTACGCTTCCGGAAATCGACAAGTTCGTTGATGGCGCTGCCGTCAAAAGAGTTGGCGATCTGACCTACGACGTCTGCCGCGAATTGCTGGACGATATCGTCGTCATCCCCGAAGGACGCGTATGTACAACGATACTGGAGCTTTACAACGAGAACGCCATCGTCGCCGAACCGGCAGGCGCGCTCACTGTTGCCGCCCTATCCGCTATCCATCCGGAGCAGCTTAAAGGCAAGACTGTCGTCTGCATTATTAGCGGAGGGAACAACGATATCGACCGCATGCAAGAGATTAAGGAGCGTTCCCTTATATACGAAGGTTTGAAGCATTACTTTATGATCAATTTCCCGCAACGCGCAGGCGCTCTTCGGGAATTCCTGGATGACGTGCTCGGCCCGAACGACGACATCGTACAATTCGAGTATACAAAGAAACATAACAAGGAAAACGGCCCTGCCCTCGTCGGCATCGAGCTCAAAACGCCTGAAGATTATAGCGGTTTGATTGGCCGGATGGAAAGCAAAGGCTTCCACTTCCTCGAACTGAATAAAGATCCGATTCTGTTTAACTTGCTCATCTGAGTCGCCGCCGCCAACCGTCCGGTTCGTTCGCGTTCCTGCGCTTTATCCGTATTTTACACTCCCGGGTTACAGTTGAAAGTAGCTTCGAATATCGGGAAAGCGGGTGCGCGAATGAACAAAAGGCGCAAAATATTTATCCTGTACGCGAGCTTCGGCGAAGGTCACCGGCAAGCGGCTTCCGCGCTGAGCCAAAGCTTCGAGCGGACGGGCGGCGCGGATACGGTGCTGATCGATCTGCTGGCGGAAGCGCACCCGTTCCTTAACGGGGTTAGCCGATTCGTCTATGCCAAAAGCTACAACGTCATGCCCCAGTTGTATGGCTGGGTGTACGAAACGACGAGAGATATGGACGCGGGTTCGCCGTTCGCGAACTGGTTGCATTCGTTCGGCAGCGTCGCCTTGCGCAAGTTGATCGAACGGGACAATCCCGATGCGATCGTTCATACGTTCCCGATGCTTGTTCTTCCTACCCTCTTCCGCAAAATCGGGCGAACGATTCCGATGTTTAACGTCATTACGGACTTCGATCTTCATCGCCGCTGGCTGCATCCGGCGGTGGATAAATATTATGTCGCGACGGATGATATGAGCAAGCAGCTTCGCTCGCTCGGTGTGCGACCCGATCGGATCGCGGCGACCGGCATTCCGATTCGGCCGGCTTTCCGCCCGGACGGTCCGCGTACCGGCGTCGCGGCCAAGTATGGGCTCGATGAACGACGCCCTATCGTCATGGTGATGGCTCCGCCCAATGTTCCATCTTCAGAGACGTCCAAGATGTGCCTGATGTTGCGCGATCGCTGCAATGCCCAAGTCGCGGTCATCTGCGGGCGAGACAAAACGCTGCGGGATTCGCTTGCTTCGGCGCTAGCTTTCCGGGCGGGGATCGCCGTACTCGGTTTCGTCGAACGTATCGACGAGCTGATGGCCGCATCCCGTTGCCTCATTACGAAGCCGGGCGGACTTACGCTTTCTGAAGCGATTGCGGCCAGGCTTCCGCTACTGCTTTACCGCCCGGTCCCGGGCCAGGAGCTTGGCAACGCCAAGTACTTGTCGGGAAAAGGCGCAGCCGTTATTTGCCGCGATTCGTACGACGTCGTGCGGGCCGCCGGCCGTCTGCTGGAAGACGACTCCGCGTCGTATGCGATCCGTGCAGCGCTCGAAAAGCTTCGCAAACCCGATGCGTCGGACCGAATCGCCTTGGATATTGCAACACAATTGCATATAATGGAAAGAGCTTCCTCGAAGGCGGCCTCGTTTCCACGCACGACTTTGTTGCCGACTTCTCGCTAGACGCGATTCCGATAAAGAGGAGTGCCGCAATTGAAATTATCTACGAATGCTTTTATGAAGCGAGACATGCTGCTCAATTTGTTTATTCTTTACCTCGTCGAATTCGTTCGCGGTGCCGCACTGATCAGCTTCTTGCCGATTTATGGAGAAAAGGCGCTCGGACTCGAACTCGATGTAATCGGCGCCGCAATTACCGCGCATTATGTGACAGACACAGCGCTTAAACTTGCAATCGGATATTTGCTCGATCGTTTATCGGTAAGGACTGTCGTCGGCGTCGGCCTTTTCTTCTCGTTCATCGGCATATTCATTCTTCAATTCGCCGACGTTCCATGGCTGTTCATCACGGCTGCGGCTGTCTACGGCATCGGGATTTCCCCGATCTGGATCGTCTGTTTGACGAAAATCAAAGAGGATCAACGCGCGACGCAAATGGGCTTCCTGTACACGATATGGCTCGTCGGCCTCGGCAGCGGCCCTATCGTGTCAAACTTGTTGCTCGACATCGACCTGGACCTGACTTTTTACATCATAGCCGGCGTGGCGCTTGCTTCCTGGTTGCTGTCGCTGCTCATTCCCGGCGGAAGAAGTATGCACATCGATGTTGTGCCGTTCCGCAAACAACTTTCCATACTCGGAAGCCGTTTGAAAGACATGCGGCTATTGCTGCCCGGCATGGTGCTTCAGACGCTCGGAGCAGGTATGCTGCTGCCGATCTTGCCCAGCTTCGCGGTGAACGATCTCGGCATGACCGCGACGCATTATTCCGTACTGCTATTGATCGGCGGCGGTTGCACGATCGTCGGTCTGATCCCGATGGGCAAACTGTCGGACGCGCTCGGTAAAAAATGGTTTCTTATCGTAGGATTTCTGTCGTTCGGCATGGTGTTATTCGCGCTGACGCAGAAGCCTCCGCTGGGGTTGGCCCTTTTCTGGGCATTCCTGCTCGGCATCTCCTATGCTGCAGTACTGCCCGCATGGAACGCACTTCTCGCGGCCTTCGTGCCGCCTGGCCAACAAGGACTCGGCTGGGGTGTATTTTCCACCGTCGAAGGCATCGGGGGCATCGTCGGTCCCGTTATCGGCGGTTTGCTCGCCACCTCCTACGGGGGATCGTCCGTCGTTGGGCTTGCCGGCATTCTATTTATCGTCATCAGCTCGTTTTATTTATTTTTCCCGTTCCGGCTGTTCAAAGGCGACTCCCCCGTCAAGTAACAGGGAGGTTCGTCTTCCGCCGCGAATTGGGGCGCCATTATTTATCGCCGTCAGGGCCGAATGGAGTCGCAACTATTGGTAACCCCTAATTTCGGGTATTTCTCTTGGCATATTCATGAATGGATCTCTTACATCAAGACATTGGATCTGGAACAAATCGAACGGTGGCTCAAAAAATACTCCGAGCTTGGGCCGCTCCCCGGCATTTTATTACCTTTCCTGGAAGCATTCCTACCGTTCCTGCCACTCGTCGTCTTCGTCATCGCCAATACGCTCGCATACGGCATGTGGCTTGGCTTCCTGTATTCGTGGATCGGCGCGACCGCTGGTTCATTGGCCGTCTTCCTTATCGCACGGAAGCTTGGAACTCGCAGAGGGGACATGCTTCGAAGAAGGTTCCCGAAGACGGAAAAGCTGTTCGGATACGTGGAGCGAAGTGGTTTCACGCCGATTTTCCTGCTCTCCTGCTTTCCGTTCACGCCATCCGTTCTCGTCAATGTGGCCTCCGGCTTGTCGAGGCTTCCGATGCACACCTATTTGATCGCGATGATGCTCGGCAAAGCGGTCATGATTTTCTGTCTTGCCTATCTCGGCAACGACTTGCATGAAATGATCGACCATCCTTGGCGTATCGGCGTCGCGCTTATCGTCCTGTTTCTGCTTTGGCTTGGGGGACGCAGACTGGAAAAACGATACGACTAATTACGCAAACCCCTCACCCTCATCTTTGCGAGCATAACCCCTCGTATCCCGAGGCAACCTAATCGGGTATTCGAACGCAAACGAGGAGGAATCGCCATGTCAAACGGCACTCATCCTTCCGACAAGCAATTGCAAGCCCGCAAGGCGCAATCGGAAGCGGATCGCAAGGGCGAAGGAAGAGCTCGCGCGAGAAAGCTTCAGTCGGAAGCGGACAGCGCGGCCGTCACGAAACACGGAGATTAGGGGGCAGCGACCGAATGAGCGACTACAAGGATCGAATGGATCCGATTTCGGGCGAACAGGTGCCTGTGGATGGCGTCTATCGCAACGAATGGGGACGCGAGCAGGAGTTGAATCGCGGGGACACCTTTCCCGCCGACCCGATGCTCGGAGAGACGGAGTGGGCATTAACGGAGCTAAGCTTCGACAACCATCACGAAGGCCGCACCGATCCTCGTCTCGTGCCGAAGGAGAACGACACCGACAAGCAAGGCAAAATCGACAGTCCCCGCCGTCAAATGGATCGCGGGAAGAAATAGCGGTTTTTTAAGTGAAAAATCACAAAGGGAGATCGTTGGATCATTAAACTGACCAATGGATCTCCCTTTTCTTACTCTACTTGCTGACTTCCGGTTCGAGCAATAGCAGCAATTCTCTAACAGCCGGCGAAAGTTGTTCATTGCTATTCATAATTGTATTAAAAAAAGGAATCGCATCTTTAAGCAAACAATGGCTGAAATAATAATAGCTGAAAAATACTTTTTCCTCGTAACCGGGAGGTTCCTCTTTCCCCCACAGCAAATCGTCCTCTTCCTCGTCTTCCGGCCAAAGATACTTTTCATCGAGCAACTCGTGCATCGTATCGACCGTATTTTGCGAATCCATATACTCCAAAGTTATAGAAGAAGCTACTGTCATATACAGTTCCATTTCTCTTAAAGAAATTTTCTGGCTTCCGAGTGGTCAGTTTTTGCAGCAACATACATAACACCCAAGGCGTCGCTTGCCACAATGTGCCCTGATGTTCGATCAGATTGACTAACTCGTCATATTGTCCTGATTCTATTAGCCGCGGAAGGTTCGTGCCTCTTCCATAAGCTGTCGTCAATCGCTTCCAAGGAATGTCGTTGATAGCTCGTATTCTGTTCAAAGAGCGTCTTCCCCTTCGCCTTGATCCCGCTGCAGCCACTGCTCCATCAGCTTATCCAGCCGCCGAAGCTGCTCTTCGTACGAATAGACGGCCGAAGTAATCACGAGAATACGCGCGCGCGAAGTCACTTCCTCGCTCTGCCGCTCGCCAATGAGCTCAGTCAGAAGAGCCGATGCGTCGGGAGGCGGTGCGGCTGCGGTCGCTCCCGGTTTCATTTTGCCGTCCCATTTCCAGAGCAACTGTTCGTGGTAGCCGCACAGCACTTCAATCTGCCGATCGATGAGATGATTCCAGGCTTTCGGCGTGCTTACTTGCCAGTAGTGCGACTCGACCGCTTCGATTAACGTGTACCCTCGCTCTAGTGCAAGCAACATGCCCTTGTATACGACAAGCAGACGTCCCCGTTCCAGTCTGGCTCCTTTGCGCCATACCCGCTCCTCGGCGAACAAATCGTAGAACTCATCCAGCTTGCGAAGCTTATTCCTCAGCAGAAGTTGCTCTTCGCGATACACGTTCTCCTTCAGTTCATTGGAGACGACCGTTCTCAGCAAACGCGAAAGCAGCGCTTGCGTCTCCTCGACCTGTTTCACAAAGCGGTTGCGATGCCTCGGCGGGGCAATGATCACGTTCACCGCGAACGCGGACGCCATGCCTACAAGGATCGCTTGCAACCTGTCCCATGCGACCGTCCAGCCTTGCCCTTGGGCCTCCATGACAACAACGACGGTCACAAGCGTCAATGCGATCGTGTCTTCAGTTTTGAGCCGGATACATAGCAAAATAACGCCGACGCAGACAAGGCCGACAACGATCGGCGCATTGCCGATCAGACTGACCGCACCGATCGCGATAGCCGCTCCGAGCACATTGCTCTGCACCTGCTCCAACACTTGCTTCCACGAACGGTAGATCGACGGCTGAATCGTGAAGATCGCAGCGATCGCTGCGATCAGCGGCGAATCCAGCCCGACAAGCGAGCCGACCCAGAGCGCGACCGCGACGGCCAGTCCGGTCTTGAGCACTCTTGCGCCAATCGTCATCCTTGCTCCACCTCGTCCTCTTCGCTCGCCAACAACACGTCCATCCGCGCAACTTCTCGCCCGTTCACGACGAGCGCCATCCCGTGAGCGCCAGGGTAATGGCGTCTGGTGGACAGGTCGGCGAACGAGAAGTTTCTGCCGCCGCTTGGACGCGAGCCGCCTTCGCAATCTTTCTCGCTTAGTTTGAACAGCTTCCGGTACATTTTACCCGTTGAACGGGGAAACGTCACCGCCAGCTCGACCCGCAGCTTCGTCGTCTCCCCCTCCGGCACGCGAAGCGCATACCGGAAGTTGACCGATTCGCCGATTCGTATCGCTCTCGGCTCGATCTCCCACTCGAGCACATCCACATCAGTCGGCACGATTCCAAACAGCGCCATCGCTTCCGGATTCGCCGCGCGAATCAGCCCACGGCAGCCGTGGCGGACGATCCAGTCCGATTCTTGGCGCTGCCCGAACCAACGCTTCGCAACTTCAAGCACAAGCGCCGGGTGATCTTTGGATATATCATTTAAGTTGTTCGCGACGCTTTTCCTCACGTATTCGGACGGGTCGGCTTTCAGCATCTCAAGAATGGGCCAGATCGGTCCGGGGTCTCGCTTAAGCTCCGGCAACGCGTCCGCCCAAGGCAATCTCGGCCTGCAGCCTTCGCTGGCCAATCGGCGCACATGCTCATTCGGATGCTCCGCCCAGCTTTCCATCTGCGCCATCATTCTGGCCTGATCCCGCTTAATGAAAGGCCGCACCGCGAACTCCGCACTCGACAGCTTCGTGAATCGCTCCAGCGCGGCGATCGAACGGTCCCAATGATCAAGCCCGAACGTCTCCACGAAATCGGGAAAAAACAAATAAGGAAACCCACGGCAATCGTCCGAGATCGCCTCCAGAACGTCAAGCGCTTTCCCATAGTCGGAAGGCAGCGTCGCGCCCAGCGTTTCCGTAATTTTTCTCATTCTGCCTTTCAATTCTAACTCGTCCCAGCCCGGGCCGAGCGTTGTCCGCACGAACGATTTCTCATCGAACGAAGGGTACGCCTCTGCGACCTTGCCGGCGAACTCCCTTAGGAAAGTTTCGTCGTACATCGCTTTGAGCGGTTCCGCCATGTTGATATCCCCCTAGTTGCCAATAATTCATTATAGCATCCGCGGATGCTCTCCCCGCAAGGGCTTCCGCTCCGCCCCCCGCCCTCTTATAATAGGGGACAGACAATAGGAAACAGTCAGTCGCAATTTCAGGGAGGCATGTACGGCTTGATTTTATTCGTCGTCAACGAGAAATCCGGCAATGGCCGCGGCAAAAAAATATGGGCGGCAGTCGAGGAGAAGTTGAAAGCGACTGGCACTGCCTACGAGAAACTGGCTACTGTATCGGAAGCGGATGCGGTAGACCGCGTTAGAGATATCGTGCAGCGCGGACGATTGAAAGCGGTTGCCGTTATCGGAGGCGACGGCACTCTACACGGCTTGCTGCCGATCATTGCCGGGACGGGTATTCCGTATGGCCTGATTCCATCCGGATCGGGCAACGACACGTCACGAACGCTCGGCATTCCCGCCGACCCGTTGCGGGCGCTCGATATTATTTTGGCCGGCAAGACGAGAGCGATCGACCTGCTCGAGACGACTGCGGAAGGCGGCATCGAACAGCGCACGCTGACTGCCGTCGCCATCGGTCTCGACGGAGCCGTAGCGGCCGACGTGAACGGATCGCGCTACAAGCGGTGGTGCAACAAGCTCCGCATCGGTTCTTTCGCCTATATCATCGGCCTGTTCCGCGCTTTGGCCATGTTCAAACCGCGCCCCATTACGGTGACGGTCGATGGCATCCCGCACGAATTCTCCCAAGGCTGGCTGTCCGTCATCGCAAGCGGTCCGAGCTACGGCGGAGGCTTACGCATATGCCCGGACGCGCGGCCTGACGACGGCAAGCTGCACGTGTGCGTCGTCCATAATTGCTCCGTCGGCCGCATCCTGCTCGTCTTTCCGACGCTGCTGACAGGCGGACATGTCAAAAGGACGCGTTACGTCACGATCCTGTCCGGATCGAGCGCAACCGTCCGTTCTGAATTCCCTATGCTTGCCTTCGGCGACGGCGAGCCTTCCGGCGTTACGCCGATTACCGCAGTCGTCCGCCCCGGTCAGCTCGATTTCTTGATTGCCGTTTCCGGGTAACGGAACGGCAACATAATCTCGAACAGCGTGCCGACGCCTAGTTGGCTTTTCACATCGATTTTTCCTTGATGGTTGTCTACGATTTTGTAGCTGACCATCAGCCCTAATCCCGTTCCTCTTTCCTTCGTCGTGTAGAACGGCTGTCCCATTTTGGCCAACTGTTCGTCATCGATGCCTGGCCCTTCGTCTCGAATGCGAACATAGACGCCGTCGCTCTCGCGGGATAGCTTGATCTGGATGGCACCGCCGTCGATCATTGCTTCTATGGCGTTTTTGATCACGTTGATGAACACTTGTTTGACTTGATTTTCCACGCCGTAAATCCATAATGGGTCGGTGCCGTACTCCGCCTCGATCGAAATATTATGCAAATTCGCCTGCGTCTCCAGCAGCGTGACCGTGTCCCTCATCATTACTCTCATATCCTGATAAGCCAGGTCGTACACTTGAGGCTTCGACAGCATGAGCAGTTCGCTTACGATATCCTCGATCCGATCCAGCTCCGCGTTCATGATGTCGTAATAGCTGCTGCTGCTTTTTCGCCCGGAGGCGATCAACTGAAGAAATCCTTTAAGCGATGTCAGCGGGTTGCGAATCTCGTGCGCGATGCCTGCCGCCAATTGGCCGGCGACGTACAGCTTCTCGGAATTAATCATCAGTTCCTCATTTTTCTTCCGTTCCGATATGTCGCGAATGATGACTTGTACCGCCGGTTCGTTGTTCAGCGTCGTCATCGTCTCTACAATTTCCGTATGAAGCAACTTTCCTTCAAGCGTGTACCATTCTTGCTCGATCGCCTTGCCGCTGCCTGTAAAAACAAGATTATGAAGCCGTTCCTTCATCGCAAAATGATCCTTCGCCGGCAAAAACGCGTAAATAGACTTGCCGAGCAGCTCTCCATCCGACTTCGCTTCGAACATCCTCAATCCCGCGGCATTAACGAAGCCCCAGCAGTCGCCTTTCAGAATGGCGATCGTATCGAGAGAATTCTCTACTAGAAGCCGGTAACGTTCATCCATCTGACCGAGCCGCTTATCGATGTACCACGTTACGATCGTCGATAACAGAATAAGGATAGCGCCTAACGCAATAATCACCGCGAGTTGGTTGATGTCCGTATACAGCTTGTCTTTGGTGACAAAAATATTGTTCGCATATTCGATACGAATCGCCGATTCCCCAAGCAATTGAAGACAGACGACGGAAGTGCCAAGCAGCAGACTTGCCATGAATTGTCGATATCGCAAAGCACTCTCCGACAACAAGAAAGATAGGTGCGTGCCAATGAAGTTCAACCCTATCGCCAATATCAGGTAGGGCAGGCTGAAAGAAATGCTTTCTATCTCTCGGCCGAACAGGCTCATGAAATTCATGACCATAATGCCGAACGCAAGTATCGAGCTGCCGATAATCAGTCGATTCTGCCCGATGCCCTGAAACGTGAACATGACGAAAGACATTAAGGAGAAAAAAATAATCAGCATCATGGCGACTGGGCCGATCCATGTGAAATAAATTTGCTCCTCGTAGTTGTGTCTCAGAATGAAATGTTTCGCCCACATGCCGATGCCGAATACGAAGGCGCCGCCGACTAGCCAAAATTGTCTAAAGTTCCCGTTTATTCTTTTCAGATTGCCTAAAAAGTTGAACATAGTATATGATGCGAGTATGCTGATTAACAGTGCCAGAAGTAAGAAAGACGCAGGCCAGAAAGACACAGCGGAACCGTTCATTAATTCATCCCTCGCAGTATCTAGTCATGAAAGTCGCTTGTTCTATAGCATTCGACGAATGGCAGCAAATTCCTTTTCCGAATTTATCTAAAATTGGAGGTTTCATAGGTGATTAAGTCAACTTTGCAAGAGTTTAAAACATTCGCAATGCGCGGGAACGTAATTGATTTGGCTGTCGGTGTCATCATCGGCGCGGCATTCGGCAAAATCGTCACATCGCTTGTTAACGATATTATCATGCCGCCGATCGGCAAACTGCTAGGCAACGTCGATTTCAAAAATTTGTACTGGAATTTGGATCCGAGCAAGACGCTTCCCGGCGATATAAAACCGGAATCTCTGGACAAAGCTCGTGAAGCCGGAGCAGCCGTCATCGCTTACGGACAATTCATCAACATTCTCATCGACTTCCTGCTTGTCGCTTTCTGCGTCTTCATGCTCGTTAAAGTCATCAACAAGCTCAATCGGAAAAAGCCGGAAGAAGCGCCGGCCGCGGAACCGACGACGCGCGATTGCCCTTACTGTCTGTCAGCAATCCCGCTTGCCGCTTCCAAATGTTCGCATTGCACGTCCGACGTCGATCCGATCGGACAAGCCGCCAAGGCCTGACGTTATCACATGGCTGAAATATTCGACGTCTACGATGAAGATGGCAACTGGATCGGTACGGAGGAACGCGCGAAAGTGCACGAGCTCGGCCTATGGCACCATACGGTGCATTGCTGGCTCGTGCGCCGCGACGAGAAAGACACGGCTCGTATTCTGTTCCAGAAGCGTTCCGACGACAAGGACACGAATCCCGGTTGTCTGGATATTACGGTCGCGGGCCATCTGATCGCCGGGGAGACGCCTCGCGATGTCGTTCGCGAGTTGGAAGAGGAACTGGGCGTCGTCGCGACTTTCGAGCATCTGACTGCGTTTGGGACGGTTAAAGAGTATGCCGAAGGAACGGTTAGAGGGCGATCTTACGCTGACGCGGAGATCAGCCACGTGTTCGGCTTACTGACGAAGATGCCTCTTGGGGCATTCCGTTTGCAGGAGGAAGAAGTTGCCGGTTTGTATGAAGCCGATGCGGATCAGCTCATATCGCTTATGGAAGGCAAGGTCGATCGCCTGTCCGCAAGAGGCATCGCGATTCGGAACGGCTCACTCGTCGATTCGGTCGTCGAAGTCACCCGCGACTCCTTCGTACCCCGGGATTACAGCTATTACGTGGAAGTGTTTCAGTTTCTGCGTAAGTTAGCCTCCGAGCGGGAATAGCGACAACAAACAACCCCCATGATTATCCAGACGAGATAATCATGGGGGTTGTTGCATTTTTTATCGCGGTTGCAGGACGATCGGTTGCCATTTCATCTGTCCGCCTAGCACTTTACCTTCGTTCCAGCAGCCCGTAGCCGGGTGCCTGAACAGCACCTCGAGCCTGCCGTCCCCGTCGACGTCCCATACGCGAAACGGCCTTCCATCATCCATGCGTCCGAACGTCGAACTGTCTCCCACCTCCGCCCACGGCGCGGCGGCCGACGAAATCGCCAGCCACCATTTTCCGTCGAAGACGGTATGCATCAATACCTCGTCGTTGGCACCTGCGAAAGCCCCGCGCCAGCAAGAATACCCTCTCGCGAACCGGCCTTGCCCCTCCCAGTTCCGGTACCAGTTATCGACCATATGATGAATGTTGTAAAATTCGGTGTGGCGCGGCGCCGTGTCGAAATCGTTGATCTCCGGGTCGCCGAACAGTTTCGCCGATTCCTGGTGGATGCAGGCGTGCAAGTTGGACCCTTCGATGAACCGGCCGAGTTCGTCGGCGGTGGCGAAAGTTTCCGGCTGGTACATAATCCGCGCTTCCGCCTGCTGGTTATAACACCGCGATTGCCGGATCGGCTCGGGCACGGACGTCCACGCCTGCACAAGCTGCGGATCGTAACCGTTCTGGTTGTACCAAGCCATCGCGCGGCCGATGAAGTCGCGATGAAACCGCAAAAACTCCTGCCCATAGCCCGGGGGAGGATTGTTCGTATCCACGTTGTGCCGGGAATGATGCCAGCGTTTATGTTCTTCCAGCAGAGCCGGCGGGAAATTCGGAATAAGCGGCATATCGGTCGAACCTCCTCAATCGCCGCCGAAACGCCGGTTGGCGCGGCAGGCGGTTGCCTACAGCATATGCAGGCAGCAGTCGGGAGGCTACCCGTTACTTCTCGGGAGGCATGCCTGCCGCTTTGCGAATTTCGTTCGCCAACCGGTTGAACTCGTCTTTGTCCGCCTTCGTCGTCGCCACGTACCAGCCCGCGGATAGAAACCGGATGATTTTGTTCGCATCGTCCTGGCTCATCACGTCTTCTCCTCCTCCTCCCGACTTCGTATTCCACGAACCCTCGTTGCCGTAACCATCGTTTAGATCGACTTGAACGCCTCCGACGGTGGCGCCGTTTTTGTACTGATACAAGTTGGCGTGTTGGCTCTTCTTCCCGCCGCTCCAGGCGTACGTTTGCCAGAACCGTTTGCATGCGCCGCGTTTGTACATTTCCTCCACAACCGCGAACGAAGCATACACACCCGCGACATAACCTGAGATTTGCGCTGCGGCCGCCTTGAGATATTGCTCAATCTTATCGTAGTCTTGCGGCTGTGCATCGTAATCAACCGCAAAATAAATGGCGCTGCCAGTCGGCTGCTTCACTGTCTGCGCCTCCTTCAACGCCGCTGCCCCGTCCTGCTGTCCCGAAGACGCGCCTCCCGCTGGCCTATTCGCAGACGTCTCGTAGACGGATACAATTTGCATCCCGGCATCCGTAATCGTCTTTGCCTCGCTTGGCGTCAGTCGTTTCCAGCCGTAGCTGTCCGGCACGAGATACCGGGCAGCGAACTTATACCCTTCCTTCGCGATCGCCCCGGCCGTCGAAGCAGTAAGCGGCGTCGCGCAATCGATTCCTTTCGTTGTCGTTGCCGTCGCACTCAACTCCTGTCTGCATCAAGTACAGTGCTTCTTTATTTAATGATCAGGGACAGCCATCGGTGTCGGCAGCTGTTCTCATGAGCGCGTGAAGTGACTGCCGACTCGCCTTAGGCGTCCTCCGACGGACTACTTTGCGGTCAACTTCGCCTTATCCAGGAACCCTATGCCAACGATCAGCACCGCGACACGCTGCTTGCGCTGCGGAACGCGTGAATACCATCCCGCTATGTGCTCGGAGGCTGTTCTCGCCCTTATAGTGAACTTTTTTGGGTTGGTGTTGCATGTGAATTAAGCGCGCTGCTCCGAACAGGAAGCGATACTCCCAGTGCTTGCCTTCGATACTGTTTACGCGAACGCCGCCAGATGCGACGAAGTACGCATGCTGCATTTTTCCGTCGCCCAAGTAGATGCCGACGTGCGAGATTTTCTCGGCGAATGGACGTTTGCTGTCGTTGAGCCAAGCTTTCGTTCCTTTGCAGTCCATGAAGAACATCAGAAGAAGAGCGCCTAGAGTGCAGGTTGAATTTATCAAGCTTCGTTGTCCAAGCCGTATCCGGCTATAGAACGGTTACTGACACCGTGTAATTGTTTCCGGCCGTACTTGTCTTAGTAATCCTCAAAATATGCGTAGTCGCGTCGAACGTATAGTCGGAACCAGGCGTCAACGTCACCCCATTAATTTTGACGTTCGCCAATCCCGAAGAGCCCGTATACACGTCCAGCTCTTCGAACGAGCTGTCGAAGCCCATGCTTAGCGTTTTCGTCCCGGCGTTCCAATTCAAGCTCGTCAAATTGATATTCTGGTAGTTATGGCGCGTATTCGTTCCGATCAGGAGAGGGTAGACCCCGCCGTAACTTTGCTCTAGGTCGCGGAACAGAATCTCTCCCCATGCCTGGGATTCCCCCATTCCCGCATAACCAAGCTCGTTGCGAATAACCAGCGCATCATCCGTATCCCACTGCGGAAGCTGCAAGAAATGGCTCAACGCTTTCAGCGCTTTCGGACTTTGTTTGTTGCCATAGGCCAGGTAGGTCTTGGTCGTGTAGTAGCCTTTGTTGTTGTTCGCACTGATGTCCTGCAAATGCGTTTCATATTCGGAGGCTTTAGGATCGTTCATTCCTTTGAACTTCCTTATGGCGTATATGGCATTGCCAAGCCCGTCATTATCGTTCGCGAACAGTCCGGTCGCCGCCGTAGGGAATTTGTCGTACACGAATTGGGCTAGTTGCGCATATGTTTTCCCGGCGATCGTTGTCGTGCCGTCGACGTCAGCCATGACCGACAGCCCGTGCAGCAGCGGCCCCAATTCCCCATAATACAAGGAACCGTTCGTAACGTCTGCGTACGAGGACCAGTTATAGCTCGGGTAATCATTCAAGTTCCGGTATAGGATGGCGATCGCGTCGTTCAAGACGGTTTTGGCATCGGAGTCGGCTGGATGGTTCGCGCTCCAAGAAGCGAGACCCATGACCGGATAACCGTAGTTCATCAGCCTGCCGAACAAATAATTATCGTACTTCGCGGAATTGTATACCGTCGGCTCGTAGCTGTCCGCCGTACCTCCGAGCATATGGGAGCCGAACCGAATCTTCTCCAAATACTCGCTCCACTTGGTACCTTGAGTTAAAGTGCCGTTATATTTGAAATAAGAGCTGCCGTTCGATTGCAGGATACCCTCGAAGCGGCTCGGGTTGTTTTTCGCGAGATCTTCTCCCCTAACGAAGCCTTTGCCGTTGTCGTACAGTAGCCAAGCTTGGCTTGCCCATTGCTTGACGGATCCGAAGAAGGTCGGATTACCGATTCCGTCATTATTCATAGCTTTGACGATCAGTCTCGGGTTGGCGATCGAACCGCTCGTAGGCGTGATCGAGCCTTCGACCTCTGCGACCCCTCCGTGAATGGTCACTTTGAAATAGACGTGCACCCGGTTCTCGTCTTTGGTGAACTCGACGACCATCGCGTTCGTCGCCGGATCGAAGGTGACGGACCTCGTCGTCGGATTCGCGATTTCAAGCGGCGTAAGTCCGTCATAACCGTAAGCGAACCGGAGAGCGCCCAGCGGATCGGCACCATACGTGCTCTCTTTGAACGTTAACCTGGGTACCGACAGATCGCCTGTGACGAGGTAAATGCCGTTGTCGAACTTCAATTGCGGGTCTACGAAGACGCTTTGCCCTTGTCCGTATCGAAAATCCGCCCATCGATGGGTCGGCAATCCCCGCGGCATGCTCTCTTTTACGAAATTCGCCAGATTCTGCGTCGATCCGAGTGCATAAGTCTGAGGGAGCCCCTGCAGGCCCATCAACATCTCCGCGGAATCGGTGCTCCATCTCATGCTGCTCTCGATATATCCCCTCGTCTCCGTATTTCGATAATCTCCCAACTGCGGATCGTAATAAACCCTCTGACCTCTTTCTTGAGGCTTGACCAGGTAATCCGATACGTTGCGGACATCTAGCCGGTTGGACCTGGCGATTGTGTTGCCGCCCGCATCACAGACGTCGATGATGTAGACGTATGTTTTCTCCGCTTCCAAAGAACTCGTATAAGTAAGCGCATTCACATTGGTGATCGTTGCGTCCAAATAATAGGGGTGCATCTGCGGTAGGTACTGGAAGTTTTTGTTCCAATCGCCACCTGTGTAGGTTCTCAGGGCCGGGTAAGTTTTCGGGAATTTGTAGATTTTGTACGAGCCGAAGTTGCTGCCGGTATACTTCGCCCAGTTTAACGCGACCCGATTGGCCGACGGAGCGCCGGCGGATAGAGCAAATGAAGGGTAGGGCACGACGTTCACGTCGAACCACAAGCCCAGATTGTTCAAGAAGGTGCCGTCCGCCTTGACGGGGCGTAAATACACTCTGCTCGTGCCAAGTTCTTCCTGACCCGTGAAGCTGAACTCGAATCTGCCCGTACCGCCCGTCGCGATTCCGGAATAGTTGGGAGCGGCAGGCCGGTTAAATTGGAGCCATCTGTCGTAACCGGTGAAGATCGAGCCCGTTTCCTGCGAATAGGCGCTGTCCGTATGAGCCAGGACGACTTCGTTGGTCGGCCAACCAAACAGCCACGTATCGCTGCCCGTATTTTTCAGATCGACCCAGAATCGCCCCGTCTCGCCCGGATGGACGGTAATCGACGAGGCGCTTTCCGCCACATATTGGGCGCTGAAATTCGCGTAGACCGGAGCGCTTGCCAAGAAGACGGACAGCAGGCTTGTTCCAATAGCAAATCGCTTCTTATTCATAAGATGTGCGACCTCCCATTCAATATGGATCGTTTAGTATGACGGCGCTTTCATTTGGGTGCCGGGAAGAGCCCTCCGTTAAGAGGGCTTCTCCCGACATGTTACTTACCGGCCGCAAGAAATGCGTCCGCTTGCTTCTGAAACTCGGCGATGACCTTCTCGAGTCCGGCTTTTTTCAGTTCCTTGCTGTATTGGGGAACCGCGGTTTCCGGATCCAATACGCCCGTCGCGATACCGTATTTGTATTTGTTCTCGATGGTGCTCATTGCGGCCAATTCGGTTTTGACCGGAGTTTGGTCGAAGTTGAAGCCCATGATCGGGCTGAACAGCTTCGTATCCTTATCGAAATCCTGAAGCTGCTGCATGAAGTCCTTGGCGTCGGATGCTTTCGGCTTCAAGAACTTCGGATTTTGCCACATCCATTCCGGCGGAGCGTATCCGATCTTCGAAGCGTCTACGCCTTCCGGGGCGACGATAGCGCCGTCCTTGATGTCGAAATGCGTACCCTTAATACCATTGGTCATCATATCGTAGTTGTCTTCGTTTTGCTGAATCCAGTTCAGGAACATAACCGCCCTGTCGATGTTCTTCGACGACGCGGCGACGCTCTGGAAGTTCCAGGTCGTCGTTGGCATGTAAGGTTCCGATGTGAGCAGAATCTTCACGAATTCGACTTGCGCGCCTTCCACGGCAATGTTGCGGGAATAGTTATTATACTCGTACACATCTCCGCCGCCAATGGCCGCTTTTCCGGAATTAAAGTCTGCCCGGATGTCCCGGCCGACCATGACATCCTTGTCGATGTAGCCTTTCTGGTACAGTGATCGGATAAACCGAGCATCTTCCAATGTTTGCGGACGATCATACTTCGCTTCCGCTTTCTTCGTGCCATAATTGAAAACAATGCCGTCGGATATGGTGCTTTGCACGACTTCGCCGCGGCGGAAATCGGCGGGCGGTTCGTTAAAGACGATCATTTCCGGGTTGTTCTTCTTGACTGCCTCCGCGTAAGCGAGAAGGTCGTCCATCGTTTTCACCTCCGGAAGCCCGTACTTCTCGCGCAAGTCTTTGCGCAGCGTGGCCGTGTAGTAGCCTTTCGTCGTGCCTAGCGCGCCGGCCGGTACGCCGTATTTCTTGCCGTTTACCGTAACCGGCGGCCAGTATTTCTTGTCGAGCGCCGCCACGATGGCTTGCCCGTGCTTGGACAACGCCTCGTCGAGCGGGGCGATCGAGTTCGATTTAACGAACGTGCCAAGAAGGCCAGGTTCCGTCCACATGATGTCCACCTGATCGCCCGTCGCCAGCATGATGGGGAGCTTCTGAAAATAATCGCCCCAAGGAATGTACTGATATTTCAATTTCACGTTGATTCCGTCTTCCGCCAATTTCTTCTCCAGCGCTGCCGTTACCGTAGCTTGATCCGGCTGCGGGTCGCCTGGGTAAACGATGTTCAGCGTCACTTCCGGCAATGGCTCGGAATCTTTATTCGTTGCGCTTTCTTGCGGCGATGACGAGCTGCTTCCGCTAGGCGCGGCATTGCTCTCTTTTCCTTCCGCTTGATCGTTCTTCGAGCCGCAAGCGCTCGCAAACGTCGCCAGCAGAAGGCTTGCCAAGACGACCCCCAACATTTTTCTAATCGAATTGCGCATGTGTATTCCTCCTCTTTATTTATAAGGCTTATCTATACAAATCTTTGCAGATTGTATACGCAATGGCGAAGCTTCCCGTCAACCTTTCACGCTTCCGACGGTCAGCCCTTTGACGAAGTAACGCTGCAAGAACGGATACAGCAAGATGATCGGTCCGATCGTAAGCACCGTCGTCGCCATCTTCACGCCTTCTTTGGGAATAGCGGCGGCGGCAACGGATGAATTCGCGGAATTGGAAGCCGCGTACGTAATATTGGAAGTAATGGCCCGAATGAGCAATTGCAGCGGATACAGCTCCCGGTCGCTCACGAGCATGAGGCCTAGCCACCAATCGTTCCAATAGCTGATCGCGTAGAACAGGCAGATCGTCGCGAGTCCGGGCAGAGCCAAAGGCAGCGCGATTCTGAACAGCAGATGGACGTCGTTGGCCCCGTCGATTTTGGCGGCTTCGAAGATCGAGTTGTCGATGGTCGAGATGAAGCTTCTCATAATGAGCAGGTTAAACGCATTAATGGCATAGGGAACGATTAACGCGAGAAGGTGGTCGTACAGGTGCAAATATTTCGTCGTGACGATATACCACGGTACGAGACCGCCGTTGAACAGCATCGTGAAGTAGACGAGGAACGAGATCGGGCCGGACATTTTCCATTCTTTTCTCGATAGGGCGAACGCCATCATCGTCGTCAGCAGCATGCTGATCAAGGTGCCTGCCACGGTAACGATAACAGTCACCCGGTAGGCGTCCAGGATGGAAGAACCTCTCCCAAGTACGAACTTGTAAGCCGCAAACGTCAGGTCGTGAGGGAAGAGATCGAATCCGTTTGCCCGAATATACCGCTCGTCCGTCAGCGAAGTGGAGATGATGGTCATGAACGGGATAATGGCGGCAACGACGAACAAGATCATGTAAACGTAGGCGAATCCCGCGACGATTTTATCGCCGGGCGAATGGTGCTTCATCGGGTAGAACTCCTTTCCGGACTCATCTTCTAGAACAGGGCTGAATCTTTGTCGTGTCTGCGCACGATGGCATTGACCGTAAAGACGAGAGCGAAACCGACGATGGATTGCAGCAACCCTGTTGCGGACGACATGCCGACGTCGTTTAACGTCCGAAGCGCGCGATACACGTAGGTGTCGATCACGTCGGTCGTCGAGAATAATAGGCTGTTGTCGCCTACCAGACCGTAGATCATTCCGAAATCCCCGTAGAAAATCCGTCCGATCGCCAGCAGCAGCAATATGATAATCGTCTTGGATATGCCCGGGATGGTAATGTGCCACATTTGTCTGAGCTTGCTCGCGCCGTCGAGCGCCGCCGATTCGTATTGCTCTTGGTCGATTCCGGAGATAGCCGCGAGGTAGATGATACTGTTGAACCCTACCGTCTTCCAGGAAGACAGCACGACCAGAATGCCCGGCCATAATTCGGCGCGCCCGTACCAATTGACCGGATCCAGCCCCATATTTTTCAACCAACCGTTCAGAATGCCGAAGTCCGTGTTCAGGAAGTTATAGGCAAACACGGCGACGATAATCCAAGAGATGAAATTCGGCAAAATAATGAGCGACTGGGATACTTTCTTGAACAAGACGAACCGAATTTCGTTCACCAGCACGGCGGTGAGCACAGCCAGTACGGTGCCTACGCCGATGAACAACGCATTCAAATAAAGCGTGTTGAAGATCGCTTTCAGGACGGATGCCGTATCGACCGTCAAAAATCTGAAATTGTCCAATCCGTTGAACGGGCTGCCAAAAATCCCCAAGTCCATGCGGTATTCTTTGAATGCAACGACAACTCCGGTCATCGGCCAATAACAGAAAAGCAGAAAATAAACGAGTCCCGGCAAAGCCAACAAATACAAAAATCTGTTTTTGACAAGGTCGGTCGATATGAAGCGCGCGGCTCTCCTCACCATGTTCACCTCTTTCTTTCAGCTTCGCCGCTCACGGCTCACGGACTCCAATTTAGCGCTTTCATGGATCACCAACAAGTTAGAATTCTCAACATTGCTTTTAATCGCATAGGTTTAGCCCCTCGAAAAAGCTGCTGCGGAGCGAATCTCAGCTTTTCAAACCTTCGTCGTCCCTCCCTAAAAGAACGACGCCCCCGAATCATGGGGCGCCGTCGCTCGTGATCGCATGTTTCCGATACTCGGTCGGAGCCATGCCCGTATGCTTTTTATACCATGTAACAAAGTAAGAGGCATTCAGAATGCCGACCTTCTCCCCGATTTCCTTCACCGTAAGCTTCGTATCCGTCAAATAGGCATTCGCCTTTCGGATCCGAAGCTCCGTTACGTACTCCAGGAAAAACCGGTTGAACAATTCCTTGAACAATCTGCCGAAATAAATGCCATTATAATGAAACCGTTCCGCTACCCATTCGATCGATAGTTCGGGATTACCGCATTGCTCTTCCAGGAAGGAGGCGATCTCTTCCGCCAAACCGGATTTCGGATGCCTCTTGTTTTCCTTCGATCTCTGTATCGTCTCCATCACGTGCCTTATGAACCATTCTTCTATGCGCTGCAAGGATTCCATTCTCTCAAGTGATCCTAACGTTTCGATAAAGTCAGCGGAAGTCGTTGACAAGGAAGATCCGGAGTAGCTTGAAGAGTAGACTGAGAAAAGCAAATACGGGATAGCGGACCTGATCGTCAGTAAGGACGCATGACGAATCTCGCCGAAGATATCGGCAACGGCCGCTTCAACTTTCTCCTCTTTTCCTGACTTGATCGTATCCAGCAGTGTTTTCTGCTTTTCATAAGGATAATCGAAGTCGTCTTTAACCCGCGACATGACCTCTTCAAAGAAGAGAATATGCCCTTCCCCGTAAACAAGCCGATACAAGGCAGCCTCCTTCGCGGTCAAATAAGAGTCGCCGATCTCTTGTCCGTTTCGGGCTGATTGACCTATACCTATCGTGAGCGTGACGCCATAAGTACGAACCACCTCTTGTTGCAATCCGCGCAGAGCCCCTAAAGCCGAATCGGGAAAAGGTTGACCTTCTCCAAGCAACAAAACAATATCTTGGTCGACCTTAACGATATCGCAAGCCATCCTGGTCTGCAGATATTGCTCCGCAAAGTCGGACATAACGGCAGGGATGGTATGATCGATTTCATCCGATCTTTTCGCCAGTTCGTGAATGCCATCGATCTTTAAAACCGTCACCCTCAACGGAGCGTTCCCGGCCGGATCCACGCTTAACCGATATTGCCTGGCGTCTTCCGGCTCCGGCACCCGGATGCCGTGCAGCAGTTCTTTTAGATACTCATTCTTCACGAATAGATGGGCGCTTCGGTCCTTGGCTTCGAGTCGTTCGTATTTATCCGTAATGTTGGCATAGAAGCGGGCCAAAATTTCCGTTTCGCTCAGTTTTTTCTCCGGCGTGAATCCTGTATCGATCTTGGAATCAAGCACTTTCCGAGCCAGCTTGGTCAGCGGCGAAGAGAGCACGCCGCTTAATACGGCGGAAACCCCAAGCGCCAGGACGAGCAGAATAAGGCACGTCCACACTGCCGTACGACGGATGTCGGAGATTTGTTTATTTGCCACATCGTACGGAATCTCGGAGACGAAGTACAATCCGAGCTGCTTCGAATAGGTATAGGAAACGAGTATTTTCCTGCCTTCAATCGAGTCCGTAAAGCTGCCGTTCGTTTCTGAATGCAAGACTCGCTTTATGTAAGGCATCTCGGAGAGATCGCTAAGAAATTCGCCAGGTTCGGGGGAGAAAACGACGCGTCCTTTCTCGTCCAGAATCAGAACACGGTCGCCGTTAATCGCCTCGTTCTGCCGATCGGCGATACTATCCAGGGTAAGATTCAGGATGATGGCGCTGACGATCTCGCGGCTTTCGTCATTTCGATCGTAGAAAAAAAACGTATAGACCTGCTTCCCCGCCCCCGTCCCTCCTTCGTCGCCGAGCGTTCGGGGAACCGCCCTACCCAAGTTTTGGACGGTTTCCGTTTCCGTCAACCACCGAATCGTATCCGCTTCGGCTTTCGCCTTGTCGCGGTCGGTTCCGATTAAGGAGCGACTGTGGCCGTTGTATACTGTTATGGAAAAAATATTTTTGTTCGTTAACAACAGGTCGTTTAATTTCCTTAGCGTCGCGTTATAAAGAAAATAGTCCCCCTTAGCATCTTGACTATTCATGATTTGAATCAGATCGTTGTCCAACGAAAGCTGAAGGGTAAGTTGGCGAGCTTGCTCGAGCATAATCTCGAATGTGCTTTTGCTCTGTTCCAGCCTCTTCTGGGAGATCTCATTGATCTGTTTCGCGGAACCATTGGAGAAGGCCTGGGATAACAGCAAAGTGATGGTTAAAGCCACGGCGGCTAGCAGTGCGACGAAAGATACAAAGAACTTGGAAAACAAAGAATTCAACCGGATTTTATCTTTCCAACGCTTCATATTTCCCCTCCTGTCTCAACTATAAGTTTGAAGCGCTTACATCAAAATGTTGAATTTTAGAAACGGTTCAATCCTTTTCAGATTACCCTTTTTTCCGTGAAAATGAAGTTCGAATCTTAAAGATCATTTTGAAAAATGAACTTTTCTATTGATCATTCCTTATAAAAGCCTAGTCCGGGAGCCGAAAATCAATGGTACCATAAAATCCCCCCCCTAACGACAAGAGCCGTTTCGCATAACGCGAAACAGCTCCTTGCATGTCAAATACCGCTTACACCTTCGATACGATCCGTCCATGTCCCTCGAACGGATAATCGATCACGATTCTGCCAGCTTCCGTATCTCCGATACCGCTGTACAAATCGCATTTTCCGTCATCGCGCATGACGATACCCGAGGTGAACGCGCAATCGGTCAAATCCGGCTTCTTCGCCGGACCATCCGGGTAACAGGAGCGGGTGCCGATGATTTTCTGATCCAATGCTTCATGCTTGTCCACGTCCAACACGAACGAAAAGTTCATGTAGACCTGCTTCAAGCGACCGGCCTCACCGTAGGTTTTGTAGCATTTATGACCGATTACGCCTACCTTGCCGCTGTCCAAATAGTAAGCTTGATTGCAGCCTCCCCATTCATCCTTCCCGAACAGTTCCGGTATGTAGGGCGCGTTCTCGACCGTCTCCGCCGTTAACTCGTCGAGGCTGCCTATGATGGTAAATCCGATCATCGATTCGCTCCCGTGCTTACTGCGTACGTCCTCGCCCCGAGGCCTGGAGAATACGCCGATCCGACCGCCTTCCATCTCGACAAGACGGATATCCTTCATATACTCGGGACCTGTCGTGAAATAGTATAAGTCGTCTACGTTCGTCCCCCGGTAGAAGTAACCGAAGTAAGTGTCCACTTTACCTTGCTTGTACCTCACATGCGTGCCGCCCATGACGAGCGTCTCTCCGATTATGCTTACATACGGATCTTCCAGTTGATAGATCATGGAACCAGGAACGAGCGACCACTCGTCCTGCCCGGACTTCTCGAATAGCCGAACCCATGAGCGCGCCCATTCTTCGCGTCGTTCCACGCGCCCGAATATATAATCCTTGCCCTGCCAGCGGAACGGAATGGACACGTTATAGACGTCAAAACCCTTCACTCCATGAAAAGAAAGCTTCGCGCTTTCGTAAACGCGCATGTTTAAGTCGAATTGCTCCCGTTGTTGGATTAGCAGCACAGAAATCATCCCCTTGATAGACATGGTTTGCTGTCGCTAATTGTATCACTGGCAATCGTCGCGATCTTGCAGTATTTTTGCCTACGACTACGCTATTTTTGCATCCACGATAATAAGGAAGTACTTAATATGATAATTTAGACATTCTTTCAACTATCCTTTACGAGATACAATGTGTTATTTTGATGTATGAGGAGGCGAACCATAGAAATGGATATCCCCGTGCTCAGGGCTGAGATCGGTATCGACCCCGAAGCGGAAGGCCACTACCGCGATATTTCGGGCATAAAAAATACATCGGGGATTCATACCCACGACTTTTATGAATTTTTCGTTATCGTGGAAGGTGCGACCTATCATTGCATTAACGGTCGTAAAGAAATAGCGAGGGAAGGCGCGCTCGTGTTCATGCGTCCTCACGATATCCATTATTACGAACAGCTGCCCGATACCGATTGCCGGCTGATCAATTTGTCATTTTACGAGCATACGTTGACGGATCTATTCGCCTACCTCGGCACAGGGTTTCCTAAGGAGTCGTTCCTCAGTTCGCCGGATCCTGTCACCGTTCAGCTGTCGAGACAAGAAAAGCTTCTGCTACAAGAACGGTTGGAGAAGCTGAGCCGAATTCCGCAACAGGAGAAGCAGCGCTTCCGAACGGAGCTTCGTTCGATTCTGGCCGAAGTGTACGGCCGTTATCTGTTACACTCCGTCGTACTGGAGAGGGACACGAAACCAATGTGGTTCGCGGATCTGATCTTGGAGATGAATAAACCGGAACGATTTCTCGAAGGATTGTCGGCAATGGTACGGTTATCCGGCAAATCCCACGCCCATTTGTGTCGTGTATTCAAACAATGGGAGAACCAAACCCCACAAGCTTATTTGAACCGTGCGAAGCTGCAATACGCCGAAAATCTTTTGCTCCGTTCGAGCAGAAACGTGCTCGATATCGCCTTGGAAGCGGGTTTCGGAAACTTGGGGCATTTTTACAAATCATTCAAAGCAATGTTCGGCAACACGCCCCAACAGCATCGCAAGCTGTATCACGCGAGGTTTACCCCGCTGGTATAAGGCCAAGAAGGGGAAAAAGATCCATTCGACTCTTTTCGTAAAAAAGAAGCCTGCCGTTTATCCGGCAAGCTTCCTTCGTGCAATTTATACCATTATTATCTGTCTTCTTCCGGAATCAGCTTCGCGCGAAGCTCCTGCACTTCCGGATGCTCCAAATATTCATCGAACGTCATCAAACGTTCCGTCGCATAAAAAAGGGGCGAATTTTCATACACATACACTCATCCAATTATTAATCGTTCGAAGCTCATTCGATGCAATCGTCGGTTGTTCGTCGATTATACCGTCGTAGAAAGGACCTCAGCCCCCCACTTTGAAGTGGTGAAAATTGAGGCCTTTCACGTTTGAATAGGGACGTTCGCCTGTCATGCGAACACTTTTGGGACATCCCCTTTGGGTCATCGACTATACCTTAAATCGAGAGACCGCCTCGTTAAGCTGAGTCGCCAGCGTACTTAACTGCTGGGAAGCCCCTGCGACTTCCTCGACGGAAGCCAGTTGCTCTTCGGAAGCTGCGGCCACTTCTTGCGCATTCGCCGCCGACACTTGAGCGGTCCGCTCCAGCTCTCCGAGCGAAGCCGCGATTTGCTCGCTTCCCGCGGACATCTGCTCGGCCGCGGCGGATACTTCTTGCACTTGATTCGATACTTGCTTGACCGAGCCGAGGATGGCGCGGAACGACTCTCCAGATGCATTCGCAAGTTTTGTTCCTTCGCGAGCTTCATCCGCCGAGACGTTCAAGGAACTTGCAACCACATGCGAACGCTCGCCAATCTCGTGCAAAATCGTGGCAATTTCTTCGGACGATGTTTTCGAGCGTTCGGCAAGCTTGCGGATTTCGTGCGCGACGACTGCGAAGCCTTTGCCATGTTCGCCCGCTCTGGCCGCCTCGATCGATGCGTTCAGCGCCAGCAAGTTCGTCTGATTCGCGACTTCCGCAATATGGGACAAAATATCGCCAATCCGTTCGCTCGATTCGTTTAACTCGCGCATCGCTTGTGTCGCCTCACTGACATGCTGCTCGATCGTGTCCATCTGCTTCACCGTAAGCTCCATGACGCCCTCGCCGTCGGTTGCCAGGTTTGCCGTTCCCGTTGCCAATTCGCTGACGACCGACGAAGATTCGGCGATTCTCTGAATGCCGATCGCCATCTCCGTCATCGCGCGTTGACATTCGTTAGAGCTTGCAAGCTGAGATTCCGCGCCGACAGCAACGCGAGAGATCGCATGCGCAATTTCGTTCGTGGCGGCTTCGGTCTGGCTTGCCGTTTCTTTCAAGTGGAAAGACGAACTCGACACCTCTCCGGACGTCTGACCGATATGTAGGGTCAGCTGACGCAAGTTGGCGACCATATCGTTAAAAGCGGTCGCCGCTTGTCCGACTTCGTTCTCGTTCGTGACCGGAACGCTGACGGTCAGATCGCCTTTGGCAGCTTCCTTCGCTCGCGCAGCCAGCAGTTGAAGCGGCTTCAGCGCGGCACGCAGCAGGAACACGACTGCCAGTATGCTAAAGAGTACTGCGGCTGCACTAATGCCGACCGTTTTCCAAATTAACGCATCCAGCCGCTCTTTCACTAATCGGTAGTCAAAATCAACGCCGTACAGCGCGACTACTTTGCCATTGCCATCTTTAATCGGCGCTAGAAACGTAAGCCAGTAGCCGTAATCATCCTTGAACACATCGGTTAATCCGGCCTTTCCTTGAAGCGCCTCCTTGTACACCTGGCTGAAGCTGCCGTGATCCTCGTATTCGGTTCCTGCCATCATGTCCAGCTTTTTCATCGATTCGCTCGTCTGCAAATACTTAAAGTAGTTTTTCTCGCCTTCTTGCCTGAATTCCGAAAGCAAGTAATAGGCGTTCGTAACGAGATAATCGTCTGTCGTACCGCTCAGCAGACGTTTCAAGATCGACATCTGCTCTTCAGGCGGTTGCTGACCGGCTGCCATAACCGGGGCAGTCTTCTCGACGAGATTAACATTCGCTTGCGCGACATCTGTCAGCTTGTTGCCCACGTTGGTGAACTTGCGATAAACCTCGCTGTGCGTCGAATTGTACATGATCGCTGAAATGATACTGATAATGGCAACCAACAAGATAGATAAAACAATGGAGCAGCTAACGATGAGGCTTTGTCTTTTCATCCATCTGTTCATCGCAATTATTCTCCTTTAATTCGACATTGTTTTTAATTAGTATACTGAAAAACGGATAAAATTGGCAGAGGGAATCTGCGAGAGTCAGATCGCGACGGTATGAGGTAATGCAGTCCTGAGGCAGAACTGCAATCGTACATCTTTTTCCCCGCTACACCGCCAGAATGATGAAATACCTGCGAAAGCGCATCAATTTCCGCAACAACTCCACTATAGCCGCAATCAAAACAAAGAATGCCTGCACTTCCGCAGGCATTCTTCGATTTCAAACCATATAGGGGCGATAAGCCTGCACTTTCGCAGGCATTTTCTCATAGCAGTTGCCTGCGTCTCCCAAGACTGAGTAGAACCCCGCCCCACCCCGCCCCCGCTAGAGCACCTTCGCCAAAAAATCCTTCGTGCGGGCGTTGGACGGGTTGCCGAACACTTGCTCAGGCGTTCCTTCTTCCACGATCACGCCTTTGTCCATAAACACGATTCTGTCGCCGACTTCGCGGGCAAACCCCATTTCGTGGGTGACGATGACCATGGTCATGCCGCCTTTGGCCAGCTTCTTCATAACGTCCAGCACTTCGCCGACCATTTCCGGGTCAAGCGCCGAAGTCGGTTCATCGAATAGCATGACGTGAGGCTGCATCGCCAAGGCACGCGCGATAGCAATCCGCTGCTTCTGCCCGCCGGATAGTTGGGACGGAAACAAATCCTTCTTGTCTGCCAATCCGACCGTGTGCAACAGCTCCATCGCGGTTTTCTCCGCCTCAGCCGCAGACACACGTTTCACCTTTACAGGCGCCAAAGTCAGATTTTGCAAAACGGTCTTATGCGGAAACAAGTTAAAATGCTGGAACACCATGCCCATTTTCTCGCGAGTAGCGTTAATATTGTGCCCGCGGGCGGTAATAGACTCGTTCTCGAACAAAATTTCCCCGCCGTTGGGCTGTTCCAGCAAGTTAATGCAGCGCAAGAAAGTACTTTTTCCCGAGCCGCTCGGCCCGATGACCACGACGACTTCTCCGCTTTCGATGCGAATGTCGATGCCTTTGAGAATTTCCGTTTCTCCATACGATTTGCGTAACTTTTTAACGGTGATCACTTGCGCCCATCCTCCGTTCCCATGCGCCCAGCAGCTTGGACAGCGTGAAGGTCAAAACAAAGTAAATCGCAGCCGCTATAATAAACGGGCTAAGTCCTTTGTACGTAATATTTTTCACGATACCAGCCTGGTACATAATATCCGCCATGCCGATTACGGAGATGATGGACGATTCTTTAATGATCGTAATGAACTCGTTACCGATTGCTGGAAGAACGGCCTTGAACGCCTGCGGCAAAATAATATGGCGCATCGCCAGCGTCCTGCTCATCCCGAGCGAACGAGCCGCCTCCATCTGACCGCGATCCACGCCTTGAATGCCCGCCCGGAAAATTTCCGCCAAATAGGCCGAGCTGTTCAGCGACAGCGTAATAATCCCCGACTGAAGCGGAGTAAAGTTAATTCCGAGCGTCAGCGCCATGCCATAGTGAATGATCATAAGCTGTACCAGCATCGGCGTGCCGCGCAAAATTTCTACATACGTCGTCCCTAGCCAGGAGATCGCGCGAACGCCCGACATCCGCACTAGGCTGATAATTAAGCCGATGATAAAGCCAAACAGCACGCCAAGCGCAGACAACAGCAACGTGTAGCCAAGGCCTAGCGCATAGTAATTGCGATACTCCCAGAACGTTGCGAATATGTTGCCGGATGATTTCGGCTTGTCGATGGACAACTGGCTTGCATGTTCAACCATCTCCGCTATGCGGTTCTCGCTCTGCAAACGAGCGATCGTCGCATTCACTTGGGCAAGCAGTTCCTTATTGCCTTTGCGAATGCCGATTGCCGCCTGAACAGGCGCATCGTCCGGTGTAGCCGCCGCAAGCGCGAGCGCGCTGTCCTGCAAGTAACCGATCGCCACCGTGTCTTCCAGGATGACGGCATTCACCCGTTTCGTCTGCAATTGCAGCACAAGATCGGGGATGCGATCCAATGAAGTAATGACAGCCCCGGGAATGGAGCGAGCGATTTCTTCCTGAACGGAACCTTTTTGCGCGCCGATTTCCTCCCCTTCCAGGGTGTCCATCGTGTTAAAGCGATCCTTGTCCTCGGCACGTACCATCAATACTTGCTTGGACTGGTAGTAGTTGTCCGAGAAGTCGATGCTTTGCCTGCGTTCGTCTGTAGGCGTCATTCCGGAAATTACCAGATCGACCCGACCGCTCTGCAAAGCAGGCAGCAATGCGTCGAAGCTCATATCCTCAATAACCAGCTTCGCTCCGATATCTTTGGCGATCTCGCCTGCAATATCGATATCGAAACCGACGATCTGATCTCTCCCGTTGATCGTTTTATGAAATTCATATGGCGCATACTCGGCGCTTGTACCAAGCACCAAAGTTTTCTCTGTCTGACTGTCTGCCGCATAAGCGGTTAGAGCGGGAACACTCGTCAGCAGCAGCGCCAGCATCGGCAGTAGAAGGGCCATACTGCGGCAGAACTTTTTCAACTGCGTCTCTCCTCACGTGGTGTATGGTCTTGTTGTATGGGTAGGAGCCCGGAGCAATTATAAGGGAATATTCTAGTTTGTGCAAATAAATAAAGGCCCTGTGTTAGGACCTTTATCTCAGCGTTCTATAGATGCATGCTGTCTCCTAACTCCGGAAAGAAATATTTCGCGAATGCCTTGTAGCGATCTTGAGCAGACAAACAAGTATCGATCAAGTACCCTTTCTCTGAGCGGTAATCCTTCAAGCCACGGTAATAAAACAACTTTTGCTCATGGTCGATGATAAAGGGCATAATATTGTGTCTCAAACACTCTTTGAACATCAGGATTCTGCCTACACGGCCGTTGCCGTCCTGAAAAGGATGGATACTCTCGAATTCATAATGAAAATCTACAATGTCCTCTATCGATATGTTTGGCTTGTGAAGATAGGCTTCCAACAGCTTTGCCATAGCGTCCGCTACTTTTCCCGGAGCAGTCGTTTGCATATCTCCTACCACATTAGGTCTAGCCTTATACTCGCCAATCCGGAACCATTCTTTTCTTTCGTCCGAAGTCGTTCTTTTTAATAAACGGTGAAATTCTTTAATGTATGCTTCGGATAACTCTTCATGTGCGACATTCAACATATAATCAAAGCAGACAAAGTGGTTTACCGTCTCGACAATATCGTCAACGCTGGCAACTTCCTCTGGCGCCACATGAATCGTACTCGTCTCAAAAATATAACGAGTCTGATCCTCCGACAATCGACTGCCTTCGATTCGATTGGAATTGTAGGCAAGTTTAATTTGGGTCTGATGATACAGCCCCCCTTTAAGCCCCATCTTCATCTCTTCCCGCAGAAGCTCCAACAGTGTTTTGTCGGTCATCGCTTTTCTCCCGATTATTTATTTAGCTTAGGACCATACGCAGTCTGCTCGTGATTATCATTATAGCATGATATGTCATATCGTATGCGCTAGCTAAACTTTAGACAGCTCGTCCAGAAAAGCCGATTTCTTGTGATATTGGGCTCGTAATTGCAGAAGGATCTCAGACTGGCTCTCTTTACCGAAAACCTTCTGGTAACGTCTGAGCATGCCGCCAACCTGCTGATATTCTTTGCGATTGTTGGATGAACCGGCAATTTTATAAATATAGTCGCGATAAATCCGTTCCACCTCCTCGCGGTAGTCAGCAGCCAGCCGATCGGCGTACCCTTCTATTGCAGAAGGGCTAGTCCGTACATATGCCAGCATCTCTGCCAGATCATTTTTGTCCGAGATCAGCTTCAGATAAACCTCGCGCGCGCGCCAATCTCTACCCTTCTTCAATTCGGCAACGGTTTCCTTGTAGAACTCTTCTTTGTCCCCCGCCGTCAAAGATTCCAGCACGGGATAATAAGCGTAATCTCCACCCAACAAAAATTCCTTCGCCAGTTGCTTCTGTTCATTCTTGAGAGAAAGATGACGATACGCTTCATATCTGGCTGTTTTCCATTGGATGAGCAGACCCGGAAGACCCTTATCCAGCCGTTCACCCTCTTCCGCCAGTTGTAGGACACGCTGGTAATCCTTCTTCTCCATATTTTTCTTTATCGCTTTCACTCTGAAAAAGTATACTGCAGATGCTCTTCCTCGAACTTGTCCGCTTCATCTGCCGAGCAATAATCCTGAATGAGTTCATGTAGAAGCTTAAGCAGCGCTTCAGCCGTATATTTCCCAAACTGGGCACCAGCAATTGCATCAATCCTGCGTTTAATAGCTGCCTCCAACCGTTCTCTAAGCTTCTCATCTTCCGCAAATTCAGCGCATATGCGAAGCAATTCGAGCCTGAAGTCTTCCCAACCTTCGAAAATCTTGCTATCGCTCATATGAAGCACGCGTTCAAAAAAGAGTTCCCGCCGAGAAGCCTCCTGTTGATCCAAACTTTCGGCCAGGTCCCTAATTTGCCCAAAACACTCATTAATCAGCATACCGATATCGCCATTCGAATCGTCTGCGTACTGAAATGCCTCTACTCCCTCTGCCAGCACCATCAGGGCAACTTCCAACGCATAGATGCTGTCCGTCGTCTCGTCGATTTCTTCCATCACACCGACCATATCCGATGCAAAACTATAGGTCTCTCTGTAAGGAATGAACCCGTCCCGCCCGACATATTTTTTGACAATAGAGTTCATTAACTGCTTGCTTAACTGAAGCTGCCGCGTATAATCACCTTGCGAATATTTCACCAGCAGACCGCTCTTAAACATGGAGTCCTGTTCCGCCACTTGGACAATAATCCGAATCAATTCTTCTTTGGACAAAGGTTTCAGTACTTCGCTCAGTTCGGGTTGCTTTTGTCTCGCCAATTGAGTCACGCTCCTGTTCACTTGTCATTATCAGTCTAACAGGATTCGAAGGGTGCGACCAACGTATTCTCTGCTTCAAATAAACAAAACAACAATTGATTTCTACCGCCACTTCTCTTGTATAATGAAATTGGCACTAATATCTTACGATTATAAATTGACGGGAGAGGTACAAATGGACACTATGAATGCTGCCAATGCCGGAAAATGCCCGGTGCATCACGGAAGCGCTACGAGTCACAGGTCAAGCGGAACGTCAGATCGAGATTGGTGGCCGAATCAGCTAAACTTGAACATTTTACGTCAGCATGACCGCAAATCCAATCCGCTGGGCGATGATTTCGATTATGCAGAACAATTCAATAAGTTAGATTATCAAGCGCTTAAGCAGGATCTTCGTAACCTCATGACTGACAGTCAGACCTGGTGGCCGGCCGATTATGGGCACTACGGTCCGCTGTTCATTCGTATGGCTTGGCATTCTGCAGGTACATACCGTACAGGCGACGGCCGCGGCGGAGCCGGAAGTGGCTCGCAACGCTTTGCCCCGCTCAACAGTTGGCCCGATAACGGCAACCTGGACAAAGCACGTCGACTGCTGTGGCCGATCAAGCAGAAATACGGGAATAAAATTTCTTGGGCGGACCTACTCGTTCTGGCAGGTAATGTCGCCATCGAATCCATGGGAGGCCCAACCTTCGGATTCGGCGGCGGGCGCGAAGATGTGTGGCATCCGGAAGAGGACATTTACTGGGGAGCCGAGACAGAATGGCTGGGAGATAAGCGCTATACCGGCGATCGCGAACTGGAGAATCCTCTTGCCGCCGTTCAGATGGGACTGATCTACGTCAATCCGGAAGGGCCGAACGGTAATCCGGACCCGGCGGGGAGCGGTCGAGACATCCGCGAAACGTTCAAACGAATGGGTATGAACGATGAGGAAACCGTCGCTCTCGTGGCGGGAGGCCACACGTTCGGTAAGGCGCATGGGGCGGGGGATGCCGGTCTTGTCGGCCGCGAACCGGAAGGCGCACCGATCGAAGCGCAAGGCTTAGGATGGCTGAGCAGCCATGGCTCAGGCAAAGGCGGTGACGCTATCACCAGCGGTGTCGAAGGCGCATGGACGGCGAACCCTACCCAGTGGGACAACGGCTTCTTCGATCTGCTGTTCGGCTATGAATGGCAACTGACGAAGAGCCCGGCGGGCGCTCATCAGTGGGCTCCCGTCAATCCAGCCGCCGAGCATCTCGCTCCGGACGCCGAAAATTCCGCCGTTCGGGTACCGACGATGATGACGACCGCCGATATGGCTTTGCGCATAGACCCGGCCTACGAGAAAATCTCCCGCCGCTTCCATGAGCATCCGGAAGAATTCGCAGACGCCTTCGCCCGTGCTTGGTTTAAGCTCACGCACCGCGACATGGGTCCCCGCGCTCGCTATCTGGGCCCGGAAGTGCCGGATGAAGAGTTGATCTGGCAAGACCCCGTCCCTGCTGGAGGGGACGACTTGTCCGCTGCCGAGATCGAAGAGATCAAGACGAGAATTCTGGATTCCGGGCTAACGATCGGAGAACTGGTCACTACGGCTTGGGCTTCGGCCAGCACCTTCCGTGGAACGGACAAACGCGGCGGCGCGAACGGCGCCCGCATTCGTCTCGCCCCGCAGAAGGATTGGGAGGCGAATCAGCCCGCTCAACTGGCCAAGGTACTTGCGATCTTGGAAGCCATTCAGACGGATACGGATCGGAAAATCAGCCTGGCCGATCTGATCGTATTGGGCGGCAGCGCCGCAATCGAGAAAGCTGCTCGAGACGCAGGCTTTGATGTTACCGTTCCTTTCGTCTCAGGACGCGGCGACGCTACGCAAGAACAAACCGACGCGGAAAGCTTCGCCGTGCTCGAACCGGTCGCGGACGGATTCCGCAACTATCAGAAGCAGCAATATCGCGTAAGCTCGGCCGAGTTGCTTATAGACAAAGCCCATCTGCTGGGCCTAACAGCACCGGAGATGACCGTTCTTGTAGGCGGCATGCGCGTGCTCGGCACCAACTTCGGCGGCACTCAACATGGCGTTTTCACAGACCGCGTTGGTACGCTTTCTAACGATTTCTTCATCAACTTGTTGGACATGGGCGTCCAGTGGAAACCAGTCGGCCACGACGTGTACGAAGGCCGCGACCGTAGCACCGGCGAAGTCGTCCGCACTGCGACGACAGTCGACCTCGTATTCGGCTCCAACTCCGTCCTGCGAGCGATTGCTGAGGTTTATGCCCAAGACGATAACGGGGAGAAGTTTGTCCGCGACTTTATCGCTGCGTGGGTGAAAGTTATGAATGCAGATCGTTTCGATCTTAAGTAAATCTACTGACGCTCATATGAATCGAAAAGGCATTAAAAAGTAGAAACGGCGACGTCAGGGAGGTTTTCCCTGCGTCGCCATTTTTCGATTGAGGTCGATGAGTGTTTGCTTTAAAACGTTGTAGGCAAGCGAAAGCCACCCGACCTCTGAATCCTTTGGAGATATGCCCCCGTATCACATAAGCTGCACGAATAATATACGATTCTTCAGTCACATGACTTTAGGCGTTCATAAACCTTGTATACAATAGGATCGGCACACTTCTCGGCAACCATCTCCAAACAATGAAGAAGCCGCTCCCTCTCTTTGACAAAAGCGAACAATTCCTCACACCTGCCAGCGAACCAGCGAAGGTGCAATGGATGCCATTCTCTCTCCATGATGCTATCGAAGAAGACGGAAAGCAGGTAACCTATCTTTACCCTGTCATAGTCGTACATCCCCCGAATGAGCGATACAGACAGATCGGCCATCGCATTATAGATCAGCGGGTGATTCAATGGGAACTGCGCGCAGTCGTAGAGACGTGCTACTAACTCTTCCTTTTGCTCCTCCAGTTGCAGATGACCGACCTCGAGCTTAAGCATATGTCGTTTGTTGTTGCTGTACAACGTCAGTTCTGCCAACAGATCACACAGAAAAGAACGTTCGCTCACTTCCAGTTCGTCAACCTTGGATTGGATAGCGGGTAGGAATGCAGCTTGGCCAGTCAAATTATACTTCAAGACGAGGTTCTTGATGACGATCGCCTTTTTCACCAGTTCTTCAGCCTGTGCCTGAAATGATGCAAGCGAAATTTGTAACGTCTGTCCTAGGAAATATAATCGATCTTTCATCACTGCATGATGTTCGTATACGCAATAGAAAGCATGAATATTAATGTGTTGTTTTTGTTCTGCAAGTTGGATTTGTTTTCGGAGCACCTGATACACTTGCATGCCATACTTAAACGGATTTAACTTGCTATTTAAATGAACCCAGTGAGGAGAGTTGACGCTATTCAAGTAGTCTGACAGTTGCCCGATCAGGTGGAAGAGATCAAAGCTCCCGGATAGATAAGTATAATTCGAGAACGCATATTTTCGATATTTAAACGTTATTGTCTTTCTGTACAACTCATCCGTTGCTTCAACAGCTTGTACAATAGCCAGAAAGGGAACGGTATAGCAAGCATATTGCCCATCTGCCATATACCCACTGACGTGTGCGACGTTCTGCTCCAGATCATAACCGTGAATTAGAAGATCATGTATATAATGGTCCTGCTGATAAGATCTCGTACCTTCAATATAGAATTCGTCGAGAAAGAAATAGACGTAATGCTCCTCGTCGATCATGGCCGGGATCCAATCGATAAGGTTAGGCCGGATCGAGCTCAATTTCACTTCATTCACTATCAGCCAGGGATAATTATCGAAGCCACCAGTATCGTGCATATGGATTTGTTCATTATCCGTACTGTACATCTGGATGAAGTTGCAGTAGAACCAAGACCATGCTTCCTTATGTGCAAGAATAATGGACAAGGGGTAAGCGAGATATTGATACGTTCTTACCGGCGGAATAACAACATTAAGAATGCTTTTCAAAGAAATCTCTCCTGAATGAGAATAATGGGATTTCATCGCGTTTAGAACAAATAGCCGCCCCCCGAATAGAGAGCCGCTGCTTGGCGTCTCGTTTGCTAGGAAACGGCTCAATTCACCATTACTTGTACCACCCAAGTTTAAACCCCCATTGCCCGATATCGTACCAAAAAGCAAATCCCCAGTAATAAACAAAGAATGCCCCTCCCGCCATTAAAGCAATGCTGCTAATCAGCAGCGGTTGATGCGGCTTTCTCTCCATCCACTTCGTCAATCTTTTGCCGAATAAGCCTATTAGAAGCAAATATAGCACAACCATCACAGCAATTTGTCCCAGCCCTTGTGTCATCATCGCCAAGGAACCATATCCCGGACTTCCGGATTCCGCAGCATACAAAATAAATTCTCGAAAGATCGGATAAGGCCGTCCTACGGCGAAAAAGCCAGCCATAAGACCCATGATGGATGCTTTCGTATAAGCGGAACTCAATATGGAAAGCAGGCGCGGCGATAACAAATTGGTGAGCCTGCCCAGAAATCCGAATGATAAGCCCCCCCATACCAACAGCACTGCTCCGATCCATGTAAACGTCGTTTGTGCCTGAGAAATTCGCATTCCCCGATCATTAAACGCTTGTACACCTTCCACACCAAGCGATGTGACGTATGCTCCGTATACGGCGCAAACCGCGAGGACACCGACAGCAAATAATGCAAGCGCGAGAAGCGCTCGTTTCTTTGATGATTTCCGATCTGTCGCACATGCCAGGCTAGGCAGCATAGCGAACACTACGCAGTTGCATGCCGTAAAGCTAGCCGCTAGTCCTGCGGCAGCTGCGAAAATGAAACCGAATGCCGTTCCTTTGTCTGCGTAAGTGACAGCATCGGGATGCCCGATAATTGAAGCGGCAATCCAATCGCGACCGATACCGTCTACCAGCTTGTAGTTCCAGAATCCGGCGATCAGTATCCCAACTGCCAACGCAATCAATGCCAAGCTTACCCTTTTACCGACAGACCACTGATTAATCAAATGCTGCTCCCCCTTTATTCTCTTGTTTTGCCGGAAGTACAGTAAACCTTCGATAGGACGTGTGTCCGTCAGCTTTGCGGTTTACTGTTTTCCAGTCCACGCGGTGAGCTCCGATCATTCCAGACTCATGTTGACCTAGAAGCGCCTTAAGCCGATTTTCCGCTTCGGTCTTTTTGTACTGCGCCGTTCGCTCCTCCTTCGACGCTTCTACAAATTGATCAATCCATCCTTCGGCTTCGTCAGGCAGCGCAATCGCTGCTCTCGAGACCCGTTCAGGAGGATACATTCTCCCCAGCAATTCTGCGGAGGCAGCGCTTCCGTCTGCTGTTGGCGGTATTTGTTTGAGAACATGCTCCGACCAGAACTTTCCGGCCGCTGTCATTAACCTGCTAATCAATTCCTCGTCCCGCTCCACGCGCACAATGTTCATTTTATTGCCCCCGACAAGCCCGGCAACCCACCAGTGGTCGACACCGGTAACGGCCATGTAATGCTGGCTCTGAATGTCGACTTCCTCTGGGATCGAGCCCTGTTCCCATTGTTGTTTCAAGTACTCGGCAGCCGATTTGCATAGCAGCCCCGCTCCGTCGCCGACCACCCACCTATCAATCGTGGCAATCAAATAGTCATGCTCCGGATGACAGAAAATCATGTTTCTGCGAAACGTTTTTAAGCCCGTTAGCTCGGAGAATTGCCGAGCAATAAAACTCTTAAGACGGTTTCCCAGAAGCATCGCTTCTGTTGCGGGTTGCTCCGAATACTCCCCAATCTTATCCAAATAAACTTGCATAGCCGACTTTCTTCTGTCCTTGCCCAGTATCGCAGCAGCATCGCTGCCACCAAGCCCTTTTCTCCTCCAGATCAACCACTCCTCGCCAGTAAGCGTTCGTGTCTGGGTCAATACTTTTGCCAACAAACGACCATCTCCTTATCTTTGCGGAATTTGGCTTCCATCTGCAAACTTCATACGGTAGATCCGATACGGCAAACCGATGAACAAAGCGACAAAAAAAGCCGAGTAAAATGGAGAATTCGTGATTTCGGCGACTCGTAAGGAAGCATCCGCCAACGCGATAAGGATAGCAAACACGATTCTCGCCCTTCGCGTTGGCGGTGTCGTCGCAGGGTCAGTAATCATAAAGAAAGTAAAAAGCTGGAACGAGGCTCCGAACATTGGTCCAAAGGCAAACAAGGTGGGTTCCCCGAATACGTAAATGCGAACGAAGGCAAACACGCAAAATCCGGCAATAAAAGCGATGACCGTATCCAATCTTTTGGCTGCATACGCAGCAATTGCGCCCAGCAATAAAATGATAGCCATGACTTCAAAGCCGTTTGTCCATTGTTTCGGTGTGCTGACAGCATATTGGGGTAAGAAAAAAAGCATAAAGGACATAGCAACGTTATTGGGATTAAAGAGATGTTTTCCGTTTATGCGGATGAAGTGTTTGAGCCCAATCGCGATAATCGAGGTGAGTGCATAAGGCCATACGAGGTGGGAACTCAGCAATAGGCTGATCCCCATGCCGGTAATGAGGGCGCTTAACGGGAATATCCACCGCTTGCGGACAATCCGCGATAGAGCAATCTCAGCTAGACATGAGGAGAAAACGGCTGTGAGGAATTGATCCCAACGTTGAAAAAAACCGAGATACTGTTGACCCATCACGACAAAACTGAGCAAAAAGAGTAAAACCATGTAACGTGGGTCAACACGGTTTCCTAGAAATTGACGGACAAAGCATCCCACCTTTCCCCCAAAATAGGTTCACCGCGATGCTGCCGTAACTTTCGCTGGCGCCTTCATCTCCTCAATTCGCAAAATCTGATCGGCTGCAACGTCCGTAAGTTCCTGGACTCTGCCGCTAGGCCATTCGATTCGGATATGATCCGCTTTGGTCGAAGCTTTCAATCCGAAGTGGATTCGTGGATCGCTCTGCCCGCCATGGCTGTTGCCGCCGTCTCGTTCGATGACCGTCTTGATGTTCTTTACGGTAAAGATCACTTTAGCGCCAACTGCATCGCGGTTGCTGGGAGATACGCCGATCAACTGAAGCGTAAGCCAATGATTCCCGGTATTGTTGATATTTTTATAAACCCGCACCGGCCCTCCCTGATTGGCAAAAACGAAGTCCAACGTCCCCCGGTTCCACAAATCGACTGCGGCAATCCCTCTTCCATCTTCGGTAAAGGTTAGGCCGACTTCTTGCGCGACGTCCCGAAATGCAGCAGCGTCATTATAGAACAGTTTCTTTTTCTCATAACCCGACATGCTCTTGTTTCCAAAATCCGGCCAGTTCCGGGTGTCCTCCACGATATATCCAGGAGTCGTCGCCAGAACGCCCATATCGAACCAATAATCCTTGTTCCGGCTAGCCGAAATGAAGCCGTTCGTAACCATAAGGCTGAACTCGCCGCTATTATCGACATCGAGGAATTTGGCCCCCCATGAAAACCCAGCCTGTTTCACTCCGAGTTCTTCTGCCCGGTCCTGATACTCACCGAAGCTATCAGCTTGCCACAGCTGGTTTCCTTCCAGCAAATACGTCTCCTTGCTAATGTTGCTGACATAGTTGGCTAACCGGCCATTATGGGAAATATCCGCAAAATCCACGTTCATGCTTTTGTACGTATCATCGCCGATGCCGCGTTTTTGAACGACCTTAGTAAACCCTTTCCCCTGTTCATTCAAATAAAGAGAATCAGGTCCAAAATCGTTTGCATTATAAATGTCCGGCCATCCGTCACCGTTCAGATCCGCCGTTCCCGTCGCCAGCGTCCAGCCGGTGTCGTCGACACCCAAATCCTTCGCCACATCGGTAAACGTTCCGTCTCCGTTGTTCCGGTACAACACATTTCGCCCCCCGTTCCGGGCGCGTTCGAAGTCGCTATGCATGATTTTGGTGGAAGTGAGATGCCACAAATCGTCAGTCTCCCGGAAGTAGCAGCCCAAATAAAGATCAAGGAAACCATCCTTGTTGTAATCAATCGCAATGACTTTGTTCACGTACCCCTGGTATCCGACGCCTGCTTCATCGGTAACTTCATGAAACTTGCCGTTTCCGTCATTATGAAATAAACGGCTTTTTCCCCAGGCTCCTACGAAAAGATCCGGAAGGCCGTCATTGTCATAATCCAACCAAAGCGCCGTTTGAGAGATGCCTTGCGTGTTGACGTCCGCAACGCCTGCCTGCTTCGCAGCTTCCGTGAACGTCCCGTCGCCGTTATTGAGGTATAGTGCATTGCGACTGTTCCGTTTGCTGTTAATCAAATAGAAATCCATTAAACCATCCCCGTTGACGTCGGCAACGAATACGCCAGCCCCTGTAGAACCGAGCCATGGAAAGATGTTGGATACTTTCGGATCAAACGTATCCTTCTCATGCTGGAATGAGATGCCTGACTCCTTCGTAACCTCTTCAAACCGAAAACTAACATTTATCGGTCGGTCGGAGCAGCCTGCGGTTACGAATAGCACAATCGTTAAAAATGCTAATAAAGATACATAACGCTTCATGAGTACCTCCTTCAAGTTAAACGGTCAAGCAATGATCTTGTATCATCCATCCATCTCAAGTAATAATGATCGCTTGAGACAGCCTCTGAACAATCGAGCTGATCCCTTGCCTGGTGGACAAAAAACACGTATTGTCTGGCTCGGATCGCAACCGAAGGCATGTATTTATCGAGCTGAGCCTGCCAGTAGACCGGGTTTTGCAGTTGTCTCGCTTCCCAACCGAAAGCTTGCCCTTGTCGGAACGCCGTTCGATAGCAAGACGGCACTTGGTCTTCGGAACGTAATGCAAAGGAAAGGTTGTCGAACATGCTGTACGCTACCGCAAGCCCAAGACCGCTATAAGCATCACCGCGGAAAGCATATGGCAAATACTGAATTTCGGCGATTGCCTTATCCAGATCAAATCCGCAAATAAACCAAATTGCACGTCCCATGCCTTGGTAGCAGACACGCTGAAAGTGCCAAGGAAAATGATTGAATTTACGTGTAATCTGCTTATTTTCCGAATAAGAGAATAGGCCGATTTTGAAACCAACTCCGTCAAACACTATTGGGGCATATCGGGGATCAAGTTGTTGCAGCCACTTCCGATAGCCGCGGAACCGGAACCCGAATCGGATTTGCAAAAACCAGCCAAGGCCTACATAGTATTGATACAAATAATTCGGGTCCAGCTTGCGAAAGGAATTCTCGAACCGTTTACCGGCGGAAGGCAAGAGAGAAGCTTTCGCTCCAAATCCCATGCCCGTTCCTTCATAAGCAAAGCCTCTATAGAAATCCTCGAACTTGTCATCCAGACCGCTGCGCAAATGGTCTATGCCGCCCCCGAGCCGCAAAGCGCAGTTGTTGCCTGTAAGAAAGGCTCTAAGAATTAACGGAAATCGCTTCGAATATAACGTGCCATCTGCGACTTGGAACCGTTGTTGCATGCGCCTGATATTTACAACGAAGAGACGGAGGTAGATCAAGGGAAACGAAACGACGATAATTGTAATCGGAATGCAGACGAGCCACAATATGCTCATATTAACCTCTCTTGCGTTCAACGATGTCTATAATATCTCGGAGCTTGGTGATTTCACCCAATTCCTCCTCCGTCAGGCGGATGCCGAACTCTCTTTCCAAGTAAACTGCAAGCTCCAGTGCCATAAGGGAATCGATGCCGATGTCGGCAAACGAGGCATCAAGACAGTCTTCGTTCAGCGTTTCATCCACAAGTTGGGAGGCAAGCTCTATCAAACGCGCAGTCAATCTATTCATGTCGGTATTCATAAAAGTTGTCCACCTTTCAAGGAAGTAAGGTCAATCCACCGTCCACGACGATGACCTGCCCCGTTATATACGCTGCAGCATCAGAAAGCAGAAACGCCGTGACGGATGCTACCTCTTCGGGTTTGCCCAGCCTTCTCATCAGAGAAGCATCCGAGACTTGCCGAAGCTTGGCGGACGGTACATCCCGAAGCATCGCGGTGTCGATATAGCCGGGAGCAACAGCGTTCACGCGTACCCCGACACCTGCCGACTCCTTGGCGAGAGATTTCGTGAAACCGATCATTCCCGCCTTGGCGGAAGCATAATTCGTCTGGCCGCTAAGCCCGGTTAATCCTGCAACGGACGTCATATTCACTATGCTGCCGCGAGACATAGCGACCGTACGAAAAAGACCCTTTGTAATGAAAAACATAGATGTGAGATTGGTTTGTAATACCTCAGTCCAATCGCCTCCATCCATCTTGTACATTGGCTTGTCCCTCGTAATGCCCACATTATTGATGAGGAAATGCAGTTCTTTTCCCTCATCCTGCAGCGAACGAACAAGCCTATGATCTTCCTGATCATCGCCGTGTCGACATTTGAGAGGAATCGCTCGTCCGCCGTCGGCTCCGCAGGAGTGCCTCAATGACTGTGCGGCGGACTGATCGCTGCCGTAAGTAAATAGCACCTCAGCCCCGGCATCAGCGAGTAATTTGACAATTTCACGACCAATGCCTCGCGACCCGCCGGTCACTAGTGCCCGCTTGCCTTGGAAATCCCATTTTACTTGCAAGTCCTCACTCACCTTCCCTTACAGACTCGAACACTGCCGCTGCCTGAAAACCACCATAGGCCGGGACAGATTTCATCGCTCTACGGATATTACGTTCTTTCAAAGTTGTGGAAATGGGCAGCGATAGCCGCGGATCGGGGGACGTGCAATTTGCAGTAGGTGGAATCAGGCCATCCCTCATGCAGTGCAAGAGCGCGATTGCCTCCAGAAGGGCGTTTGCCCCGAGGGTATGACCGATACTTCCTTTAAAAGCGGCGATGGCAGGTATAGATGGAAACGCACGCCGGATCTCCTCCGCCTCGTAACGATCCCATAACGTGCTTCCCGTGCCATGCGGAATCAACAAGTCGATCGGTTCGCGCGATCCTATTCCGGAAGCTTCCTTCATTACTGTGGAATAAGTGTGGGAGGGATAATCCGGAAGCGTCATTTGCCACGTATCCTGCTTTAGAGAAGCGCCAGCATAGGAGGCCCATGGCCGGGTTGCGCGCAAGGAAGCGGAAGCCGATGCTTCCAGCACAACGGCTGCCGCACCGTCTCCAAGGATGGAACCGTCGCGACCAGAATCGAAAGGCTTCAACTGCTGTTTCTCCGAGCCGAATCCCTTCTGCTGCAGCCACATCGATTCCGTTACGTGGGCGTAATCCGAACAAACAACAAGCGCCAAGTTCGATTGCCTGCTGCGGATAAACTGGCTCCCCAATTCAAGCGCATAGAGTCCCGAGGCACACGCATTGTTGACTACATACCCGATGCCTCTCACATCCAGCAGTTTCGCTAAATAAAACAGGTAAGGGAAAGTTTGCAATCCGTAGAAGGAATGACGATAAGCAGTGTAATCTTGCCAGGGGTCCGCACCGGCCAGCGGCGATCCGCCGTCGGCATAAGCCGATGACGCCAGAATGCGATCCACGAGCCGATTAACACCAAGATTTTCATGGCCGATGACGAGTGTCGCCTGGCGTCTATGCTCCATCGTAAGCTTCGCTTCGTCAATGGCCAGCAAAGCCGCGACGGCGAGTAATTGAAAATCCGGGTCATTAGCCAGCCCCTCTTCGAGCAACCAGTCATAATCTTGTGGAGACACCCACGTACGCAAGTCGAGGGCTGGCGCCGCATATACCGGATACGACACTTGCAGGCCGTCCCCGGCCGCATAGGAACGAGTCGTTTGGTTTACACGACCTGCAAGTATCGTTTCCCAGAGCGCATCGGATCCGATTCCCCCGGCAGAAACTGCCCCGGTTCCGGTTACCAGAACATGGCGATTACCCATGGCCTTCACCGATAGAGTCGACAGGATCAAGCGAGAACATATAATAACCGTTAGCTTGCCGGGTGACGAACGGTTGAATGACGGAAGGTCTGCGAGGTTCCATTCGCGCATGGTACAAAGAGGCGAGAGCCAAGAAACAATTCGACGGTTTAATGAGCAGTGATTCGTCGGACATATAGGCATGTGGCCCTTGCAACGTAACTCTCACTGCCCTTTCCGGAACGACAGGCGGCAGCAACACATCATCTCGTTGAAACAGCAAAGCCACTACGGATTCGGGGCCGCTGGAGACATCTGCAACGCTTCGCAACCTTGATGGAGGATGAACCTCGATGGCGCAGCACATGACATAATCGGCTTGGCCGCTCGTTAACAGATCATAGGCGTATAGAAGCCCCATTGGACCTGACATTCGGCCATTAGACAACGTCGCATTCGGTCCGGTAATGCGGAAGTAAATAGAGGCATGTCCACCGATCGCATTCAAGACGGTATCAGGGAAAATCCCCGGGTTCACGTGGTTAACGCCGTAAGACTGTGCGTCTTCATACAGCGCAATGATCGGATCTAGATTGGAATGGCTGGTGCTGATGATGAGCCCCGTCTTGTCAGACAGTTCGGAATTTTCAATCGGCATAGCCCAATCGGCCGAACGGAAAGCTTCTCCGATCGCAAGCGAGCAATACTTACCGATGCGCGATTGGCGATGCAGCCCTCTCCAACCATAATCGTCCGGGTTTAAGTCGGGCAGCTTAAGATCGCCCCAATCGTTTAAGCCCTCCGGTTTCGGCAGAAAGGCTGTACCGACACCTGCCGGCGAGACAACTCCAACTCCGGTCAATAAAATCGATTTCAAACGAAAGTTCCCCTTTCCTGCACGGATCCAAGTGGAACCGATCCGATTCTCGATAGGATAATCGAGGTATTGATTCCACCGAAGGCGTATGCATTGGACATCATATGATCCACATTTACCGATACAGGCTCATTGGCGATAACGGCGACGGCACACGACGGATCCTTCGTTCGAAGGTGAAGCGTAGGCGGTAGAATTCCGGTTTCAAGTGCCTTCACGCATACCGCGGCTTCAATCGCGCTGGCTGCTCCCAACGTATGACCGATATGTCCTTTAATGGAGCTTGTCCGTATCTCCTCGCCGAATACTTCAGCCATAGCCACGCATTCCATCCGATCATTGGCCGGCGTTCCGGTGCCATGAGCACTAACATAGCCGATTTGTTCGGGATCAAGCTTTGCCATGGCAAGAGCCTTCCTCATCGCTTTGATCGAGCCTGCCGCCTTCGGGTCAGGTTGGGTAATGTGATGCGCGTCGGCGCTTAAACCGTATCCGGAGATGATCGCTCGCGGCTTAACGCCGCGCGCGACCGCATCCCGTTTCCGTTCCAGAATAAGCGCAGCGGCTCCTTCACCGAGCAGCAGCCCTTTGCGTTCAAGATCGAACGGGCGGCACACATCCGGTGCCATTGCGCGCAAGCTCGCGAATCCCGTAAACGCAATCCAGGACATCGCATCGACACCCGCGGCGATCATGACGTCGGCCCTTCCTAGCCGAAGCTCTTCCACTGCTCTGGCGATCGCCATATTTCCCGCCGCGCAAGCATTCGTGATCGTCCAACTGGGGCCATTCAAGGAGAACCATTCTCCCGCATGATCTGCCAAGACAGACGGCCCGCCTCGGGCGCTAATACCACGGCCTAACATCGCGTCCTCATAAGGGCTAATCTCACCCATCGTCGTTCCAACACTGATTCCGGCAATGCGGTCGTCCCACTCTCTATCAATCAGGCGGGCATTGTAAAGCGCATCTTCTACTACGGGCAGCAGCAGCCCTGTCGCCCGTCCTCCCGGCCTTCCTATTAACGATAAATGTTCGAAATCTTCAACTTCGCATCCGATCTGATGCTGATGCCCGGAAACATCAAAGGTACGAATCGTTCGTGCCCCGGATATTCCCGCCAGAAGTTTATCCCATGTTTCATCCAAGGTTGAGCCAATCGATGTGATTACGCCAATTCCGGTAATGACGATCTCTTCTTGGTCATCCAAGTGAACACACTCCCATTATTTCGTATCCCACAATACGCTCAGATCGGAAATCGATGGATCCGGTCGCTGAAACGTATCGATGCCGCGCGTTTCTTTTACCCGCTCACGGGCTTCCTCGCTATTTAGGCTTTTCCGGTCAGCAAGCGGCTTATCCTCCGGAAATCGCTTCGCTCCTTCCTTCCAAACCGCGATGCCCTCTTGGGACTTTCCTGCTTTCACAAGCGCATCTCCGTATGCTGTGTAGATCATAGGCCACAACGGGGAATCCATCTGCGGCATGAGCTGCTTGGCAACGGCCAGACAGTAGGCCAAATCCTGAATCGCCTTATCTGTCCGCTGAAGACCAGACGGCCAGTACAGGTTATTTAATCCACGTGCATAATGTGCCAGCCAGTCGTAGGGGTTCTCCGAGATGATTTCGTTCAGGATGGAAATAGACCTCGAAGAAATCTGTCCGAGCGAAGCCGTGCCCAAATCCGGGTTTTGCAGTTGGTCGATGTAGGCCAGCGCTTTCTGAAGCTTAAGTCGCTGCGTTTCGGAGCCCATTTCATTCGCAAATGCGATAAAAGCTTCCGCCTGGTCTGCCCTGGCCATTGCCGTTCGCAGTGCATTCGAATAGGCGAGATTATCGGGGGCCTTGGCTACAGCTTGTTGCAAATCCGCAATCGAATCCGAAATTGTCGAAACCGCCGGGTAGGTCCTCATCTCCTCAGAGAAGTCCAATCCGTACTGTTCGATTGTAATGCCTGGCGTGATCTCCGGAAGCTTATACGGCTTCGTCCACCAGAAATAAAACCCGACAGCCACAGCAACCAAGAGAAGTGAAACGGCGATCAGTAGTTTTTTCGTCATGCAAGCACTCCTTCATATCGTTCGTATCTAGGACGGCATGCGGAAGGATTCATTCCGAATTTCCGTTTGAACACTCTGGCAAAATGCGTCAGATCACTGTATCCGACGGTATAGCAAACTTCTGTAACGGAATTCCCCTGTTTCAAAAGGGAATGGGCTTTTTTCAGCCGCTTGTGAATGACGTACTCCTTAAAGCCTTTACCCGTGTAGCGCTGGAACGTTCGGGAATAGTGACAACGGCTCATATAAATGCTGGAAGCTACTTTATCGAGAGACAATTCGTGGTCGAATAAGTTTTCTTCAATGTAGGCAAGAGAGGAAGTGAACAGTTCATTCGACGCCGCCTCTTTGTGCCCAGGCTTGCGGACATCCAGCGTTCCGATCAGCTCAGCCAGCGACCTGGAAGTCAGGTGGGTCATGCCGGTAAGGACAATGATCGGACATTGAATGTGCTGACGAGAAGTTTGCCATAGAGCAGGAATCGTAGAGCCGTAAGCAATGAGTACGATCAACCGATACGCTTTCGGTTCCAGTATCGTTTCCAGCGCTTGGACATTTCTCAGACAAGCCACGTCCACGTCCTCGGGCCAATCTTCCATCCGGACCGTGTGTTCTTTTTTTTCATCGTAGAAGCAAATTAGAATTCTCATGCCCGTCATTTCACCGCCGTTTTCTTGGGATATACTTCCTTTTCTTTGCCGTCATGATCACAATAATAATGTTAATTTTGGAAAATAAATATGAATTTATTGCTTGTTCATCATCCTTTTTTGACAAGGTTCGTTCATATTACATGTTTTTCCATCAGGTGATCGTAAAATCGATTTTATACGCATATGCGTAAATTATCAACTAAATTATACGCATATACGTTTAAAATTAACAATAAAAGACGCAGACATCTCAACAAAAAAGGAGAGGTCACATGCCCCCGTATCGTATGATGGAGCAAATCGACACGAGGGAGGAGTTCAGCATGCCGTCCTTTGACCGTTTTGCGTACGGGCAGTCCGACCGACAATCCGAAGAACCTGAGCAGTTGTGTGAATGCTGCAACGATCGGTGCCGAAATCCGATCTACTTCGGGGAAGCGAACTGGGAATATTACGGAGAGTGGTACTGCAGCGCCCATTGTCTAGCAAAACAGATAGGAGCGGAAAAACGTTATGTCTCTTATTAACCGGTCGGCTAAAATCATCATGCACGAAGGACAAGACTATCATCTGCTCTATGAGCAAACTGTTGGATTTTTGAACTGGACGACGGCTTACCATTTTGACGACTTGCGATTTGTCCACCTGCTGCATCGAACGGAAAACAGCATGACGGGCAGTGTGACGAACAGAACGATGTATTTGCACTATAACGATGTGAAAAGGATTTTTTGGCAAATGCTTGGGGAAGAATTGATAGGGGACCACATGGCTTGAAGGAAAGGCGAAGTCTCTCTCCGTTGGATACGAGACTTCGCCTTCCTTCGTTGTTTATCGGCTAAAGTTAGTAATTTTCACGAAGCCGTCTTCGCCGACTCCATCTCCACCGGCCACTCGCTCAAAATCGCGTAAACTCATTTGGCCCAGCATGAAATCCAGGAAATGAAAAACTTCAGGCTCCGGATGCTTGGAATAAAATAAGTTATGGCTATTCTGGATATAGGATTTATACGATCCGCTCCCTCGCGGGTGAGCAATATGCACGTTTATCGCCTCCCGCAGGTAGCGAAACGACGCGAGAGCGTGTGCGGCCCGATAACCGAACTCCATATGTTCGAATCCCCATTCGCTGAAACGCTCGTCGAAGCCTTGCAGCGTGCAGAACAAGCTGACCGGAAGCGACAAATTCCCGCTCAACGCAGCCACCCAAGCGATAGGCGATTCTGTTCGGCCCGTCTGATCGAATAGCGAATAGACCAAACGACAATACTGGGGGATGCGGTCCCTTTTTGCCGATATGAACGACTCCAACAACAGCTTTCGATTTCGTTCGGGCTGCGCAACGTACATTTCCCGGACTTGTCCCACGCATACGGACTCTTCGTAGCGCTTAAACGCTTCAGCATGTGCACTGATAAATTGCGGCCTGGGCATGCGGTCTGCATCGCAAAACACGAGCAGCCCCCCCTTCGCCTTTCTCGCGCCAACATTGCGTGCAAAGGCTCTCCCGCTTCTTGGAATTCGAATGAGGCACAGGTTCAGATCTTCTTTATACGATTCGACGACGGCGGATATCGGCTCCGCAGATCCATCGTCCACGATAACGATCCGGAACCGATCCGGGGGCACATCCTGTCTGGCGAAGGCTTGCAGGGTGAGGGATAAGGGTAACGCTTGATTATGAACGGGGATAACGACGGTTATATCCATGGGTATTTGCCGTACCAGTGATACCAGCTGCGGAAGTAGGAAGTTCTGTGGAACTGCTCCCATTGCTTTACCGCAAGACTATCGACTGCTGGTTTGTGCGTCAGCGGCGGCTGGTTCGCTGGCATAGTATCCTGCGAAGTCTCGACCTCGCGGTCCGACGCCGAATCGCCCTGCTTTCGGTTTGTCCTCTCTTCTTCTAGCATACGCTGACTCCTTTTTGTAGATGATGAACCTATGGTAACTTCCTTTAGGCAAGAAAGACTCGGGGATTCTCTACGAAACGATGAAGCAATCATTAAATTATGCAAAAAAAACTTTTCATTCGAACAAATGTTTGGGATAATAAGGAGAACGTATGTTTGAAAAGAGAGGGAGGGATTGCTCGTGCATGAGATTAACCGTAAAATTCGCGAGCTGAGACGGTCCCGTCAATTAACGGTCTCCAAAATGGCGGAGTTGATCGGAGTGTCCCCAGGTAACATCAGCGATTGGGAGAGCGACAAGAAAAAATCCACCCCCTCCGCCAAAGCGCTGGTTGCCATTTCGGATACGTTTCAGGTTTCCCTCGATTGGTTGATGAAGGGAGAGTCTTCCGAGATCAGTTCGCCTCTTACGGCAAGCAATAACATGCTGCTGCACTCTTTGAGAGGATTGTTCGGTCAACTGACTGAGCAGGATGTTCAATTGCTGCAGAACGTCGCAGCTCATCTCGCTTCCAAGAATCCTACGTTTCCGTTTCTTTACACCGATAATCCAAGCCCTAGCAAGCCTAATGACGCTGGATCGAATATCGTTAAAGAAGCATCCCTTGCAGCCGAATATTTCGTAAAGCTCCCACTGGTGGGCAAAATTACGGCCGGTGCTCCGATCCTGGCTCAACAAAATATCGAGGATCATATTAACGTGCCCAAGCACATGGTCGGATACGGGCATCATTTTCTTCTTCGCGTGCAGGGGGAGAGTATGATTGACAAGGACATTCGCGATGGGGACATGGCCGTGATCCGACAGCAGCAGGATGCGGAGAATGGCGAGGTCGTTGTCGCTTTGATCGATAACGAGGAGGCAACCTTAAAAAGTTTATACAAAGAGAAAAATCATGTGCGGCTGCAACCGGCGAATTCCCGTATGAAACCTCTATTCTCGAAGAAGGTTCAAGTATTGGGCAAAGTCGTTGGCATCCTCCGCACCTCAGAATAATAAGGAGCAGAAGGTAAGTCATCAAGCCTGTCTGCTTTCTTTTTTTCCTTCGAGCTTAGCGCGTCTGTAACGTGACCGCAAATAGATGCATATTCGGATTGAAAGGAAACGTAATGCTAGTGATAGGGACCTCTGTGCGAGGAATATCCGACTTGTAATAGTAAACGTATTGATAAGCGCCACCGTCATTCATCACTTTGAAAGCAACCATGCAACTGTGGTCCTCCCACTCCCAAATCGTACTGCCGCAGCTCCAGTCAAGCAAATACAGATCAGCTCCTATCTGTTTGCCGTCCACACATTTGAAGAGCCAGTTCTCCCTGAAGTCCCCCCACTCCGCCAATCCAAGAATGTGTATCGACGAGTAATTGTCGGGAACAATTTGCAACGACTGTCCCTCGCAAACGAGGTTATCCCGTTCTTCGCCAGCGGGATCCGGAAAATGAAATGGAATGCCGAAAACATGCAAATTTTCTATTGAAGGCAGACTGTCCTTCAATAGAAATTGGCGAGCGATTCCAGCACCTGGTATTTCTCTGAGCAGATTTACCTGATCGGGGGAAGCGAGCAATTTATGATTAACGAATGGAGTCAACTCAAGGAATCGATAATGCGTCATTTAACTCCCCCATTGCTGCAGAAAACGTTGGTAGTTTCCAAGAAACCGCCGCTCCACCTCAGCCGCTTCCTCAAGCTTCCGAAGAAGAAATTGAAATGAACGGGGTTGATAAAAAGAAGAGTATTGATACTTACCGAACACAGAACGTATCAACTGCCAATCGTTGATGATTTGATCCAGATCAGCGATAAAGACTGTATCCTGAAAGACCTTTCTTATCTGGTACTTTCTAACCACATGGTTGTTGATGATATCGGTCAGCCGCTGAAAGAGTAAGTCAAAATTCCCTTCCAAATAGACCTGGAGCTTCGTTTCCTCCAATACAACCGACTCTAATAAACAACCAAAAGAAGCAAGCACTTTCAGGGCATCCATCTGCTCGGCCATACCGGATAGCGCAGATTCAATATAGCGAGCTCGCAATCCCAATTGACTCCGTTCGCGATCAAATATTTGTTGAGGGTCCCGTAGGTAATACTCCTGACCGATTGGTAAATCGTTCCCCCAATTTAGGCTATCATGGATGTTCTGGCATGAAACAACAATGTCCTGAAAAGGCACGTTTCTCTTCTCGTACAAGTAGGAGTCGCGGTATTCATGCTCGATAATGTGGAAAAGTTGACGCTCCGTGTCGTAACCGTGGATTAATAAAGAGTGGAGACAGTGAAGCTTATGAAACGTATCCGGGCGGATAGACAGGTAAAAACAATCGACGAAAACGATGACGGGATGCCCGTCGTCGATAGCCTGGACGATTCTAGAAACAACATTATCTCTCAGGTCAAGCCGAGGGCCTGCGATATTGATGTACTCCAGCAACTCCTGATCGGATCTGAGATATTTCGTAGCATGATAGATTTGATACGTCTCCTCGTCCATCTCGTAGGAGTGGGATTCATTTAGAATATAGCAGTCCTCAGTTCTTCCAAAATGCCGGATAACAGGAAATAATGCATTGTAGAAACAATTACGAAAATAGATCTCATTAAAAGGCGAGAATGGTTCGAGTATTTTATGTCTCTGCATAGGGTCAACCCATTGTCGACGACTGACCATTACTGCCAGAAGCCGGCTGTCTCCGGGGGATGATAGGTCTATGAAACTCCGGCTTCGGATTAGGCAATTGGCGATAATGTTCAAGTTCCTCTGCGGTCAAATAATAAGATTTCACTTCGCCCGTTTGACTTTGCTCCAAATCTTTATTGTAACGAGGAACAATGGTTCTTTTCGCTAAGTGTACTCTGGCCATCCGTCGCCACTCCTCTCGTTGTCGAATTCTTCGACCATAAATTGGGTGTCAAGCTTGCATGTGGTGCAGTTCATTAACAATACGTCCCAGGGGCTTGACGCCCCGCTTCGAAACAACGTTTCTTTCAAATGGCTCAACGCATTCTCGTTATACCAGCTGCCGAACTGAACATTCGACATATGCCGGATTTGCGATGAAGCGATCTCGCCAAGCAGATAGTTATAGTAATAAACCGGAAGTGTGGTCAAATGCGGGACAGCCGCCCAATAAGGAGAGTTCCAGTTCACATCTGGACGGGACACTCCCATTACGCTTTCCATCTGCGACCACCAAATGTCGTTAAGCGCCCCTTCCGGATTGCGATACAGCTCTCTTTCGAATTGGACGACAACGATCGTCCAATAGATCCGAACGAGCCTTCTCATTCGAATGGCTTCCTTGTCCGACCTCCTCCTTCCATCTTGCAATCCCATCTCATCAAGCCATTCTTCCTCATCCAATAGCCGTTCGAACAAGAGCGCAATCGCTTCACTTAAGAAAATATGTGCAGGTTGTCGAAGAATAAAGGGCAGATCCGAGCTCAATTGGCTCTCATATACGGCATGTCCGACTTCATGCAGCAAGATCCGAAGCCCACTCCGGTCTGGCCTTACATTACACAGAATACGAATGTCGTTGGCACGGTCGATATTCAAGCAGCAATTCGCTTGGTTTTTGCCCGGACGTTCCAACCAGTCCGCCGTTTGCAAAGTGGAGTCGATATTGATGTGGTTTTTATTTAACCATGAGGACAATCTGGGTAAGAGCGTAGACAGGCTCCACTTCATATCGCACGCCAGTCGGGTACTGCCGGGGATAAACGGATGCGTGTAATGCCAAGGGCGAATAACATTCGGAGAGATGCGAAAAAAATCGGACACTTCCCAATCGATTTGCGCTTTTGCCTTGCGGTAGGACTGATCCAATAACTTCCGAAGTTGATAAATATGGCGATCAAGGTCGTTCGGATCGATTTCTTGCGAATATAATTGCATCTCAAAATAGTCGGCAAATCCATTTTCTGTCGCGGTCCGGTTGCGCAGGCGGACCAATTCAAGGAGGCCAGGCGCGATCGACTCCCCTAGTTGCATGTTATTACGCCATAGCCGCTCACGTTCTGTCTCGTCCGTGATGGAGCGAAGCAACATGTCCACTTCTTGGGCACTCAGAGATGTGTCGTTGATCTTCGTACGGTACGTACTGATCGTGTAATGAAGCTCATTCCAGCGCTGCGTGATTTGTTCACGTAAGGCAGCATCTGTCGAATGTTCCAGCCTCTCGTTCTGCAGCAGTAGGAGCTGACGATCCACCAACCGATCTAAACCGCCGGATGTCTTGAGCAGCCCGACCTGCTCACCTAATGAAGAAGAAGCAACCGTGTTGTGGTAATCGACTTCACTCACAGCGAATTCGTCAGCCCACCTAGCTTCCCCTGTGGCAAGTACCATCCACAAAGCATTCATCATTTTGGAATAGACGCCGCTTAACGTTCGGTTAATCGAATTCATGGCGTCATGCGCTTGTATCATTCATTCCCTCCTGCTCCACCGTTGCTGCTCCGTTCGGAGATCTTGGACTACTTCGGCCACATGCGTGCTAATGTCCATCACCCGGTATATTCGTTCCACTACCCCCGAGGGGTCTATCAAATAAGTGATCCTTTGGACAGCAGGACTGCTTATGAGAGATTCTTCTGTCCGAGTGCCGAATCGATCCGCGATCGTAAAATCCTCGTCGGATATGAGGGGAAACGGCAATCTGTTTTTCCTTGCGAAACGGAGGTGAGAAACGACAGAGTCGGGACTAACCCCCAGGACGACGCACCGATAGGGAAGATCCAACTCAAAAAAATCCATATGATCCCGGAAGGAACAATTTTGTTCAGTACAAAAAGGAGTGTGATCTTTGGGGTAATAAAACAGAACAACGAACGCTCCTTGATAATCCTTCATAGAAATCATCTTCTTTACGCCTTGTTCTGCAGCAGGCAACTGAAAATCTGGAACCCTGTCTCCTATCTTCATCGCCAATTTGCAATCCCCCCTTGATCATTCAATGGAATGCACTGACTTGATTACAGCCTGACATAAAAATGCCTCTTCGCCTGGAGATAACGTCAAAGGAGGATAGAGAATTAGAACGCCGTTGAACCAATTTCCGAGCACGCCTTCCTGATGAAGCGCAGCAGACAGCTTCTCTCCGAAGGCAAAGTCTACTGGGGATTTAGTTGTTCGGTCGGAGACGAATTCGATGGCAAGCATTAGCCCTTTGCCACGAATGTCTCCAACATACGGATGATCGCGAAGAGCGGATTGTAGCGTGGACAAGAGCGAGGAACCCCTTTGTTCCGCATTAGAAATAAGGCAATTTTCATCCATGTAATCGAGTACAGCCAACGCGGCTGCACACCCAACCGGATGCCCGCTCTGCGTCGATCCGTGGAGGAAGATGCCTCCGTTGCCGAATAGCTGCTCAGCTATGGTCGCTGAAATTAGGGTCGCTCCCATAGGGAAATAACCTCCGGTCAATCCTTTGGAGAGGGTTAACAGGTCCGCCTGAATATTAAGCTCGTGTGAATAGATCCAGTTACCGGTTCGTCCAACGCCAGTTGCGACTTCATCCATAATGAGCAGAATGCCATATTTCTCAGTGATCTCTCTAATGGACTTTAGGTACGCTGGTGGGAGCGGAACGATTCCGTTCACTCCCTGGATCGGTTCGAGCAGCACAGCCGCTACCTCATTCGGTCCGACTTCGAAAATAAGCTCCTCCAGCAAATGCAAACAATCGTTAATGTTTTGCTGAAGCGTACCCTCAAGAGGAAGACGATAAGGATTCGGCACAGGAGCCGCGTAACATTCCGCCAATCCCGGTCCGAACGATTGCTGAATGCCAAGATGGGTGACGGATCCAGAACCAAAGGTTGTACCGTGATAACAGCCTTCCAAGCTGATGAATTTGATACGTTTCGTCTGCCCTTTGGAGATCCAATATTGCCGGGCAAGCCTCATTGCCGTTTCGACGGCGCCGGACCCGTCGTTGCTGTAAAATACTTGTCCGAACGAACTGCCTGATCGTTCAATCAAACGCCTCGACAGTTCCTCGATTAACGGATGGGTTTGTCCACAAGTGGAAGCAAAGTTCAATGTCTCGTATTGCGCACGAATCCGATCCAGTACGAATGGATTGCCCAAGCCTACGGACGGGACAGCAGTCGTCGCATACAAAAAACGATTGCCCTCACCGTCGTAAACCCATACACCCTCTCCCCGGGTCAAACAAATATTGCGGCTTTGAAAATCCCGCTCCGTCGTACTCGAAAACGGGGTCATATAGGAGAAGGGATGAAGCGTTGAATACGATGATTTTGGTTTATTTTTAAGCATAACGCAGGCTCCTTTCATAATGGAGGGCCACAAAGATATATACAGTATAGGGCTCTGCCCCCCACTTACACGCGGCTTCCTGTGCGCGCATTCGGCAATGGAAGCAGTGCCGGTATCGAACGATATCGTTATGGTAAGGGAAAATGAAAAAGGAGTGCTTTCCTTGCAGCAAAAAGTCCGAGTCGGCGTCCTGGGAGCCGGGAAAATTGCCCAGTTCCGGCATCTGCCCGAGCTGTCTTTTCGGGATGACGTAGAAATCCTATGTATTTGCGACAAAAACGTGGATCGGGCATCCGAGATAGCGAAGCAGTACGGGATTCCGCAGGTGTATGAGCATTTCGATCAATTGATCGCGGAGGAGCGTCTCGATGCGGTAACGATCTGCCTGCCGAACGCCTTGCATGCAGATGCTACCCTGCTTGCATTGGCTAAAGATCTTCACGTCCTGGTGGAAAAGCCGATGGCAACGACGATGGAAGATTGCAGACGGATTGTGGAAGCTTACAATCATTCGAATCGAATTGTGATGGTAGGATGCAATCAACGCTTTCATCCGTTAAACAGAAGAGCTAAAGAACTTCTTCAGTCAGGGGCAATCGGAACGGTATACCAGTTCTCCGCCAATTTTCATCATGGAGGACCGGAGCAGTGGAGCGTAGATGAACGAGACAGTTGGTTTTTCGATGCTGCTCAGTCTGGATCCGGTGTCACATTCGACTTGGGTTTTCACAAGATTGATTTGATCCGCTGGATGTTGGAGGATACAATCACGAATATTTCTTCCTTTCGAAGTCGAACCCGTGCCTGGACGGAAGTAGAAGATAATGCTGTCATGATGATTCAAACTGAGAGCGGTGCGATCGGAACAGTCAGTATCAGCTGGTGCAATCCACAACAGGATCACCGAACCTGTCTGTATGGCTCACGAGGGACGATCGTTTTTGGAGAGTCGTTGTTCGGGTTAACAGTTCATCATAACGACGGGGATAGCATGACCGAAGAAATTGTCCCGGAGTTTCGCACAGACGGCAAATTGAATTCTGGCGTCATTGACCATTTCGTCGACAGCATTGTTTCGGGCCGCCGTACAGATGCCGAGTGTACATCGGTATTGCCCAGCATGGAAGCTCTTTTTGCGTTATGACGTTCAAACACCCCGGCTGAACAATTCAGCCAGGGTGTTCGCTCTCTTACATCATGCCGCCCATACCGCCCATGCCACCCATGCCGCCGCCCATCGGAGCTGCAGACGATTCTTTCTCCGGCTTGTCCGCGACAAGCGTTTCGGTCGTCAGAATCATACCAGCCACTGATGCCGCATGCTGCAATGCAGAGCGGGTTACTTTCGCCGGATCCACGATACCTTCGTCGATCATGTGCACCCATTCATCCTTAGCCGCGTTGTAGCCGTAACCAGGTTGTTCACGCTTGAGTCGTTCGGCGATGACCGAACCTTCCTTACCCGCATTCGAAGCGATGATGCGGACCGGCTCTTCCAGCGCGCGCAGTACGATCTGCACGCCAGTGCGCTCATCCCCTTCGGTGATAAGAGCTTCTACGGCTTCCGCGACGTTCACGAGCGCCGTGCCGCCACCCGCGACGATGCCTTCCTCCACAGCCGCCCGCGTAGAGTGCAGCGCATCTTCGATGCGCATTTTGCGCTCTTTCATCTCGGTTTCCGTAGCTGCTCCCACTTTAATGACCGCCACGCCGCCTGTTAGCTTGGCCAGACGCTCCTGAAGCTTCTCTTTATCGAAGTCGGACGTCGTCTCTTCCAACTGCATACGGATTTGCTGAGATCGCGCGACAATGTCCGCTCTATTGCCAGAGCCGTCGACGATGACCGTATTCTCCTTCGTGACACGCACCGACCGTGCCCGGCCGAGCTGGTCCATCCGAGCGGTTTTGAGGTCGAGACCCACTTCCTCGGCAATGACTTGTCCGCCCGTCAGTACGGCGATATCTTGCAGCATTTCCTTGCGGCGGTCGCCGAAGCCGGGAGCTTTCACCGCCACGCAGACGAAAGTACCGCGCAGCTTGTTGACAACAAGCGTCGCCAGCGCTTCGCCTTCAACGTCTTCGGCGATGATCAGCAGCGGTTTGCCTTGCTGTACAACCTTCTCGAGAAGTGGAACGATGTCCTGAATACTCGAAATTTTCTTGTCCGTGATCAGAATATATGGATCGTCCAGACGAGCTTCCATTTTATCCTGATCCGTCACAAGGTAAGGAGAAATATACCCCCGGTCGAACTGCATGCCTTCGGTAAGCTCCATCTCGGTCGTAAAACCCTTGGATTCCTCCACCGTGATGACGCCGTCCTTGCCGACCTGCTCCATCGCTTCCGCGATGAGCTCCCCGACGCTCTCATCCGCGGAGGAAATCGCCGCAACCTGGGCGATGGATTGCTTGCCAGCGATTGGCTTGGCGATCTGCGCCAGCTTCCCGACCGCTGCTTTCACCGCTTTGTCCATCCCCCGACGGATCACCATCGGATTGGCGCCTGCGGCGACATTTTTGAGTCCTTCGCGAACCATGGCCTGCGCAAGTACTGTGGCTGTCGTCGTGCCGTCGCCGGCTACATCGTTCGTCTTCGTCGCCACTTCCTTCAGCAACTGCGCCCCCATATTTTCGTTCGGGTCTTCCAGCTCGATTTCCTTGGCGATCGTAACGCCATCGTTCGTAATCAGCGGACTGCCGAATTTTTTCTCCAGCACGACGTTGCGACCTTTCGGTCCAAGCGTCACCTTCACCGCATCCGCCAGCGCATCCACGCCTTTCAGCAGCGCGCGGCGAGCTTCCTCACCAAACAACAATGTTTTCGACATTCGTTCATAGCCTCCTATAAATGATCTTTTAGTTCAAAATCGCCAGCAGGTCGCTTTCGTGCAGAATCAACATATCCTGACCATCCACTTTCACTTCGGTGCCGGAGAATTTGGCAAATAACACTTGATTGCCAACCTTCACTTCCGGCTGAACTCGATGACCGTCTCTGAAAATGCCGGCCCCCACGGCGACGACGCGTCCTTCCTGGGGTTTTTCCTTCACCGTACCTGGCAGCACAATGCCGCCGGCAGTTTGTTCTTCCTTCTCAGTCGGCTGCACAAGCACCCGATCTCCAATCGGTTGAATCATGTTTAATATCCTCCATTTCCATTCTTCGTTTTTTGCGATGCCGCACTTCTTATTTTGCTGGAAGCCGGTTCTTATTTCTCAGCTTATATTTCATAAAATCGGCGTAATTTTGCATGTTCGCTTGCAGCCGGGAAAGAGCAACAATGACAGAGCGCTGTGAACGTCATATTTATTATGATCGTTACAAATGTGCCTGGGAGGGAAATGGAACCGTGACGGAAACAGAAAAGAGCAAAACCGTAAATACCATTTGGATCGAAGCACCCGTTTCGGAAATATGGCCATATGTGACTACAACCAGAGGGTGGAAGCTTTTTCTGGCAGACATCGCTTATATCGCCAACGGCAAAGAGGAAGTCGAGTTGAACGACCGTCTTCGGCTAGTTCTCGGAGAGCTGTCCAACCGCTCTGTTTGTACGGAATACCGGAGATACAAGGAAATTCTTTATGACGAGACGTATGCTTCCATCCTTCCGAACGGCAGGCTTTGGGAATACCGACTGGAGACCATGTTTACATTTGAAGAAGCGGACGGAATGACCCAAATGACCGTAACGGTGGACGGTTACGGCGAGGATGAGATGATGCAATGGGTCCGGGAATGCGGGGAAATGGGTTGGCGGCAGTCGCTGCTGCATTTGAAGAACGTCATCGAGCTCGGCCTGGATTTACGTGATACGATTTTTAATTATCCGCGGCTCGGCGTCTTGAATTACACAGCAACGGAAGAGCAACTCAAGAATCAGGGTCTAGCGGGCTCCGGAGTAAGAGGAAACTATATCAAAACTGTCTATCCGGGCGGCCCTTCCCACAAAGCGGGGTTGCCCGGGGGCTGCATCGTCGCTTCGATCGGCGGTGTAGCTGTTCCGGATTATCAGCGATTCGTAGAAGCATTAGGACGGTTTTACGGGAAACCCGGAAACATAGATTTGGTCTACTACGAACAAGGGGAGCGCAAAACGACGAATGTCGCGCTCACCTATGATGATCAGTTTACTGGCATGATTGATCCGAATAGCGTTCCACTTGAGGAAGTTCAGCGGAATCGCTCGGAGCGGTCGATATGATGGTTTAGACAAACGGCCTTGTAAGGAACAACTTCTGTTCCTCACAAGGCCGTTAGTTTGTAGGATAAAGCTTGTCCAACCCGGGGAGCGCATCGATGAATACAGACAGTTGTTGCGGCGTCCCTAGCGGATAACAACAGTCGGCGTAATCGACAGCCACTTTGCCTCCGCGTTCGATCAATCGATTATACAAGGGAGCGACGTACCATTCCCCTTCTGCCGGCAAAGGCTCCTTAAACGCTTCTTCCACCAATGCCAGAAAACGTCTCGTCGATGCGAAATAATAAAGTCCAGTCGTCGCCCAAGAAGAAATCACTTCCTTCTCCCGCACCGAACGAACCGAGCCGTCCGCATCCAAGTCAACGTAACTCATCGAAGGATCAGTGGATTGAAAAACGGAAATGAGACCGTCAATATCGGGATCCAGACGAGAAATCGTATGAGCCGCTCGTCCTCGCATGTAAGTGTCGCAATTATATATAATCAGCGGTTCGTCTTCCTTGTAATGTTCGCGTGCCAAGTAGACGGTTTCCGCTTGCCCTCTGCTCACGCCCGGAATCGATACGACGTTCGCTTCAGGAAAGGCGGAGCGGACGACATCCCACAAATAAGTGCGCCGCAAGTGCTCTTTCAGACATACAATGAGCAGATTCTCCTGCTTGAAACCCGGAAACAGGCTATCGAGCGCCCAATAAAGCATTGGCCGCTCGGCCGCCTCAATCAGCATTTTCGGTTGCACGTATCCCGCTTCCCGGAATCTTCTGCCCGCACCAGCTACAGGAATCACGATATTCATAGAAGGAGCTCCTCAGTTTGGCAACGGGACAAGCTGGTGTTTGTTAATGTTGTAATCGATAAAAATGAAAAATGTGCACCCTGTTTCCGTGTAGACGTCATGCGCCTCGCAGTCGATAGCCGTCAGGAAATCGCCAGCCATCATGATGTCGTCGTTAAGGCGTACCTCTCCTTCCACGAGAAAGGCGACTTCGCGCCGCGGATGATCGTGAAACGGGATCGAGCTCCCAGGTGCGCATTTGACCAGAAACGCCACCCTGCCTGTTTCCGGCTCCTCCCACAAATAGGCCATTTCCGTGTTCTCATACATCCCGTATTCCCACTTCATTTCGTTCTGGCGGACAATCAAATGCTTATGATTTTCACTCATTGCGATTCATCCTTTCCGGCAAGGTTTTTCCATATCGCCCCTGATGCAGATCGCTCCGAGGCCATCCGCTGTCGGCGCTTCCGCTCTTCCTCCTGCCCCGCGTCCGTCCCTTCGATCAAACCGGTGAACATACGGTCAATCGTCAAATCCAACACAACCTCCCCCTCCTGTCCATTACGTACGTAAGTAATGGTTACGGGGACTTTGCTCGCGTAATAGCCGGACACGACACGCACATAAGTTCGGTAATCGGGAACCGGCTTGCCGTCGATCGCAGTAATGACGTCTCCTTGCGCGAGTCCCCCGCGTTCCGCAGGTCCATTTGGAAATACGGTAAGCAAGTAATTGCCTCGCCCTTCCGGCACCCCCGTTTCCTCACATTGTTCAGCATTCACTGTACAATTCGTAATGCCCAGACGCGGATAACTGAACAGCTCGTTCCGCAAATCCATCCCGAGTTCGAGCACCGATTTCAAATTCAGGAGAGACCGTCGCCACCCCATCTCCAGGCATTCCCGGAACCATTGACCGTACGTATCCGAATCATATCCTTGCACTTCGAGCGTTAGTTTCGTAAATGCTTGTCCATATGACTCGAACGCGTATGAGGTCCGTACGGGAAATGGATCTACCGTGCCGTCGGGGGCCATCGATTCATAAGCGTCTGATAGGACGAACAGTTTGTAGGGCTCATAATGCAACACAACCGCTCGGTTGATAATGTCGCCGTAATACAAAGTAAATCGGTCTCCGATTTTCGGTTGCTCCGGGTCACCGGAGGTAAGCGCCTGATCGGTCAGGTAAGCGTTGCTTCCAAGCGTGGTCGCAACCGTCTTCCAGACCGTCTCGATCGGCGCTTCGATATAAGTCACATTCACCGACCGATCTTTCGGACAATCGATCATACAACTATTACCTCCCTTGTCAGGTTTGCGTATATATTATCAGCCCGCTGTGCGAGCGATTTGACTAAGCTGGGAAACGTGCACAGCATCTCCAGCATTTCTAGCTGCTTCGAATCTACGGTTTCAGCGGCCTTCGCAAGCGTAGCCCAAGAAGCTTCATACTGAGGGATGATCCTTTCATCCCGCCTGTACGCATACGATGCCATCGCTTGTTCCCAACCTTGTTGCCCGGACCATACTTGATGCAGGGATTCTGCCAAATATTCCGCGCAGCATACCGCATTGTCAATACCGACTCCGGCTACGGGATGCAGATGAGCTCCAGCATCGCCGACTAACGCCCAGCCAGCACCATAGGATGGCCGTAAGTAACCTTCGATCCGATCGAGCCCTTTTACTTTTCCCGATAGAGAGCAACGTTCCAGCCTTGGCTTTAATGTAGGGATTTCACGTAACCAGTTCATGGCGTTCGTATGCAATTCGTGTTGCCAGGAGCGCATCGTTTCACTTGGAATCATCAAAGCAATACAATGCATGGATTGGTCAATCGGATTAATGATCGCTACGCCGCCATCATGCCAATACCACTCCACGGTAGGAATCGCAAGCGGGGATACTGACCGTGCATAAAAATAACAGACCGCATGAGAATAAGTTGCGGATCGGGTCGCGGCAACGCGCATTCGACGGGCGACAGTAGAATTTCGACCGTCTGCCCCAATGACAACTTTCGCAGTGTGGCGGATCAGCTCTCCTGAGTCGCTTCTACACACTACACCTGTCACGACGCCATTTTCCTCGACAACGTCTATGAACTCCGTGTTCAGCAGCACATCCACATTCGACTGCAACGCTGCCGCCTTCAGCAGCATGGGATCGAGCAACTCGCGCCGCAGTCCTAATACACGTGTCGTCGCAGCCAACCTGGATTCCAGCACGCTGCCGTGCAAATCCACTCGCATACGGGTAATCAATGGCGCTCCGGCAGCATGCATGTTTGCCAGTATACCGAGTCTCTCATAGACCTCTACCTCGCCAATAATGTGCGTTGATAACACAGGGCCTGGTGAAGCGTATTTGTCAAGGAGCAGCACCCGATAACCGAGTTTCCCGAGGAATACGGCAAGCGCAGCTCCCGCGCATCGGGCTCCAACGATAATAGCATCGTGCATGAAACACCTCGATCAGCGAAAATGAAACCAAAGAGACCAGGGGATGGTCTCTTTGGCCGTAAGCGGGGAGGATTAGTTAGATTGCAGGCAGCCGTAAAGCGTTCCGACTTGGTCTTCTTTCTCGTCGTAGATCGCGATGGTGCCTTCGGAGTGGAAGGTGGCGTCTTTCGGAGGGAGACCGGTGATCCGGCCTTTCATGTGGATCGGTTGCTTATTGTGGAAAGTGCCCTCCGGCGTTTCAATGACCCAGTACAAGAACGACTCGGCTTGAACGCCGTCGGCCATCTTTTTCCCGAGCGGGATTTGCGCCGACGCTTTGATTGGCTGGCCTTGGCCGTGGATGCCCCCGCGAACGCGGACTTGCTGGCCTGGCCACAGAACGGAGGAAGTCGCGACGAGATCGACGTTCTCGATCTCCAAGTCTACGCTAACGCCGGACTTCAAGCTGAACTCCGAATCGTTCACCGTGAACTTCGTCGGATTGACTTGCGCGAAGTGAAGCTCTTCGGCGCGGCCGTCAAGCAGTTCGAAATAAGTTTTGCTGTTGGATGACGGCAGCGTCATCTGGATTTTCTTGGACTTAAGCAGGTTCATGGGATACCTCCTTGGATGTTGTTGTCTCCCGGGGACATCTTCAGTATCTCATGACTGAATGGTAGTGACTCTGTGTTAGGTTGACGCGTTATTCGTGTTTTATCGTCTGGGGTCTTCCGGATGCTCACGATTAATGTCCAGCACGATCTGCGCGACAGCATAGTCCCCGGAATGAGAGATGCTAACGTAAATATGGTATTGATACTGCCAATAATGCTCAAGCGCACTGCCATGTAGGATGACGTGCGGCTTCCCGGATTCGAGTCTGACCGTCTCGATGTCCGATAACTTGTAGCCTCCGCTCATTCCAGTCCCTATCGCTTTCAAATACGCTTCCTTGACCGCCCATCTGCCCGCATAATGTACCTCCGGCGACCGATAATTCTCGCAATACGCGATCTCGTTCGACGTAAAAACTTTCTTCAGAAACCGGTCCGCCTGCCGGTCGAGCATGTCCCTGATTTGATGGACCGTCTGAATGTCGATTCCGATACCATAAATCAATTGGAAGCCTCCCATTTCATAACTTCTGCATCTGCAGTCCTCGTCCCAAGTTGTGGGCCTCTTGGGCACCTCTATAGTTGCGGCGATAGATTTCATCGCGTAATCTGATGACCCGACTTCGGTATTCGTCTTCGATCACATGCTTCGCCAGTCGGTACAAGTTTTCTGGCAAGAAGGTGTCCGGAAGCATATATTCAGACAATCCCAGTTCAGCCATTTGTCTGGCGTTGAACTCCCTCTCCGTGTGCGTAGGAACGATCAACGAAGGGACTCCCGCCATAATAGAAGAAAGACAACTGCCGTGCCCGCCATGATGGATGAACAACTGACAGTTGGCTAACCACTCGGCCGAATAGCTGGGGACGACTTGAATACTCGGCGGCAATGATCGTTTGAGGGTGTCATCCATGTCCCCTCCGAACGCCAGCAAGACACGTTCAGCCTTGTCGCGAAAAGCCTCCGCCAGCCACAGGACGAATCTGTCGCCGCTGCCCCCCGAAGTATCCTGTAATCTGCCAGCATATGCGAGGATATAAGGTTCACTCGGTGGATGCGAGGGATTGGATATGACCGTTTCCTCAATCGGACCGATATGGTAGACGCGATCTCCGCAAACCGGATCCAACTCCGGTATGCCGGGAATCAGCGTCACATCTCCTTCGTTCAACTGCTCCATTCTATCAATGCGAGGCAACCCCAGTTCGGTCAGTACCCGGTTGATAATCGGAGTGACTTTGGGTGTGTTTCTCGGCGGATCTCCCCAATAGTGGAGCTGTTTCCCGATCGGAACGAAGCAAGACTGAGTGATGCTGACAACCGGAATGCCGAGATACCTCGCCGCAATCACCGTATGGGGGCTCATATCCGCGTAGACGAGATCCGCTTGAAAGGATTGCAGCATCCCAATTCGATGGTCGATCCAAGAGCGGACGAACTTCTCGTCGAGCAGTCCAATCTGAGCGAAGTAATGGTCCAGGTGGTAAAATTGCGGTCTGCGCGGGACTAATCTGGTTGCGTCGGGCATCGTCGGGTCATCGTCCGGCAGGTGTTCGTAACCGCGGGAACGGACCGTATGGGCAGCATTGTCATCGTAGATGCTGAATGCTACCGTATCGCCCGTCTGACTGAACAGATTGGCGATCGGAAGGGTTCGCAACACCGGCCCCATTCCACCGCTTAGGCCGAAGAAGATTCGTCTCCCCATGATTTACTAACCCCCTTCCCGATTTAATTTAAAAAATGGCGTTGCGCGCTAAGTTCCAACTCTGAAACCGGTGCCCGAGATCATCTATATAAAGATCGCCTTGCGGTTTACCGAATACGATCTCATCGTAAGGAATTCGATATTGTTCCAGCCAATCCAAAGTTGTCTTACCGATGTTGGCAACAGCAATGCCAATATTGCCGCCAGCTGTTCTCATGTTCCTCGCTGTATGAATAATGATCGTATGACCTTCTTCCTTCCATGCCCGCAGCGTTTCCGCCGCACCGGGAAGCGGGAGCACATCCGAATAAGACTGATTCTCTTGTTTAAGTTCACAGATCGTCCCGTCAAGATCGACAACGATTCGCATCGTTATGATGTCCCCCTTCGGTCAGAAAGCGCATCAGCAAGTAATTCTGTACTGAGCGCATAGAAAGCTAGTTGGCGTTGTGGATCCTCTTTGTGCAACGGCAGCATGGATAAGAACAAGAGCGCTTCTATTATTTTGACAGCTCGAAGGTGGCTCCCCAGCATTCTATCCCATTGATTCCGCAGTCCTTTCGAGACAGTTTGAAGATCGATTTTTAACTCGATGTCATACTTGTCCACTCCGAGCCGATAACGGTTTCTCACAATATGCTCATATCCGCTCAAGCTGTGTCTGACTTTCGCCATATCGTATCGCTGGTCGCCGTAGATTCCCTTGCTGCCAAAGCTCCCCCTCGGATCAATCAGTTTCAGTGAGCTCGAATGTTGCGGCAAGTAGAACAGGTTTGAGAAGCATAAATCGCCATGTATGATCGCGTTTATGGGCTCGTTCAGAAGGAAGATTAAATCCGAAGTGCGGTGGTAGAAAGTTCGGATCGGACATAACATGGTCATGCCGTTCAGCTGATAATGTCCGCGTTGGTGCAGGGCTCGTATCCTCTCGTGCTGACTCAGAACAGCGGATATCCGCTGCCTTGTTTTGCGAAAGTACATATTGTAGAGATGCTGTTTCGACAGCGTGCCGGGATAATGGGTGAATCGATCTAAAATCCTGTGAAGTCCGTAGAGTATGTCCGTCCAGTCGATGTCGGGCTGATTTCTGGCCACGAAGCAGTCGCCGACAGTTTGGGACCCGATAAATTCCATGCTAAAGTGGACCTCATCCTGCAGCGAGTATTTTTCGAGGTGTGGCACCGTGTCTGACAGCTCAGCTGGCAACTGCAAGTACCAACGAATCTCATCGGCCAGTTTGTCATCGTTGCTACTCGTCTTGGTCACAAGTGAGCGCTCTGTATCGTGGACGATTCGGTTAAAATATCTTCCGGGGAGCATGTTCATCTGCTGGCTGTCGTTTATCCGCACGATGGCATTCTCCCCTTCTGCCGACGAAAATCGGACGGGTTGATTCCGACCATTTTTTTGAACACTCGCCCGAAATGCGTCAGATCCCCGTAGCCAACCGCATAACAAACATCGGTTACAGGCGTTCCTTCCTGCAGCATTACTTTGGCCTTCTGAATTCGCTTATTCATGACGTATTCTTTAAAACCGATACCGAAATATTCCTTGAACATCCGACTATAATGGCAGCGGCTGACAAAAATACTTGAAGCCACCTGCTCCAGACAGAGTTCGTTCTCGCAAAGATTCTCTTCGATGAATTCGATTGATTTATACAGCAGCGGGGGAATTTCCGATTTCGTTGTGACCGAGGAAGAGGGGTTCGCGAGTAGCCCGACAGCATCCAGAAACGAGTAGAACACGAACAGATCCAGTTTGCTTACTTTTAGCAAAATCATGATCGGATTGTTGAGAGACAGTTGGTCAATTTTCCATGAATCGGGGAGCGCTTCTTCGAAGCTGAGGAATACGACTAATTTGTATCGTTCTTTCCTCAGATGCTTGACCACTGTTGGAAAGTGGGATTCCGACAAAATGATCATGTTGGGAAACATATTCTGAACGCGCAAGAATTCTTCTTCAGTTAATTTGTGACTTATGATCAATAAAACATCCATTGACACCCATCACCTCCATGGACAGTCTTGTCCGGTGAATAAATGGTATCAATTTCCGCCGATGATTAATCTGTATCTGTTGCGTAGGAGTAGGAGTTATTTGATTATTTAGGGAACGTACGTTCCCTAAAATGATGATAGCCCGACATTTTGCTTTAAAAAAACTACGAGGTACCCGCACCCCCTTGATCCAATCGTTTCAAGTGGCTTAATGGTATAAATTCCATAATAGGATTAATATGTATTCTTTTGCGAGGAAGTCGGAGTTAGTTACTCAAAAAACAAACACTTGTTCCCGTTCTTTAAAATATGTTTGATGGAATAAAAGAAGATGCCCCTAAAAATTATAGGGTCATCTTCGTATGGAGTAATGTTTTTATTAGACTGTCTGATATCGGGTCACAGTTCTCAAGGTTTAGGTGAACCTTGTCCATGACCGTAAAGTATGAGCCACATTTTGGCCATTAATCATTTTATAGATATCTTCATTGATAAGCTGGCGGGACGCATTCCATTTTTTACTCAGGTAATAAGCGCTAAGTTCTACGTGTTGCAATTCTGTTAAATAACGTGACCAAATCGGATGTTCCAATAAACCTCTTTGCTTTGATTGAGAGATTGAGATGGGCGGCATCCAAGAATGGCATTCCAACAAATAATAACGCAAGAATTGCCATGCCAGATGTGGATTAGCCGAATTATTCGTTATGCCGACTCCTCCCATATAAATCATATTTGCCTCTTTTCCTCCCGGCATTTTAGGCAAACCAACGATACCATATCGTTCATTCTGTTTCTGCATGGCATCCCAAACAAAACTGAAGTTCATGGCTGACTCATCCTGCCCCGCCTGCGCATGACAAGGCTCCCCCGGCCTGCGAATGACACAGTGTAACCGGAAAGCATCAACGATTTTTTGAAAGGCCTCGATGGTTGCCGGGCTGTCCACTTCGCCTCTTGACGTGGATCCGTCCGGAGAAACAAAGCGCCCCCCGTTTCTCATGACAAAAGGTTCAAACCACTCCACATCGACGCCAAGACTGAATCCGAATTGGCTCGCAATCCCTTGATTGTCGCGAATAGTCAACTTTTTGGCGATTTCGATCATATCATCCCAAGTCCATGATTCGGTGGGGTAAGCTATGCCAGCACTGTCAAACATCTCTTTATTAAAGATAACGAGCGGGGAGGACATTTCAATCGGCAGGCCGGGAAGCATTCCGCCGCTTCTCGCAACACGAAGCAGGCCGGGAAAAATATCTTCTTCTGTATTTTCCGTCTCCGAAACGAAGGGATTCAAATCCATAAAGATTCCGTCCGGATTGTTGATTTGAAACCCGCCCGTTTCAATAATATCAGGCGCTTCTCCGGACTTTAACTCGTTCATAATATCGAAGTAGTCTTCCATCTGTTCAACGACTAACTGCACTCCCGGATTCAATCTTTCGAAGGCCTCTTTTGCAGCTATAACTTTGTTCATGTTATAGGCGATCTGCGTAATAAACCGTATTTTCTTCATCGTTCGCTTCATCCCTTCTTTATTAAAGATTGCGCTTCATCTAAGTAGGCGATAGCCGCAGATTCATAGGATTTTGCCTGACTTAAAATAATCGCGCAGTTTTCCCGCATTTCCTGCGATAGAAACTCGGAATCACGCGCAAACGGCACTTGCAAGCTCAAATAATCAAATTCGTCCGCGACCCGACTATAATTTTCCGAAGCGAGCAGAGTAAGACGCAAAACCTCTTTCTCGAAAGGAATGTTTCTTAAATACCTTGAGGCATACCGCTTGGCATCGGCGTAAACCGCGGACAGATGACTCATGCCATACCTGTTAGGCACGTTTTGGGGATTTCGGAGATGATTGATCCATTGGTCGTATGCAGCAATTCCGGACGCGTACCGCAAGTAACTTGTCCTGGGATGGTAGTCGCAGCCGTGTCTGGCATACTGTACCGCAAATCGAATGATTCGCTCCGCCTGTTTTCGTTCTTCCGAATGTTTCATTTGCCGAGAACTTTCCGCCCTTTTGATCACCCCATCAATTCCTGCCATAAACCGCACCGGATTATGAATAACATCCGAGTATGAAAGAATTTTCCCTTCAGGATAAGCAGACTCGGTCAAGAAAACGACCCTTTCAGCATCATCGTATCCGTAAATAACGGACCACTCGTGCACAAGCGGTTTGGAAACGTTCGTATCGAAGTAGAGGATCGGCACACCGGCATCGATATACTTTCGAATAAAAGGCATTACCGATTCCTCGTTGGACAATACGACAGGAAACCTCTCTACGGCACCAAGAAGCGGCTTTGGCGCATTTGCGAGCTGCCCGCAAAGAATCGTAATCTGATACCCGAGTTCCTCCATAAACCTTTCAAGTTCTTTTCTCCAATCAAAAATGTAGATTCCATCCGAATAGGTCGTATATTCGGAAATCTTAAACCGAAACGCAAAAGTAGATATCCCCATCAATTCCGCCATTGTCCTGGCGTCTCCTATCGAGGCTAAGACCATTCCTACGCTGTCAACTAAAGTATTCTTCGCGACCGATAGAATAGGCGTTTCCGGCATATTCAGACATTTTTTCCCCCTCACTTCGCTCCCTCCCTTCTCGGTTATGAAGCCAAGAGAATCACGGACGGACTCGTTGCGCAGTTTCAGGCGCGAACGATGGATGTAAGTGTATACAGAGCCGGTAGTCATACTGTGATTAGACGCAATCTCCTCTGGATGCAATTGTTCAAATAAATAGGATCTGAATACGTCCCTCTCTTTGGGCGTTAAGTAAAGAAAGTGCGAATCCAACATTTCATAGGTTTCTTTGAGCAACATCCGTTCTACCGGGTCTTTCCTCCGGACCGCTTCATCTAACGATTCGTAGTATTGGCGGTACAATATGCCCTCCGCATACTCGCCATCATGCGAGGACTCGCCGTTCAAAGCAGACGGCATAAAAGAAAACGGCATTTCTTTTCGATGCTGCCCGCCGCGGCGAAGAAACATATTCGCTTGATTACGGACTATGCGATAAAGCCAAGGAAGAAAACTATCAGTATTGGAAAGCGAACGAAAATGCAATAAAGCTCGAATCAAAGCCTCCTGTACGATATCCTCCGCCGTGAAGGGATCGTTGGTCATTTGGTTCGCCCAACCTCGAGCCTTGTTCCGATGCTGCTCGACCAATGCTCCGAACGCTTCAATATCTCCTGATTGAGCCCGTTCAACCAACTCATGGTCGATATCGTCGTACTGTTGTTTACCTGTACGGTTTTTCATCATGACCAATTTCGCCTCCTGCCGCAAGTCCTCCGCGTTACTTGCTTTACTATTACTGATGCCAATAACTTCTCCGTTTTGAACATTGATTAATATCATTCAACAAATTATATTCATTTCCCTTTAGAAGAAAAGCAAAGCACCCAAGAACAAATCGTTCTTGGGTGCGAATATTTCGGATAATTACGTCCAGTAAGTAAATGGACGCAGGATTTTTCCGGTATGATTCTTTTCCAATTCGGTCTTTATTTCAATGTGATCCGGCCATAAACGAGCATCCGTTCTTTTCTTGATTAACATTGTCATGATGTCAGATGGTTGGATGCCCTCATCCGTGACGACCCAGGCATGAATCTTTAAAGAGAAGCCATTGTCCCGTTCGGCAAAAACGACCGCTTCTTTGACGCCAACGCAACCTAAGAGCATATCTTCAATTTCTTGCGGGTAAATATTGACTCCCCCGCGGATCATGAGTTCATCTTTGCGCCCGTGCACATATAGTTTACCATTTCTAAACGAACCCATATCGGAAGTTCTGAGCCAACCGTCGATGATTTTGTTTTTCGTGTTTTCAGGATCTTTGCAATAGCCAGACATCACGTTCGGACCGTGTACCCATATTTCACCTTGTTCGCCTTCGGGCAAATCGCGACTATGGCTATCTACGATTTTTATTGAAACGTCAGGAAGTGGAGTGCCAACACAAAGAGGATCGTTCATATCCGACAAGTCCGTATTGCAACTCACTCTTGGAGAAGCTTCCGTTAGTCCATAAGCGTTCCAAATGCGGGCTAGGGGAAATGTCCTTCGGATAAGTTCCAATTGTCTCGCAGTAAGTCCCTCACCGCTTAATACTATCTTTTTTAAATGAGGAAACGAGCGGTTTGTCGCCACCCTCGCAATGTAGCTGCAGACCGTCGGGGTTGCGCAAAATACGCTGATTTTATACTTATTCAACAAACTTAAGGAATGAAGGGGGGAAACTTCGGAAGGTTTGATATATACGCTGCATCCGCTAATTAAGCAAGGGAGCAGTTCACCGGTAATTGCCGAAGCATGAGTAAACGGCCGAATAATAAGCATGCGGTCCCGTGGAGAAAGGTCAAAATAGGAAAGAATACTATGGACGTTAGACCATATATTCTCGGAACTTAACATCACTCCTTTAGGGTTTCCGGTCGTCCCGGAAGTGTATAATAAAAATGCTATGTTTTCCAATTCGGCTCTGCTTTTCGGTGAAAGGATCGCTTGGGTTTCTAACATCCTGCCATCATGCGAAACACGATTCTCGTCTATAATCAACTCGGGCGTTAATTCTGCACAAAGCTTTGCTAACTGTTGGGGGGAACGATGGGAATCAATTGGAATCACCGTCACGTTCAGACTAAGCGCTGCAAGCGCTGCAGGAACCCATTTCCACCCGAGTGCGGCATCGATAAAGACGAGTTGCCCTGTTGCCCCCCCGAAGCCCATGCCTCGTATGACTTTCTTATTTTGTTCGACGACTTCCAATAATGACGCATAACGCAAGTCGGTGCCGGGCATGATCACCGATATCCCTTGATGACGGGATAGTCCTGCCATAAAACCTTCCAATCCCGTACCCCCTATTTCGTATTTAGAGGAGCCAGATCAGGCAAAATGAACTTCCCGTCTTTCCGAATTAATACATCATCGAAATAAAGTTCCCCTCCTCCGAATTCGGAAGACTGATGCAAAACAAAATCCCAATGGATAGCGGATTCGTTTCCGTTATAGGCCATTCCGTAAGCTTGGCCTAGCGCGATATGAATGCTACCCGACATCTTTTCATCGAAAAGCAACTGATTCATGGGACGCAAAATATACGGGTTCAAGCCGATGCCGAATTCGCCGGCTCTCGATGCTCCCTCGTCGGTCGAAATGATTTTTTTAAATTGCTCCTTCTTGTCGCATTGAAATCGAGTAACGATTCCGTGAGAGAACTCTAGACAAACGTCGTTGAATTGCATACCCATAAACGATGTCGGCACATTGAAACGAATACGTCCCTCGACCGAATCTACTATAGGCGCGGTAAACAATTCACCGTCTGGAAGGTTATACTTCCCATCGCAGAAATAATTCGCTATATTTTTTACGCTAAAGCTCAGATCCGTTCCCGGCGAGACGATTCGGACGCGATCTGTCTGGCCCAACCTCTCTTGGAGCGGCTTTGTCTTCAATGCCAGCTTTCGATAGTCTAGATTACATGACCGATAAAAAATCGTCGAGTATTTTTCGAGGCTCATTTGGGCGATTTGGGCCAGCCCGTTACCGGGCGACTTTAATATTAGCCATTTGTTAAGTTCGGCCATCCGGTGCTGAAGCGGCAGTAAAAAATGCTTTCTATACCTTTCATAGAATACCCCTGGAATATCCGAAAATTCGAACAAATTATTTTCCGATCGGATCCCGATATACGCATCCACATCAAGATAAAAAGCCGACTCTATATCGTACCAATGTTTCCATTGGTTCTCGTCGTTGTTCTCGATCAGCAATTTCAAATGATCGATCGATAGTTGTCTGATGTAGGGACTTGTTCCGGCTAATAGCAATTGACTGAACAACTGCTTGACGAACGGCCCGGATTCCCCGACGACGTCAATGAATACTTTATCGTTCCTTTTTAATGCCAACGAATGGCCGATAATAGTGCCCGCTAAGTTTTTCATGTTCGATTCCGGCATATTCTGACACCTCCTTTGCCGCCATTATGATCAAGAAATATCATGCTAAAGCGAGTGACGACTATATTCCCTACCGTCCCGGTGCCCATAAAAGTCCATTCCTCGTTGCCATGGTCAAAAGCGGAAATTTCATAAATCACGATATTCCCCGGACGAACCGGATGAAGGAAACGGGCTTGCGATCGGATCTGATAAATTTCGGTGCTCGGATCGGCGGAACTCTCGGTTTTCCATATGAATATGGATTGTTTTATTCCTTCCAACAGAAGCATCCCCGGATAAACGCTATAGGAAAGAAAGTGGCCTTGCAAAAAAACATCGCTATAAGAAATATTTTTTTGGGTTACAATGCCGTTGTCGTTCACTTCCAACACGTCGTCGATAAAAATCCATGGTTTGCTAAAGTTGAATTTTTTTTCGTTTATGGCCATTGGAACGACCTTCTGACGGCAAGTCCCAGTTCCGAACGCAGAACCAGTAAACCATCAACTCTTACTTCTCCAAGCACATAGGATTGCTTAACCGAAATTCGCTGCGCTTTAATGAAGTAATCGAATCTACGATGGCGGGAAACAGGACAATAAAATTGAGAATGAATACTGCCTAATACGGGATACTCGTCGGTTCCGAGAGGCTCTATTTCCAACTGAACGAACATCACGGCCGTTTGCGCTAATCCTTCGACGAGAAGGTGTTCGCTTATTGATTCGTCATCTCCATACCAGGAATCGGAAGGCGAAGGTTCCCATGATGCCGATAAACTGCTTCCTTTTTCGTACGAATGAACGGCATCGACTAATCTAAGTGGCTTCTGATGAGGCAACATTTCCAATATGTGTCGATAGGAAGACGGACTATACATTGTACCTCCTTATTTCCGAGCAATGATGACCATACGGCTGCTCTCGGATGTCCACTCGCGGCAATCCAGACCTCCATAAATTCCTTCTACTTTAAATCCCGCTTGAAGCAAGATGCCGACCATTTCGTCTGGGGAATACAGCCGAAGTACGAATGATGCCGTTTGCTGCTTCTCGCCGCTGCACCAGCTAAAATACTCTTTCCATAACCCTGTTTCTTCGGAAAACTCGCGTCGCGACGTCATCGATATCCCGTAAAACTCTTCCTTGATCTCGGATTGAAACCGTTGCGTTTTTTTGTCTCTATTTTCGGTATCGATAATGAATTTACCGCCGGGATAAAGCGCCATGCCTACATGTTCCAGCGCTTGCCTATCTCGCTGCTCGTCTCCTCCGTATCCAAAGGCCGTGCCGATATTGATCACGGCATGAAATCGCTCGTCATAGTGCAGATGCCTTATGTCTCCCCGTTTAAACTCCACTTCGACATTTTCGCGCTTTGCCCGTTCGCGGGCTTCATTCAACAATACCTCCGACTGATCGTAACCGACTATCGAATACCCTTTTTGCGCTAACGGTACCGCTATTCTTCCTTGCCCGCATCCCAGATCCAATATTCGAATGCCAGTAGATGAGCCTAAAATTCTCGTTAAATTTTCCACTTCGTTTTTCGTTCGTTCCGTATTTAATATTAGTTCGGAAAATCGTATATAATCTTCACCGAAAAAATGCTGCCACTGCTCGACAGATTCACTCATTTGAACACCTCACCCCGTCAGCGGATATCCCGAAAAGTTCTTTGTACATTGGATTGTTCGACATTAATTCGGCATGGGTGCCGAGACTGACAATTTTGTCTTTTTCGATGACACAAATCGAGTCCGCATCATGAACGACATCTAATCTATGCGAAATAACGATTAGGGATCGACCTTTATTCCTTGTCCATTCTTTGATGGATTGGATAACTTTCCACTCCATCCGAACGTCCAACGCGGAGGTCGCTTCATCGAAAATATATACGGGCCGTTCTTGAAGAAGAGCACGCGCGATTGCCAACCGTTGCTTTTGCCCCGCCGATAACGAATTTCCTTTTTCGGAGATCATCGTTTCGTATCCGTCCGGCAATTCTCGAATCATTTCATCCGCTTGAGCGGCTTTAACCGCCGATGCGAGCTCTTTTTCCGAGAAAGAGCGGTTCAACGTTAAATTACTACTAATCGTGCCGGTAAAAAAGTAAGGCGTCTGGGAGACATACATGACGGATCTGCGAAACCTTTCCGGGTCCTTGGCCGCCGATAGACCATTGACGACGATCTCTCCTTGACCCGTAAAAAGAAGGCCCGATGCTACCTTCGCGATCGTTGATTTCCCTGTACCGCTAAGACCGACCAACGCCATAAAAGCCCCCGGCGCAACATTCAAATTCAAGTTCGTGAATATGGCCTTCCCCGGGTAAGCAAAAGCCGCGTGGCGGAATGAAAGCCCGCAAGCCATTTGGAGATTAGCGACGGGTTCCGCGCCCGCGGCCGGTTCCTTCCTTTCCAACAAAACGGAATAGACCCTCTTGGCCGATCCGAGCTGCTCTTGAACGCCCCCCCACAATTGAGTCAAATAAATCAATGGTTCGCTTATCCGCCAAATCAGAATGGAAAAGGCAAGCGCCGTTCCTGCCTGTACTTCCCCGATTATCGCTAACCGGGCAACCGCCAGTACGGACCCCCACGTGACAAGCAAGATCATCGACGAGGAGACGAAAAGAACCGCTTGTTCCCAGAACATCTTGCGAATATAGAGGCGATTCAGCTTTTTTCTTTCCTCGAAAATGCGATCACGCATCCAACGCCCCGCATTAAACGATCTAACGGTTTCCATCCCTTGCAGGACATCCTGCTGGATCATTCTGAACTTCGCCTCTTGGTCGGCGACTTCAACGCCGATTTGCTTCAACCGTTTATTTAGCGCTTGCGTACCCAAGACGATCAAGGGAACTACGAACAAGATGACGACGGCGACCTTCCATTCGTGCCAAAGTATCAGCGCGGTCGCCGCTAGAAACATAATGATTTCATTCCCCATGACATCTATGATTTGAAACAATATTTGAGCCGTCTTGCGAGTATCATGGGTAATCTTTTGGGAGAGATCGGCCGAATGCTCGTTTAGGGATTTTTCAAACGGGAGACGTTGCGTTTCGTCCGCAAGCTCCAACGAAAAATCCCTCTGCAACTTGCCCATTGCGTCGAATTTCAAGTACTCCCCCAGCAACTGCAACCCGACCAGAACGAATATAACGATACTAGAGCCTATAATCAGCGCGCGAATATCCGCGTACGACTCCGATTCAAGGAAATTGAAATACCGCTCGTTCAAAATCGGAAAATAAAGCACGATGGCCGTTTGAATTAATCCAAGAAGCAACGCCAGTAAGTACGCGGCACGATAAGGAGCCATTTTCCCCCATAACAACGACAGGACATCAGCGAGCCTAGGATGATCCCGATTCGGTATGTTCGTATTCATTCGTCACCCCTCCCGTGATAACTAAAGACGCGTATTTTCCTTTCGAACGAATCAACTCTGCGTGAGTGCCCGATTCTTGGATTCCCCCCTCTTCCAAGTACAAAATGCAGTGAGCTTCCCGTATCGTCGACAATCGATGCGCCGCGACCAAAACCGTTCTATCGCGCATGAAGCGAGTCAGCGAATCTTGAATCAATCGCTCGTTCCGTGCGTCAAGCGCTGACGTCGGCTCATCCAGCAACAAAATTTCGGGTTTGCGAACGTAGGCTCTCGCGATTGCCAAGCGTTGTCTTTCGCCGCCCGATAATGAATGCCCGCCTTCCCCAAGCCTCGCAGCATAGCCTCCGGGTAAATTCCTGATGAATTCGTCAGCATTGGCGAACTTGGCTGCTTCTATGATTTCTTGATCCGTAGCTTCTAAATTTCCGATGCGTATATTGTCCGATACGGAAGCGTCGAAGATCATCGGATCCTGAGGCACATAAGCGACACGTCCTCGCCAGGCGGTCAATCCGTCCGTATCAAGCGGTGTTTCTCCGTAGTGGATTGCTCCTTCATTCGGATGATGAATGGCGAGAACCAATTTTAAAACCGTGCTTTTCCCGCTGCCGCTCGGACCTACTAGCGCAGTTACGCACCCGTGACGAAAAGTCGCACTGAAATTTTCCAAAACCGGGCGGTCGGGGGAATAATAAAAACTTACCCGTTGCATTCGAATATCACCGGAAATCGGCAATTCGCCATTCCCCTCAACAACGGGCTTGTTTTCCGTCGGATCCGCCATCTCGAATACGCGTAAGCTATGCGACAACGCGCTTTGAATCGTCGCCCAAAAGTTCGAGATTTGCGCCAAAGGGAAAATAATTCTGTCGCTGGACAACATCAATGCGGCAACAACGCCAATGCTCAACTTGCCGTCGCTTACCAGCCAGGCACCCATACCGAAGAAATACATATTCCCGATCCATAAACTCAAAAAGACGGACAACCCGGACGTCCACGACCATAAATGGGTTTTCAATCCATGCTTTCGGGTATTCTCGACCAATTCTCTCCATGCGGCATTAAAACTTGTCCTTAGTCCGAAAATCTTAACGATTTCTGTTCCTTGTAATTGTTCTTGAAGCTTGCTGTCCTGTTCCGATTGCGATTCGTTTGTTTTGTTTTGCCACTTGCGGATTGGTCCGCTCATGCCTTTACCGATTATGGATACCATTGCGGCAACTATTATTGCGCCGGCTACGAGCTGCCAAGACTCGAAAGAGAAATAAGCGAGAAGAAATAGTATCGTTAAAGATTGTTCGATAAGTCGGGGAATGCTTTGGTTGATCTCGTTTTGCGCCGACACGGCCGAATCATTGATTCTTTGCAGCTTATCGCCCGTATGCCATTGAGCGAATTTAACGAGCCTCATTATCAGTAACCGTTCCCACACCTCGCGCTGCAATTCGGAAATGGACTTGTTCGATAGCCGTTGCGTCAACCATGCTTTTAGGAATGCAAGAACGGTTTCGACGACGAACACGGCGCCTAGCCACAGTCCGGCAACCCAAAGTTGCGATGGTTCGTCGGCGTCGATCATATTCAAAAGACGTTTTATCGCTTCGGCCCATCCCACCGGAACAAGGGAAGCAATAAGAACGATAACGCTCATCGCGGCGTAGTACGTCCAGAACGGGCGCGCCAACCTGTAGCATTTTCGTATGAGAAGGCCCGTTTTTTCCAGACTGACGATCGCTGCATTCGACTGATCCATATTTCATCTCCAATAATTCAAACTATAGGTGTTCGCCTTATTCGCAGTGTCTTTCCCGGACCGGCAATAGAAGTTCCATCTGTACTTTCCCGGAACGGTCCGCCTCCGTAAAAGCATGTTTTTCGATGCCGAAAGCAGCCGCTATTTCGTAATCGGAGTTTAGAATCCAACTATATAAAAAATCATAAACGGAATCCGTGTTTTGGCTCTCTCCCGCATAAGAGACAGCGGCATATGATCCGCCCGGTATCGTAAAAGTCTCCATTCCGGGAGGCACATCATCCGAAGAATGCACCTCCACGCCTGCGATCCATTTAAAAGTATCTGTGATAGGATCGTAGTTGGGTGGATCAATGAAAATCCCATAAATCCATTCCGGATGGATCCGATGCTTAATTTCTCCGATCCGCCTCTCGAATCTAAAGTGAAGCATAGACACTTTAGAAACTTTACCTCCGGTTTGCTGTCCCAATATCAAATTTGAAGACATCCCTATAATTTTTTTTTCGTTTATCCGAACGATGCTTGCTTCCATCTCGACTACTCCTTCGGCCGCTCATTTTGCCCGTCGCGAATAACGTCATAAATTTTCGTTATCGTTGTGAAATTTTCCATTAGAAGCTTTTCGTCGTCGATCACTATGTCAAAGGCGATTTCCAAATTAACGACTAATTGAATAAAGCTATACGATGTCAGCCCGCGAATGGTAAGATCCTCATCGTCGGCCAAGTCGTCTTCGACTTGTAAAATTTCTTTGGCTTTTGTCGATATAATTGCAACCGTATCCGAATTCATGTCCATTTCCGTTATTTCCCCTTCGATACGATGGTTAAAAGCGCCTTTTTGTCTGTTTTTCCGTTCGCTGTAATAGGAATGTCGGCTAATATAACGATGGATGAAGGAATCATATAATCCGGCAATTTGCTTTTCAAAAAACCAAAAATATCGTTTAGCGTTTCTTGCTCCTCTCTGGCGGGATAATCGGGCACAATAAACGCGATCAACCGTTCGGAAAAACAAATAACGGTAGCCGCTGATACAAGGTTGCTCTCAATCAGCACATTTTCCACTTCTCTTAACTCGACCCGGTGTCCCCTGATTTTCACTTGTTCGTCCGTTCGGCCGAGCACTTCGAAAGAACCGTCTTTGCGTTTCTTTGCCAAATCGCCAGTTTTAAAATACCGCCGTTCATGCGACTCGATAAACGAATTCTTCGTCAATTCGGGGTCGTTCCAGTATCCGCGTGCCAATCCGATTCCGGAAAGGTGCAATTCCCCCACCTCTTCCTCCAGTAAATTTCCGGCGGGATCCATCACGCACATTGACGTATTCGCAATAGGTACGCCGATCGTAACGCAAGCGGCATCCGTAACGTCGGCGATCGCCGTCCATACCGTCGCTTCGGTCGGCCCGTATAAGTTGTAGATACGCGCCTCCGTACTGCTCTTTATCCGCTGCAATAACGAGAGGCGGAGCGGTTCTCCGCCGATAAGTATGTCCGTTAGCCTATTCAAGCATTGGGAACTATTACGATCATTAAGAAACCAAACCCATCTGGACGGCGTCATTTGAACCATATCTATTCCATCATTAACAATAAGATCGCGAATGCCTCTGGGAGATTGCGATTGTTTGTCATTGGCGATGACGATTTCCATGCCATGAGATAAAGGAACGATCGTTTCCATGAGGTAAATGTCGAAGGTGGGAGGAGATACTACGAGGATTTTTTTCCCTGGGTGCAAATCCAACTTTTCTGCCATGGCACGAATGAGGTTGCCGACGGATCGGTGTTCGATCATAACGCCCTTGGGTTTTCCGGTCGATCCCGAAGTGTAAATGATGTAGGCCAAGTTATGCGGGGTACTTTGAACATGAACCTGACTTTCATGTAGTTCCAAAGATTCGACGGTCGCATGTTTGCCGCGAATCAAAAACTTCGCATTCGCATCCTTTAGAATCGATTGTACTCTTTCGGGCGGATTCCTAAGATCTATCGGAACGTATATGCCCCCTAGCGTTAGAACGGCTAAAATACTTACGAGCAGATCAAGCGATTGTTCGAGCAAAATCGCAACGATGTCCTGATTTTGGACGCCTAGCATTCGTAATTTATCCGCTAACCGTTCCACCCGGTCCATCAACTCCGAATAAGTCAACGAGCGGCTTTCAAATGTGACGGCCGGCTTGTCCGGCATTTTCTTCGCCGTTTCTCCGATAAACGCCGTAATATTCTTATCTTCTATCTCCATGTACGATCCTCTCCAACTCATCGGCCGCGGCATCTTCGAGGCGGGCAGCTTCCAACACTCTCCAAGATAGTTTTTTGACGGCCGGTTGCGGGTCTTTCAGAAAGCTCGCCTTGACGAAAGCATTTTTTATTACATCCCATTGCTCGGCCGAGCTTAAGATTAACCTGGACATCTCCGCAAGTTCTGGTATCCGGTGTTGTTCCGCGAGCCATGCTAGATAGATGGAAAACCTCAGTCTGTTGTTATGGATCATTCTGAGTTGGATAAACAGTTCGTGCAATTCGAAATTCGGAAACAAAGAAAACTCGCATGCGATATCATTCGAATGTTCGAGTTCGTGGGCAAACGCCCGCATGGATACGATGGAATCGGTTGACCGGATATTTGCCAAGCACACGGACAGGACATCGAGCCAATCCATCTCTCCCGGGCCTCTTTTCGAGAACTTTATCACGTCGATGCAAGCTTGATGTTCCAGTTCGACGGGGTTCACGAATTGAACGTCTACGGGAAACATAGGATCGACGATGATTAGCAGTCCGTCGGGAGTTAATCCGCTGACAAGGACAAAGTGCTCGATTTCTCTTTTTTGATACATAGGGTGCCATGGGCACCAAAAACCGTCGAATGTGATGCCCAGAGGAGTGCCCGAACTCGTATACTCCTCGCTCAAAGCAACAACATGCGAGGTAGAACGAGTCCTTTCCGCCTGTATTCCTAGCCCAAGATAGCTTTCCAAGTGATGGAAAAACGGAAGCGGATGTATTCGATATCCGAGCGAGACGTAAGACTCTTGCATCATATGGCTGGTATGGAAACTGAATTGCGATCGTTCTATGTCTTTACGCAATTCGTATTGCGTTTGATTAAAGTTATGGTGAAATCCCCACGACCCGGAATAAAGATATTTGTGATCGATCTCCCAGAATTCGCATACCGTTGCGATCAAATTCTCGTAACAGTTCAATAATGGGTCGAATACAGGCGCAATCTTCAGCATTTACGCACCCCTCGCTCGGCCATGTCATGACTAGATTACTCCGCCGTCGACCACCAGGATTTGACCGGTAATATACGACGCTGCATCGGATAGCAGGAACATAATAGCCGAGGCCACTTCGTCCGGCTCTCCGAATCTTCTTACGGTAATGAGATTCTCGATTTCATGCCGGTGTTTTTCCGGCAGTAAGTCTTGCATAGAGGTTTCGATAAAGCCGGGAGCCACAGCGTTTACCCGTACCTCCAACCCCGCCATGTCCTTGGAAAGCGCCTTAGTGAATCCGATTAATCCGGCCTTGGACGAACAATAATTAATTTGGCCCGCGGACCCGACGATCCCCGCAGTCGACGTGACCGTAACGATGCTCCCCTTACAAGAGAGAATGGGCCGAATTAACGCTTTGGATAACCGAAAGACTGAATGAAGGTTGACGTCCATTAAATAATTCCACTTGTCCTCGTCCATTGCGTGAAACGGTGCATGACTGATTACTCCCGCGCAATGCACCAAATAATCCAGCCGTCTTTCACCTTTAGGGCAAACCGCTCTAGCCAGATCGTCAATGTCATTTTTTGAAGCATTGTCGCATCGAATCGCCCTTACTCTTTCGCATGATTCGTTGCATTCGTTCATGAGTTGATATGCTCCGTCTTCATCCCGGCAATAAGTAAAATAAACGAAGGCGCCCGCTTTAACGAGTTTTTTTACGACTGCTCTCCCGATGCCGTTAGAACCGCCCGTGACCAGCGCTTTTCGGTTGGAATAGTTCCATGTCGTTGAACTCATTCAGAGCCCCCTTGAAAATACGATGAACGATGAACGTATTCCGCGTATCGATTGCAGGTCTTAACGCGTTCTACCGTCCGTTCGTGAACTTCCTCGAATGGCGTCAGAAAGCCCGACTGCGAAGACGCGAATGGATCGTTCTCGTTGCGAATCCCTTTCCAACCTTCTATATACCCGCAATGATGCCAACCTACCACGAAAGGAAGTTTCATGATGGAGGAAAGATATTTGCCGTACTCTTGGCCTACGGCTTCTTGAGATTCCACGATAACGCCCCTGGCGAATATTTGATTTTCTTGAATACATGCGAAAGCGGAATCCCCCATCAAAATCGGTTTGCCCGTGCGGTGATGGATATCGTTTAAAGCATTCTCTTGAACGCCAAAATAATCGACCCACTCGATGAAAACTAGGTCTACGTATTTTTTTAAGATGTCGAGCAAATAGTCAGGCAAATCCTCCCAACTCGCGTTCAATTTATCTCCTAGAATCAAATGATTCGGATCGTGCTTTTTTATCAATGTATAATATTGCGAATAATATCGCTCTGCAATAGTTGCTAACATGTATCTATTATCGCTGGTCGGGTAGTGCTCGAACGAATAGTTGGACCAGTCCGTAACGGATCCCAATTCCGCCCAACTTCCTGTCTTTAATCCATAGACGGAATTTACGACTTCTATCGATCGGTAACTTTGCCTCAGCAAATTGATCCACTGATTTTTCCCTGGAGAATCAACGGGTAATTGTTGATAACGTTCGACTAAGGGATGGAACGTTCTCTTTCGGCTACAATCCGCGCGCAAGCGATCGTTCAGCATTTTTGCAAACAACCGGCTTTCCCTTTTTGTCATTCGCTGCGGGTCCGGCATATTTCGGTTTTTGGACATTTCGTATGTAAATCCGGAAATATCGTGAAAAGCATACCCTAGCAAATTGGATGCTAGCTTATGCTCGTCGCAAACGGACTTGACGAGCTTATCGAGCGAATCGCTGAATTCTTTAGAAAACACGTCGGGAAACGTACGGTAATCCTCCAACGAATTGTCGCGGATAGGAACAATATAGGATAAGTCCGTTTCCTTCAAATACGCGCGAGGAACGGATGTATGATAACCCAACGTATTAAAATGCCACTCTTTCATGTCCGCTTGTACCTTGGACCACCATTTTTTTGCCGCCTCTCCTTCCGGGTTAAACGCCAAATTATCGAATACCATGTCATTCCCGTATTTGGCGATTGTTCTGTTAATGTTATAAGGGGCGAGCAAGAAGTTCGGATCGACATGATTGATTCCAATACTGACGAAAAGCTTCCTATCGCCGAAAACGAACCACCATACGCCTTCCACGCATTGAAGGCGTATGGCGGGAAACTCGGCTTCCGTCATACCTCGGTCCTCCCGTTCGCAACGAAACCGATTACGGTTTTAACCGTAATCTCCGCGGATATATCCAACATTTCATCAGGAACCGTCATTTGAAAAGTCTCCTCCAACCATACGATCAAGTCCATATACCGCAGAGAATCGATTCCGAGTTCGTATAGGGTCTTGTCGTACGTAATGCTGTGAATAGGAAAAATTCCGCATCCCTGATCGCTTAGATACTCAAGTATCGCGTTTTCCACTTCAACACCTCATCTGCCCGTTTTGGCAACAATCCTGCTAATGTAATCGAAGGCATCCTTGAGCGTTGAGAAGTTATCCAAATTTAGGCTGTCGTCCAAAATATCAATGTTTAACGCGATCTCCAACTCAACCAGTATCTCGATCACATTGGTGGAGTCCATATCCAGTTCTTGAAAACGGGTTTCTAATGTCGCTTCTTTATCCCCGCATATTTTCTGAACCGTATCTATCATCATTTTTTCCGTAAGCATCGTTGAATTGGCCTCGCTTTCATTGATTGATTATGGAATGAAGGATCTGAATGACCCTTGATGTTGAATCGCGAAATAGCTCGTGACGGGCTAAACGCTCGGCATTGTTTCGGTAAACCGGGTCATTGTGCAACTCAAGCGTTAGTTTCATGATTTGCTCGGACGAGATTTGCTCCGGTTGAAGAGTTTTGGAAACGCCCGCCAACTCGCATTGCTCGGCAAGAATTTCGTGGTCGGCCCCCAGCGGGATGATGACCATCGGCTTCCCGTGTTTAATGCATTTTAGTAAAGTTCCGCTCCCTCCATGCGTAATGACTATATCCACCTGGGGGAGTACGATATGATGCGATGAAGAGCCTAGGAGAACAACGAGATTGGGATAATATCGGGTAGGATGGAGGAATGAAGGGTCAGTCAGGATAACCTGAAAGGACGGATGTCGAAAAGCCTCGACTGCGAGGCTGACGTACTCGTTGGTCAATTCTTTGAACTTGACGTTATCCAGAGAAGGGGTACAAACGAGTACTTTAATTGTTCCATTTTTCCACGGAAAAGCCGATTCCGCAGGCTGCGGCTCTTCTAGGAAACACGGTCCGACGACGATGGATTTCGGGGGGAGTCGATTTCGGTCGGGGATGATTTGCGGCATAACCATAACAAGATTCGCGTAAGGTGATAAAGCGGCGAGGTCGCCTCGCGTCTTTTCGGGGTCTGAGATCGGAGGCAACCCATAGTTTCTCCGGATGGCGTTTAGTTGTTCCTCATAGATTTTCCTGATTCTCAGATGCGAGTCTTTTCTTCCCGGTATCCTATCATCGGACAGGGGAACCGATGTTTGGTAACTTACCCAAGGGATATTTCGCTTCTCGGCGGCGATAGAGGCGGCGGGAACGGTCGCGTCTATAAGCATAAGCTCGATATCGTGCTTGCTTATAATCCGCCACGATTCTTCACATGCTTCCCCGATGAATTTATCCGGATATATCCTGCCCCATTCGATGCGTTCATAGATACAGCCCTGCTGCTCGACCAGTGCCCTATTCATGCTATGGGCAAGAACGATAACCTCATTGCCGCGCTTAACCATTTCTCTGCCTACGCTTAAAGCCGGAAGGAGATGACCTAAGGTCGATTGGCTAGCGATCGCGATTCGACTCACGAGCGTTCTCCGCCGATCGCCTGTGATAAAAAACGAATGAATTTCTCCTCCGAGTGCGCAACTTGATTTAAATAGTAAATCAGCTTTTCCTTATGATCCAGGTCCGGCCGCCGTTTCCACTTCATAACGACGCCAAGGGTCATTGACCATACATCACAAAGTTGGAATAGCTCTTCCACCCATTCTCCTCTAATGAATCGTTCGGGTATCGCCTTTTTCATGATGGACGCTTTCCATAGCTCCCTTAGTCGCCTCACGTGATGGTAATGAAACTCCAAACTTTCCAGGCTGGCGATAATGGATACCGAAGGCGTGTCTTTCACAAAGTCCTTATATCGACTAAAGTTGTCGAGCCCCTCCCGGTCAATCATTTCGTGAACGGACTCCTTCATCAACCCTTCAAATACTTCGGGCCAAATGGACGCATCCGATCGGTCTTTTTCGAGGACGGCAAGGCCTCCTTCCGTCCAGTTGGAAAGAAACAACTCCCACGCAACCGTACCTTCCATTCCGGTAAAGTACGGTTTGATGCCCGTGTGGTCCAATAAACGGAAATGATCGGCTGTCGAGCCCGTTACGAGCGACCAATGAGTCACTTTATGAACGCGGTAATATTTCGAAAACGGCATATCGTACGCGTTATAAAACAGAATACAGTAGCCGTGTCGCCCTATCGTTTCTTGAATATAAGCCCTGTCCACTTCCTCAAGCGGTTGTTTTACGATTTTCCATCCCATCCGCAAAGGAGACTCTTTACGGGCAAGCACTAGCCCGTCATGATACCCATTGAAAGAATCCATAAAACAAGGAAGGATTTGCGGTTCTTGTTTCCATTTCAAAACCGTATTCATCGCAAGTTGTCTACAATCCAAGTTGCGATCGCATAAGCCGTTGAAATCAGGAAATCGCCAATCCAAGTCGGAATCTTCCCTTTGCATGTTTGTCATGTTCATCCCCCTCTCCTCAGACCGCTCGTTGAAGCCAGTGAAGGCTAGCCAACATGACTTTTCGTTCAAACTCGGCGGATGAAAACAAATGCCCCGCTCCGTCTACTCGCAAGACGTCTCTTTGCCGGTTGAACGCGAAATCGCAATCCGGTTGCAAGCTTTCCAGATCCGTTCTTACGGTATCGTCCTGGTTATCATAGATAACCAAACTTTTACCTGAGTAGGCTTTCAATCCGGCCGCCACGTCGTGGTTGGCTAAGTCTTGAAAATAACGGACGCCGAACCACAACCCCGACCAAGGAACGACGAACGAATTGCCGTCATGCGGATTCCGAATCACCTTTGGTTTGCGAGCGGCAAAGTAATTCCTCGCCCCCCCCTTGTAGACGGGGCTCCAATGAATGAGCGATCGGACTTCCAATTCGAGCGCTGAAAGCAAAGATATTTTGGCCCCGTCGCTAAACCCTAATAAAGTAATCTTGTCGGGATGGATAAAACCTAGTGCCCTTAAATATGCATATACTTTTTTTACGTTGGAAACCTTGGTGGACGTCGTCATTTCATAAGAGGCCCCATCGCTGAGGCCCATGCCGAAATAATCGAATCTCATGCAGGCGATGCCGTTAGCCGCGAGCAGCCTACCGAATTTTACAGCCATCCGGTGTTTTTCCGCTCTCTCTCCATTAAGCCCTTGGCAGATAATAACGGCCCGTACTCGGTCTCCGTTAGTCGAAGGGTAATGCAATACCGCAGCCAATCGGCCCTGATCAACGATGGATAGCAATTTTTCTTTCGCCTCGGTAATCATGAAAATCGAGCCTCACCCTAACCGGATTAGTAGTTCGTCAATGATTCCATGCATCGCCTTTCTTTCCCGCTCCTTCAATTCCTCGAGCTGCGCGCGCGCTTTTGCCCACTCACCGCTTTTTTGCGATACCAAATACTTTAGAAACCGGTTCCGTATGGAATACGCGAGTTGTTCCAAATCCCGTAATGGCTCGTACCAATGTTCCAAATCCGCAACGTCGATATATTCAAACCTTTGCCGCATCGTTCGCTTGTGCTCCCAGAGGATATGAAAGGGCATGATGCTAAGTTTGTACTGATGCCTTCTTACTGCTTCTAAATATTCGAAGACTTTATCGTATACCCGATGGCCGAAAATATAATCGTTCGAAGAATAAGCATTCACGTGCATGCTCAATCTTTCGGAAGTGTTTGTGCCGCTCATATAGTCCTGCAGCAATGCCAACATATTTTTCATTTGAAAGCGATAGCCGTACGTAAAGTCGTTTTGAAAAAGACAAATATATTGATGCTGATCCTGCAGAACTTTGGCATGCCGGAACCCCGAGAACAAGGATTGAATAGGGATTTCCCAACGATCGAACACTACGTTCTGATTAAATCCCGAGACGTGACAAGATTCGTTCTCCGAATCCACGCCATGGATCAATATGTCGTGCGTAAGATGATTTTTGAGATGTTGTTGTCTTCCGTTAATCTCGTACTCGTCTACGAACATGTACACATAATGGCCATGACTGACAGCTTCCTGCAGGAAATGAACGAACTTCTTCTTGGACGAATAGAGGTCCCTATGGAACTTATTCGTATGAAGAAACGGGTACAGACCGGGATCGCGCCGCGCATAACTGTAGAAGTCCGTAAAGTAGATATCCTCTTCTCTAAGACTGATTTGCAACTGGATATAATTCGAATAAAACCAAGGGAATGCATTTTCATTAAGAAGAATTACGGATAAAGGAAATGCGTGGTACGTGTACCCAGCAACCGGAGGGGTACACAAAGGCAATATTTTAATCATCGCAGCAATACCTCACCATGATTTTGAATTCAAACATGTCGGTAAAGGCTATGTCTTTTATTCATTTTTCTAACCGTCCGCCTACCGTTCCTCGAAAAAAGATTGTCATGATTGACGAATATCGATTCGATGGATTCTCTGGCGCACTGGATAACGATCGATCGCCGGAACCGATTTGGACTGATGTTGCTATGGGATCCATGTAACAATAATCCGTCGAATACCACGACGTCCCCGGGAGCGGTCACGATGTCGACGAGGCTTTTATTCTCGGGTAAAGGGAACGTCATTCCCACCACGTTAGGCCGGTTTGAATATACACTCGGACGCAATAACCCCTCCCTGTGCGTCTCGGGTGCCATGATTAGTCCTCCATTTTCGGGGTCTGCATCGTCCAATGAAATCCATGCCGCAAAGCTGGCTTCGGGATAAGCCCCTATATCATACTGGTCTTGGTGAAGAGGGAGCTTTTTCTCCCCCGGGGCTTTAAAAAAACAAGTGCTCCCGACAATTAGAACTTTCGATTCGAATAGTTTTTCCAACGCTTCGAACAATTTCGGCTGCAATACCAGATCCTTGGTGACTGAGAATTGAAAATCCATTCGAATCGGTTGAAATAAACTCGTTACAGGATTGGCTTGGTTTTGTACGATCCGTTTACAAGCCAGCTCGTTCATCCACGCTTGGTCGACTCTTTTTTTCATAAGCCGAATTTCGTCATGATCGAATAATCCGCTAAGTACCGTAAAGCCTGCTTGCCGATACTCCTGTCGCGCTTCATGAATCGCTGTATGCGCCAGCATCGACTTCTCCCCTCCTTAGCGAAAGGCAAACTTTCGATTGTTGCCGATCGCCCAATCCACGTAATTGATCAACGTATCTTTGGTCTCGCAACGTTCGTAAAAGTAGTCGACATCTTGCAGTAAGCACTTAGAAGATACCGAGATGTCGTTATACAAGCTTGACTGGCCGCTCTTGTCGCCGTAAATCAAATATTTCCGACCGTGCGAGTATGAATCTAACGCGCCTCTTGCGTCTATTCGGTCCAATTGTTTAAGGAATTCCAACGATATTTCCAAACCGTGCAAATTCATGATGTGGGACCCTAATTCCCAAAAATACTCAAGTTGCTTAAGCGAGAAATCAGAAAATAAAGCATAGTCGTTGCCCGGAACGAGACTCTTCATATCTGCCCTGCCATACGTTCGAAGCCACTCGATGCCTCTTTCCGAAAACAATGTTCCATAATGACTGGCTCTCAAGACCGGAACGGATATCAGGATTAAGCAAAAAGGCAGTTTTTTATTGCTTCTCGCTAAATAACGAGCCGTGTCATACGCAATGAGTCCTCCTAATCCGTTAGCCACGAAAATGATCCGCGCTGGGGCGATCTCATGAATCATTTTCTTCGCGACGAGTCGGGCATCATAGGCCATCGTCGAATAATTGACCTCATGGAAATCTCCTCTGCTGTCGCCATGGCCGTAGTAATCGAATTGAACGAAATGGCAGTTTTTCTCCGTCGCCATTTTGCGCAAATCGGTAAAGACATCATTTTTCTCGCTCATCGGTTGGGCTAACCCTGCCAAAGCAATGACTAAATCCTTGTCCCTACGCCGATCATCCGGTTCGCTGACAATACCGCAGATGCCTCGTTCATTACCGAATACCCTTTGCTCCCACATACGGCCGTTACCCTATCCCTATTTTTATCGTGCTTCCTTTCCTTTATATTACGCACCTGCTCTTTTTACTCGGCTTAATTTATTTGATCCGCAGGCCCATTAAATTCGGTAGAAAGCTTTGCAATAAAACCAGAGCCTACCGAATTTATTTGGATTAGTATGCTAGTAGACGTATTCCCGCAGTCGCAGCACCCCCATTAAACCAATCAAGGAGAACACGGAACATGTCTTTTCTGCAACTGCCCGTCGAACGTTCCCCGGGTTTTATCAGCGAGTGTTATCACAATATCAGACTTAGCATCGTCCAAAGCGAAGGGGATTGGTTTCCTTGGTTTTATAGTCACTTCGACACCTTGCTTTATCATTTCGACGGAGAGAATTTCCCGATCATTCAATTCGAAGACCATTTGAACATTTATCGTTCGATACTAAGAGAAACACCCTTGGATGAACAACATCATTCCGTAGACCGTCTTATTCAGTGCCTCCATGCCGGAAGTTACATTTTGGTGTTTTTGAATTGGAGATACGTCGAGGAGTTTAACCGCTTCGGCGTTCAAGAAGATGCTGTACACGAAACTTTGATTTATGGATGCGACAAGGAGAACAAATGCTTTCTTGCACTTGCGTTTGAGACGAATGGGCACCGGTACGGCCCGTTCACCATTTCCTTCGCAAAGCTAACCGAAGAGTTGACCCGTCTTCTGAATCATGCGAAAAACGAAACCCGGTGGCTGCATCATTATGGATATCCGATAAGCAGCATCGTGCCTGATCGTCAATTTCTTTCCGCTTTTGCGCTTGATACGAGGAAACTCTTTTTTTCGTTAAACAGAAGACGCATTCCCGTTGACAGCGAAACTTCAAAAACTGCTCCGCTCTCGTACGGACATCATATTTTTCTTGGTTTTGCGAATTACTTTAACACCGTGAATGACATTTCAAAACATGACCATGAGACTTGGAACATCATGATCCACAAAATCATGCTCTGCAATAAAATGACGCTTAACAGAGTAGCCTATATGGAAGGTACGAGAACCGGTTCGGATCCTAGCTTAAGCAGACTGATTCTGAAGCTTGCCGAAAGCGAACGGGCATTATTGCTCGCGATTCGATCGCTTTCGCTCAAATATCAATCGAAGCCCGAAAAAGGGCTGCTAAAAGAAGTGAGCGAGCGTTTCATGAAAATTTACGAACTCGAAAAGAAATCGCTCCCCCTGTTATTGCAGTTTTTTTTATCTAACGGAAAAGAAAAATAAATGGAGGGCATTGGGATGCATGATAACGTTCAAACCCGGATTATTGCATGTTTAAAAGAAATTTTTCAGGATCAGCCGGATATCCACGAGAACACGCGGTTGGAAGAGATCGGGTTGGATTCTATGAACTACATTCGTTTAATCGTCGGTCTTGAAGACGAGTTCGAGATCGAAATTAATGATGAAGATATACACATGGAAAATTTCGCCTCGCCGCTTCACATCCATACAATGGTTACGAATTATATTTAAGAAAGTACGATCGCCTATTATCGGTCAATCTACCGATAATAGGCAATCTTTAGTTGTTATAAGAGATGCACATCGAGCAATTCTCTCTCGAACATGCGCCTATGCAAGCTTACCGTTCGTTTTAAAGCTTTTGCCTGATGTTCATCGCGTATATCGTAATTAAAAGTGCTCTTATTCAGCCTATGCAAACTCTCAAAGTAATACAAAAGCATCTCTTCCGGAATATTGTAAGGGTTATGAATAGCCATTAACCTCTCTTTTTCCTCCACGCTTAAACCTAGCTTTGCAGCCGCGCTATGCATCGTCCCCCGATATTTCGCATGCCCGCGTAAAACGACGCGCGTTCTGTTGAGATAAATGACCGGCATGTCCTTCTGCAAAGCAAAATGAACGGCCTGATCCAGCGTTTGAATGATAGGTTCTCCCTTATCGTTAAGGGATGTGTTGCAAAGCATCGGAATTCCCGTTTGTTTTTGAATAGCGGCGATAACGTCGTACAATACCGGATCGCTCCGTTTCGTTATCGTCTGAACCCGTGCGGTCCCGTCCAAGTGAAGTATCCCCGGCACAAGCCCGCGTTTCTCCTCACGTACTTCAAACGCATGCAGCATGAAAGGAGACTCGAATGCCCGATCGAACCAATTGTTCAATTCTTCCAGGATGACGATAGGCGCTACCGGACGCCACCATTCCCGCTGTTTGATTTCATTCAGCTTATCTTTCGTTTGGGCGTTCCCCGGATCTCCGAGAATGGAACGTTTGCCTAACGCTCTCGGCCCCATTTCGGCCGCTCCGTCAAACCAAACAATGGGGTGGGCTAGAATATCTTTCGCGATAACATCGGGAAGAGCGCTCGAAACTTGCGAAATATACACTGAATATTTTTGAAGGATATCGCTCAAATTTCGGTCATGTTCCCCGTAAAACGCGTTATTCAAACGAAAGCGGATCTTCTGCGGGGATAACCGCGCATAGAAAGCATACAGTCCCATCCCCAAAGACAGTCCCGAGTCGTTCACGCAAGGCGGCGCTTGAAATCCTTTAAACGAATAGGCCTGCATGAGCCTCGCATTGATCGGACAATTGAGGGCAAACCCGCCTGATAGCGCCAAATAAGTGTCCGATGGAACGATGTTGAATTTTTCAATCAAGTTATCGATATTGGCACACATCATCTGAAAGGAAACATGATCGATTTGCTTGACTACCATGCTGATCCTATTCTCTTCCTCGGTAAACCTCGGGTCAAAGCCGTTGAACAACGTTCCCGTATCCGATTCCGTTAGTCGATTAACAAAAGATAGCAGGGCATCGATATATTCCCCGGCATAGACCCGTGACAAGTAGTCATCGATGTGCGGTATCTGCATTTCCGGAAAACAGGCCGTGCTCGTACTGCTTGTACCTAATGCCATCAGACTGCCCTCTCGCATCCGAAAACGGGCTTTTAGCTCGTACCAAAGCAAGGCAGGCGAAGCTATGGGGAACAATTCGATTTTTCCACAGTCCGAATAACATCCCGCATACGGCGACTTATCGATTTCATGCGGATCCAGGACGCCATCGGGGCCGGCATCTACGGCCATCCCAATCATGCGCTCCTTGTAGAATACATCCGTATCCATAAGCAAGGTAGAAAACAAATGCGATACGCTATGATAAGACAGCGCCGGATAGTCTTGCATGGAATGATACTCGGAATGGTTTTGCAATCTTGGCGTACCCCATACTTCCACCATATCCTCCAGTGAAAGGTTTTCCGATTGCAAACGCCGGTTAATTTCCGCTTTCGCCTCCGTCTCATCGAAAAAGGAATACGGGTGCGCTTTTATTCTGGAAAATCTTTCGAGTTCCCAAAACCTTACCAACGTAACGTTCTCGCCTTCCTTGCGAAAGAGCGCCATGTTCTGATCATGTCTCGTATGGGCTTCCAACAAATGGGTAAGCTCGTCGACATGGGCATAAATCGATAAGTAATATCCATCCTTCATGAGTCTCGTTCACCTCGATTTTCTCAAATCTTGCTCTTCGATCAGTTTAAGTTAGGAGCTGCGGGTATGCTCTGCGTTTGTTGCTGAAGGAGGGGCTCGAATCGTTTCCGTCCTCTGAATCTCTAAAGAATAGCTGAGCCTTTCATTCTTCAAATCGATAAGATGGGATAAAAAGTATCTCACATAAAGGGAGGAAATGTATGTTGTCGGCAAGCAGCGATATGCTCTCGCGTATTCGTTCCCATGGTTACGTGCACCTAAAAAACGGAATAACCCTTCATCAGATCGAAGCTATAAACAGCGAGCATAAAAAAGCGTGGCTTGAACAAATCGCGGCGGGAAAAATCAAGCAAGACACCTCGGATCCTTTGCATAGTTTGTTCCCGCCGATAAGGGATCTGCACTATGACAATCCGACGATTCGCGACTTCGTTCTGTCGCCCGCTCTCTTTCAGTTGATGGAGTTTCTCATCGGCGAAGAACCCCTTATCATTACGACCAACTATTACTACTATGGGCCGGGCATGCGAGGAATGAACTTTCATCAGGATAATTACGGCATCGGGGTATCCCCCGGCACTTGCTACGCTTTATGGATAGGACTTGATCAAGCGGCGCTCAGCTATAACTGTTTAAGGTTCGCTAAAAATACCGAATCTTTGACTCTATTAAGTCCGGAAGAACTTTCTCTGAAATATCCCGGCAACCGGATGGATCATCCTGTGCAGTACGAGGATGTTGAAACCGCGCCTGGCGATTTCGTGATCTATAACGGACAAATTGTGCATGCGACAACCGATAATACGACGGATACGCATATCCGTAGATCGCTCGTCATCCATTATGCGCCCCGATCGGCCGAGAAGTTAGTGTTGAACTTCAATAAATTGTTGAATCGGAACGGCGAAAAAGTGAAAAAGAGAGCCGACTTCTCGAGTCGGCAATAAAGGAGGAGGAGTATGTTGGATAACTTCCAAAAGCTCACCGATGATAAAACACGACTTGAAGCGGATGGTTACGTCCACATCAAAAACGTTGTGCCGATGGATCGAATTCAAACCATTAATGATTGTTATCACCTTTATTGGTTCGAATTAATCCGCGCGGGACAAGCGGGATTAAGAGACCATTCGAAACATCCGCTCGAAAAGCTTTATCCCCGGGTTAGAGATTTGCATTATCGGAACAATACGATCAAAGAAATCATTTTGTCGACACACGTTATCGAGTTATTGGAAAACTTGATCGAAGAGCGCATTCTTATCGTTTCGACCAGCTATTATTTTAAAGCTCCGCAAACAAGAGGCATGCCCGATCACCAGGACAACTTCGCGATCGGCGCGGCCCCGAAGTCGAGTTACTCGATGTGGATAAGTCTGGACGAATCCGACCGGGAAAACGGCGGCCTTCGGTTTTATAAAGGCTCTCATAAATTCGGCCCCCTGCCTACAAGAGGGACCTTGAACGCGTCGAACAATCCTTTCTCCGACGCCGGACAAAAAACGATTATGCCGGCGTATTCGGAAGAGTGCGCCGTCGAAACGGCCCCCGGCGACGTCGTCGTGTTTCATGGCGATACGATTCACGGCTCGTATGATAACGTTTCCCCGCATCGGTTCAGAAGAGCTCTATTAGTTCACTTTGCCGGCGCTTCCGTTGAAAGGCTCGTTCTGAATTTCAACCAATTGCTCGATCGCAAAGGGGAACGCGTTAGACGAAGATTAAATACTCGTCCTATGATAACCGGGGACGAATCGGTATTGGCGTTAAAACAAGCCCAATACTATAATTCGACGGGTTGGAAATAAAGCCGACTTTGTCGCGTCTAGGCAGGTCTTCCATTAAAAAAAGCAGCAATCGCGGCAATGGTTTGAAAATCCTCGCGGCGTATCTCCTCGATGGCTATATCCAAATCGTATTTTCTTGAAGCGGCCATTACGATTCTCATGATTCCAAGCGAGTCGATAATTCCGTTTCGAAATAAATCAAAGTTTTCCGGCAAGTCTCCAGTACTATCGATCAACTCTTCCGCGACTAGCATCTCCCTAACCATCCTCGTCGTAATCATATTATCCCTCTTATCTTAAGTATTTTTTCCATTCATTTTACTTGACGGGGCCAAGTCGCTCTGCGTTATTATTGCGTAAAAATAGGTTTTTTTTGACAACCGCACGAAATGCTGACTTGGAGGGTTCAAGCAAATGGAAGGGTATATGGCAGGCTCAAAAGGCTACGATATCAAAAGCGCCATTGAGGAACTATCGAACGTTTTTCGACAAAACGCAAGCCGCTACGACCAAACGGGTCGGTTTCCGCATGAAAACTTCGATCTGATCATAAAAAACAATCTCCATACGCTAACGTTGGATGCCGAATACGGCGGTCTGGATCTAGGATTCCAAGAAGTATCCGCCATGCTTGCCTCTTTCGCTTCCGGATGCGCGTCGACGGCGCTCAGTTTTGCCATGCACGTGTTTACGACGGCAGCGCTTCATCGCGTTCTTCCCGATAAACTTAGGGAATCCGTACTCCGGGACGTCCAGCAGAACGGACAGTTTTTTAACTCATTAAACCTCGCGAACGTGGCTGTTCCCGACCCTAACATGGATTATTCGAATCGGACATCCATTACGATCGAAAAGACGTCCTCAGGCTACAAAATTAACGGCTTCCGCAAAAACGTATCCGGGATAGACCGCTTTAAATATATTCCCATTCTCGGCAATCAAGCAGGTATAGATAAAAGTTTATATGGCATTACCGCTTTGCTCCTCACCAAAGGGGACCTCGGCGTCTCCGTCGAGCACACATGGAACTTGTCCGGAATGAAGGCGACCAAAAGCGATGACATTCACTTCGAGAACGTGCTGGTGCCATTCGAGCGACTGATCGGCAAAGAGGGTCATGGAATAGAAGTTACGCAGCAAGAGTACCATTGGTCCCGGTTAACGATATGCTCGGTCTACCTCGGCCTGGCTAAGTGCATTCTCGATCATGTTTCGGCCATGATCATGGAGCGCAAAGATTCGATTTCAAAAGTGAGATTAGCGTATATGCCCGGAGTTCAATCCAGATACGCCCATCTAAAAATAAAATATGAAACGGCAAACAGCCTATTACAGGCTTACGCCGCTCAAGCCGACCGGGAAAGAAACAAAGTTTTCACGCATGATTTATATGAAAAAGCGTTAATTACGAAATACTACTTGTCGCACGTAGTTAACGAAATGGTTTGGGAAGCGATGCAAATCGAAGGTATGAACGCCTTAAAAAACGGCAGCTTGTTGGAGAGAATCTTTAGGGACGCCAGAGCCGCGACGTTTCATCCGCCCTATGACGATCTCTTAACGGAACTATTGGCCAAAACTTCGTTGGGCTTAATAACCATTAAAAACCGTTGGGTTTAGTCGCATGAACTTTCGGTCGGAGATCTTGAATGAACCAAAACGATAAAGCACCTCTAAAATCCTTTTTTAACGGTTGCGATTTTACGATAAAAACGGGAGCGAACTGTTATTGGAATGCGCTGTCGGTTCCTTTGCGCTACTACGGTCTCGATTGGCTATCGCTATCTTTCGTTAACATGGGATTTATTTTTAGCGGCCCAACGCTGGAATACCATGAAAAGGAAGAGGATCTCGAGCTGGAGTGGTTGTTTAAATACGTAAAATTAATAAAAAACCGCGTTGCGATCAGCCGGCTAACCGACATGAACTTCAATAGCCCCATCGCGCTGACCGTTGATTTATTCCCCTTCTCGCACGATTATCCAGTCTTCCCCGGCATACATACCTTCCATTGTCTGAACGTGTTGGGTTTCGAAGAAGACAAAGCGTTGATTGTCGATTGCCATTTCGGATTCGCCGGCCCGGTCGGAGTCGATACATTAGCAGCGGCCGTCCGATCGGCGGACGTGGAAGGATGCGGCGTGATGATTCGAGTAGAGCCTGCCGGTATATTCCATGCGTCCGCTGTCGGACCAACGACCGATCAACTCGATCAAATGCTGCTTCGCAAATGGTCCGATTACATCCAAGGATCTTATTGGCCGACAAGAGACTATACTTGCGGATTGCTCGCCTTAACAAAACTCAAAGATTACTTAATGGATACGTTGGAGTTTTATTTCAGTCAACCAAGAAATGCGTATAGACAATTATGCCAAAAAATAAACGAAGGTTTTACCGACCCTCGCGAAGGATTCGTCCGTTTTCTTTTAAGGCATGGTCATCTTTTCTCTAGGCGCATTTCTTCTGATTTGCTCCGCTTAATGGAGCACTCCATACACTTGATGCGACAGTTTATCCTTACCATAATCATGGGATATATGCAAAAGTGGACGCTTAGCTTTCTAGCGCCTAAGCTGCTGCATTTGTTAGAACGCGCGATAAAGACCGAAACGGAAATCCATCGTCATATCGAAGACATTCTTATAGCCGGGTGATAAAGGAATGACCTGCATTTTTCCAACGTTTATTAAAGAGGTATGCGGTCGGCATGCCGACCGCATCGCTTATCGCCATATAGACCAGACCGATTGCAGTTATGCCGAATTGAATGCAAAGACGGATCGGCTGGCTGCATACTTTTTGCGAAACGGGGTCCGTCCCGGCTATAAAATGGCTTTTATGTGCGATAACCCCATGCACGCCGTTTTTGGATATGTTGCCTGTTTAAAAATCGGCGTCACCTGTATCCCGATCAACGTAGAAATCGAGAATCCTAATCATTTATTTCAAATATGCCAACCGGACGGCATTTTCGTCACTCAGGAAATAGAGGCAAGAATAAGAGCCTATATTCCTGCGAACGCGAAAATTTACAGTTTGGATTCGCGAACCCCCTACTATTGCAACGACTCTGATTTTTCGACTTCGGAGATAAACAGTCTTGCATTAGGCACACGGCGATTGGACGAGAACGATCCCGCCTTTATTTTTTTCACCTCCGGTTCGACGGGCAGTCCGAAAGGCGTCGTTCTGTCTCATCGCAATATCGTTTATTATGCCATGCATGGCGCCAGCCCTTACCGGATCAGGTTTGACGATGTTTTCATCTGTTTATCGGCATTTCACTCGGACATGAGTCTGTTTCCGCTTTTCTTGCCGCTTCGTTACGGAGCATCTTGTTTACTGATCAATCCGGCTTCCCGATGGAATCCATCCTATATATGGAGATGCATAACGGAGAAAAAAGTAACGACGCTTTTCGTCGTACCCTCGATGTTGAAACTCATGCTATTTCAGGAATTGCGGGAGGCTGAAGCCGAATCGGTACGCTATTTGATTATTTCCGGGGAAAAGGCTTCCATGAAGGACTTATTAACCGCTCGAACAGTATTCGGCCAAGCGCAATTTATTAATCTATACGGAAATACGGAATCGAACGACATTATGTTTTATCGCATCCCGTCCCGATTAGACAACCTTTCGGAACTTCCTTTGGGCACCCCTATGCCGTATGTAAGCGCCTTAATCGTCAATGAATCGATGAACGTTTGCGAAGACGGCGAAATCGGAGAATTGTATATCCATTCTCCGACTCTTATGTCCGGCTATCGCCGTATCGATACAGAAATTAACGACTTTGTTTCGGTGAACGGCACAGAAAAAAAATACTTTCCGACGAAAGATCTCGTTTGGCGGAAAGAAAACGTATATTACTTTGCTGGGCGCAAAGATAATATGATCAAAGTTCATGCGCAAAGGGTTTTCCCGTCTCTTGTCGAAACCGTCTTGCAACGTATGCCCAACGTAATCGAGGCCGCCGTCTTCCCTATTCATCGTGCCGGCAGCGCCGCTTTAGCTGCTTTTCTTTATGGCTCGAATATATCCAATTCGGAAGCTAGAGACTATTGCGCCCAGCACTTGCCCGCATATTCGATACCGAAAAAGTTCGTTATCGTAGAAAAATCGCTTCCGAAAACGAACACGGGTAAGTTCGACTATATCGAAATCGAACGAGAATACCTATAATCCAATAAGCGCTATAAGCTTTTCGAATTTATCCCTTTCCGGTCGCTCCATATTCCCGAATCCGTAATCGTCTTTCAGGCTATTTCTGAACAATTCGACTTCGGCCCTTAGTTTCTGCATCGGAACCGATTGAAGAATAGCCGCATTCATCAATCTCGCCAACTCCTCCATATGGTCCTGCGTCGCTCCGATACGAGTGACTTCATTTACTCCGATCCTTAACATGGACTGTTTGCTGCCGGGCATTTCATCGAAGGCATTTACCCGGATACCCGAATGATATAATCTTTCGCTAGCCTCGTAAGAATCGATTCCGCGGTTATGCGTAGACATCCAAATTTGGTGTCCCGCGGTAAATCCGCGTTGGCTGCCCTTTACGTCATATCGGTAAGCGTCCAAATATCGCGCTAATGCACGAGCGTTCTCAACCGTTCTTTTGCTATATTCTTGCCCGGACGTCTTAAACTCAAGCAGGGCAATCGCCAAGCTGACAACCGAGCCGAAGTGGTGGCTGCTGATTGAATAATGCTGCGCAAACTTAGCTTTCATCGCAAGCATGTTGTTTCTGGTACAAAAAATCGCCTTTTGCGGCCCCGGGAACGTTTTATGAGTCGATCCGCCGAAGGAATCCGCGCCCGCGTCCAGCGGGTTTTCTACTTCGCCTCCAAAAACCAATCCTAACCAATGGCTTATGTCAACATGTATCAAAGTAGTCGGCGATATTCTCTTTACCGCTTGTACCAAGCGTCGAATATCAAAGGGAAATAAACCGTTGGATTGATCCACGTAGACTAACTTCACGTCCATTTGCTTCAATTGATGCTCGACTTTGTTCAAATCAAGGGAGTATTCGTCCTCACCTGCCAAATAAACGGGATTCAGCCCTATGCTCATCGCCAAATTTCGCGTGGCATAATGTCCGCCCTGTTCCGGCGAAACCGTTAATACATGGGATTGCACGCCCCCTCCTAAAGCAAGCAAGGCAAGAAGCATGCCTCCCATTCCGGATACGGGCCGAACGCTAATATATTCCGCATTCGTAAAATCCCGAAGCAAGGGTATGACCACATCGGTCTCGATCCAATGAATGTCTTGAACCCCGCGAAAGCTCCATCTCTTATGATCTTTCGCCGCGTGAAAAAAGTATCGGTTGTACAAATCCAACAAAAGGGGGATTCTGGAGAAACGGGTTGCCGCGTTCTCGCTAGGGACCAAATTCAATGTTTTCCGAGAAGTCTCTTCATGTTCGATTAGCGCGTCCAATAAAATTTCGATATTCACATGATCTCCTCTTAACCTTTATTTTTGATGAACAACACACCCAAAGAGTGACCCGCGTCCACGAAAATCAAAACAAGATATGGACGTAAAAGCGATTTGTCGCCACTAACGCCGATAAGCGTATAGAAAGGATCCGCCGTTCCGAGGTAACGGGAGTCTTCCCTTCCCCACGAGTGGATGAAAAACGGTTTCAGCAAAGGAAAATACGTGTGCTTGAACGTGGGCAAAAGAACAAGCACATCTTCCTGTCGTACGTTTTGCTCTTGTGCGAAGCAATCGATGATGGACCTTGCCGTATTTCCAATTAACTGAACATCGTCCTTTACGTTGCTCGACTTCCGAATCCGCCGCTGTTCGCATGCCAAAATGCGATATTCTCCCCTATCGAATGTAAACGTGAAGGCCGAGACGGCGTCCGCTTTCATTAGCCCATCGTCCCTAAGCGATTCTCTCCGGTCATAGATCTGTTCCATGCAAACTACCAGAGCGTTTTTCCCGGAGAAATAGGCGATTTCCATCGCCAGAAGAGGGCTAATTCCGCCTCGACCGGTTAATGAGAAAGCGGAGGCATCGGGAAGGTTCAACGATTTTTTCAAATACAGCGACGGAGGCCACCGGCCGGTTAACGGGTACGTGATATGGCATGAAATTAAATAATCGACCTGGCTATGCAAGTTTTCAATGTTCGAACATTGAATATGCCTGTAAGGCTCTTGTTCGAAAAATAGCCGATCCTTGAAGTCCCCGGCGACTTCCCCGCCGCGTTCATAAAACTCGCACATTCTTTTATATTGTCCGTATGTTTCGCGGTCGATTGCCCGTTGCTCCCTGTACTCGCTAAACGTCGACGGGGTCGATATAAAAACGCTAGGCTTTTCGGCAAACCACACAACTGATCCCCCCGCCCAACCCGATCGAAATGAACATATAATAATCGTTCGCTTTTATTTTCCCTGAACGAACGGCAAGCGAGTAGTTAATGAATAAATCGCTATTTCCGCAATGTCCGACGCTGGACATTCCTTCGAAAAAAAACTTTTCGATCGGAACCTTCATCAAGTTTGCGGCGACTTTCATCGTCTCTTCGGACGCGTTATGGGGGATGAACAAATCAATATCTTCAAATGACAGTCCGGCCGCTTTTACCGTCCTTTCGAGCACTTTAATCAAAGTAAGAAAATAGTTCGGTCCCGCGACGAATCCTTGATTCTTAAATTCGGAATCCAGACGGATATGCCTTGTATCGGACTTATCGTCAAAAGCGAGTATTCTATCGCCGGGCCCCCGCAGTCCCAATACGAAAGCGGCGGCCGCATCCCCGATTACGAAAAAATCGTCTCCCCCGCGCTCGGAATCCTCTATTTCCATATCGACCGCAATGCATAACACGGTCGCGCGTTCATCGGCGGATCGCGACAACAGAATGCTTGCCACTTCAAATATCTTTGCATTGTTCGAGCAAGTTAAATCGGTGATGGCGTATCCGTTAACGTTCGGCGACAAACGGTATCTGGATTGTATGCGACGGGGAAGATCCATCCAGTAGGGGAACGTGCAATAACGATACGTTAGCAATATCGCTTGAATATGACGGCGGTCGCGATACGGGGGCGAGAATGTTGCGTCCAACGTTCGAAACAGCATTTCCAGGCCATTCCCGCTTTCCTTAGGAAAGGCGGTGATCCCCTTTTTCCTTAACTGCTTGAGGTTATGAGCGGTAATAATTCCCGCTTCGAATAGCTTGTTAATAGGGACGCGAACGCTCGGAACATAAGTCGATACTTGTTTTAAATAGACGGGTCGGTTGATAACGGTTCCTCCTTTCCCGTGCGATCCCCTCTCGTACTCAAAATCGTATCGACCATTCGTTTTTTGTCCGTTTTCCCCGATTTCGTTTTTGGAATTTCATCGGATAGATATACGTACCGAGGGCGCTTCCACCCTTCAAGGAAAATCTCGGCTATCTTCTTCAGCTCATTCGTCCATTGTTTCTCGGCGGATTCACTTTTGATTTTCTCTTTCGTCACCGCCCATAACCCGATTGCATGTCCGAGTTTGGAGTCTGGAATTCCGACGGCGACTACATCCTTGAGTCGAGGGCAATGTTTCAGAAACACATTTTCGATTTCGCTGCAATCAATTCGGAAGCCCCGCGACTTTAATTGCGAATCTTTTCTTCCCGCAAAATACATAAACCCTTCCGGATCGCGGTAAAAGTAATCCCCGGTCCGTAACCACCGTCCGTCGCTCTTACGAATATACGTACGATCCGTCATATCTTTGTCGTTCCAGTATCCCTTGCAAAGGTGCGGCCCGTTTACGAATAACTCTCCTATGACGTTCGGGGCGCATTCTTCCCCGCTTTCGTCGCGGATTGAAACGCGGGTATCCTTAATTGGAATCCCTACCGACCCGATCTTATCGTACACTCGACTGGAGGGCAGGCAAGAAACCCTTTTGCATTCCGTAAGGCCGTACATTAAAAATATTTCGGAACGCGGAAACTTCTCCCCTATTTTTCTCACCATTTCAAAAGGAAGTTCGTCGCCGGTATTCGTTACATACCTCACGCAGGGATACTTTTCTTTCATGACATGGATCAAAGAAAAAATATTTCTTAATCCCGGTAATCCGGTAACCTTCTCGTCGTTAATGACTTTCCGAATCAAATCCGTTCCTAGATCGGCGGCGTTCCGCAAAATCAACTTAGCTCCGCGGGATAAGGTCAAATAAATTTGATATAAACCATAATCAAAGGACAACGGCAAATAACTGAGAACCCGATCGTGCTCATTGTGCCGGAGGAACTCGTTAATCGCGTCCGTCGTAAACCTGATGTTTTTATGCGTACTCATAATTCCCTTGGGTTTCCCCGTACTCCCGGACGTGTAAATAAGCAATGCCGTCTCTTCTTCGGATAACTCCGGAAATAATTGCGACCTTCTTCCCTCGTCTTCCCGCCGTTGCATCATCCATTGAAAATAGGGGATCCACCCGCTTGTCGGCTGGATCTCAATCGCGACTTTAATGATTTTTTCCGGCAGTTGCTGCAGCGTAACTGTCGAGTCGGCAACGATGGCGACTGCATCGCAGTCGTAAATAATGTCGGCGATCGTCCCCGGCAACGTTTTGGGATGAATAAAGACGGCTATCCCGCCCATCATCAAAACGCCAAAGTGCGCGATAACCGCTTCGATCCCGTTCTCGGCAACCAAAACTACCCGATCGCGAGGTTTTATTCCGTGGTGCAGGCAAGAGAGCGCGAATTGGACAGACTGACGATAAAGCGCCTGAAACGCGATTTTGTTTTTTCCCGTAACGATGGCATCGTTTGGACCCCAGTTGGCGGAAGCATACGGCAGCCACTCCGCAATATTGTTCATCTACGGTTCCCACTTTCGCTTGCAGCTGAGAGAATCCCCCTGAATTGTTGTAACTTGCATTCTATTCTATTTCGTTAAATATCACTCGGCTTTTGGATATGAAGTAATAACAGGCTTCGCCATAAAAGCAGAGCGAAAAAACAATAATTTAGCTACGATAGGACTGCTAATTATATGTCCAGGGGTGATCCTCATATCCAAAATCGTAACGTTAAACCAACTTATTTCGATAATCAAACAGATGGAGAACGGCACAACAGTCTTAGCCGGCGGCTGCTTCGATACGTTTCACTATGGCCATCTCGAGTATTTAACTGAGGCAAAAAAGCTTGGGGGAATTCTCATCGTCGCAATGAACTCCGATCGGTCGTTCCGCGAATACAAAAAAAAAGAGCCCCTTTTTTGCGAAACTCAACGCGCCGGTATTTTGTCTCATTTGGACATTGTGGATTACGTCTTTCTGTTCGACGAGGTTACTCTCGATCATGGATTGGAACGCATAAAGCCTAATTATTATGTCAAAGGCATCGATTATTCATTAGTAAATCTCCCTGAATTGTCCATTGTACTACGATTAGACATCGAATTTAGAGCATTAGGCACTAAAAAGTTCGCGTCGTCCTCCCAATTGTCACGATTGATGACTTAATGACCAAATCCGAAACTCCAACCACAGAGGTGCCGCAATGGATAAATATTTAGAGTTGTTAAAGAACGACCAAGGAACAGGGCTAGTCATCGGGGACATCATACTAGACGAATATCATAACGGAATATCGGATTATTCAAGCAATGAGCGGAGCAGCGTATTCCGAAAACAGTCTACGCTTTACTTTCCCGGAAACGCGGCCAACATAGCCAATGGCATCGCTTCGCTTAACCAGAATGTCATTCTATGCGGCATTATCGGAAACGACTTCGGCGGACAAAAACTAATCGAACTTTTGCACGATCGGGTAGACCATGACTCCGTAATCATAGAACCCTATCGAGATACATCGGTCAAAACCAGAATCGAATCGGAACATTTGAAGCTTAGAATCGACAAAGGATACGATTATCGAATAAACGAGCATACGGAAGCCCAAATCGTCTCGAACGTCTCTTCGCTCATGGAAATACTCGATTATGTATTATTATCCGACTGGGGTGAGGGTACGTTATCCGCAAAATTAACCAAAGCCGTAATCTCACTTGCCGTAGCGAATAGAATTCCGGTTTTTGTCGATCCGCGGGGCAAAGATCCGGAGAAGTATCGGGGCGCAACGTGCGTCACACCTAATTTGGACGAGTTTAACGATCTTACCGAGTTCCGATTCCAATCATTGAACGAAGCGATTCCGTTTCTGCGTCCGTTTATCCGGAAGTATGATATCGAAAGCATCATCTTAAAGGACGGGCACCGAGGCAGCGTTTGGGCAAATCACGAATCCTTTCGTTTTTGCGCCCCATTTTCTGCTTACTGCGAGTGCGATATCGGTGCGGGCGATTCCCTCATATGTTCGTATGCGGTCTTAAGATCAAAAAAAATACCGGACTCGCATGCGTTTCTTATGTCTAATTTGGCGGCGGCTATCACGATTTCGAAGCCGCATACATATTGCGTTACCTTGTCCGACCTGATGAGGTATTACGACGAATACGCAAATAAGCTGAATGTAGACTGGCTAGCGGAAGTGATGCCATGATCGGCGACAAAAACCAAAGAAGGCTTATCTCGCAATACTACAACTCCCAACCCGAGAGATATGTTCTCTTGTTTCACGAGCATCGGCGGGAGGAAATATTGGAACATTTATTTCCCCTTTCGTCGGCGATTGTCCTTTTGGAAATCCAACAGATAACCTCATTGGAAAAGTTAAGCGCATTTAAAGAGTACCCCATTGCAATTTCTGCCTCCCCACCCGCGAGCGCCCCCCCGAACTGCGCCTGCATATTCGAGATTGGATCCGTCGATCCGGAGATCGGGTGGTTACCCTATCACGCAATCCATTTAAGCTTGCAAGATACGCCGTTTTATCAAAAAGGGATATTTTCCGATATACGGCAACGCGCCTATATCCTCTACTCGGATAAGCTTCCATGCGTCACCTCGCTTATCGAAAAAAAACGGCCGATTGCCGTCGTGCTCAACTGGTGGTGGGGATATGGCGACATCGTTATGATCTTCCAACAAATTCAAGAGTTTATCGAGTTGGAATCCCGGGCGGGCAACGAGGTTCACCTTCTTCTGACCGAAAAAAGCCAAGCCGTAACTTCCAAACATGCCTTTCTCTCGAAATTGCTGCCGGAAGTTACGATCAAACGAATCGTAGCGCCGGAACCCGAGCAACTCTGGGGTCCGTTGCTGCAATCCAATACCTACCAAGATTGTTACTTCCTCGACTCCCCCCACGATGTCCCCTTTTTTCATATCGCCGAAGTGTGGGAAAAAACGCTGGGCTTTGAAACACCGCCAAGTTTGAAAACGGCACCGCGACTACCTGCGGATTTGCCTAAGAAGTCCGAGCGAGCGATTGCGAAATTCAAAAACAAGTACAAGAAAATAGTCGGGCTTCAGCTTTGGACCGATACGGACGCTAGAAGAAGCTGGAGTCCCGAGCATGCTTCGCGTCTTGCCCGACTTTGCCGGACGGAAGATATTCTGATCATTAATCTGACCCCGCATCCGTTCGGCAAACTAGAAGCCATTCCGGATTTCGGGTATCTTGCCTTACATGAACTATTTGCCTTAATCGGCCGACTGGATGCGATAGCGGCAATAGATAGTTGCTGCGGTCATATTGCCGCCGTTCTTGGCATTCCTAACTTAACGATTTGGAGCTACAATTCGCCTTTTCATTTCACGACCGGCAATTTTGTCGCTTCTTCGAGTTTCCGAACGCTCCGCTGCAACTATAGTCTGTACCATGCGTCCAACGACTCCTCCAAAATTTACCCGGAACTCGTGTTCGAACGACTAAAAAGGATTCTCTCCGGTGATATCGCATTAAAGCGCGAAAGAATCACAGCCGAGGATACCCTGAACGGCGTTCATATCGAAAGGGTTGAAGCCGTATGAGAATCGTGATTAGGAACAGCCTGAACGGTAATCCGAGCCTTTCCGCTTTATTGCTAAACTTGTTGGACGGTTTATTCGCAGCTCTAAACGACGCGGGGTATTCCCTATCCATCGGCTTGCAACGAGACTCTCTTCTCCTGCATCGACTCGATAAGCCCGAGGAAACGACGGTCCGTTCAGTCGCGATTATCCTTACGGACGAAAATCTGAACGATGCCAAATTCATCAACGTCAGCGCTCAGCGATATTGGCAAGTGCCGTATCCGGTGAAAGCGGTAGTGACGATTCATCCGAATACGACCCTTAAAGCCCGGTTTGCGCCTTGGCGTAGAGTGTTCGCTTTCAACCAGATGAATTACAAAGAAATCGCTTATTGTTGCCTATCCGATTATTCGGAAGCGCGAACACATGATAATCTACTAAATTCGTTTTTTCAGGAGGACACAATGACATTTGTTCAAATTATCGAAACGGTAAAAGAGACGATTTGCGAAACTTGCCAACGAGACCCCGCATTACCTTGGAATATCGAAGACTCTCTTATGAACGCTTACGGCCTGGATTCATTCTTTTTTATTGAGTTCCTGTACAGGCTTCAAGACAAAATGGGTATCGATTTGGATACGGGGAATTTGGAGACGGAAGATCTGTTATCCATCTTGACTTTATCCCAGTACGTTTTCGGAGAATACGGACGTCAAAATAAAGGAACAAATCGCTAAAGAAAGCAGGTGCGGCCATGAACTCCAAGTTAGCTACCGCAGAGGCTTTTTTCCGACTGGCTGAAAGCCACTCCGACGATGAATCTCAGTTTCGATCGATCATACACCCCGATTTCGAGCAAACGGAGTATCCGAACCTTTATACGCCCCGAATACGGATCCGGGATTTATCAAAAACGGTAAAAGATATCGCGCTCAGCCGTCGGTTCTACAATCGCCAAACGTACGAAATCATTCATTCTCATGAAACCGAGGATCACTTGATTTTGGAAGTCCTCTGGGAGGCGATCATTAAAAATAACTTCGGGAAATTCAAAAAAGACGAGAAGCTGCAATCCCGCTTCTGCTCGGTCATCCAGTATAGGAACAATCTTATCTATAGACAAAGAAGCTATGATTGCTTTGAAGCGACGATTTCATGAAGTTTTCCTACCATGAAGGCGAACTGGCCGTACAAAAGCTTGCCAACGCATCCGATCAAGCCAATAAAAGCGCGAATAGCGTTCTCGATTATTTCCCCCGATCCGCCTCGGATTTTTTACTCCGCCTGACTTTCATAATCGCTGCCACGCTTGACGAAAGACATCGCGCTTGGGCTTCCCTCTTATCGGGACCTGAAGGATTTATAAGCGTCGCTGATGAGAGAACGGTTCATATTCGTCCGCCCGTTCGCGATGGAGATACGTTGCAACAGCATTTATTAGCGCACGACGCCATCGGACTTCTGGCGATCGAACCTTCTTCTAGAAGACGGATGCGCATCAACGGGACGGTTCTCGACAAACTTCCCGAAATCGTCGTGTTTGCCGAACAGATCTATACCAATTGTCCGAAATATATACGGAACCGCGTTCCCCTATACGAGATGAGCCCCAAGGGTACCACGATTACTAGCGAACTGAATGAAACTTACAACGAATGGATTGCTTCCGCCGATACGTTTTATATCGCCTCTGCAAGTCGCGATAACAAGCCGGACGTTTCTCATCGTGGCGGTCCCCCGTCGTTCGTAAAGGTACTGGACGAAAAAACTTTGATTTTCCCCGATTACTCCGGCAATTCCATGTTTAATACGCTTGGAAATATCCACGAAAACCCAACATGCGGATTGCTTTTTATCGACTACGCGAAGGGGGATACGCTTCAATTAACCGGTTTGGCGGAAATCATTTGGGAGTCGAGCATGATGTCCGAATTTCCCGACGCCAAACGGTTGGTCAAGTTTCGTCTCAGCATCGCCGTTCATAGGTTTGACGCCCAAAAAGGAGGTTAGGCATCGATGACGCATAATACCGAGATTGAAACCGCGCGGGCCAGAACTTGCGAAATGCTTTTCAACGCCGGCGTCGCATTAACGCTAGAAGAAAGAAGCCGAATCGAGATCGTCGCGTTCGGGCTCGGCGAACTAGAGAAACAAGGGTTGCAAATCGTAACTTATATTAATAACGACAGATACTGCGCGAAGGAAATCGTGCTTTTTCCACGGCAAACCTGTCCGCAGCATCTTCATCCCCCCTACGGCAAGGACCCCGGAAAAATGGAAACTTTCCGATGCCGCTGGGGGAAAGTCTTTCTTTACGTCGAAGGACAACCAAGCCGAAGCATAAACGCTTTCATCCCGTATCGAAGCGAAGACTTCTACACGGTCTTTCAAGAAGTCGTGCTGGAGCCGGGTCAACAATTTACGATTCCTCCCTCAACCTTGCATTGGTTTCAAGCCGGAGACCGTGGAGCCATCGTTTCGGAGTTTTCCAGTACGAGCCGAGATGCTTTGGACATCTTTACCGACACTCGCGTAGTCCGGGTTACGCAGTAAAAGAAAGGATGTCTATCATGGAATATCGCAAGCTGGGCAAGAACGGTCCGCTCGTCTCCGTTATCGGTTTCGGCTCTTGGGCAGTCGGCGGCGGCGGATGGGAAGGCTCTTGGGGTTTCCAAGACGATCGGCTTTCGATTCAAAGCATTCGATGCGCCTTGGACGCCGGAATCAATTTTTTCGACACTGCGCCTGCCTACGGCTTAGGCCATTCCGAAACCATACTCGGAAAGGCTCTTAAATCCAACCGTAATAACGTCGTTATCGCCACGAAATGCGGATTAGTTTGGGATACGGAAAAGAAAATAACGAAAGACGTTTCGTACGCTTCCGTCATTCAACAGGCTGAAGCTTCCTTACGTCGGCTAGACACGGATTATATCGATCTTCTTCTGGTTCATTGGCCGGACAATGCAACACCGATAGACGAAACTCTCTTAGCCATGCAAAAACTCGTTCAAGACGGGAAAGTCCGATATATCGGAGTCAGTAACTTTAATATCCGTCTGCTTAATAAATCCCTTGCCGTTTGTCATCTGGACGCGCTTCAACCGCCCTACTCCGTTCTGCGCCCCGCTGCCGAAACGGATCTATTGCCTCATTGCTTAAACAACGGAATCGGCGTAATCGCCTATAGTCCTTTAGCGTCCGGCTTATTGTCGGGAAAATATACAACCGACTCGAGGTTTACCCCCGAAGACTGGCGTTCTAGAAGCTCCTGGCATATCAGACAAGGCCTTCAAAAAAATTTGGCGAGGGTTGAAAAATTGAAACCGATTGCTTCCGAATTGCGGATCACGTTGCCTCAATTGGCAATCGCCTATATTTTGGCGCACCCTGCGTTAACCAGCGCGCTAATCGGAACCCGCGCAACCGATCATATTTTAAGCCTTCTACCGGCCTCCGAAATCAAGTTAAGTCCATCCGTTATATCCGAAGTTCGTAAAATAGCGTTTGAGGCGTTCACGCCATAAATAAAATCCGCTCGAAAAAAGCTTAGCAAGCCGGTATCCCGCACACCGGTCTGCTAAGCTTTAGTTTTGAAATCACTCTCGAATGTTTATGCAACATCCGTCGGCGATTAGAAATTCCTTCGGAAGGGGGTGGCTTAAAAAAAGAACCCGACCTGCCGTTAGGCCGTAGGCTCCCGCATTTCTAAAGCCTATCCAGTCTCCGGATCGGAAGGCGGGAAGTTCTACGTTTCTTAGCAGGACGTCATGCGGCGTACATAACGTTCCGACAATCGTCTGCAATCGTTTTTCGCGACCCTCATCGTCCATGAACGGCGTGATAATCGTTTCATCGAATTTGGTCAATGGCGCCATAAAAGTAGGCGAGTAATGATGGGTTCCGCCGTTTACGACGATAAAATGTTTTCCTCTAGACGTTTTTGTCGCAATTACTTGCGTCAAGTACATACCCGACTCTCCGACGATAAATCTTCCGGACTCCATTAAAATCTCGACGTTCCCGTGATTTTGAATATATCGATCAATCACGCACCCTATTCCGGCATGCATAAGGTCGAGATTTAAATCCTTCTCGGACTGCGCGTACGGAATTCCCATGCCGCCGCCAATTCCAATATACCGCAAGTCTAAGCGGAATTCCGAAACGAATCGACCTGCAGTTCTCAGTATATAGTCGGTATTTTCAATAATGGACTCTGCATTTAGATTTTGGGTTCCGACATACATATGCATACCAGCAAGTTTGAGATTGGAAAACCGTCCAAACCGCTCAAGGATCGGCGCTATTTGTTCCTCGTCGATTCCGAATTGCAATGGAAGTCCGCCCATGACCAACTTCGAACTCACGCCAGGCCTTAGCGGGTTTACCCGAATACCTACGTCCGTAACCATATGAAGACTTTTAGCGATACGATCGAGGCGTTCCAGCTCCTCGAACGACTCCGCGATTATAAATCGTACGCCATTGCGTACCGCGGAATACAATTCGTCTTCTCTTTTCCCGGGTCCCAAAAAGATCGTATCCTTGAAGGAAATTTTCGCGCTATCGGCAATACTGAGTTCAACTCCGGAGCAGACTTCCGCGCCCACGCCCAACTCGCCGATCCGCTTGACGATATGCGGGTTCGGATTGGCCTTCAAAGAATAAAACAGCTTTATCGAACGATGCATTCCCTCACGAAATTTCGTGACTTGTCTTTTGATGGCATCGAAATGATAAACATAAATGGGTGACGCATGCGTTCGAGTCAATTGCCGGATACCATCCAAAACCTCAGGCAACATGAGAATCCAATCAATCCTCTCGGATTATCGTTCTTATGAAATGAAGCCCTCGGCTTCCAATTCCACTTTCCATTCCTTTCTAATAAAACGGTCGACAGAGAAGACGGTCGTTACCGGACGAATCGCCGCAAAAAACTCATGATGCGCTTTTGCAGCAAGCTCCCAGTCATCGATGGAAGTAAGTATAATTCTCGTGCGTATGACGTGATCTAGACTTCCACCCAAATCTTCAATGGCACGCTTTACAATCCGTATACAGCATTTCATTTGATCATAGGCATCCACGGTTACAACCGTTGCGCCGCTCTCGTCTATAGGGGCCGTGCCGGCCACGACAAAATAACTGCCTTTTCTTACCGCTCTGGAAAAACCGATTTTATTCTCATAAGGAGAACCTGAAGATGCGCGTACCACGATTTGGGCTTCCCCGTCCATGCGATCAACTCCTCCTAATGGACCGGTCTTTTGGTACCGATTCTCATTTTTCTAGCCAAGTGCTTGTAGAAACTCTCGATCGTAAATCCTTTGATTTCTTCGGAAAAGCGCGGGTATTGAGCCGAGGCTAAGGACGCATCCGCTTTTATCGACTTGCAGATAAGACTCCCGTGATCGACTTCCCAAGTAGCCGTTCCATTTATATCTTTGTTGAATGCAAGTATCGCTGCATCTAACGGACCTTTTAAGCTGCTGAACCAACCGCCACCTACGACGAGATTTACCCATTCAACGTCGAGAAAATGTTTAACTCTTAATTCGTCGCCCGAAAGAATCATTTCTTCAAAAAGACGATGTGCGGAATGCAAGAGCACCGCCGCGGGGGCTTCGCGAACTTCTCTGTTTTTCACGCCGAAAGCATTATCTTCGAATCCGGAGTATCTTCCGATTCCATACTTCGATAATTTCTCGTTTAAGCGCAGAATAATATCCACGAGGGGGAGAGCCTGCCCGTCCAACTCGACGGCAATACCTTCTTCGAAACGCAAATTAACGGAAATAGGTTTCGCGCTTTTATCGATTTTCGTCCATGTAAATACGTCGCGGACCGACATATTCAGCCAGTGCTGTTCCAATGTTCCGCTCTCGACTACCCGAGCCCATAAGTTCTCGTCGACGGAAAATAATTCATGATCGTTAACCAGGGTGAGCCCCCTGCTTTTTAAGTAACTGATTTTATTGTCCCTGTCCGCATATTCAAGAATAGCGGAACAGTAAATATCGATTTCGGGGGCCAAAGCGAGAATCGACATGTTGAATCGGGATGCCGAGTTTTGAACCGGGGTCGCGCTGTGCGCGATGAGCTGACTGCCAATATTCTGTGCGTAATGAACAGCCTTACTCGCGATCAGCGGACGCGTGTAGCTCGAGGAGATCGGATAGTGATGATTGTACAATCCGTTGGCGGCGATGCCGATGCGGATATAGGAATCGCACAATTCATTTTTGGCATCGATCTCGACGAGTTTAACGCCGATTTTCTCGACGTTACTTTTAAGATCAGCCGAGGGCGATTGGCCGATATCGATGCGTAATGCGTGAACGTCGATGCCGGATTGCACCAGACTGAGTGCCGCGTACATACTGTCTACCCCGCCGGAATATAGCAGGACGGCTTTTTTTCCTTTATATTTAGCAAGATCGCCCATTTGGTACAATACGGTGCCCAAAGGATCCCCCCCTTTACAAGCGCGATTTTATTTGCAATTATCTGCAGCAATCGGTCGGTTCTCCTTCAACCATTTTGAGAACAATGTATTTAACACTCTTCCCTCATGGTCGAATTCGAGGTATGGGCAAGCCCAATCTCTGATATGTTTTTCGAAATGCATAGGCGAAGAACAAAGCATTTTTACTTCTACCTCGTCGATCTCCGCCGTAAGGCTCTCCAAACTTTGCGGGATTTTATTGAAGTCGAAGGAAAATTTCATCTTATTGACCGTTATCGCTTTTTTCTCGAGCAAATAGCGAAGGAAATAGTAGTTCGTTAAGGTATCGAAGCTATCCGTCGGTTCGTTCGTGTAACTATACCTAAACATCCGCTCCAATAATATCAACTCGGCGGCCATTAAACTGTTTTCTGTTCCGCGTTTTAATAGGTTTAGACAAGTTAAGGCATCCACCCTTGCTTCTTCGAAAAAACTACCCAGCAATGTCGTTTTGTATGGATAAAAATCATTGAACGGCAATACGCCTTGATAGTGGAAATGATCGTGTACGAAGGAAAATACGGATCTCACGTCATACACCTCATGCGCGTCGACGTTCAATATTCTTAATGGCGTTTGCATGATCGGCAAACAAAGGGGCTTTGTGATGCCAAAAAAGATTTTCAAATAGTTGCTGATAAAAAAGTAGGCGAATTTCCGTTGGTCGGACAACCAGGGAAGATAAATATTTTCCGGAAAAAAAGTAAACACGTTGTTCTTAATAAACGCATTCGTCGCAAGCAGCAACTCTACTCCTTGGAACACGGCATCCGAATACACGCTTCTCAGTTCCTGGATCTCGCTGTCTTCGTTCCTGTACAAGAAACATGCGCCCAAAGATACGTTCTTCGTTCGATAAGTCAGATCATAGATAGGAAATAGAAAAAAGCCGAATTGATGATTGATTTCCCTGCTATAGTTCTCATAGGAGCTTTGGAAGTCGGGAACTTGAAAATCCGACGATTTCCATTTTTCCAAATCTTGCAGCAGCGCACGAATATAGGACTCATTAAAAAACGGGATTAGCTCGGTAAGATCGCAAGCCAATCGTTCGAACAAAGCACCGCTTGTTTCGTTAACAGCCATAGAGCCATTGCTGTTCAGATATTGATTTAATTCATTGCAAACATGAACCAAATCGGTTGCATAGGAAAACCAGGGCAAACCCGAAATATCACGATCTGAATACATGAGAGGCATATCTATTGCTCCCTTCATTTCAAAATAATATTTGTACCATTGCATAAAGCGGGAAAATCGCGGACTAGGGAAGCGATAAAGACGGCGACTTCTTCCGGTTCCATCCAAGAGGCGGCTTCGGGAACCATTTGTTCCATCATCTTCGTGCGCACCGCCCCAGGAGAAATACATACCGAATAGATGCCTAATCCACGCCCTTCGCTCGCTATATTTTCCGACAATCCCGCCAATGCGTACTTTGAGGCTGTATATGCCGTAAAACCATGAAACTTTTCCGCGTTCGGGATGGATGCCATGGATGAAACGTGCACCAGGATTCCCCCCGACCTTCTAGCTTTCATCGATTGAAACGCCCATTGGGATAGTAAAAAAGGGGCAATCACATTGACTCTAAACACGGATTCCCATTCGAAAGCCGAAATATTTTCAAAATCGATTTTCGATGCTTTCCCCGCATTATTGATAAGGATTTGAATCGGAATTTCTCGGAGATCCTTTTGTATCCATTCCATAACGGAGTCCGTATCGTCCAAATCGCACGACAAAAAAGTCAAGCTTTCTCTATCGGATATCGGGAGTTCATCGAGATCCCGCGGAGGAACAGCTTTCCTTTGGTGCGCAAAAACATAGTAGCCTTCTCGAAGTAAACGAACGACTGTTTTCCATCCGATTCCGCTTGACGCACCTGTTACGAGCGCGACTCCTTTATACTCGGAATAAGTCCGGCTCATTTACCTAGCCCGCAATACTTTGCAAACGTACGGTCCGTTTCGTATAAAATAACTTCTTTCAATTGCTGTCCCGGTAAATAGGGTTCTAACAAACCCCAAATCCAAACCACGAGATTCTCTAATGTCGGTACGATAGTCTTGAATTCCGGCAGCAAGGATAGCCTTTGGTGGTCACATTTATTCAATACAACCTTTTTCAAAATTTGATTCAGCTCCGAAACGTTTTTTACCATCCCTGTTTTCCCGTCGACCTCTCCTTCAATTCCGACAACCAGGCGATAGTTATGTCCGTGTTCTACAGCGCACTTGGAGTAGATCGTATCGTTTTCAGCTTCAGTTAATTGCTCATTATATAGCCGGTGCGAAGCGGAAAATTCAGCTTCCTTATATAGCAGAACTTTAGCCAAGAAAATCACCTCATGAAAATTAAGTTATCTTCAATACCTTTTATTGTTAGGCTAATACGATCATAATCGGTTTGTTCAATTCCCTTGACCATCAGTAGATGTGCACCGCTCTTCTCCGCCGCTTCGCGTCCTTTATCGCTATCTTCCACAATCAGGCATTCCGTTGGCTGTCTGCCAAGGAGCTTGAACGCTTTCTGATAAATTTCCGGATGCGGTTTCGGATTGTCCACATCTTCATTAGACAAAAGGAAATTAAAGCAGGCTCTCATCCCTAAATGCCTCATCGCAAGCTCGACAGTTTGCTTCACTGAATTTGAACACAACCCGAGTTCAAATCCCTCATTCCTTAACCTTTCCAGCATCATGATGTGAGAATGATTCGGATGACAACATCGTGTAAGCAGTTCTACCGTATAGTGCTGTTTTTTTTCAATGATGATCCCGTGAAGATCAGCGGGTAACCCTTTTTCGATCTCAAGCATCTTCAATTTTACAATTGTGGGTATACCATCATAAGTAGACAGATGTTCGGAAAGAGATATTTCCATTCCGCAGATTTCGTGCAGCGCCCTGTTCAGTGCCATGAAATGAAGTTCGCGTGAATCGAGCAGCACCCCATCCATGTCGAACAAAATAGCTTTTATCATTCTTTATCCTAACTTTCTGTTTGATAGTTATTAGGAATTACCGTTTAATGCGGTATGATAGGCTTGCTATTTTTCGGTTTCGGTAAATCGATCTAACGTTTCAACTCTTCCTCCGACAAATAGTATGTTTTCATTTCCCCGTTCACCTGAGTGGACTGCTCTTGCTCTTTCTTATACTGGGGAATAATGGATAAATGTACTATATCCATATTATTTCTCCTTTGCCGCGGAGAGTTCGTCAATGATAAATTCGGTTTGTGCGATCGCAGCGCAATAAGGGTAATCCCAATGCTCGGGGCACGTTATTCCGATTCCCATTTCAACTTCTCGCTACCATATTTCGTTCAGAGAGCCTTCGGGATTTCGATATAGCTCTCTTTCGAATTTCACTACGGTCATCGTCCAATAAAGACGGACAAGCCGTTGGTCACGATACGCTTTTTGCGCCGATCGATCGGTATCACCGCTAATCCCCATTTCCTTGAGCCAGTCTTCCTCTTCCTTTAGCCGTTCGAATAAAAGGGCAACCGCTTCGCTCAGGAAAATGTGAGCAGGTTGCCTCAACGAGAAAGGAAGCTCTGCGCTCAGCTTGCTCTCATATACTGCATGGCCGACCTCGTGCAGGAAAACTCGTAGGCCGTTGAGATTCGAGCTTATATTCCCCATCAGACGAATATCGCCGCTGCGATCGATATGCAAGCAACAATTCGCTTGGCTTTTGCCCGGCCGTTCAAGTAAATCTGCAGATTTCAGCACCTGTTCGATTGCCAGCCGGTTTTTCTTAACCAGGATGACAAGCGATCGGTTACATAGGACAAATCCCATTCCAGGGGGAATTCGGGAGAGAAGCCGCTAGGCATAAAGGGGTTGGCGTAGTGCCATGGCCTGGCCGAGGGGGAAAGGTGGAACTGATCGAGGAGGTAATCGTCATACTTGTTTTTGCAAAACGATAGGAATGTTCCAGTTGAATTCGAAGTTGTTCGATAAGACGATCAAGTTCGTCTGGATCCACCTCCTGAGCGAACAGTTTCATTTCGAAGTAATCGGAGAACCCTTTTTGTTTCGCGACTTGGTTTCGCAGACGTACCAATTGCAAAAGGCCAGGCGCTATCTTTTCGCCCAATCTCATATTTTCTTGCCATACCTTTTTTCTTTGTTCATCATCCGTAAGGGTACGCAGCAAGATATGAACTTCCCTCTCCGTGAACGATGCGTCGTCGATCTGCGCCCGAAACGTTGCGATCGTATAATGAAGCTCGTTCCAGATGGTCGTCATTTGTTCCCTCAGCCGCATATCCTCCGAGAACTCAAGCCTCTCGTTTGAGAGCACGACAGCCTGACGATTGTCTTTCGAGTCGGAACTCCTTTCAAGCCTGTTGATTGTCTCCGCCATCTGTGAGGAAGTAATCACGTTTTGGTAGCTCGTCTCACAAACTTCCAGCTCATCCACCCATCGGGATTCCCCGGTCGTGAGCACCATCCACAAAGCGTTCATTCGGGTGCAGGAGTCGCCATGTCGGGGCTGATTCCCAGCAAAACGGTTGGGAGGGGCATATTCAGATAGAACTCAGCCGAATAATCCCGAAATGCGCAATTTTCCATCGTGCAAAAAGAAATCCCTATATTCATCAATTAATATCTCTTTCACGATATCGTTTTCTACAGCCGGCAATTGAAACAGGGGTGCCGGATCTCCGACTTTGATCGCCATTTGTCTTATAATGCGTCTCCTTTCTGATGATTAAATTCAATATAGTCCTTATCACTAGGGGCAGCTTGGCTATTTTTGTGCCGTTTGAACAATGAACACGGAGCATCTCCTCGTTTTACTTTTAATATAAATATTAGGGAATTATTCGGCTGCAAACCGGGATAGACTATACTTTTGAATGATAGCTAATAAGTTTGATACTACCCTGAAAATATCTGAGCTAAAGTATTAAAAGAAGGTATGATTGAACAAGCGGCTAATGCCTGCCCTTGTAGCGCCAGATCGAGCTTATCTTTCTTTTTCTTCATCGTGCCACGGGCCATCATTTTTGAATCTGTTTTTCGCCTTCAATAAGGGCTTCGAGCATCTGCCGTCCGGAACCACGAAGTAAAAGTAAATGTAACCGTGACTCAACTTTACATGCTCGACTGTCAAGCGAAGTTGCATTAGGCTTCGATAACAACGGAGCAAAGACTCTTGGTAAAACGGCTTCAATGAACTGCTCGCACAGACTAGAATCCACTCTCCTCCCCATCGTCTGTAGGCACGAACTCTTCCTTGCCGCTTTTTTTTGCCACTGCCGCGTGAAGCCTTAGCCAATCAGCACCTTGCACGTCAAAGCCACTTGCCGGGGTTCTAACGCATCCATTACCGATTTCAGAGTTTCGTGTACCTCAACCCCGTTGCTTTTGACATAGTCATCTGAAGACAGATCACCCATTTTAGTAAATGAGGCCTGGAAGAGTCAGTGATGTTCTGCTGTGTTCTCCTTCATCAGGGTGGTAAATAGAAAATCGGGATTACGGTCTCAAAAGATGCGGGAGAACAAATTCAAAAAATCCAGTTCCGTACGCGAAGCCAACTGGGCAACAATTCGATTTGTACGGTATCAAGCTTAGACGGTTGATTCCAGCACTAGAGAGTGACAACTCAAAATAACGTCTCAAAATCAACTTCTCCCGAGCATGCCGCGTTTCCTTTCTATACTCTAATGCTAGAAATATATGAAGGGAGCCTGAAAAGACGAATGTTCAAACTTGCCCACGATGATGGCCAATTCGAAGAAAAGGACTGTTACACCGCCTTAACACCAAGTACCATGAAAGAAGGCTGCAGCTATTTCTATTGATTACTCTGCTGCACTGGGCAGAGCACTTGACACAAGCTTATCATATTCGGGTCCTGCACTGTCCGAGACCACAAGCCCTCGGATATCTGGGATAATATTATCCATGGCTCGTTCATTCGGAGTGGCTTAATTACGGGTAAGCCTTGATTATGCTGGTGTGTTCTTTCTCCTACTGCGTGGATTTACCGGGAGATCACTTGAATAGTGGAACATCGCCCTAGCCATCCAATTCTGGCGTCACATTGAGCATTTGTTTACAATACGATTATTTTCATCCCTATAGTTGTCACCGTGTTCCTCCACATGTTTCCGTCCTCTGACGAGAAAAAGAATATGGCCTGCAGCTGTGCTAAAAAGAAGGAATTTGATGCGAGTATCATCCTCTCAATGCACGCCAGCCACCGGTGAAAGCATTCTTTGCTCGTTTTCGAATTCGAGAACTTCCATATGAAACAGGCACTGATAAAAGAAAGTTAGGTGGCGCATAGTATGATACCAGACAAAGAAACATTAATGGAAGCTGGTGTTGAGCGGCTACGCGAAGAAATACAAAAGTTGAAGAAGGAACGCGACGCGCTCGAGCAAGAGAATCTAACACTATACAGAAAACTCTCAGAAACATATCCAATGACTGAAAAGAAGAAAAATGCCTTGTGAACAATTAGAAACTCGGTAGATCTAAATTGAACAAGGGGAATGAGAAACTTGGGGTGCAAAAAAATTGGCGTTAATCTTTTCGATGAGCTATTTTACAAAAATTGCTATTACCCTCCTTTTTTCACAATGGTGAAATCTTTTAAAAGAAGTATCTTGCCCTTTTTGGCTAACGAAATGTTTGTATATGAATGTATATCAATCACTAATTATGATATGAAATCAGTACAATCTAAAGACGAGAAAGAGGTTTTGAGAGATATTGGGATTTTATCGAACTCTAGAATGATTTCTTCAAATTTAATAAGCGATATTAAGTCTTCTATTGAAAACAATTATTTAATATTGCTTTCTGTTGATCATCAACTTAAAATATTTCCACATTATTATCTCATTTATGGATTCGATGATTTTTATCAAGTTTGTAATGTCATAGACGAAGATGGCACGCGATGTTTTGCTAGTGAGGTTAGTTACTCTGATTTAGTATCTTACTACCAAAGCTATGTTGAAAATTTGCATACTTATACAGGACACCCAACCTATATTGAGTACTACACTGACTCAAATATCCCTAATGAAGATGCAATTGAAGAATTATATATGAATAAATATCAAAGGATTTACGCTAATAATGTGATGAGGCATAGCCATGAGATATATAAAAGTGTAAACACACTCTCTGATATTCACGATCATTATCAGAAGCTCATTTGTAATGAAACTCTATTAGGGAAAGAACAAGGATTAATACAATTTTCGCTTGCAAGGATATGCGCTTATAAAATCTCACAACGTTATGCATTTATTAAAGTATTTGGGCTTCAAAAAGATCTGATTGATGTATTAGACGAAATAATTAACCACTGGTCGATCATTTACGCGGTGTTTATTAAGTACGTATGTTCCAAACAATATCATTTCAAATCATTATTTAACTCAGCCAATAGAATACTAGATATCATCAACCTGGAGAAACAATACAACGATATGTTTTTTCCATTTGCAACGAAGCTTGAAAGAGAGGCTCTAAAGTGAACGATTATGTTGTGTTAGAGCTATCCAGTGAAATGAATAATAAACTTATTTATGATATTGATAATCTGTTAGTCCCCCGTAACGGAATCGAAGATTATTACCGTTCAAGTGATTTACCGAAGTCACGAGAGTGTTTCACTTTGAATAATGTTCCTTTTCAATTCCCAGAAATATCAGCCGATAGAAACGATAATTTGTCCTGTGAGTCTAAAAAAATAATGATCGCGAAAAATAAATATTCTTCAATTCACTTTTTATGTAGTGGCTTTCCCTATTACTATAATGAGAAAATAATTTTATTTTTTGAGAATCAAGAGACGGAAATCATTAAAATCCCCTTCCCTGCGGGGAACATAGGACACAGAACTAGATTTATGCACGAGAATAGTAATGAAGAAGTATTGCAAGCAAGAAGTTTGTCTGAAAATTCAATGCTCTATATCCACCATTCTTTTTCCAATATTCTTAATGATAATAAATTAATAGCTATTGAATTCCCCGATAATCCCTTCTGCCATATCTTCGCCATAACATTGGGAAGCAAAGCCTCAAAACACAAATCAACTTCCCCCGAGCACTCCCGACCGTCCTCCTATACTCTAATGCTAGAAAGCATATGAAGGGAGCCTGAAAGACGAATGCACAATCCTGCTCAAGTTGATGTCCAACTCGAAAAAAAAGGACTGCTTCACCGCCTTAACACCCTGTACCACGAAAGAATGCTGCAGCTATTTCTACTGATTACTCTGCTGCACTGGGCCGAGCATTTGACGCAAGCTTATCAAATCTGGGTCTTGCACTGGCCGAGGCCGCAAGCGCTCGGATTTCTCGGATACTATTATCCGTGGCTCGTTCATTCGGAATGGCTTCATTACGGGTACGCCCTGGTTATGCTCGTGTTTTTTTTCCTGCTGCGCCGAGGATTTACCGGAAGGTCGCTTGTATGGTGGAATATCGCGCTGGCGATCCAATTCTGGCATCACATTGAGCACTTCTTATTGTTGATCCAAAAAGTATCTCATACGATTTTTTTCGGGGCGTCCTCCCCTACGAGCATCATTCAACTGATTGCCCCGAGAGTCGAACTGCATTTGTTTTACAATACGGTTGTTTTCATCCCCATGGTTGTCGCCATGTTCCTCCACATGTTTCCGTCCGCTGACGAAAAAAAGAATATGGCCTGCAGTTGTGCTAGACGTTAAGGAGAGCTGACCCGAATGTCATCCAATCAAAGCCCCCCCGCAACCAGTGAACATCTTCATCACACCCCGAAAGAAACGTCGCACTCGATGGCGAACGGGTCGTCCAGCATGTCGTTTATTTCCGCAATTATCGTCGTACTGTGTGTTTTTCTTCTTGTTGCTTCATTCCTAAAAAAAAGAAGATAAATAGCTCGCTTAAGAAAATGATGGTGCATGTTTGAAAATAGCGGTGTGGGAGGCTATCCCCACGCCGCTATTTTACTTTTTGGATCTGTCGCCTCGCTTCTCGTATTACGCCATAAGACAAATAGAGAGGATCTGAGATATTGAGCCAGAAGATTCTACCGTTTGCCGATCCATTTATTACAACCTATCCTCACCATGCATTCGTGCTAGCTGGATTGTTGAACCACAAAGAAATCTATCCTTATCTATACTCGAACTTCATTCAACTCTGCAGTTTGAAAAAAATGCCAAAACCGAGTCATTGGCTAGACTTTTATACACCATCTTTACTAGCAGACAATCTCGATTTAGCGAATGTCTCCCAAATAGACAGAAGCACGATTGCCGGGTTAAATATTAATATTATCGATTTATTATTGAATGCAATCGACAATCATTACTATGTCTTTATCTTCCTTGATGAATTTTATATCCCTAAGTCTCCAGCATTTCAGAAATTTCGCTATCCTCATATGATATTAATATATGGGTATGATGCTACCGAGAAATCCTTTCACACCGCTGGTTTTTTTGAGGGTGGAAAATTCTCAAGGTCAACCGCAACATTCGAGCAAGTGAAGCAAGCTTATCTTGAGATGGATGCTCAGAATAACTATGATAACTATGTGGTTTTGTTCCAATTTCATCAACAAACAGCATATCATTTTGATGTAACCAATGTGGTAGATCTATTAGAAGATTACTATTTTTCTCGCGATACTGCGCTAAAATATAGACCAAACAGAAATCCCCTGCCCTCTAGATTCGGTATGAACGTATACAAGGATTTTATCGATCATATCGAAGAAGTAGCAGGTAGGGGATATTTCAGTGTGCATGCCTTTCAACTGCTGTGGGAGCATAAAAAGTGCATGTTATTAAGGTTGGATTACCTTGAGAAGTATGGGTTTGTAACAAATATAAAAAACATATATTCCATGTATGAAGAGATTGAAAAAAAGTGCAACATTCTCCGATCTCTCATGATCAAATATGACCTTACTAAGGAGAAGCGGCTACTACAACTGATGACCTCATATGTTGAGAATATTGAAAAGGATGAACGCAAAGTATTAGAGCTGTTTATTCCGGCAATCACCCAAAATCCCAGATAGTAGCTTTCCGTATTACCGACGTTACAGGCGTTATGGCGAGCTACAAATTCATAATGATTTTGTCGAGGGCATATTTCTCTTTTTCATGTATTCTTATTAATTTGTCACGAATTCTAAGAATCAATTCTTGTTCCGGAATGATCGAATACTTCAAATATAAATTTCTTGCAGATTGCACATCATTTAAGATTCCTCTACAATCCTCTATTGAATCGCCCGATAAATATCCGTCATTAACCAATTTTTGAACAATCATTAGTACCGCTTTTTTGTGATCCGTGAGTACTGCTAGCCCTCTTACATCATAGTACTTTTCTCCTTGCATGAGAGCATTCAAATCCTCCAACAATCTCTACTGTACACGTTATCCATGCCAAACAATACTTTGCCGTACACAGGGTTAATAAATTCGTTATAGAACGATCTAAAATATGTTGAAGTAGCAGTTGAATGAAAGTAATGTTCAAATTGATCTTTTATATATTCAATATCCAAATGATAGGTCGTTTCTTTTTTCTGTAACAATTTCATTCCATTCCACCAATAGTTGTCTGAATTCACATGATTAAAAGCATCGACAATTTCCTCTTCACTTATCTCGGCAAATTCAAAAGTACCATTTTGAAAAAAATCTCCACAGTAGAATACACCTTTATGACTATCGTATCCGTATATGAATAGTGGATGATGAAACTCAGGATCATGAGAGTTATATTTTTTGATGAAGAACGCGTTAACCACCATACAAATATAGTAATTAGTATTGATACAGTTCTTCAGCGTGGTAATGATATTTATATTAGGATCTTCTACGACATATAGTTGAATATAATTGCTACAGATCCAGGGCAGATACTTATCGTCGTCACTCGAGATTATAGAAAATGACTGTATGAGTCATGTAGGATGTAATGCCTGGCTTTCCTACAGGTAGCATTTTTGCATTCTTGTCCCCCCCCCCCAATTGATAAGAGTTTGACCCGCGCCGTACAGGATAGTACCAGTATTAATGGAGTTGTCCATTAATGAATCGGCTTTTATTTAGAAAATTTATCCAATAAAATAAACATTCAAGCTTTCTCACTCAGATGTTCGATCGGAAACTGCTGATGAAGGGATTCGAACACCGACCTAAGCAATACGAATGCGTTCTAACACTTTTCCTTCAACTTCCTCAAGGTTACCGAAGGCCGAGTGTTATCTGGATCGTATTTGATGTGTCCCAAGCGGCCAACTCAAGTCCTGAACAACTTGCGCGGTGTGCCGTCGAGCATTGGATACGACCTTCGTAACTTCCTCTATATATGTAGGAATGAATGCCCAGATAATCAACGAAACATTTTTGAAGGGGTTGACCCTCATAAGGGAGATACAATTATCAAGCTAGATGACGGAATGTACTACAACAAAAGAGCATTTTTATTATGCCTGAAATAGCAATCGAAATTCCTTATTTCGCATTTCAGTTACAGTATAGTAAAATAGGAACAATCAGGAACATTTTGTCACGAATTATGAGGAGAGAAATTTATGCCGGCAACCGTTGCTTTTTTCGTATATTCAGAAAGCGCTTCGATGACGCAAACAACAAACGCTAATCAAGAAGTTGACACAAGGCTTAACGTAGTCGGCCCTGCTCACGTCCTTCAGCCAACTTTTACACCGTCATTGTTTTCATTTGCCATAACGGCTTCTGTTTTTAATTTCGACTTTAAATCAGACCATGAAATACGATTAACTTTTCACTTTGACCCCAATGAACCATCAATTGCCGATACTGGCGTGTTACCACTGCAGGCTTTTCCAGAAATACCAACAACTCTCCCCCCGGAATTGAGAGGAGCAACATTCTCAATTGATTTCAGAAACGTCCCATTAAGATCAAATGGGATATACCACACTAAGTTCTTATTTGACGGAGTGCTTATTGGCACCTATCCAATACATGTCTGGGGGAAAGAATGACATGTCAAGCACCCTCAAAGTCGTCATTGACGGCCTGCCAACCACTGTAAACACATCGGTAACTCCGATTAGGACACCTGTCTTCAGAGGTCTTCCTAACCTAGCTGTCGCAAGCGCTATCGCCGTTGGTTCGTATGTGGTACCTCAAACGATCGCTCAGCAAAACTTCTCATACGTTATCGACTCCAGTGTGACTGAGGGCCCAAGAGGCCCAGGTAATACCGGAGTGAGAATTTTGCCTCTGATCCAGAAGGGGACAAGCGGTTACAATTCCAACGAAAATCCAATACTAAGTTACGTAGTACTGGATTATAATGAAAGAAGTCGCCCTTTATCTGATGGGAATGGGGGGAGTGCCATGAAAAAGACACCATCAGCTCGTGAAGCTCGAGGTCAAAGCGAAAGACCCGGCTGGAATCATGTTGTGGACTCTCTTTTCGAGGGCTCTCGTCCACTTACTCCAGACGAGAAAATAATGCACAGTCAAGTGTTAAAGAAGCAAAGCTCTGTAAAAAGGAAGTTGTATAACCTATGAGGGAATTTATTGATCTCGTCCAAGAAATATTCCCTTCCATAGATCCTGACACCGCCTCTAATGCATATAGAGCTTTAGAAAAGGAGCTCAAGAGCAGGAATCGTCCACACCTTGACATATTCCGCACTTCATTATTGGGGTTACCTTCACAAGGTGATATATTTACAAATCTAGTCCTTCCTTATGTCAATGACGAAGGGGAGCTAGCATCTTTTGATGACAGTATCGGTATGCTTCTGACATGTGGATGCGATTTCGACAGAGACCAACATGTTAAATTTGCTGTTGCTCACCCGCTTGATGTTCTTGTTGAAGCAGGACTCAATCCAACGGATATTAGAAATCAAGTCATCACTGGCTTTATGTATCTTCCTCTGTTTGAGCACAAAGGAAGAGAATACGTGGTTGACTTCTCAGTAATCTCCTCTTTCAACACAACTTTACTCAGGAAATTAATCGAGGCAGGCCAAATCGAACGTATCCGCTCGTTAAACGATTTTGGGTATTACCTTTTGCTCGCAAAACTCTCGATTCACTTTTTGAGGCCCGAGGACAATGACTCTTCGGCCGAAAGAGCATCGTAAAGAAAAGAGCCTTCGCTTCATTAGGAAGGCTCTTTGTATTTATTCGGACACAAGGCCCGTAAGACATCGGCTTGTCGGTGAATCTCGTCTTTCTCATCCCTCGGTCTCACCAGACCCTGGCAAAGTTTTTAGAACTGAGACCATAATCGCTTCTGCAGACTTTACTTCCTTCAAGGATAATCTATAACAGCCCTGTCATCCACGCCGGGTGTCGTTCGTTTGGGAATGTGCTGCAAGCAATCTTTTAGCCGTTCCTTAGAAATATGGTGGTGAGAGAAGTAAACTGAAGCTTCGTATCTTCTCGTGCTTTTGATGCTATTCTATCCAATCCTGTTGTCTGTCCAAGTTTCCCCTTCCGTTGTATGGAACTCATGTGAGCGTCTCCTTACCCTATTGAGTTGTTTTATATATTCATCTCCATTTTATTTCCTCAGAAGGAACAACGCTCAGTTTTTTCGGTGTTTTTTAATCGGATAAAATTTATCTATGCGACTGGACGAAATCGTAAACTGGAGTTCTACAACGCAAAAACGCGCCCCGGGTTCCCGGGAGCGCGTAATTAAAGGATTTATTAAATGGTGCTGATGAAGGGATTCGAACCCCCGACCTACGCATTACGAATGCGTTGCTCTACCAGCTGAGCTACATCAGCAAATCCTTTATTATAATAGTCAATGCGGGGACAAAAGTCAACGCATTTCGCCATGGTATTTTATGGTTTCACATTCTCGCCACTTATAGAGGTGGTTCAAAAAGTCCGCTTTTGATCACGAAGTCATTCAGGGTAGCTATTTCGACGTCGAATCTTGAATTCAGCCGGGACTTCCGGTGCTCACGAAAGCTCTCCTACGCTCCGCTCCTCATTCCCTAGCTTCTTTCAACCTTCTCGGTGCTGAAGACCGAACTTTTTGAACTTTCATTTACACAACGTGAAACACTTTGTTCGATCGTCGCTCCAGAAGCTCCTGCGCGGATGCTGCGGCTTGGGCTGTCGTCTCGGCTGCGGCTTTGTCGGTGCCGAGTCCGCTGATCATTAAGTCGAGCTGGCGCTTCAGATCAACCTCGTACGGCTGAGGAAGCAACCGACCGTCGGCCGTGCGGATGACGCGCACGATCGGCCGCTGTTTCATGTCCGAGTGAAGAGCAGACACGACGCCGAGCTCGCCCGTACTCAGACGAACGGTCGTTCCGCGCGGGAACAGTGCCATATTGTCTCGCAGACGACACACTTTATCCGTATCGTACAACGAACCGGCGCCTCCATAGAGCACTTCAAGCGCTTCGTGCGGAAGCATCGGCATCCCGCTTTCGCGTCCGTTCACCAACGTGTCGAACATATCGAAAATGCTGATCCATTGGTGGTGCGGATGGATTTTGCGGCCTTCGAGTCCGAAAGGATATCCGCTGCCATCCATTCTTTCATGATGGAACAGTGCGCAGTGCGCGGTCGTTAACGGAAACCCGCTGTCACGCAGCAGCTTAAACCCGAGCTCCGCGTGTGATCTATACGTACCGTCATTGCTCGTGATGCGGGCGCGCAATCCGTCCGGCAACAGAAGTCGGCCTACGTCATGAAGCATAGCCCCCATTGCCAGCGCCTGAAGTTCTTCGCCGACGAGTCCTTCCTCAATGCCGAGCCGGGTCGCGCATACGCCGACATTCATCGCATGTTCGAGAAAATGCTGTTTGTCCCCGTCAGCCACTGTCGTCGTCAGATGTACGGGCATGCACAAGCTGTTACGCCGCGATTTGAGATCGTCCACAAGAATTTTGGATGCATCGTGGCAGAAGCGAACGACGCTTTGCGACAGCTTATCATTCGTCCCGCCCACCAGTTCGTCCATGACATGAGTCAATGCACCGTGAATCACGATAATCGTCTCGTCACGAATTGCTTGATCCGGGGCGATGTCTTCTGTACCCAGTTCTTCGATATGCAAATACGGCAATCCCAGCTGTTGAAGTTTTTTGATCGCATGCTCCGTCAGCACGAATCCGCGTCCCGCCAGCACATGACCCTGTTCCGTATAAATCGACCGGCCCAGCTTCATGCCAGGGCGGCATTCGTTCGTATGCATAATAATCATTCGAATCACTCCTTCAACGCGGGACGTCGCTTGTCCCGACCGATGAACCTATCGTACCGTTTCAGTGGGTCATATGACCAGTGACCCGTGTCACTGATCCCGTCACGAACGTAACGAATGTCGAACGAAGGCGGCTCTGGTCAAATCCTCCAGTTACTCTATAATGTAAAGAAGAAAGGGGATATGCGCCAATGCTGAAAATATTGATCGCGGACGATCAATCGTTGATGAGGGACGGATTGCAAACGATTCTTCAACTGGAAGACGACATCGAAGTCGTCGCAACCGCCGGGGACGGCGAAGAGGCATGCCGACTCGTCGCGGAATACGATCCCGACCTCGTCTTGATGGATATCCGCATGCCCGTCATGAACGGCATCGAAGCGGTCAAGAAGCTGCGCACCGAATTCCCACGCACAAAAGCGCTCATGCTGACGACGTTCGACGAAGACGATTACATCGTCGAAGCGCTTGCTGCTGGAGCCGTCGGTTTCCTGCTGAAGGACATCCCTACGGAAAAGCTGCTGCAAGCGATCAGGGACGCCGCCCGCGGCGACATTATGCTCCCTGCTGCCATCGCCGCCAAGCTGGCCGCGCGACTCGCCTCTTCCACTCCCGGCCGCGTGCCTCCTCCTCCGAACGTCAGAGGGAGAGCATCCGACTTGAAATTCACGAACCGGGAGATGAGCATTATCGCCTTGATGGTCGAAGGACGCACGAACCGGGAAATTGCCCAGCTGCTTTTTATGAGCGAAGGAACGGTCAAAAATTACATCAGCGCCATTTACGATAAAGTCGGAACGAACGATCGGACGCAAGCCGTGATCTGGTTGAAAGACATGATCGTCACGTAACCCCCTACCCGAACTGATCTCATTCCCGATACTTCGCGAGAACGGAACTTTCCGCCACTGCATAGACTGGGAGGACGAAAGCCTATTTCAGTGCGCCCAGCGAAGGGGAATGAGAATGAACGCCCAAACGTTAATGCTGCCGATCCGCGTCCGTACGATGACCGCCAAAAACGTCAAAATCCATGTTCCATACGTGAACGGCGGGACGACGCGCGAGGCGCAGGAGAAAATGAACAAAGCGATCGCTACCTCCAGCAGGCAGCTGTTAAAGGAGCAAGGTTTCCCCGGCAACGACATTCAGCAGATGGACGGAACATTCGAAATCAAGTCGAACCAGCGAGGCGTCTTGAGCCTGTCCCTCCTGAACTACGTGTTCACCGGAGGTGCGCACGGCAATACGATGCAGAAGTCGCTCACCTTCGATGCCAATACCGGCAGAAGCTACAAGCTCAGCGAGCTATTCAAGCCGAATAGCAACTATCAAACGCGGCTTAACGCGATCATCCAGGCGCAGATCAAAGCCCGTCAGCTTCCGCTGCTCGTCGAATACCCCGGCATTACGCCTGATCAAGACTTCTATATCGCCGACAAATCGCTCGTCATCTATTTCCCGCTGTACGCGATTGTACCGTACGCTTGGGGATTCCCATACTTCCCCATTTCCGTATACGAAATTCAGGACATGATCGACGAGAACGGCCCGCTCGGTTTTATGATGTATTAGAACGAAAAAAAGCTGCATCAGCGTCCCTTAAGGCGAGGCGCCAATGCAGCTTTTGCGATTTTACCATTTGCCCCCGTCGATCTCAGCCGGTTTCATGCCCGCCCAGATGTTCGGCACTTGCACGGCATCGGGGTTTTCGAACACGAGGAATCCGGTCGGCAAGTACCGTTCTCCTGCAGACGAAGACGGCTTGTTCACGATCGTACCTTTCTCGTCGACGAGCACTGTCGACGAACCGCCGTCCAAGTTCGCCGCGATAACGGCGCCGTGCTCGAGCAGAATCTGTTGTGCATCGTACAGGGTCGCCCCGATACTGTAGCCAGGCTGACGACCATCGATCAACAGGAACAGAATCGACCCATCCTCCCGTTGTCCCATAACGGTACGAGGAGCGACGCCCCAGCCTTCCGCCCGGTTTTTGATCAACCCTTTGCCGTTAACGATAATACGCGGCGAGAAGCTGACCGCTTCGGATATGCCCAGATCCATTAATTCCTTGATCGAATATTTGCCCGCAAGCATTTTACCTTGCTTGTCGATACCTACGATTTGCACGCTTTTTTTGCCGCCGAGCCCGTCATAATAAATTTTGCCATTGCTAATCACAAGCCCGATCGGCTTAAATCCGTTGCCTTTCCAGTTCGGGTCGGCGAAACCGCCCGCGTTCACGCCGGCGATCGCGCCCGTGCGCTTCACCATACTCGTAATTTTCTCTCCGCGGCCGACACGGTTCGTCACGACGAGCCTGATCTTCTTCGGATCTTTGACCGTCAGCAGAAAGCCATGAAAACCTTCTCCATCCACTTCTTCGACTGTCGTCAGCTTCCCGGCGTCTGGCTGTTCGTCGGTTTTGCCTTCGTCAGTTGGAACTCCGGTAATCGTATGCTGATCCCGTTCCTCGCCCATCTGCTCGAACCGGTTCGCGTATTGCGCGACCCGCTCGCGGAGCGCTTTCTCGCCAATAATATACTTTGCCCATTCCCTGTGCTGAGTCGTAATGATCGAATCTGCAAGCATGTATCGATATTGATAACCGGACGGCGTCAGGTAAAACCAACCGGCAAATAAGATACAGAACAAGAGACCGGTAAAAAAGATTAATTTAAAAAGTACCCAAAGGACGGGTTTTCTCGTTTTAGCTTTCGCGCCAGCAACTGATTTGCGCTGAGCTCGAGGCGGCATCCCGGGCGGCCTGCCCTGCGTCGACACCGCGACGTTTCTTGGCGGCAGTGACGTCATCGCGTCCACGCTCCTTCAACTTCGAATCGTACCTCTTTTATACGTTGCGAATCGACGTCTTGTTGCGTGATTTCGTCAATTCGACAGCATTTCCCAGGAAATGACCTATTCACCCACCGTAATTCGATCCGCATGCGAATAAACATTCATTGCTCCGCCCCTTATAAATCCGACGATCGTAATGCCGAGATCTTCAGCCAGATTGATCGCCAGATCTGTCACCGCCGACTTGGACAATAACGTTTCGCAGCGCATTTTCGCCGCCTTCAGCAGCACTTCGGACGACACCCTGCCGCTGAACGCAAGTACTTTATCCGCCATCGAAACCCCGTTGCGCAGACAATATCCATACAGCTTGTCTATTGCATTGTGCCGACCGATATCCGTTCGCGCGAGCAGCAGCGTGCCGTCCGCATGGAAAAGCGCCGCATTATGAACGCCTCCCGTCGCTTTAAATAAACCCGACTTCGATTCCATCGCACGCATCATGCTTAAGCAACTATCGTACGTCAGTTTAATAAGTCGCGACTCTATTTCGCGCGCCGTTCTCATATCGGCATAGAAAACAAATCCTTGCCTGCTCTTGCCGCAGCAAGACGTGAGCACCCTCTTGGAGCCGCTGTCTATTAACCAAGAATCGACTCCGGCAATTTCCACATATACCGTCCCTGTGCGATCGTCGTAAGATAGATCTTCGAGCGCAGCGATATCCGCTAGCACGCCTTCGGACGCCATATATCCGACCGCTAAGTCTTCAACCTCTTCCGGAGAACAGACAAGCGTCGCGAACTCTTCGCCGTTCAAGACGATCGTCACCGGCCATTCCGTCGCCACATCGTCTTCGAACGTACGAACGCCATCCGGCTCGTAACGGACGACGATTCTTTTGCCAGCTACAGGCTGCGTCATGGCCCCACCTCCGCTCTTCTTCTACACTATATCGGCTTGCGATTGGCGGTTCAATAAATATTGCTATAATAGAGGTAGTTTAAAAAGCCCGATTTTGCTCACACTCGACATAACCTGGAGGTACTACATTGACTGCTACGACTAATTATGCCATTCAGCGCACAACGGACGGCTACCCGCTATATGAACTGATTGAACGGGATACCGATTCTTCGGTGATCGTATGCCCGGAGCGCGGAGGTATCGTAATCGGCTGCCGTCTTCACGGCATCGAGACGCTTTATTTGGACAAGGAAACGTTCCTGAACCCCGAAGCGAACATTCGCGGCGGCATCCCCATCTTGTTCCCGATCGCGGGTCAACTCGTAAACGGACAGTACGAATGGGAAGGCGAGACGTACCGGATGAAAAATCACGGCGTCGCTCGCATTCTACCTTGGGAAGTTGTCGAGACGGGTACAGACGGTGCCGCTTACGTGACTATTGCCCTTTCCGCCAACGCAGAGACACGTGCAGCGTTCCCTTTCGACTTCGAGCTACAGTTCACGTACCGGCTCAAGAATGGCGTTCTGTCGATCGAACAGCAATACCGTAATCGGTCGGACAAACCGATGCCGATGGTCGCCGGTTTCCACCCGTACTTCGCCACCGAAGGGAAAAACTTGACTTACGGCACCGACGCCACGCGTATGCTCGACTATAACGACAAGCAGGAGAAACCTTTTGACGGCACGCTGCGTCTCGAAGACATGGTCGAATCAGCCGCGCTTCTGGATGCAAACAAAGCCGAGATTACGTTCCCGCTCGTCGGGAAACACCACGTTCGCCTGACCTACAGCGAGCAATTCCGCTACGTCGTGCTCTGGTCGGTCGCAGGCAAGCCGTTCGTCTGCGTCGAACCTTGGACGGCGCTGAACGAAGCGCTTAACGACAAGAAAGGGCTGCTGTCTATCGAGCCAGGAGCTTCGCTGGCGCTGTGGATGAACGTCGAGCTGCTCGATTGATTCGATAGCAATTCCCTGCTCGGAGCCACATCCGTAGGGGCTCATTGCAGGCCGTTGCTCGAAAAATTCGAACATCTCACTCCCGGAAGGGGCTCATTGCAGGCCGTTGCACGAAAAATTCGAACATCTCGCTCCCGGAAGGGGCTCATTGCAGGCCGTTGCTCGAAAAATTCGAACATCCCGCTCCCGGAAGAGACTCGCTGCAGGCCGTTGCTCGAAAAATTCGAACATCTCGCTCCCGGAAGGAACTCGCTGCAGGCCGTTGCTCGAAAAATTCGAACATCTCGCTCTCGGAAGGAACTCGCTGCAGGCCGTTGCTCGAAAAATTCGAACATCCCGCTCCCGGAAGAGATTCGCTGCAGGCCGTTGCTCGAAAAATTCGAACATCTCACTCCCGGAAGAGACTCATTGCAGGCCGTTACTCAAATTAAGTCGTAGGCTTTAAATTAATCGACAGTCTCTTAATCGGATTAAATCATAATAACGCACAACCCCCGGTCGCCTTTTCCGAGAGAAGGCACCGGGGGTTGCTTGTTGTTAGAACACGTCTAAATACCACTTGTCGTCATGTTTGGCTAGCTGAAACGATTCTTTGAGCGTTTGTTCGGTATGATCTTGGCTGACTCGCATGCTATATTCCACCGTAGCGTAATTCTCCTCCATCTTGACGCTCAAGATTTCATAATCGTGAATCTTTAACGTGTCCGCCTCAAACATCTCTTCGTATCGCTTGATGATTTCCTGCTTACGCACGTCCGAACTTTCCGCCCACCAAGCATAGGCAACCATCTTCTCGGCTTTCTCCGCCTGAGCCGCCTTGATGAAGCCTTTCACCGCGCCTTCCGGCGTCGATTGCGTTCCGCCTCCTCCGCCTGCAAACTTCAGGACAAGATACAGAGCGGCCCCAACGGCCAGCAGCACTAAAATCAACACTTTCGCTCGTGTCGACAAACTGAACGTTCTTCCTTGAGGCAATCCCGCGAACGGGTCCGGATCGGAAGCCGGCGAATCGAACGCGGCGGCGACCGGTGCAGGTGCAAATTCAAAAATCGCCTCTTCCGCTGGCGGTTTCGATTTGATTTCCGTGCCGCAGCTCGGACATGCAATCGCGGAAACAACCAGCTTCTCTCCGCATTCAGCGCAGTACATATGTTTCCCCCCAAGCCCTGAAGCTGTCATAGCTATTCCTTCTAACTATACACAACTTCGCAGGGCAATTGGACATGGGAACGCAAAATTTAGAAGAACTTAAACATCATCTTCCGTTAGACTGACCGCTCCAATACCGTAAGCCGCTCATTCCATTCCGCAGGGCCAAGCTGTCTCGTCAAGGCGATCATCGCCTTGTACATCAAAGGATGACGGATAGATGGTCGCTCGGCCTCTTCCTTTAATGCCGTTAACGCTCCCATTAAATCCGCGTAAACCCCATCGTCCCAGCGCGACGGGTCTGATGCCGCCTCCGAGATCAATTCACGCACGATGCCAGCGGCACCGCCTTTGTCTTTCCCCGCGCCCATTCCCGCCATTTCGCGAAGTCGGCTCAAGTTCGCGGAGGGCAGGATCGGGGGATGTCCGTCACGCTTCATCCCCACAATCATGTCGTCCAGCCTACCCGTCAGAAACTTGCCCAAGCCCCGATCGTCGAAGCTTTCCTCCTCGAACAAAATCGCCTCAAAGTAAGGGCCGACGATCCCCGACATAAGCGCGGACGCATCGCCGAGATAACGATCGACGGAGTCTCCGTAGATCGCGCTGAGATGTTGCAAATTCCACAGCTTCCCTCTTACCCGAAGCTGCAGGAACTTCTCGCGGATTTGCGGCTGCAGGCCGCTTAGCGGTTCCTTCATCAACATTCGCATGAAATCCAGATGTTCTCGGATGAAGCCGAACTGCCGTTCGATCTGCGTCGCGAGCTTCTCGCGCGGGGGAAGCCCGGCTTCACCGGGCAGTTCCTCCATTTGCTCGAACAGCATTTCGCCGTAATACTCGATAACGGAAACGAACAGCTCTTCCTTCGATTTGAAGTAAAAATAAATCGAACCTTTCGCCATCCCCAGTTCGTCCACGATTTCTTGAATGGACGTTGCATTAAACCCTTTGCGGGCGAAACATTTGATCGCCGCGTCGAGAATTTGTTTTTTCTTATCCTGCAAACCGAACGCCCCGCTCTCCCGTCGAATCGGCTACCTCGATTATACCGCCGCTTTCTTCGGTTTCCGTCTCATTTTCATGAGCAATTCGTAAATGATCGGCACGATGAGCAGCGTCAGCAGCGTGGAGCTGATCAGTCCGCCGATAACGGTCACGCCAAGCCCCTTCGAGATGATACCTGCGCTTTCGAATCCGAATGCCAGCGGCAGCAGCGCCCCGATCGTGGCAAGCGCGGTCATCAGAATCGGACGCAGACGCGTACCGCCCGCTTCAAGCAATGCCTCGCGCGTTGTCATGCCGTCGCGTTCCTTGTGAATGACGCGGTCGATGAGTACGATCGCGTTCGTGACGACGATACCGATCAACATAAGCGCGCCCATCAGCGCGGATACGCTCAGCGTCTCGCCTGTCACGTACAAGGCAACCAATCCGCCGATAATCGCGAACGGCAGCGAGAACATGATCGCGAACGGCGCAAGTCCTCCCCCGAACGCCAGTACTAACACGAGATATACGATTGCGATCGCCGCGAGCATCGCCAAGCCGAGCTGCGTGAACGTCTCGTTAATTTGCTCGGTGACGCCGCCGAACTTCACTTCGACGGAAGACGGAACGTTAAGCTTGTCGACTTTCTCCTTCAGAGTGCTCGACGCTTTTGCCACGTCCGATTGCGTAATTTTCGCCGTCACATTGACGACCATCTTGCCGTTCTGACGAGCGATCGAGTTCGGCGACGTGCCTTCCTCCACCTTCGCGACATCGCGAATGGCAACTTCGACGCCGATCGGGGATTTGATCTTTTGGTTCAAAATATCATCGATGCTGTTGTAAGCCGCCTTGTCGACGTCCACGTACACATCGTATGTTTTGCCTTGTTCCACAACTTGCGTCAATACTGGTCTTGCCCGCTGAGGGCTCAAAGTCATCGCTATTTGACCTGCGGTCAGGCCGTATTGGCTCAGCTTCGCCTGATCGGCAACGATCGTATACTGCTCATACGTCTTCGACAAGCTCGTATCGACTTTCTCGAAAGCGGAATCCGCCTTCATCAAGTCGGCGATCTGGTTCACGACCGGCGTCATGTCTTCGAGATTGTCCCCGAATACGCTTAAGCTGAAGCTGCTTCCGCCAAGCCCGCCGCCTTGATTCATCTCTGCCCATGTACCGGTCGGAACGGCTTTGTGCAGCCCTTCGATGAGTTCCTTTTTCTTATCCGCAAAATGTTTCGTATCTTCCTTAAACTGCATGTAGAACAATCCGTTCTTGGAAGGCCCCGGCTGCAGCGGGTTCTCTCCACCGACCGAGTATTGTAGACTGGTGACGTCGGGAAATTCCCGAAGGTACTTCTCCGCGATAAGCGCCTTCTGCTCGACATCTTCGACGCGGTCGCCCGGTTCCGGCGTATAGGTCACCATCGCGTATTTGTCTTCTTGCTCTGGCAAGAAGCTGGCGCCAATCAAAGGCACCAGGAACAAGCTGCCGATAAGAAGCGCGAACGCGATGACGAGGGTAATGATTTTATGGTTTAACGCCGAGTTCAGCAAACCGCGATACCCTCTGGCCAATCTTCTCGGTTTCTCATCGTGATCATGGCCCTTACCGGCCTTAATACCGTTCTTGAACATCTGATGCGCAAGCATCGGCACAACAGTAACGGCCACCAGCAGCGATGCCATCAATGCGAACACAATCGTGAGCGCGAACGGCAAGAAAATTTGTCCAACCATACCGCTGACAAGTCCGAGCGGCAAGAACACGGCAATCGTAACAATCGTCGACGACATGATCGGTAAGAACATCTCCCGTGTCGCTTCGAGCACGAGCTCGCGTCCTTTAAGTTTCTCGCCCGCAAGCGACATGCGACGGTAAATATTCTCGATGACGACAATCGAATCGTCGACGACCCGACCGATCGCAACGGTCATAGCGCCGAGCGTCATAATGTTCAGCGTAATGTCGAATTGCTTCAGCACGAGCACTGCAATGACGAGCGACAATGGAATGGATACGATGGAAATTAGAGTCGTACGGATGTTTCTCAAAAACAACAGAATAACGATTACAGCGAACAATGCGCCGAAAAGTGCTTTACTGAGCATCGTTTCGACCGATTTCTCGATCGGCTTGCCTTGGTCGAGCATAATATCCAGCTTCAGGTCTTTGTATTTCTCCTTCAGCTTGTCCGCTTCTTTCTTAACGCCGTTAACAACATCGACCGTGTTGGCATCGTTCGCCTTAACGACCTGGATGCCGATCGACTCCGCGCCGTTCGTGCGGGAGATCGATTGCGCCTTGCCGGACATGACGATGTCGGCGACGTCGCCAAGCTTCACAGGCCCGGCAGCTTTGCCGCCTTGCGCGGAAGGCATAACGGGAATAACGATGTTCTTCAAATCTTCGATTGTCGTCACGTGGCCGTCGACAACGACGGACTTCTCCGTTTTGTCGAGTTGGAACAAACCGAGCGGCACTTTCAGCGCGGAGCCCTGTACGATCCCTTTTACGAGATCTTCTGTCAGCCCAAGTCCAGCGAGCTTCGCCTGATCGAACTTCAAGCTAACCTCTTGAACAAATTGTCCGGCGATCTGCACCGAAGCGACGCCTGAGACACCTTCGAGCGCAGGCTGAATTTCCTCCGAGACGATTTTCGTCAAATTCTCGAGATTGCCTTGTCCAGATGCGCTGAGCGAGATAACCGGGAAGGAATTAAAACTGAATTTCGAGATGTTAGGCGCTTTAACTCCATCCGGCAACGTGACACTCGCCGCCGCTTCGCGGAGCTGAGCCACGGCCGCGTCCATGTCTTGCCCGAAATCATATTCGATAAAAATCGAAGAGACGTTTTCCATCGACGTTGAGTTGATGTTTTTGACGCCTTCGATATTTTGAAGTCTCTTCTCTAGCGGCGACGTAATATTCTTCACGACCGCGTCAGGTGTCGCACCCGGATAGACGGTCGTTACGCTGAGGAACGGAAAGCTCAAGTTAGGCAAGCTTTCCTGCTTCATCGTCATGCCGGAGTACAAGCCGGCCACAACGACGATGACCGTGATCATCCATAAAGCAAATTTGTTTTTCAACGAAAATCCGATGACACTCTTCACTTCGTCTCCACTCCTTAGTTTGCAAATATCTTTCTCTTATTGAACGATCGTTCGATTAGTAAAATATAAAGGATATCGCATCCGTTTGCAAATTATCGACAATTTTTCGAACGATTGTTCAATTGATTTACTTCACTCTTCTGTATCGCCCGGCCAAGCCCCGTAGCGCCCAAACCTTCAGTAATCTTTCAGTTTCCCCTCATGTTGCTTTCATCATGCTTTTTTATACTTTTCATAAGATCTACTCACAAACAGCCGTCGAAGGAGACGTGAATATGCGTGCAAACGTGAAAAAACAGCTCAAAAAGTGGGCGATAACGTTGGGGGCTACGCTGTCTGTCGCGCTGATATTCGAACAAGCGCGAACAAGCGGCTCGTTCCCGGTGAACACGAATCAGCCTCTATCATCGGAAGTTAGCGATTCAAATCGCATCCAGCAAGAACCAACTGTTCGAGACGTTCCTCCCGATACAGATTCCGGGTCCGGGTTCAGTATGAGAAGGCAACGCTCCGACAACAGTTACCGAACTCCCGCCTCGTCTAGTCAGGAAAACGGGGATTCCGGCTTCCGCTCCAGAACACGGCAATCCTGAAGGAGCGCAATACAATGACACATACGATAAGAGATGAATTTCGTGCGATGAACACCGACATCGAAGTCACTCTTCTTTGCGAGCAGCCCTCTATGGCGGAACCGACACGAATGATCATCCGCGAATGGTTTCATTCCATCGAGCAGCGCTTCAGCAGGTTTAACGATGACAGTGAGTTAAGCAAACTGAACGGGGCGCACGGACTTCCCGTCGCCGTATCCTCTGTTATGTTAGAAGTGCTCGGACATGCGATGGAATATCGACGGCTGACGCATGGTATTTACAATCCTTGCATTTTGAATGCTTTGGAGCGCTCGGGCTATTCGGCCAGCTTCGAGCATATCGGCGAAACCGCCGACAGGTTGAATTCAACGTCAGGAACAATCCATCGTGCCCCGACGGGAGTGTCGACCGACACTGTGCGGCAAAGATGGAAGACGTATCCGCTGCTGCGGTTGGCTCGACTGACTCGCGGCACGCGTATCGATCTCGGCGGAGTTGTCAAAGGATGGGCCGTCGATCGAATCGCAGCCATGCTCCGTTCAAGCGGTTGTTCTTCAGGCCATGTGAATGCTGGAGGGGATTTGCGAGTATGGGGCTGGGGTCAAGACGATCTGCCGAACTGGCAGATCGATATCGACTCGCCATGGTCGTCAGACGAAGAAAACGGCAAAGCGATATTGGCTTCCGCCATAATCGGCAACGGCTCAGCGGCGACCTCCGGCACGACACGTAGAAGATGGACGAGCTCATCCGGCACGATGCACCACTTGATTGACCCGCGGACTGACATGCCGGCTAATAGCGACGTGCTGCAATGCACTGTTGTCGGCGCATCGGCCGTGGATGCGGAGATCGTCGCGAAGACCATATGTATCCTCGGCTCCGCGGACGGGGAGACGTGGGTTAAGCAAGCTTTTCCGGAGTATGACGTGTGCGTAGCGCTCAACAACCGGACGACAACAATATGGAGGGGACGCGGCTCCAGCGTCCGATGGGAGGAGAAGCGATCATGACGGACATTTTATTAGAACTGCCCACTTGGACGATTACGAGAGTCGCCGGTTTGCTTGCTTACGGATTTTTGTTTCTTGGCGTCATGCTCGGCATCGTCTACGGTATCCCTCAATTAAAGGGGAATTGGAAGAAGCGCACCTATTTCTGGCATGCCAAAACGCAAGGAGCGGGCATGCTCCTTGCGCTCGCACATATTCTCATTCTCGCAATCGACCGCTATTCTCCGTTCACTTGGGGGCAACTGCTCATTCCGTTCTCTTACCCGGATCACCGCATCGCGTACGGATTAGGTTCTCTTTCCTTTTACTGCTTAGTTCTCGTACTCGTCACAACGGACTTCCGCATGTTTCTCGCGAAGCGGGTATGGCTCTTTCTCCATATGGCCGGCTATCCTGCATTTTTCCTTGCGCTTGCGCACGGACTCGCCTCCGGCACCGACACGAGCTTGCCCGCCATTCGATGGAGCTATGTCGCCACCGCGGCGGCACTCATTCTCATCACGTTCATCCGAGTCGGGGCGGAAAGCTTCGCCTTTCGGCGTCGGTCGGTTCAGGCAAATCGATAATAGATCAACAGAAACGTTGCCAGAACAAGTAAGAAGTTCAGCGCCACGAATACGATTCGGTCCACTCTCGTCTTGTGCATCTCGACGGGCGGCTTATAGAAGCTTACGCCTTCGATTATAAAGAGCACCAAAATAATGTGAATCATAAAATGACCGACGATCTCGACGTAACCGAAAAGCCTGCTGACCGGCAACAAAAAAACCTGCTCCACGAACAGAGCAGGTTCTGAATTGAATCTAGCTATTGCTGCGAATCATCGGGAACAAAGCGAGCCTTCGTTCATCTGTCAGCGGCCCGACATTGTAAGAGGCGTATTCGAAAGGTTCAGCGTAGCGAATCGCCTCCGCCCGGCTCGATCCGTATCCTTGGCGAAGCGCCTGCTTCATCTCGTCCGATACGTCCATGAATGCCGCCCAACCGCGAAGCAGGAATTCTCGTTTGCCTTCCCAGTCTTGCGGAATGGTATCGTTCATTTCTTTCTCGTGCGGGGCGAACTCGTAAAATTGCGTCGCATGAGCGTCGCAGGCTAACAGCTTCTTCTCCAGAGCCGGGCCGATATCCACGACAATGTCCGCGCGATAACGGTTCCGCATCGAATAGTCCGGCATAAGAAGGAACAACGGTGCTTTGTCCAGACTCGGCGTGTCGGGAACGATATTAGGCACTTTCGCGACGAAAGCCGAGGCGTCGGCCACGATTCGTCCCGCATACCGATTGTCCGTGTGCGTGCATCCATCCGGATGGAACGCGATGACAACATCCGCCTTCCAATTGCGGATTCGCCGAATGACTTCTTGCCTAAGCTCCAGAGTCGACATGAGCGCCCCGTCGTGATTGTCCAAAATTTCGTATTCCTCGATCCCGAGATGTTTGGCCGCCTCCTGCGCCTCGCGCGCTCTGCGCTCCGAAAGCTCTTTCCCCTTCATCCGGGAATGTCCCGCATCCCCGTTCGTTAAGGAAAGAAATTTGACCTTATGCCCCATCTCCGCGAACAACGCAGCCGTCCCGCCAGCATAAACATCCGGTTCGTCCGGGTGCGCTCCAATTACGATCACTCGAATCGGATCACTCATTGACTCTCTACTCCCCCTCGATGCTCGAACATCGGGAATAATGCCCTTACCCGGCTTTCAGCACCGTCCGAATTGTATTTCGCGAGCTCGAAAGGCTCGGCGTACTGGAATTCGTTTGCTCTTTCTTTGCCATAATACTTTTCAAGAGCAGGCTTCATCTCGTCCGCGACATGAATAAATTCGGAAATATCTTTCATAAGAATCTCGCGGCGTTCCTGCCAGTCGGAAAGTTCCTGAACGGTGAGGCCTTTCGACCATGGCTGATATTCGAAAAATTGAGAATAATGCGCATCGCATCCGAGCAACTTCTTCTCCAGCACCGCATCGATCCCGACGACGACATCCGCTTTGTAGCGTTTTTTCATCGAGTAATCCGGCATGAGCAGAAATATCGGCGCTTTGTCCAAACATTCGACTTCCGGCACGACGTTCGGGACGCGCGCGACGAAGGGAGCGGCATCGCTGACCGCGAGCCCAGCATACCGATTATCGGCATGGGCGCCTCCTTCGGGATGGAAAGTAATGACGATATCGGCTTTCCATTCGCGGATTTGCTTGATGATCTCGTAGCGCAGCTCAAGCGTGGGCATAAGCGCACCGTCCGGGCAATCCAAAATTTCATATTCGGCAAGGCCGAGTCGATTTTTCGCCTCGATCGCCTCCCCCGCTCTGCGCTCAATAAGATCCTGACCGCTTAAGCGATAATGCCCGCCGTCACCGTTCGTTAACGACAGAAACTTCACCCTATGGCCCAACTCCGCGAACATAGCGGACAGCCCTCCCGCGTATTTCTCGCCTTCGTCCGGGTGCGCGAAAATGACGATGACGTTGATCGTTTTACCCATGTGCCATCTTACCTCCCCGCAAATTTGCACGATATTCGCTCGGCGTAACCCCGACTTCCTTCTTGAACACCGTAAAGAAGGTGCTTCTGGACTGGAAGCCTGACTGGATTGCAATCTCGGTGATCGTGCAATCGGTTTGCACCAGCAAATATTTCACCAAATGGATTCGCTCGTTCAAAATATATCCCGCCAATGCGGCGCCCGTATGCTCTTTGAACAGTGTCCGAGCATAATTGACGGATAATGAGACGTGATTGGCAATCTCTTCGATCGTCAGCATCGGATTGTGGATATTTGCCTTCACGTAATGAAGCATTTCCTCCACGCGCTCATCCTGCCGATCGCCCGTTTGCCGTTCATATAAGCTGCCGATAATCGAATCGACATCTTCTTTTAACTGATGCATCGCCTCGTCAAGCGTGTTAAATCTGTCCAACTCCGAACGAATGCCGTTCAGGCTGGACGAATACATCACTTTGCCAAAAATTTTATACAAGTTATAGATCAGGAACGTCAGCTGAAGCTTGCATTCGTCATAATGCAGACGCCGAAGCTTGTTGCCCGCTTCATCAAGAAGCTGTCTTGCCTTATCCGACTGACCGAGCCGAATGGATTCGATCAGTTCAGGCGGTATCGTATCGTCGGTTAGCGGCCTGGAAAGGAATGCATCGCCCTCGTAATCGGACTCTTGATAAATCCGGCCGTTCCCGTCGATGAAGCTGAACGTCGCGAGCTGGACGATCTTCTCGTACACAAGCCTCAGATCGTGATCCGCGCTTTTGCGGTCGCTAATGCCAACCGTAAGTCGCAGCTTCAACCATTTCGACACGCGATCGTTCATCTCTTCGAAATAAGGAACAAGGTCCTGCGGCCGATCGTCCGAACCGATGCCGACGAGGAACACCAGATGATTACCGCCGAAATCGATGCTTTCCATTTGCCAATCCCGCTGTACGATCGTTTCGCTGGCGATGTTGACGATGGTGCTTTTCAGTACTTTGCGGGAAGAAAAATCGTATTTGTCCGACAAGGCGGCATACGAATCGATTCTGCAGACGACAAGCACAAGCTCGTTGCAATTCGGCAGCGGGCTCATTTGTTGCAATCGACTGCGCATGTCATCTTCCAACTTCCCTTGAAGCACCCATTCCCGCAAGTAGTCCTCTTTCAAGATCGTGTTCTGATCCTGCATGGAAGAGTTCAGTTGGTCGATCCGTTCGGACAAAATACCGAATCCGTTCTGAATCTGACGCACCTCTGCGTTTGGCAGACTTCTCAGCCCCCAGCCGCTTTCCGCAGCAAGGCCGAGTCTTCCCGAGATTTGCTTCGCCAGCAGGCTGATCGGACGATGGACTCTTCTCGTATTCCAGAATAAGATGGCGATGAGCAATGTAAGCAACCCGATGAAGGAATAGAGAATTTTGTGCTTAAACGCAGTCACATTGCGGAACCAATCGTCCATCCTGGTGGAGTAATAAATCGTCCAGTCCTGTATGCCAACCGCGTCATAAGACACGATCCATTCGCTTCCTCCCGCTTCCATTCTGATCGAATCCTGGCGCAACCGATGACCGTTGTCACGCAGCAAGCGCAGCAGTTCTTCATCCGATTGGCCGATCAGCGGCCGATCATCTCCGTCTGTCACTTGAATGTATACGCCGCTGTCCTTGTTTAACTCGAGGAGCGATTTCTGCAGCGCTTCGTTATTGATCCATATGAGCAAGAAGCTTTTGTCGATGCCGCTACTTTTGCCGAAGGGCAGCGTAATCGCAAGCCCCTCTTTCTCGCCGAAACGGTGCTTCGTAATCCAGAAATAGTTCGGTGAGCCGTCATGGAAAAGCGATTCCTTGTCGAAGCTTTCCATCTCGGCTCTCGAAATCATGCCCCTCTTATAATCGAACATCCGCTCGATTTGGGAGTTATACAAGACGACGGATTCGATGAAAGGCTCGGTGACGAGCCTTTTCTTCAGTAGTTGGACAGCGTCGTTCAGCACAAACGGGTCTTCTCTCCGAAGTTGAATCCACTTCCTGATTTCCGGCTCTTCGAACAATCCGAGCGTAATCTGTTTCAAACGGTCTATGACTGAAACGAGATTTTCTTTCGTTTGCTCCAGCTTATACTTGTCGTTCCGTTCGAGCTCTTGCGAAGCGTATACCGAATATTGGCGCGATAAGTAGAGGGAGAAGGGAATGACCGTCATAGCAAATACGATGGCCAAGATAAGAAACGCCTGAAAATAGGCTTCCGCTCGGATATATTTACGCATGAGATTCCCTTCCCCCCGGGTGAATTACGACTTGTTTTTCAGGAAGGCATCGATCTGCCTCTGCCCTTCTTCCTGAATTTTCTTGAGTGCGGGACCCGCTTTATCGGAAAATTCCTTCCAATACGTATCCAAGTCCACAGTGCCGTTATAGATCGGCAGCAAGTATTGGTTTTCCAGCGCGTTAAACTGCGACAATTCATTCTGCACGGCGCTTGTATCGAAGTTGAAGCCTGTGAGTACGTCGGTCTGGAAGTTATCGGCGTTGCCGATGAAACGGTTCAACTCAACCGCGGCAGGCTCTTGGTTGGCATCCTGACGATCGTAGGTCGGATTCCAAATCCAGTCGTACGGGAACCAAGGATATTTATCGGCTGTCAGCATTTTGTATTGTTGATTGCCGGCATCTTCCCAGTTCACGCCCTTGATGCCGTAGGCGAGCAAGTCGTAGTTATCTTGGGAAGCGTTCGCCCAATCCAGGAATTGAATCGCTTCTTTCTTGTGTTTGCTCGACTTCGGAACGGTCATGAAATTCCATTGTTTAAATGTCGACGAATTTTTGCCCGGAGTCGCATCGAAGAGCGTAAACGATTCCAAAGCGGACCCTGGCAGATTGGACAACAGGTTTTTCGCCAAATCGGCCTTCAAGCCGAAATCGGTAGCCAAATAAACGGCGGTCGGGTGCGTCGTTACCCAGTTGTCCGGATCTTTGATCGCCATGACGTCCGGGTTGATGATTTTATCGACGTACAATTGCCGTGCATTCTGTATCGCGCTCCAGATCACAGGGCTAGGATCGTCCAGCATGTTACGAATTTTAGGAGAATTCGGCGCTCTGTACAAAATAAAATCGGTCAGCATCGGCGTCATCATGACGTCCGTTCCCTGTGCAAGCCGGAAGTGCACTTCAGACATCGGAATTTGAGTTTGCGGCGTCATCGGAACGATATCCGGGAACTTCTCTTTCACCTGTCTTGCGAAAGCGACAATATCGTCGTACGACTTCACCGGAGGCAGGCCCAGCTTCTCCCTCAAATCTTTGCGAATATAGTACGTCGTCGGCTTGTAGAACGAGTTGCCGAGCGGGATCGCGAGCACTTGACCGTTGATTTTGTTCGCGTCCCACATTTGTTGCGGACGAGCTGCCAGTATGTTTTTCCCGTACTCGTTCAGCAAATCGGAGAGCGGCTCGTAATATCCCGCGGAAGCCATCGCATCGATATGCATCCAAGGCGCGTCAAACATCAAGTCCACCGGCTCGCCGCTCGTCAGCATAATTTGCGTCTTCTGGTGAATATCGGACCAGGATGCGAATACGATATCGAGCTTCACGTTCAGCGTTGGTTGGTTACGCTTCTCGATTTCCGCGATCACTTTATCCATATCGGCAGGACGATCGCCCGGCATTACGATTTTTAAAGTGACGGGGTCTTTGGAAGTACTTCCGCCTTTGTCTCCGCCGCTAGAAGAGGACTCGTTCGAAGATTTGCCGGAGCATGCCGTAACAACGAGCGCCAATAGAAGCAACAAAATGCTTGATTTAAGGAATTTGGCCATTCGTAACAACCTCCACAGGGGATCGATATCCCTCATAATGTACTAGCCCTAACCTTTGACCGATCCGATCGTTAAGCCTTTTACAAAAAACTTCTGAATGTACGGATACAGAAAGACGATTGGCCCGATCGTCAAGCAAACGGTTGCCAGACGCACGCCCTGATTCGGCAAACCTCCGCTATAAGAGCCTGGGCTGCCTTGAATATAGGAAAGAATGTTTAAGTTCGATACCAACTGACGGATCATCAATTGAAGCGGCTGAAGCTTGTAATCGTCGACGAACAGCAGCGCAAGCCACCAATCGTTCCAATAGAAAATGGCATAGAACAAGCTGATCGTCGCGATTGCAGGCACGGAAATCGGCCAAATAATCCGGAAGAAAATACGGTAATCCCCCGCCCCGTCCACAATTGCGGATTCGTAAACCTCGAACGGAAGCGTACGAAAAAACGAGACAAGAATAAAAGTATAAAACGGATTAATGAGCGATGGCAAAATCATGGCCCATATCGTGTCCTTGAGCCCGAGCCACATCGTGATGACGATATAGAACCCAACCAATCCTGTACCGAACAAGATGGTGAAATACGTCAGGAACGATAATTGGTTTTTATATTTGATTTTCGGATGCGCGAGCACGTAAGCAAACATGGAAGTTATGATTACCGCCGCCGCGGTCCCTACAATCGTTACGAAAAGCGTAACGCCATAGCTGTAGTAGATTTGCTTGCCTGTCAGCAAGTATTTATAAGCGTCCAATGACCACTCTCCGGGAAGCAGCCTGAAGCCATGCTTTCCCAGCTCGCTCTCGGATGCGAACGAATTAATGGTGACCAGCCAAAATGGAATAAACGAAAACAAGGCGAACAACGTCACGAAAGCGTATACAAAAACCGATACGATACCGTCGGAGGCGCTGATGCGTCTGAAATGGCTAAGCACGGGCTAACAACCTCCGTTCTATTAAAAAATGCTCGATTCTTTATCGACTTTGCGAATGATCGCATTAAAGACAACGATCGTTACCAGACCCAGCACCGATTGATACAGCCCGATCGCCGACGACATCCCGAAGTTGCCAAGTTGCCGAAGCGCCCGATAAGCGTAAGTGTCGATGACGTCCGTCGTTGAATAAAGCACCCCGTTATCGCCGACAAGACCGAAAATCATCCCGAAATCGCCGTAGAAGATTCGTCCGATTGCCAGCAAGGTAAGAACGATAATCGTTGGTCTGAGCAACGGGAGCGTAATGTGATAAATCCGCTGCCATTTCGTCGCTCCGTCGATTTGAGCGCTTTCATAGTATTCCGGAGATATTCCCGTAATTGCCGCCAAATAGATGACCGCTTGATAACCGGCCGTTTTCCACACGCTAATGATCGTCAGTATCGCCGGCCAATAATGCGGCTTATTGTACCAGGAAATCGGATCCATTCCGATGTCCTTCAACGTTCTGTTGATCAGGCCATCCGACGTGTTCAGCAAAGAGAACAACATCATACTAACGACCATCCACGAAACGAAGAAAGGAAGAAAAGCCATCGATTGAGCGACTCGCTTAAAGACGACCAGCCTAATCTCGTTAAGGAAAATCGCGAGGGATACCGAAACGATCAATCCGAAAACAATGAACAGCGCGTTCAGGAACAACGTATTGGTGGTGACGCGCAGCCAATCGCTGCTTCCGAAGAAAAACTTGAAGTTAGCCCAGCCAGACCACTTGCTCCCCCATAGACCATCGAAATAATTATAATTCTTAAAAGCGATCAAGTGGCCAAACATAGGCAAATAGAAAAATGCAATTAATACCAACAACCCCGGAAGCGCCAAAGAATACAATGCACGGTTACGATTCAATTCACGCCAGATCATTTGTGTTCACCCCCTTCGTGACACCATCATAAGGTCGCCGGGAGTCGTCCACATAGTCTCCGATTTATCGATTCGGTTCGGATTTCATGGATTTGGCCCAAAAAATGGGCAAACATGCCAAAAAAGCCGATCCCCCGCTCTCATGAACGGAAAATCGGCTTCTCTATGTATCAAAAAATGGATATGAAACTTTAGGCGTTTAAGTTCTGTGAGTCGTTCCTGCCTTGAGTCGTCGTTAAGTAACGGAAAATTCCGTATCCGGCAGCTACATAAATCGCCGCATGAACGAGGTCGAACAGTCGCAAGTGCTCAAACGGGAACAGAATCACGAATGCATAGCCCCATAAAGCATAAGATAAAATTTTCACGTCGCGGGAAATCAGCGTCAGCCATGCCCCGACGAAAAAGCCGTAGTACGCGATGAGGTAAAGCGGTATGTCGTTAAAAATCGTATCAAGCGTGTTGAAGCCGTTCAGCGTGGTGACATTGTTAAGCAAAATCTTATACAAAAACTGAATCCCGAGACCGCCAAGCAAAATATGCAGGTGGTATGGCTGGATAAGCTTAACGAATTTGAATGATGCCAGCAGCGTCCGGAGTTCCCGAACGACAACAGCAAACTGTTGCATGGGCAATTCCTCCTTTTTTATCCTATTATACAGCAGCCTGAAAGACGAGATACCAACAATTTAAGAAACCCGCGCTGCCATTCGAACGAATGAGCATCGCGGGTTGCATAGCATCTATATCACATCGGTCAACTGCATCCGGCTGCGCGCGTCGAGCGCTTTCCAATCGGCGATCTCGCATCTCTTGCCGTTAATATCGGTCAGGATGATGCGTCCGCCTCCGGGGAATTGCATGTATTCATGCAAGTTCCTCATCGTGATCCGGGTCGGTCCCAAGTTCGTCTGAAGCTCCCAGATCCATAAATCGGACTTGTTCTTCACGCTGTCCACGCGCGTCACTCGCGGCAGGAAGTAGCGGAATTGAAGCTCGCGTTCCAGCTCCGTTCTGCTCTCGTCGTCCAATTCGCCGATATCCCGGACGATGCCCAGTTCCTCGCCTTTAGCATCCCGGATCGAGATATAATGCGAAACGTAGAGAAACGGGAACGCGCGGTAGACGACCAGCTCCGGATACGTTTTGCCGTCGAGCACGCCCTGGAACACGCCGCCCGGACCTCTGCTGAAGAACGCATCCTCGGGATCGAGGATTCGGATGTCGAATTTGTCGTCGCTCATCAGCCCTCTACCCCCTTGATCTTGGACAGTTCTTGCTGCGCGTCGACCAACTTGCGGTAATACCCGCCTTCGATAGCCAGCAGTTCTTCATGCGTGCCGACTTCGACGACCTTTCCTTTGTCCAGAACGACCAACCGGTCCGCGTTACGAAGCGTCGATAACCGATGGGCGATGGCGAAAGTGGTTCTGCCTTGGACAAGACGGGAGATCGCCTCTTGAATCTGCCGCTCGGTTTCCGTGTCCACCGAAGCGGTCGCTTCGTCCATGATCAGAATACGAGGATCGTGGATGATCGCGCGAGCGATCGACACCCGCTGCTTCTCGCCTCCGGAAAGCCGATGGCCGCGCTCTCCGACGCGCGTGTCGTAGCCGTCCGGCAACCGGACGATGAAGTCGTGTGCGTTGGCGATTTTGGCCGCCCTCATAATCTCTTCCGGCGTCGCGTCCGGCTTGGAATAACCGATGTTCTCCGCGATCGTGCCGTCGAACAGGAAAGTCTCCTGCAGGACGACGCCGATTTGCTTGCGTAGATCGTTCTGGCTTAGCTTCCGCAGGTCGATGCCGTCTATGCGAATGCTGCCTTCGTCCGTATCGTAGAATCGGCAAATCAGGTTGATGAAGGTGGATTTGCCCGCGCCGGAATGGCCGACGAGCCCGATCATCTCTCCCGCCTTAACCTTCAAGTTTACGTCCTTCAGCACGGGATGATGCTTCTCATAACCGTACGTCACCTGCTCGAAAACAACCTCGCCCTTGATCGTGCCGATCGGTTCGGGGTCCCGCGCATCCGGCACTTCGGAAGGCGTATCCATGATCTCGAACACGCGGTCCGCCGATGCCAGCGCATGGCTTGCCCAGTTGATCATTTGACTGACCCATTGCAAAGGGCCGAACAGCATGCCCAAGTAGGCGATGAACGCCATCAGCACGCCGAGCTGCATGTCTCCGCGAATGACGGAATTTCCTCCGTTGTACCAGATCAGCAAGGAACCGATGCCGACGACGAACGAGAACATCGGGAAAAGCCCTTGCCACAAGCCCTCGATCCGAATGTTGTTGCGCACGAGCTCGCGGTTGGCTTCCGAGTAACGGGACATTTCCGTTTTCTCCTGGCCGAACGCTTTGACGACGCGAATGCCTTGCAGAGAATCGCCGACAAGCACGTTCAGCTTGAAAATCGATCGCCACTGCTGGTACCACCGTCTGCCGATCTTCGGCCAGATGTACAGCGATACGAGAACCATGACCGGCATCGGAATGAGCGCAAGCAACATCAGCTTCCAATCCAAACCGAACAGGATCGCGAAAATCGCAATGACGCGGAGCGATTCTCCGCTGACCCAGATGACGCCGTCCGTCATGAACTGCCGCATCGACTCCGCGTCATTGTTGACCCGGCCGACGAACTGCGAAGTCTGGCGCCGGTCGAAGAAGGCAAGCGACAGCCGCATGAGCGAGTTGTATATATCGTTGCGCAGATCGCCCATCAGCTTGGAGCCGACCCATACCCCGATCAGCCCCCTGATCGTCTGCATGGTCGACATCAGCAACGAGGTCGCGCCAAGCCCGAGTACGACCCACAGGATTGCCGAGCCTGCGTTCTTCGGCTGCAGCACGTCGTCGATCATGATTTTGGTCAAATAAGGAGGCACCAGTTCGATTGCCGTGGTCAGCACAAGCAGCACGATGGCGATCGCCATCTGAAGCTTATACGGCTTGGCATACCGCAGCATGCGGCCAAGCGCCTTGCTTTTGCTTTTGCAAATCGGACAAGTCTGTACGTCTTCAGGCAATGTGCTGCCGCAGCTTGGGCAATACCGGGGAAATTCCTTTTCCGAGACGACCGGCAGTTCCTCCTGCTTGGCTATCGCCGTCAGCAGCTTTGCCGCGAAGCCGAACGCCGGCGAAAGCGCCGCCGTATACCGCGCGACGACGACGGGGCCGTCCTTTGTATCCGCGAGCAGCGTGCCGCCGCCGATTCCGCTTACCGCCCTGGCTTCGGACAACGCGCTCGTATTCATTTTAAAAGTCTGCTTGCCTTCCAAATTCCACACCGTGACTTCCGATTCGGAGATCGCAAACCATTGCTCGCCGAAGCGTCCGTCTGGCAATAAATCCGACTTAACGCTAAATATGGGCTCGCCGGACAATTGCCTGAGTATGCTCTCCGGAAGCTTGATGGGTCTCGGCATGCGTTCCTCCGCCCGCAACGGGCTGTCTATGTTTTTTCATAATGATTTTACGGATGCTTTCGCCGCTCAGAAAATACATCCGCTCCAAATCCGCGACGGACGATCCGCCTTCGTGCAGCCGGCATATCTCTCTGTTTCGCTCGGCCAGCAGCTTTCTCGTCCCGCTTACTTCGCCCCAACGGGCACGTTTTTCTTCTAATTTCGGAATATAGATCAGTTCGCCGTTAACGTATTTCTGCAACTCCCGCAGCAAGCTATGGGGAATCACATCTCTCCCATTTTTGTAGATCAAGGTGGCCCTCCTTCAGTTCGATCGAATCGACTTCGAAATTCGATTGTTTCGCGAAAACATTTGCCATCTCTTTCTTCCTCCTCTCGAATTGTGGTTGAATTGCCAATAAGCACGAACGAGTCGTTCGTGCACCCGTACGCGTGCTCAGTTTATTCCAATTTGTTCCGTTTTACAATGAAAATATAATAAAAGAGAGGCCTCGCGCCCTTTCGGCCGCAAGGCCTCTCTCCGTAACGGCGACCTCCGCTAAGCGGAGATCACCTCAAAATGGTAGATCAACTGGATCATCTCCTTTCGTAAAGATTCGTCGGGCCCGACATCTTTATTGTAAGCTCAGCGGGCGCCGCGCGACAGCGAACAAATGGCTATAATCAATCTTTACTCGCGCTCGAATGCGTGCAGCGGCCGTTAAAGAAAAACAACCTTAGTCCGGCATGCAGCCGAGCTAAGGTTGTTCGTTGTTCGGGTAGTAACTTGGTGCTTGGAGCCTCGTGCGAGACTGGGTTCGTTCGCGAAAGAGATGTTCGACTTTTTCGAGCAACTGCCAGCAGCGAGCACCTTCCGGGAGCGAGATGTTCGACTTTTTCGAGCAACTGCCTGCAGCGAGCACCTTCCGGGAGCGAGATGTTCGACTTTTTCGAGCAACTACCTGCAGCGAGCACCTTCCCAGAGCGAGATGTTCGACTTTTTCGAGCAACTGCCTGCAGCAAGCACCTTCCGGGAGCGAGATGTTCGACTTTTTCGAGCAACTGCCTGCAGCAAGCACCTTCCGGGAGCGAGATGTTCGACTTTTTCGAGCAACTACCTGCAGCGAGCACCTTCCGAGAGCGAGATGTTCGACTTTTTCGAGCAACTGCCAGCAGCGAGCACCTTCCGGGAGCGAGATGTTCGACTTTTTCGAGCAACTGCCAGGAGCAAGCACCTTCCGGGAGCGAGAAGTTCGACTTTTTCGAGCAACTGCCTGCAGCGAGCACCTTCCGGGAGCGAGATGTTCGACTTTTGAGACTGCCGATTAATTCTGAGTATCTTCCTCTCAGGTCGACTTTTGTGTGGGAATTTATAATGCCTTACCAAAACAATTAATCGACAGTCTCCGAAAGAAAGTAACTTGGTGCTCGGAGCCTTGTGCGAGGCTGAGTGTACAATCGTGAGTAACTCTGCAATTGTGGACTGAGTGCTTAAACAGACGAGAAGAATTGACCCACTTGTTATCCAATGGCGAATTTGCTATAATAACTAATCGTAGAAGTTGTAACCCTCTGATTTTTCCTCAAGGAACTCATTGCTCGGTTTCCCACATTCCTTAATCTCATGATTCAGATCGGCTGCTGGAAGGAACACGAATTCTCACTGGCGCGGCCATGGAGCCGCAAGAACGATGGAGAGGTAGGGCTATCGTTGTTTTCGTGGAAGTGAATGAAGGAACGATCGCGCGGTTGCGCTTCAATATTAGACCCTCGCCAGTCATGCGCGAGGGTCGTCCAATTTTAAACGCCATTTAGTCAGGCTTACTCTAACTACAGATTGGATCAGTTGAGTATAAGCGGGTCGTAATTCATACTTCCCGCTCGAATCGACAAAAAGGCGGCACCCCGATAACCGGAAGTGTCGCCTTAATCTTTATATTGAAGCCAAGGTCGATCGATCAGTGGCCGACGAATACCGGCACTTCGGCGCCTGCGCTTTCGTGCCCTTCTTGTTTCTTCGGCTTGTTCAGCATGAGTCCAAGAACGCCGCCGACGATGGCGATGCCGACCAAGATGAGGAACGTGTAACCGAAGGACGATGCGAACAGTTCCGGCACCGTTTTCTTCACGCCTGTCGTCGCCATCTCTTCTTTTAGGCTGTTCAGCTTTGTTGCGGACAGCGTCGTCAGAATGGCAATCGCGAACGACATCATCACTTGCTGCGCGGCGTTCGTCAGCGACGTAACGCGGCCGACGAGATTTTGCGGCGCGGATTGGATCAGATGGTTATTCAGCGGCATCATGAACAATCCCATACCGGCGCCGAGCAACGCAAGCGGAAGCATAACCGCGATGTCCCCGGAAGTAGCCGTAATGTTGGACAGCAGCAACGCCGATGCCGTCGTCAGCGTCATGCCGGCGATAACAAGCGGACGCGCGCCGATTTTATCGGAAAGTTTGCCGCCGATCGGCATGAACAGACCGGACGCAAGCGCCTGCGGAAGCATAATCAAGCCTGTTTTCAACGGGCTGTAGCCGTGCGCTTGCTGCAAGAACAGCGGAACCATGAACATCGTACCGAACATGGCGATTTGCGAAATCCATTGTACGATAATGCCCTTGGTGAAGTTGCCGGAACGGAATACACGCAGTTCAAGCAACGGATTGTTTTTCCTGAGTTCCACGATGATAAACAAGATTAACGCAACGATTCCGATGCCGGAACCGATCAGTGTCGTATTGTCCAACCATGTCGATTTGCCCGTAACTTCATCGACGCCTCCTTGCGAGACGCCATAAACGAGAGCCGCGAACGCGAGAGGTCCCAGGATCATACCTAGCAAATCGAGGCCGGCAACAGATTGACGCTGAATGTTCGGCAAAGAACGTATGCCGAGGAAAATGCCGATAACGCCGATCGGAAGGTTAATCAAGAAAATCCATTGCCACGTATGATATTCGACGAACCAGCCGGCAATAACCGGGCCGAGCGCCGGACCGAGCAGAATCGGAACGCCCATCATCCCCATGATCGCGCCGACTTTGCTCGGCGGGGACAACCGATAAATAAATGCCATAGCGATCGGGATAACGACACCGCCGCCCGCGCCTTGAATGATCCGGTACGTAATCAGCAGTTCGACGGAGTTCGCCGTCGCGCACAGTCCGGAACCGATCGTAAATAAACCGACGGAGATCAGAAAAATTTTCTTCGCGCCGTAGCGATCCGACAGCCAACCCGCAAGCGGGATAACCGCGGCTTGTGCGAGCGCATAGCCGATAACCGTCCATTGCACAAGCGACAAGCTCGTCAGGTGAAACTCTTGAACCAATTTCGGAAGGGCGACGTTAACCGCAGTACCGTCCAGAATGACCATGAAAATGCCGACGACGATCGCGATAAGCGGCCCGAGGATGCTGCGCATCGAGAAAGGCGCTTCTGCCGTTGCAGGCGTTGCTTTTGAAGCCATGTATGAATTTCCTCCAATCCAGATATCGGGTAACCTTCCGTGCCTCTCTCTCACGCACATTGACCGACAATGACCTTGGCGGTACAATGAATACAGAAGCGGGCCGTCAAAGGCTATCCCGTGTATATAGCGGACAATTGTCCGTTTAACTTCGATGTTACCGGACAATTGTCCGGAAGTCAATAAGCGGACTTCGAACGATTTGTAAATTTTTCTTCTACTCGAGGTGATCATCCATGTCCATTCGCCGTGAACGAAGCGATGCCGTGGAGCATCGCAAACTGATCCTGCAAACGGCGGCGCAGCTCTTCCATCAATATGGCGTTCAGCCGGTCAGCATGCACCAAATCGCCAAAACAGCCGGCATCGGACAAGCGACGCTTTATCGCAGATACGCTCATAAAGGCGATCTTTGTCTTGATATGCTGCAGGATTTCGGCAAAACGCTCCTCGCCGATCTCGAAACCTATCTCGAAGACAATCGAGATCTCCCACCCGTCGAACGGCTTTCCGGCATTATTAACCATTGGATAGACGCGATGGAGGAGCAATCCGAATTAATTCTGGAAATGGAATCGAAAATGAGTTGCAACGACAAGAACGGCAACTTCTTTCTCTCTCCGATATACCGGTATTTTCGGAGTAAAATCTCAGCTATCGTATCCGAAATCGCGACAGCTAAGCCAACGCCGCTCGTAGACTGCGACTTCGCCGCCCATTTGATTATTTGTTCGATGTCCCCCATCGGTTATTTCCACCTTAAACAAGAGAAGAATTTAACCGTGGACGAAATGAAGCAGCAATATCGCAGGCTGAACTTGCTTTGCCTATCATAAGCCTCACAAAAAAAGCGGAAGAACGTCCGGCAATAACTGCCGAGACGACTCATCCGCTTTTCGCCTATTTTACGCTTCGTAAGAACGTTGTTTCTGCCTTTCGCGGCGGGACGCTTTCAGTCGGCGTTCCATCAAAATCATAACCGCAGTCACAACTTCGACGAGGAAAAAGCCGGCGAGCGCATCAAGAATAACGTGTTGCTTCACGAACATTGTGGACATAATAATAAGGCTGGACATTCCGGTAATCAGTGTTACGTTCCATTTGTTGCGGAATTCGCTCGTCCAGACCATTCTCATTACCATGTAGCTGGAGAAACAGTGGATACTCGGGAAGCAATTGAACGGCTGGTCCCGGTTATAGATGTATCGCACCAAATCCGAGATCGGATCGCTACCGGTCACGATCGGACGCGGCACCGTCGTCTGAAATACCGAGTAGATCAGGTAGCAGAGCATCGCGCATACGGCATAAGTAAGCAAGCCCTTGTAATACGTGTTAACGTCTTTCTTGAAGAAGTAAATCAAACAGACGTAGATGTAGAAAATCCAAACGGAATAAGGCAGAGCGAACGCTTTAACGAACGGAATCGATTGGTCGAGCGCCGTTACAAGGCTGTATACTTCTCTGTTTTCCGTGTTGTTCGTCCAGGCATACATGAGACCGAGAATCGGAAATACGAGCATCCATAAGAGCGGTCTATATTTTTTCCACTCTATGCGATTAATGGCTGCAATCACGTCATTTCCCCCTTTGTCTATCTTATTGTACAAGTTGTTCAATCATGCTTAGGCAAACTTTGAACGTAACTATCCGACAGTCGCAACAGTGCCAAAGCTCTATTGTATTCATCTTCCGTCGAATCGGTGCGATCGGCCTTTGCCCCATCGAACGGGAAGTTCGCGCCATCGGCATATTGCAGACCAGGAACGAAAATGCCTTTGTTGTTAATAAACGAACCGGAAGGCAAGTAATATCGCTGCGGGAGCAAGTTGGACGTCTGGTTGAGCAAATCCTGGCCGAAGTGAATATGGTTTTGCAACGATACTCCTAGCAGATTGGCCACCGTCGGGAAAATATCGACTTGACCGCCCGTCTGCGGGAGCACTTTCGGCTCGTCGATGCCCGGCGCCATAATCGTCAGCGGAATGTTCATCATTTCCGGGAATTTGTATTCCCTGCCGTACAGCTCTTTCATCAATTCTTTCTCATGATCGCTGAGCGAATAGATCGGCAATCCCATGTGGTCTCCATAAATGACGATAACCGATTTGTCCCACAGGCCGTTTTTCTTCAGCTTCTCGATGAACAAGCCGAGCGCGTAGTCCGCATAATTCTGCGCTTCGATATAATTGCCGACTAGCGTGCCATCATATCGCTCGGGCAGCTTAAAGCGGATTTTGCGACTCGGAATATCAAACGGGTGGTGCGACGACATCGTAATGACTTGAGAGTAGAACGGTTTGCCGCTCTCGCTCATCTTCAGCAGTTCGTCCGCCGTCTTGTCGTACAATACTTCATCGGAAGGACCGAAGAACACGACATCGTCATTTCCGAAAAACTTGGCGTCGTAATACTTCTCGAAGCCAAGGGCCGAATACAGTTGCTTTCGATTCCAGAATTGGACGTCATTCGTATGGAAAGTCGCCGTCTGATAGCCGTGCGCCGCAAGTTCCTTCGGCATGCTCGGCAGCGCCAGACTGCCGTAATCCTGGGAAGCTGCTCCGTGCTGCGGCACGTAAAACGACGTGTTGACGACGAATTCGGCGTCCGACGTGTTGCCTTGCCCGACTTGCTGGTAGAAGTGCGGAAAATAAAAATGGCTGCGAGCAAGTTCGTTCATAACCGGCGTTATTTCTTGTCCGTCGATCGTTCGATTGAGCAGGAAGTTCTGCATCGCCTCGACTTGCAGCACGATCAAGTTACGTCCTTGCGCCTTCGCCCAATAAAGCGGACTAGCTTGCTCGCTAACGCCTTTCAGCTTGGCGATCGCTTCAGGCGTAACGTCGCTCGAATCTTCCACTTTCTCGTTAAAGCTAGAAATGATCGCGTATGCTTCATAGTTAATAATGCCCATGTTCTCTGCTTGCTTCAACTCGTTAATGCTGTCGCGATGAATCCATACGTTCATGACGCTAAGCGCTGCGGACAGGAAGAAAATCGCCGAGATAAGCACGTTCGACTCCCGAACGGCACGCGACTTGCCCCATTGGCGAAAGCGGCGGTTCATGAACAACAGCAGGAAAACGACGATATCGGTGTATATGAACAAGAAATACGGGTGAAGCAAAGAAAATACGCTGCCTCTGACTTCCGTGACTTGCCCGACTTGCTGCAACGCGTGGTAAGTGACGATGACTCCGAAGTATTTGTAATACATAATGACTGCAAAGAAAATCGAAGTCAACACTACGTTAACGGCGATATACACGCCAAACTTTCTCTTCGGCGCAAGCCATTCGATCAGACAGAACAGCACCCATACCGACGGGATACCCGTGAATAGCTGAAGCCACACAGATGAACTATCGAAGACGACGTAGTGCGCTAACGCGATTTTGGCCGCCATAATGATCGTGAAAAAAATAAAAGGCTTGGCTAACCAACCGCCGACCTTTGACGCATTCGTGCGATGCATTCGCTATTCACCTCCAGAACCTTATTCATTATATCTAAAGATGACAGCGGATTAAAGTACGCTTTGAAGGAAAGTCACCTAAAGGTTGGCTAAAGCTCGAGCGCTCGCGTATAATGTACCCAATCGAAAAACCCAACTGTATCGCGAACAACATCCAAAAAGGAGTTACCGCCCATGGCCATTTCCTATACCCGTCCCTACGATCACATACTGGACGATCTGTCCCGAGCGCTAACGACTGTGCCGAGGTTTTACGAAGCGTTCGAGATGGAAGACGAAGATTGGTCCGAGCTTAGCAAAGACGAACGCGATGTCTGCACGCGCACGCTCGCCGACGACCTGTTCTACGTGCTGGGCACCGAGCCTTCGGCGGATGTCGGCCAAGGCCGCGCCGAATACGACGCGGGCCATGCCATCATCCGGGTATCGTCCGGCGATGTTCTCGTTCACGTTATTTCTTTGCGTGACTGACTTGGCCGCTTGCTGCGACCTCATTGATGTGCGCCGGACTATAGCTGCGTCTGACCGCTCGGATCTGCGTCGCCAAGTAGACGAAGAACAAGGTCAAAATGACACCGATGCCGATGACGGAATCGTTGACCGGCACATCCATTTTCCTTAGCGTCAAATACAGGAACAGCCCGACAACCGTTAAGCTGTTTTCTATAAAATTCTGAACGGCTATCGTCCTTCCGGGACCGATGGCCGTTTTTCCTTCTTCCTGAAGCATCGTGTTCAGCGGAATAAGGAAAATACCGCCCATAACGCCGGTCAGGAACAACAGCACCACCGTCGCCCACACTTCGTGGGTGAAATTCGCCGCCATCACGGCGCCGACCATCGCGATTCCGTAGAAAAAACTTCTGTACAGCTTACCCTCAGGAACGAACTTCGGCGTCAGGAAGGCGCTGCCGACGACGCCGAGCGCCGTCACTCCGATGATCATCGACTGTTGATCCGTATTCTCGATGCCCAGATTCAGCGGCAGCCAGGCGATAAGCGCGATGCGCAGCACCGAAGCCGTCAGCCAGAAAGCACCTGTACCGATCAGCGAGAACCGGCTTCTCCGATTCGCGAACAGCTTGCCAACATCGCTGAAAAACTGCCCCGCCGCTTGTCCATATCGAATGCGCGGATTGCCTGCACGTACAGGCACAAGGAACGTCATGGCAAGCGATAACAGGTAAATGAATAAGCACGTCAGTATAGCCGGCAAATCCGAATGGGCGGCGAGGAATCCGCCTGCGACCGTACCCAGCAGAATCGCCAATATCGTCGAACCTTCCACCTGAGCGTTCGCTCTCAGCAATTCTCCTTCGCTCCGCGTCAGTTCAGTCAATATGCCGTATTTGCCCGGAGAATAGACAACGGCGCCTATGCCGACGAAGAAGTAACAGAATGCGGGCGGCACGCCAAGCAGCAAGAGTAGAATCCCCGTCGCCTTAAGCAAGTTCCCGGTGAGCAAGACGTGCGTCTTTGAATTTTTGTCTGCGAACGCCCCGACGACCGGAGCCAGCACGACATAGGCAATCAGGAACGCCATCTGAATGTACGTCACCGTACCGTCCGGATCGCTTGCCCCCTCCCTCTTGACGAGACCGACGATCAGGAAAAAGTTCAAATTATCCGAGAACGCGCTCAGAAACTGGGTCCATACGACCGCGCTAAGCGGCGAAAGTTTATTGCGCAAACGAGCTAACATTTTCTTCCACCCTTTCATATCAGCCTTCCTATTATACTCCTTCCGAACCGGTTCGTCCTCCCTGTGTTCGTTTGCAAGATAGCGATAGTGCCAAATGTCTTGCCCCGCGCGGCTTTCGAGTCTTTGGACCCAGCGCAATCCGCGCCTTAAGACCGCCGGGCGATCCCGATCGAATAGAACTCGCGTCCGTATCCAACAATTATCTCTTTATGTTTAGCTTATAAAGTCGACTTTCGACATTCATCAACTCATTGTGACTAAAGTACCCGGGAGGATTCTCATGCGTCGCTTGACCCTTATCGCCGCAATCGTCGCGCTGCTAGTCGGAGGCGGCGAAGCGTTGGCCGGTCCCGCACCGGCGCCAACCGCGCCAGCATCTAAACAAACAGCGCCATTCAAAGACATTAAAGGCCACTGGGCCGAAAAAACGATTGTCGAGATGGTCGGGAAAGGCATCCTGGATGGTTTTGCGGATGGCACTTTCAAACCGAATGCACCGGTGACCGTCGATCAGTTCATTAAAATGCTGATCCTGAGCTACTCTGATCTTCATCAGAACGGAGAAAGAAGCTGGAACGCGGCATTCCTGCAATCGCTCAGCCCCGACAATCAGACGATCCTGAAGCAGGATTACCGCTACTTCGCTTTTAAGCCCGCCATGACCGGCTATTGGGCGAAACCTTTTATCGATGTCGCCAGCGATCTTCACTTCCTGAACAAAAGCCGCTATACGGACTTCCAGGTCGCGATGACTCGCGAGAACGTTGCGGAAATCATTTATTATACGTTGCAGGAAACCGAGTTTCTGGAAGATCCCCAGTACAGTCTCGGTTTGGCACGCGCTTACGGCGACTTGACCAGCGCGTCCGAGCGCGGCCAGAGATTCATCGGCGAAACGCTTGCCAAAGGCATCATGCAAGGATATCCGAACGGCTTTTTCGGCGTCGGGGACAAAGTGACCCGGGCGCAAGCGCTTATGCTGCTCGACCGATTGGTCGACAAAAAGAAACGAATCGCCGTCCAGCCGTCCGATCCGAACGGTCTGCAGCTTGCCGTTCCGACCGTCGGCGGAGGTACCCGTGTCGTTGTGTTCCCGGACCGTCGCATGCGCGATGCTTATGACGTGTTGAAGCAGATCGGGCAAGCACGGGGCTCGAACCATGAACTGATCGACACGACGCTTCGACTGTTCAAGGATCAGAAAGAGAAAGATACGGTGACGGCGTTGTCCGCTGATACTGCCAAACTAAAGGAAGAAACTGCGCTGTGGCTCGACCCGCAGTATAACTCTTACGGCATCACGATCCGACTTCGTGACGGCGCCCTCGCCCGCAATCAGGAAGCGATCGAGACGTTCTCCAACTTCCTGTTCTCCTACAACGCAGTAACGTTCCGCGGTTGGTTCAACGACATTTGCAATGCCGTCGCCGCCGGAACGAAAGTGTCGTCCAAACAATTTGCCGTCGGTGACGATTCGGTTAGCGTTGTCGTCGATATGACGGAGAAGACGGTCGTCTTCTCCGTGTCGCGCAAGAGCGTCTGAAGACCGAAATCAAAAGGGGTATCGCTTGCGCTTGATGGCGCAGACGATACCCCTTTTTCAGCTTATTTCAACAGTGATTTCACATCTTTGACGATCTGCTTGTAAGGCGGATCTTGCCCATCATAGCTAGCGACAACGGTGCCTGTCTGATCAACCAAATAAAACGATGTGCCGTGGATCACTTGATCGGAAGACGCATCTTTCTCAACGGCTACCTTATAGTTCGTTCGAGAAAAGCGCCGGATCTCTTCGAATGAATATCCCGTTAGGCCGTGCCAGTTGACGTCGTCCTCGCTGAACTTGCCAAAATACGCCTTCATGCCTTCCGGCGTATCGTTCTTGGGATCGACGGAGAACGATACAAGTTCGGCCTGAACATCCGCTTCCTGCAATTGTTGCTGCAGCTTCGCCATATTGGCGGTTAGCATTGGGCACACGGTCGTGCATTGGGTGAAAATAAAGTCGGACACCCACACTTTGCCGCTCAGATCGGATAACGCGAAAGGTTTGCCAGACTGATCCGTATACGTGAAAGGTTCGAGTTTATAGTTCAGATCGTTCGGCTTGTTATTGCCGCACGCCGCAATCGCCAATGCGCACGCCAGCAACAAGGCCGTCAAGAGCAACTGTCTTAACTTCATCAAAGCAATGCCCCCCCCCCTATCTTATTTTTTGGCAGCCAGCCATCCGGCGATTTGGTCGATTTCGTTCTGCGATAACTTCTTCTTGAATGCCGGCATCCCCCGCCTTCCGCCGCCGATCGTCTCCGCCAGCTCTTCCTTCGAGCGTTTGGCTCCGATCGTTTGAAGATTCGGTCCGACCCTTCCGCCCAGATCGGCGGCATGGCAAGCGATGCAATTGCTTTTGTACAGTGCCATCGCTTCCGGCGAATCCGATTCGGGTGCGGACACGGCGGCGCTTGAAGCGGCAGGGTCCGACTGTTTGCCCGAGCCGGAGTTACTTCCGCAAGCGGAGAGCAACAACATATTGATGAGCATGAATGCGACAATGGATAATTTCATATCAAAATCCCGCCTTTTCCGAATAAATGTAGTACCGAATCAATGCTTGTACGTGCTTTTGTCCGGCCTGGCGGCAGCTTCGGCAATCTCTGCGGCAGAAACGTTGCCGACGATAAGCTGCTTGCGCGGCATATTGTGCATGTTTCTCCCGGAACAATGCGCAATCACGTAATAAATGCCGGCCGCTTCGAACGTCTGCTCCATGTCGTATACGCCGTCGGTTCGATGCTCGCCTTTCACGGTGTCATGATTTTTCTGCCCCCTTTGCCATATTTCAAATTCAACTTTCTTGGCATCGTCAACCGGTTCGCCTGCTTGCGTGATTCTCGCTTCGATTCGGACAGGTTGCCCAGGCAGCGGCTTCTCCGGAATCGAACTGATCTGGACTTGAATAATCTCCTGTACTTCATTTTTATTAGCGGAATCGCCTTGCGCACAACCTGTCGTCAACCATACGGCAACAGATAGGGCGATCATCGATGCGGCTACACTTTTATTCCGGATCACCAGCTTCATGCTCCTTTGCTTCGAACGTTATTGTCCATGTTAGCAGAGCATCGAAACGGAACGGGATAGCTATAAAGAGCTAAAGAAGCGTCCGATTGTTACCGAATGATGAAAAAAAAAAAAACTTCCCACTGGATCTCTGTCCAGTGAGAAGCTTCTTTTCATTCGGGTAGTTAAAGGGGCAGCTGCGCGTATTCGTCGGGCTTGATCCCTTCGTAGCGGACGAAAGCCCGTTTGAACGAATACACATTTTCGTAACCGACACGGTGCGCAACATCGTCGACGCTGTTCTTGTCGCGCAACAGTTCCTTTGCGGTTTCCATCCGCAGCCTGCATAAATAATCGTAAAAGTTAATGCCGGTCACTTCTTTAAACAGCTTGGAAACGCCCGAAACCGACATTTGAAACAGCTCCGCGAGTTTCTTCAGCGATACGTCCGAAGCCGTATAGTTGTCGTTTACATACTGTAGCAGCTTTCCGCCGGCCTCCATCGTCAAAGGCGTGTTGGAGTAACGAACCCGCTCGCAAATAAGCATCCCCACTTCAGCCATGTAACCCCACATCGCATCCACATTTTCGGCTTTGCGCCTATTCTCGAACTGTTTGGCATAAATACCCGCGTCGATATTCAGCTCGCGAAGCACCCTCAGCATCGTTTCCATAAGCAAGGTGATCAGCTTCGCCATACTTGCCTCGGGAAGCTGCCGCTTCCGATTTTCTACCCCGATCTCATCCAAAATATGCGTCAGCGTGTCCAGATTGCCGACTTTCAGGTTGTTAATCATCTGCACTTCCCAATCGGTCGGGTAGTAATATTCCACATCCGGAAGATAGGCTTCCTTATCGTGGAGATGACTGCGTGCGAACAGCGCAACCTGCAAGCTTTCGTTAGCTGCATAATAGGACTTGCTGATGCCGACTAGTCCCGATTCGACCGCCCCGTGGAAAACGTCCGGCTGGAAGCCGCAGGCTTCCATGATTTGTACGACCATCTCGGAAGCGATATGCGCCATCGCGCCATCGCCGCCGAAAGGCTGATTGGAAGAGATAATCAATGCCTTGTCCGCGTTCGTCACCTCAAACAGTTCGTAACGAAGCTTGTGCCGGGTCATCACGCTATCCGCCGCCATGATCGTCGCGATCTCGCTCTTCCGCATCGTGTCCGCGTCATCCCTGGCGTGATTGGCGTGAAAGCTGATAACCATCGCGCAGTAAAACATCTCGTCCGTGTAGCCTAGTCGGAATTTGTTCAATTCATTCCAGTGCTGCTCGTCCGTAAAATAACCCTTCAACAAGCGCAGAAGCAGATTCGACTTCGCCGCGCTTTCGTAGTCCTGAACGGCCTGCTGAAGCCTATCGTTCTCCGTCATCAAGCGATCGAAAGATTTCTCGATCAGATTGTACTCCGATCCCGTATCGTCATTTCGTACAGCGACAGATAACTTACGCAGCAGAGCCGCAAGCGGCCGATAGCTGATCTTCGCCAGCAAGAACGCCGCGACGGCGCCGAGCGGAACGGAGATGAGAATAACAAGCAACGGGCCGAGCAGATTTTGCATGTCGAGCAGCGTATTCACCGGGTAGGTCACCGTATACTGCCAATTGCTGGCCCGAGACGGAACATCGATTCCATAGGTTGCATCTGCTTCTTGACTGTTGCCAGCCGCAGGTTGCATCAGGCGATAGATGGGCTTTTCTTGATCGGAAATGACGATTTCACTGTAGTCGCTGCCGCCGGATCGCTTCAAATAATTAGTGAAATAAGACTGGTCGATAAATAACAGCAGCACAGCGCGCGGGTTGTTGACGACCTCCAGGCTTTGAAGAACGGGGATGACCCGTTTCTGGTCATCCCATAACTTCATATTGACCGGCTGCATGATTGTAAAATAAGCGTAATCCCGCAATGCTTCGGCGAATTGCAGTCTCGTCTTCTCATCGAACTCAGCGACCGACAACATGAAGTCATCTACGGCGTATTCGCCCCACGGCGAAAAAACAAGCTTCTTCTCCGGGTAAATGACAACGCCGAACGAAAGAATGTTCAGTCCGTCGATCGTGTTCTGAAAGCTGTTCCGAATTTCCAGCTTTCGTGTCAAGTCGAACTCTTGATCGTACACATTCGAATTCGCCATCAGCTTAACGACCCATGATTCCTCGCCGAGCGCTTTGCCGAAGTTTTTCAACTCGTTTAATTTGTTATCTACGCTATCCGCAATTCGCTTCGCGTCCACCGCATGCTTCTCATGCAGCTCTCGTTTCTGCTCCATCACGTTCCGATACATGTTCAATACGCTGAACACGATGATCGGGATGAGCAGGATGGCGGTGTAGGAAAGAAACGTTTTTCGAAACGTACTGCTGGAGAAGCTTCTGTTTCGCAAGTTCGCACCTTCCTTCACCTTGATGTCTGAATGTTCTTTTACTTGATGCTGTTATAGCGGTCAAGCAATTGCTGATCGATCTCAATGAGCTGGTCGAGACCAAGCTTTTTCAACTCCGAGATGTATTGATCCCAATTGTCGAGCGACTTCTGCCCTAATGCCAGCTTCGTGGCGAGCTCGGCGGAGTACGTGTTCAGATTCGTCAAAATTTTCGTTTTGGTCTCCAGTTCCTTCTCATCCGGAATCGCCAGATAAACATCATTCATGTTGACGAAATACGGCTTGTATGTCAACATGTTCAACTCATGATCTGCCTTATACTTCGGAGCGGAAGCCAGCTCCGTTTCCAAGTTGGCGAATTGCACGCGCGGGAAGACCGTGTCCCCGGCCAGCTTCCCCCCCGACACTTTCCCCGTTTTGGCCAATTCTTCATCCGTAATACCACTAAGCATGTTCACTTTGACGCCGTTTGCTTCTGTTTTATATGTCTGACCTTCTATACCCCATAGCATCAGATCCGCATATTGTCGCGAATAGACAACATCGAAAAACTTGATCGCCGCTTCGACATTTTTGGCGTCTTTCGTAATCGCATACTTCGACCATACGAGGAACGGCGGCTCCAGTTGGGCGGCAGGCGTAATGTTATCGACAGCCTTAAGGGGCATCAACGGTTGATATTCGCCGCCTCCATTGATCGTCGGCTCCAGCCAGCTCTCCATATTATAGCTTTTTACGGAAGCGACTTTGTTTTCCGTCATTTTTTGCTGGATCTGCTCATCCTTTGCGCCGATCAGGCTCGTGTCGAGAAGCCCTTCCTTCGCAAGCCGCTGCAAATAACGGAAGTAATCTTTAATTCCTTCCTGGTACCAAGGGGAAACAATCTTTTGATTTTCTACATCGACCGCCGTAATATCCGTGCCAAGTCCGAACCACTGGGCAATTGGGCTAGCGAAGTTTGCCGGATTATACACGAGCACTTCGTCCTTCTGGCCGTTGCCGTTGACGTCCGAATCCTTCATCTTCTTCAACGTTTGGAAATACTCCTCGGCCGTCGTCGGCGCTGGCAGGCTCAGCTTGTCGAGCCAGTCTTTACGCAGCATCATCGTCAAAGCGACAGGAGCAGGATCTTTTTCCTGATACGTTTTTTTGTGCAGATTGCTGAACCAGTACATTTTTCCATCAGATGTGGTCGTCGCTTGCTTGGCAAAAGCGAACTCCTTGCTATACATTTCTTGAATATTGCCGTTGCTGTATTTTTCAATCAGAGGATTCAGATCCAGCAGGACGCCTTGCTTGGCCAAATTCAACACGGTTGTATTGTCAAGAGCGGAAATGTTCACGATATCGGGAAGGCTGCTTCCTGCCGCCATGCGCGTCTTGATTACGGTGTCATATTGCTCCCGCGGGACGAACTCGTAATCCAGCTGAAGCCCCGCGCCGCTGAAGAGCTTGTCGAGCTCCTTCCACACTGGATACTTGTCTCGCTCTTCGAATTTGATGTATTTGTTCCCGTTGGAAGGACCGAGCAGTTTAACCTCGCTTACCTGCTGCGATGACGAAGGGGAGCCTTGGCTGGAATCCGCGTTCTCCTCCGGCTTTGCGTCGTTTTTGTTGTTGCTGCAAGCCGTAACGCCAGCCAGTAAGACAACGGTAGCCAAAGAGAATAGTGCTGGTTTTTTCCAATTCATATCGTTTTCCTCCTCATAATAGGGCCGCTATTCTTTCAATGAACCAAGGAGCGCTCCCTTAATGAAATATTTTTGAAAGAAAGGGTACGTAAAAATAACAGGCAATGTCGTAAACACAATGATCGCGTATTTCAACTGAATATTCGTCAGCATGGCATACGCCGCATCTTTGGCATCTTCCATCGTTAACGCTTTCAAATCTACGGTTTGTTGGACAACGACGCGGTATAAATACATTTGCAGCGGGTGCAGCTTCTCGTTCGGCAAATAAACGAGAGCATCGAACCAACTGTTCCATATGCCGACAACCGTATAGATCGCAATAACGGCCAGAATCGGCTTCGACACGGGAACGATGATACGGAATAGCAGCTGCCAATGCGATGCGCCGTCCACGCTCGCCGATTCCTTGATCGCTTCCGGTATCGTCGCAAAGTAGGTCCGGACCAAAATGATGTTCCAAATGCTGACCGCGCCGGGAATGATCACCGCGAACATCGTGTTGTACAGTCCCAGCTTATTGACTAACAAGTAGCTTGGGATGATCCCGCCGCCGAAATACATGGGGATCAGCAGGAAAGCGATCACCCATTTGCGCCCCTTCAACTTGCGTACGGTAAGCGGGTAGGCGCCCAATATGGACATCAGGCAGTTTAAGAGCATTCCGCTGACGACATAGATGATCGTATTGGAATACGCCCACCACATTTTGGAGTCTCTGACGATCAGTTCATACGATTTAAGGAAGAACCCTTTCGGGTACCAGAAAACGTTCATCGCGGCCACTTCCATCGGGGAACTGATCGACATGATGATAACCAGATAAAACGGATAAAGCGTCGCCAGGCAAATCACGAGCGCAATCGCATACAGGATGATATCTACTGCGGTCGAGCCCTGTCTGATCCGATTGTTGACCACGACGGACATCGTGCTCCTCCTTACCACAAAGCATAATCTGAGTATTTACGGCTCAGCCTGTTCGCCATATAGAGCAGCGTAAAATTAATGATCGAGATGAGCAGGCCAACTGCCGTGCCCGAGCTGAAATTGCCGCCAAGCAAGCCGTCGCGATACAAATAAGTGCCGATGACGTCCGCTGTCTCGTACAGCGCAGGATTATAAATCAGCAAAATAAATTCGCTGTTCGCCGAAAGCAGGTTGCCGATCGCGAAGATGAGAAGGATAAATATCGTCGGTCGAATCGATGGCAGCGTAATATGGACCATTTGCTTGAACCGATTCGCCCCATCCATCTTGGCCGCTTCATACAAAGCCGGATCGATTGACGACATCGCCGACAAGTACAGGATGCTGCTCCAGCCGAATGACTTCCAAATGCTCGTAATCGTATAAAGCGCCGGAAAGTAGCGAGGTTCCGTTGTAAAAGAAATCGGCGTTCCACCGAACAGCTTAATGATGGCATTCACGACTCCGTCCGAACCGATAAAGGACAGGATCATGCCCGCTACGACGACATTCGAAATAAAATGGGGCAAATAGCTTGCCGTCTGCACGTACTTTTTGAACAAACCATTTTTCAGTTCATTCATCAGCAGCGAAAACAAGATCGGCACCCAAAATCCGAATACGAAAAAGTAAAAGCTGAGCATAAACGTGTTGCGCATCAGTCTTGAAAAATACGGTCCGTTAAAGAAATCGACAAAATGCTGAAATCCAACCCAGTGAACGCTCCCGTCAAACGCAAGAAAAGATTTGCCCGGATAGTAATCTTGGAAAGCGATTACAACTCCGTACATCGGAATGTAACAAAAAATAAAGATGTGCAATAAAACAGGAAGCATGATCAAGTAAAGCTGTACATTCTCGCGAAAGTGAAAAGGCGAATTTTTGTTTGATTTCCTGCTCGCGATAATGCTCTTCCCCCTTTACCAAGCGACTGCGGCAATTCCGGGCCCGTTCCGCATGCTTAATCATACAGGCGCCTTTCAGAATTGAGCAAGAAACATAATTTGTGCGGCTTCGCAATTTTTGAACGCCGTATTGGCGGGCTTGTCAGGTCACTTTGTTAGGGCTGGCGATCAGATGATAGGTCGTATAATAATCCGTCTGTGTGCCGCTGTGCTCCCGATCGTCGAAAAATAACCGTTCCTCCTCCAGTTCTTCAATATGCGCGATTTTTTCCGATAGAAAATCTTCTATTCGATCCTTCGCTGTCTTGATCCTCGCCGTCAAGCCTCCGTAGCGAAGATCTAGAACCTCCCAGCCGAAGGGTTTGTTCGTACTCATCCATTGCTGACGATGCGCGATTCGCAATTCGTCGATTTGAAGCAACAATGTCGGCAATTCGGTCCTCGCCATCGTCTCCAAAGCTGGTCTGTTCCCAGCATCGTACAGCTTCTTGAGGCGTATGCCTAGATCCGCTTTGCTGCTCAACACTGCGCTTATTCGGGCCGGAACCTCGAAAATCCGTTTCGCTTGCGGGCCGTTCGCTGCCAGCTCTGTATACCGCTCCTTCAGGTTACGGTAGTGCGTTGAAACATCCAGCCCTTCGATATGCTTGTCGAATAAGCCTAGCAGCACATCTTGCCAGAGCAAGTATTTAGAGGTATTGGAGATGTCTCTTTGTTTGGTGAGCAATCCGGGCACGTCGTCCAACCGTTCGATCGTCGCGAAATCCTCATACGGAATGCCGGTGCACAATGCCGTTCTGCTTCTGTACTTCGCTTCATCCCACTGCTTCGCATATGCGTGCTCGGCAAATAATTGCAGCCCGGGGAGCACTGTCCACAAATTGTTTTCCGCGCCGTTATCTCCCCATGCGGTCGCGAAAACTTCCCGCACGCCTTCTTGTTTGCATGCTTGCAAGGCAGCGTTCGTGCACTTGAAAGTCCGCTCGTAGTGCGTGCACATCCCGAGCCAGGTCCATATGCCGCCGGCGAATAGGGGCGTCGTCCCCAATTGGCGATGCTTGGAGATCATCGATTCGTATACTTTCTGCTCATAGTGATAGTAGTCCCAATAGACCAACTGCGTTCCGGAAGGAACACGCGCCGCATCCCTTGCGTCGAAGCTGACCTCCGTATCGTAATAATCATGCGTGGCTGACGCGTTGCGGAAATACATATCGCTCCAAATCATCGGCTGCAAGCCATACGATTCAACGATCTCCGCAACCTTGGCCAAGTGCGCATCCATAAGCGCTGCCGGTTCCTTGTACCCGTTCAGATCCAGAGAGCGCCCCCGCCCCAGATTGCCGGCCTCGTCCATCCCGATATGAATTCTGCGACTGCGGAACGTACGGGAAGCTTCGCTCACTAGCCGATCAATAAATTCATAAGTCGCATCGTTCCCGACAAGCAGTACGTCCTGGCTGTCCCTTAGCCGGGAGGCGGACTCCCATTTTAGGAAAGTATCCAGATGTGCCAGCGTCTGAATACATGGAACCATCTCAATACCGAGGCTAGCTGCATATGTATCCAGCTCTTTAAGTTCCTCCGACGAATATCTTCCTCGCATGTAGCCGAAATAAGGCTCCTTCTCGACTGCATAAGTATCTTCGGTGTAAAGCATAACCATGTTCATGCCCATTACGGCCATACGGCGCAACAGTTCTTTAACGCTGCCCACGGTAGGAACGGCATTCCTCGAACAATCCAGCATAAAGCCAACGGTATCGAACTGCGGTTGTTCACTAAGCTCGAACCGCTCCCCCGTCTTCATCGCTTCCGCGAGAAGCCCGATTGCCCTGTACAAATGATGGGGACTGGCATACGAAATCATCGCCTGAACACCGTCATATTCCACGATCAAGTCAGAGTTTGTGGAGGATCGTATCAACTCGACCTCCATGCCGGAATCAGACACTTTGACGCCGATCTCGGAGCATACAAGCTCAATACCTCTTCGTACTTCGTCCAATACGCCTGCAAATCGCAATTCTAGTTGTGTCATTTTCTGCTCACCCTTTCGCGGCACTTCAGCGTGCTCGTGATTTTCCGGCTTTATCTTATAGAAGTGACGCGTACCGGGGCAAGCAACATAATTTGATTGGCTGAGCAATTTTTTCACGGGGCGTTGGAACAAAAAAAACTACGACGGCACAATTCACAAACAAGCGAAAGCCCCCGCGGGAGAGAATTGCGTTACAGGCTCACCCTATCAACTGCTCCGGCGCCTGTTGAAGAACAAATAAGGATACGGCGTAAAGTTATTCCATACAAAAACCCTAATATGGGTCCTGTGGAATACCAATAACGTTATACCACCATCTTATTCTCGCTGCCGCAGCCATTTCGGGACGAATAAGACTGTGCCATAGCGCTATTTCGCTGCAAATCGGACTTTTGTTTGTCGATTGTGCCGTCGTAGAAAAAAAAACGCACCCCCTGATTGCTCAGAGAGTGCGTTCTTTCGTCAGTCGACGATATTACAGTTTAACAACGTTCTCGGCTTGCGGTCCGCGGTTGCCTTGAACGACGTTGAACTCAACGCGTTGACCTTCGTCCAGCGTTTTGAAGCCGTCGCCTACGATCGCGCTGAAGTGCACGAATACGTCGTTGCCGCCTTCAACTTCGATGAAGCCGAAGCCTTTATCAGCGTTGAACCATTTTACTGTTCCTGTTTGCATGTATTTCACCTCCAACATCCGTTGCCTCATGAACATGTTTTTATTCGGTAAGAATAAAAAAATCACAAAAAGTTAGGGTTAAGTACTCCAAAAGCATAACCCTTCCATTTTGTGAATGCAGGTCACGATTTCGATAGTATTGACTATACCAGACTCCGTTGTAAAAAGCAATCATGTACCGTTTATTCCTTACGTCATTCGCACAACCCCTTTTGCAAGCAAAACCGGCAGCGCCGTAACTGACGCTACCGGATAGCTTTGCCTTGCGGGGCAGTTTTTATTCTTCTTGAGGTTTCATTTAAGATCCGAGAACGACAGGTGCGGAAATTTTCGCCCAATCACCTACCGGTACAACGGTGTAAGCGCCGGCTTGCAGCTTGCCGCCTTGGACGTCGAAGATGCCGACGATGCCTTTGCGGGAAGAGAACCGGTATGTCGCCGTCAATTCCGATCCGTCTGCGGCGACGAGCTTCACGCTTCTTCCGGCGAGCATTTCATCGCCCGGATCTACTGCCAACGACACTTCAATCGTCGTTTCGCCCGTACGCTTCGCGGAAGCGATCGTGAGCGGTTCGGCTGCTTGGGCTACGAATGTCGGATCCTTCACCGTGAACCAATCTGCACTAACGGTATATTTCGTGCCCGATTGCAGCTTCTGACCTGCCGGGAGCCGGAATTTCGCCGCTTGTCTGCCGTCCGTCGACTGCGTGAATGGTACGTAGGCAGCAACAATCGGCTGTCCGCCTTCCGGCGTAATGGTTGCCGTGCGGCTGCGCAGCGAAGAAATAATTTGGAACGAGCGGCCTTCGAATGCATTGTTCTCGTCAAGAGCAAATGCAAGCGCACCGCGTTCACCCGCGTAAGCCTGGATCACGTAGCCGTAATCGGTCACGCCGTCGGCGCGGAACGATTCGACTTCGAACGTGTCAGAAGAGACCGAGCGCGTGCCCGCCATCCGAATGTCTTCCTGACTGGAAGCGAACGAGCCTGCTTGTTTGCCCTTGAAGGAGAAAGTATAGGTCGATCCTGGACGCTGCGTCGTTACTGGCACGATGTAAGAGGACTTCGAACCGCTCTTCAGCCGCGGCACGTTCACGATAGTCAAACCGTTATCGAACGTCAAATCCTTCATCGCCATATCGAGATTCGCTTCTTCGTCGGCGATCGCCTTGGACAAGACGACTTCTACAGTAACTTTATTTAATGCCTTCACGCTCAGCACTCTGGCCGGAGCTTCCGCTACCGCTTGCTGCGCCGCGATGACGACTTGGGCGACTTGAGCTCGAGTGACCGGGCTTAATGGGGTGTATCCTGGCAGCCACGATGTCACGTTAGCCATGTCCAACTTGGCTGAGCGAGAGACGACAAGCGCAAGCTGCGCTTGCGTGACGGGCGCCGTCGGGCTGAACTTCGTCGCGCTCGTGCCGTTCATGATACCAAGCGCGCCGAGTGCGCCAACAGGTTGCGCGTACCATGCGCCTGCTGGGACGTCTTCGAAGGAGCGGGTTGTCTGGGCTTCCAACTTAAAAGCAAGCTGTGCGATCTTCGCCAGTTCGGCGCGGGTCGCGATCCGTTCAGGCATAAGCCCGGCTTGCGTGCCATCGCCTTTCAGTACGCCCTGTTCGGCGAGCTGCGCCATCGCGTCCTGCGCCGAAGTTGTCGCCGCGCTTTCAGTCGCTGCGAAAGCCTGTCCGGTAAAAGCGGATGCCAACGTTGCAACTGCAGCCGTAGCCGCTATCGTTCTATTACTTTTCATGAATCAATCTCTCCTTTGGGGGTGCGTTATGAAGTGGTTTCTTGTTCCTGAAACCTATCTTAAACGCCTCTTCTAAACCCCCTCTAAACGAGAGATTATCAATTTCTTAAATCCCGAATACCATTTGATGAACTCACATGGCAAAACGATAACCCGCGCCCCAGACCGTCTCGATATATTGAGGATCGGAAGGATCGGTCTCGATCTTTTCCCTGAGCTTGCGGACGTGCACGGTTACCGTCGACAGATCACCCGCCGCGTCCAGTCCCCACAATTGCTCGAACAGGTGCTCCTTGCTGAACACCCGGTTTGGATGTTCCGCGAGGAAGGCAAGCAAATCAAACTCCTTCGCCGTTACCGAGATTTCCGCTCCGTTCACGAACACGCGCCTGGCTGTTCGGTCGATTTTGAGCCCGCGTACTGTAATTTCGTCGCGTTTCGTCTCGAGATCGCCTCCCCGCAGACGCTCATACCTCGACAAGTGCGCTTTCACCCGCGCGACCATCTCGCCCGGACTGAACGGCTTGATCATGTAGTCGTCCGCCCCAAGGCCGAGCGCACGGATTTTATCCACTTCTTCCTTCTTGGCGGACACGAACAGAATCGGAATGTCGAGCTTCGCCCGAATTCTCCGGCAAGCTTCGAAGCCATCGGCGTTCGGCAGCATGACGTCAAGCACGATCATATCGTAACCGCCCTGCAGCGCCTTGCGAATGCCCGCTTCTCCATCGCCTTCGATATCCGCCGAGTAGCCATTGATCTCCAGATAATCCCTCTGCAGCTCCGCGATACTCGCCTCGTCTTCGATAATCAACACCTTTTTCATCGTTCGTTCCCCCTGTCCCCGCTCCATTTTTTCAAGGCAATCGTCACCTTCGTCCCTTCTCCCGGGACACTGCTCGCCGCGATGTTCCCGCCATGCTCCTCCGCAATCTGCTTCGCGATGGCAAGTCCGAGTCCGCTGCCTCCCGTGCCGGAATTACGCGAGTTTTCCGCTCGATAGAACCGCTCGAACAGATGGGGAAGCGCCTCGGGCTTAATACCCGGACCGTTATCGGTAATCGCGATTAGCGCCTCATCCCCATGTGCGGATAACCGAATAACGATCTGTTTATTCTGCTTGTCCGCATATTTCGCGCTGTTATCCGTAATGTTAAAGAGCGCACGCTTCAGCTTCTCCCGGTCGAGCTTAACGAAAGTCGTCTCCGGCAGCTCGTCCTCATATTCGACTGCAATGCCCTTCCCCGCACAGTCGAGCGCGAGTTCCTCAGCCCAGTCCGCCGCATAACGGCCGATGTCGGCTTTCTCGAAATGAAACGGCACTTTGCCCATATCGAGCTTGGAAAACAAAAACAGTTCATCGATCAGCTTATCCATCCCGATCGCTTTCGCATAGATCGTCGACAGATAGCGGTCGAGCTTGTCCGGCGTGCCGGCGACGCCGTCCCGAATGCCTTCCACATACCCTTTAATCGTCGTAATCGGCGTTTTCAAGTCGTGCGAGATATTGGCCAGCAGCTCCTTGCGGTTCTCCTCATCCTGCAGGCGCACCTGCACAGACTCCTCCAGCCTGCGCCTCATATCTTCGAACGAGCGAAACAGTTCCCCAATCTCATCCTGTGAACGAGTTAGAACCTCGAACCCCAGCTCTCCTTCCCGGATACGGTCGGCCGCCAGCTTAAGCTCCTTAAGCGGATTAACGATACTTCGCGTCATAAAATAATTGAGCAGCCCGTTCACGACAAAGGGCAGCAGAAGCAGTAATCCGATCAGTACCGGGAACCACCGACTCGTCATTTCCCCGTAAGGACTGATTTTTTTGACAATGTACAAACTCCCCGAATCGCCGTCCGAGTAACGAAAATCGAACTTCACATAAGAATGTTTCTGGCCGTCGTTCGCCCATGTTCCCCGCACGTTAATGTTGACCATCTCATACGGCGGAAGCCGAATGTCATCTAGTTTCAACCCAAGGCTCGGCGTCGCGTAGATCGCTTGCTCTCCTTTGCGGACGATCAGTCCGGCTTTGACGGAAGGCAGCTTGTCATCCAACGTGGCGAGCAATTTCGTGTCCAGCATGCTGTCTGGCGTCTTCTTCGCGTAATAGCGCGCTTCGTCGAACGCATCCTGCTCTTGTGCCGTCACTGGCTTTAAAGCGTACTGGCGATCGAATAGATCGCGCACTCCCGTCCAGTCGCCGGTAATCGCGATCGCGACCGTCAAACCTAAGCCGACGATACATAGTACCGAAGCGAGCATCATCAGCGTATAAGACAACAGCATTCTCCGGCGTATCGGCATCGCATATTCCCCCATCATCTCACAGGATGTCCTGATCGTCCCATCGTATCGAAAAGAAATTACCGTCTTCTAACGCTGCGATTAATTTTATATTAAATGAATCTGCGGACCACAGAAACGGCGGTGCTTTTTACGGTATACTGGGGGAAGAACGGAGCGTGACTGAACAATGGCAATGACAACGACCGCGGTCGAAAAAAATAAAAATATCGTCAGGTCAGTTTGCCCTTTCGATTGTCCGGATACGTGCAGCTTGCACGTGACGATGGAGGATGGCGTCATCAAGGGCATCGACGGCAATCCGGACCATCCGGTTACGAAAGGCGCGATCTGCAACAAAGTGCGGCACCTGCATGAGCGGGTATATCACCAGGATCGGCTGATGCACCCCATGAGAAGGATCGGGGCGAAAGGAACGCTCGAGTTCGAGCCTATCACTTGGGAAGAAGCTTATGAAGAAATCGTCCGGCGGATGAAAGATGTAATTGCGCAGGACGGGGCGGAGGCGATATTGCCTTACAGCTTCTACGGCAACATGGGCATTCTAAGCGCGGAAGGGATGGACCGCCGGTTTTTCCATCGGCTCGGCGCGTCTCAGTTGGAACGGACGATATGTAACGGCGCCGGTTCGGCCGGATATCGCTATACGATGGGCGTGGGAGCAGGCTGCGATCCCGAGGACACGGTGCATACGAAATACGCGCTTGTCTGGGGCTGTAACATTGTATCGACGAATATGCACCAGGTCGTCTATTTGACCGAAGCCCGCAAACGCGGAGCGAAAATCGTCCACATCGACGTGCATCGCAACCGGACGTCCGCTTGGGCCGACGAGTTCGTGGCTATTTTGCCGGGTACCGATACCGCGCTCGCCTTAGGCATGATGCACGTTCTGATCCGAGACGGGCTGGTCGATCAGGCATTCATAGACACCAATACGGTCGGTTACGATGAGTTGGTTGCCCAAGTCGAGAAGTATCCTCCCGAGGCGGTCGCTGCGATAACCGGCGTACCTGCGGAGACAGTCGAACGACTGGCCCGCGAATACGGCACCGCGTCCCCTGCGTTCATCCGCATCGGCAACGGCTTGCAGCACCACGACAACGGCGGTATGGCCGTCCGCTCGATTGCGATTTTGCCTGCACTGACCGGTCAATGGAACGTACGCGGCGGCGGCGCCCTTAAAGGTAACGGCTACTATTCTTCGCATAACGTTCGGAAGGTCGAACGGCCGGATTTAATGCCGCGGCCATTGCCGCGTTGGATCAATATGAATCGGCTTGGCGACGCGCTGCTCTCGGCCGAACCCGCTGTGAAGTTTTTGTTCGTATACAATTCGAACCCCGCCGTCGTCGCGCCGGATCAGAACCGCGTGCGGGAAGGGTTGATACGAGATGACTTGTTTACAGTGGTCCACGATTTGTTTCTGACGGATACGTGCCGTTATGCGGATATCGTCCTGCCGGCAACGAGCCACTTCGAGAACTTGGACTTGTACGCTTCTTACTGGCATTTGTATTTGCAATTACACGAACCGATTCTCGAGCCGCTAGGCGAATGCAAATCCAACTTCACCCTATTTAAAGAGCTTGGCTTGCGCATGGGGTTCGAGGAGGATGTGTTCGACATTTCCGAGGAACAGATGATTCGGGAAGCGCTCGATTATGATTCGCCGCATATGAACGGCTTGACCTATGAGACGCTGAAGCGGGATGGCTGGGCGAAAATGAAGCTGGAAACCCCGGCGCTGTTCCCGGGACGTATTCCGACGCCTTCCGGCAAAATCGAACTGTACTCCGAGTCGATGCGCCGCGCCGGTCTGCCTCCCGTGCCGGAATATGTGCCGCTTCGGGAACCGGACGATCTACCGTTCCTGCTCGTTACCGGGCCGAACCACAGCTTCATCAATTCCACGTTCGGCAACCAGGATCGGCTGAAGCGGTTGGAGAAGCAGCCGACGGCGGACATGAACAAGGCTGACGCCGAGGCGCGCGGCTTGGTTAACGGCGATCGTGTCCGCCTGTGGAATGAACGCGGCGCAGCGTGGGTGACGCTGAAAGTCGGCGCGAACGTGCTGCCCGGCGTGCTCGTCACGCAAGGGCTGTGGTGGGAGCACGGCAACGACGGCGTGCAAGCCGTCAATGCCTTGACCTCGCAGCGGCTGTCCGACATGGGCGGCGGTGCGACGTTCTTCTCGACGCGCGTGGACGTCGCGAAGGTGTAAGGTTGTGGAAGGCCGGACATGCGGAGGTTGGCTCCGTTTGTCCGGCCTTTTTAGGATTTACTTCGGTTTTTGATGTCTGCGGAGCATGGCGTAGTTGGGTCTAGTTGCCTAGCAGGCAACTACGGCGCAGCGACGGTGCTGCGTGGATGGACGTAATTGCCCGGCGAGCAACTACAACGCTGCGATGCTGCTGCGAGGATAGACGTAGTTGCTTGAGGAGCAACTATATCTAAGGCAGCCAACAGATCCGCGTTGCTCCCAACTAATCGATCTTCCCGCTAACGTTAACGATGACGCGGCCGCGCGAGCGTCCTGCCAGCATCGCCGCGAGAATATCCGGCACCTCAGCCATCCCGACCTCAGTGGCGAGGGTAGCGAGCGCCTCCGGCTTGAACGCACCGGCCAGCGCGTCCCATACACGGATTCGCAGCTCCATCGGCGCGAAGACGGAGTCGATGCCGATGAGCCGTACTCCGCGCAAAATAAACGGGTACACCGTCGTCGGCAAATCCGCCCCGCCGGTCAAACCGCTGGCGGCGACCGCGCCGCCGTAGGAGACCGCGCCTAACACGGCGGCTAGCGTCGGACCTCCGACGCAATCAATGGCGCCCGCCCACTTCATCTTATCCAGCGGGCGCGGCTTCTCCGGCAGCAACTCCTCACGGCCGATTACCTTGCTCGCTCCCAGACGAAGCAGTTCATCCGCTGCTTCTTTCTTGCCCGTGCTTGCAACAATTTCGTAACCAAGCTTCGCCAGAATCGCGACGGACACGCTGCCAACGCCTCCAGTCGCCCCCGTCACGAGCACCGGTCCCTTGCCCGGCTTCACCCCGTTCTCTTGCAGAGCGAGAACGGACATGGCCGCCGTAAATCCTGCCGTGCCATAGATCATCGCTTCCCGCAATGTCAATCCTTGCGGAAGCTTAACCGCCCAATCGGCACGTACCCGTGCAAATTCGGCAAACCCGCCATAATGACTGACGCCCAGCTCGAAGCCCGTTACGACGATCTCGTCACCGGGCGCAAATGCATCGCTCTCGCTTGAGACGACAACACCCGCCAAATCAATGCCCGGAACAAGCGGATTGATTCGCGCGACGTTCCCGTCTGGGCTGCAAGCAAGCGCATCTTTGTAATTCACGCTCGAATAAGCGACGCGTACGAGCAGTTCGCCTGTCGGAAGTTCCGTCAGTCCAATGGCCTTCACGCCAAATTCAGTCCCGCTTCCACTTTGTTCAACAACAAGAGCATTTAACTTCTCCATCCGTTCGCCCTCCCTCCTGTTATACCGACGACAGAGCTGAGTGCTGCGCAACCGTGTGCAAATCGCGCCAAATCCGGTTAAGCGGCAAATCCTCCATTAAAGCCGTCATGCCGAGCAGTGGAAATATCATATGCGCATGCGCTAATGCGTCCCGAGCCATTCCTTTGCATATCGCCCCCACCTCGTCCGATTGCACCTCATCCAGCGTCCCGTTCATAACGAAAGCATCCCATGTTCGTTCGACCGTCTCGTAGAAGCGATCCGCGGACACGAGCAACGCAGCTCCGCCCTTCTCCACCTCATCTCGAAGCGCAGCCAACCTTCCGGGGCGACTGTTTGCCCAATCCGCTTCTCGCGCTTCCGCGAAAACACGAGCTTCCTCAATGAAATGTCGGCATACGCCAAGACAAACGGCAGCGAACGACGTCTGTGCGAACGGCAGAAAAGGATAACGGAATATCGGATCGTCAAACCGCGGTTCGCTCATAATATCGAATGTTCGCTCTGTCGGCACGAACGCGTTGTCAACGACGATCGAATGGCTCTCCGTCGCCTTCATGCCAAAAGCGTTCCAGTCGCGAACAATGCGGACTTGGTCCGGCAAAAAAGCGAACGAGCGAATCGCCTCCTCGCCAGCGGAATAATCTGAACCAGTTGAGCTAGTCAGGTCGTCCTCGCCCATTGAACCACCCGAGCGAGCCAAACCTGCTACACCGCCGGTCTCTTGCGCGCCACCCGCCTTCCGAATGCGGCAATTCGCTGTAAACAAGCTCGCGTACACGGCACCGCTGCAATATTGCCAGCGACCGCTGACCAGATAACCGCCTTCAACCGGAACAGCTATGCCGTTCGGATGACCGCTTCCCGCGACGAGCGCTTTGTCATGACCAAAAAGCTCCTGCGCCTGCTCGGACGGCAATGTCGCAGAGAAGAAACCGCCGCCCGATCCAATCGTCGCCAGCCACCCGAAGCTGCCGTCCGCCCAGGACGCTTGCTCGAACACGCGCAGCGCTTCGGGCAACGTTAGCCCAGATCCGCCAAGCGCTGTCGGCACGAACAGCTTAAACAATCCCGCTTCGAACATATAGTCGACGATGGCGGACGACAAAGAACCGTTCGCCCCTCTTGCGTCAGCGTCTTTTCTAATTTCCTCGACCATGCGATTCGGTATGCGTACCATACGTTCAACTCCATTTTTTGAAATAAAACAAAAGTTTATACAATAGACATTTGTCTATAAATGCATTACACTATCGGTATTGAAGCCACCACGGCGGGAAGGAGAGTAACCGAATGGATCGCGAACAACAAATTATGTCCCTTATCCGCCGCAATCCGTTTATATCGCAGAACGAGATCGCTGCCGCCATCGGCATTTCGAGATCGGCCGTCGCTGGCTACATCGCCTCGTTAACGAAAAAAGGCAATTTGCGCGGACGGGCTTACGTGCTTCCCGAAGATAACTCCGTTCTTTGCATCGGCGGCGCCAACCTGGACAGCAAGGCGACAAGCAAACGGCCGATCCGTCCCGCTTCTTCCAACCCTTCGAACGTGAAGGAAACATGCGGCGGGGTCGCCCGCAACATCGCGGAAAATCTCGGTCGGCTATCCGCAACCGTCTCGCTGCTAGCCGTCGTCGGCGATGACCAAGCGGGGCAATGGGTATTGAAGGAAACTGGCCGAACGGGCGTCGACACCTCGCTCTGTCAAGTAATCCCTAAGGAGAAAACGGGAACGTATACCGCTTTTCTTGACGTGACCGGGGAGATGCACGTCGCTTTCGCCGACATGGATATTTACGATAAGTTCGACGGTCGCCTGATCCAGGAAAAATGGTCGCACATCGCCGCCTCCAAGCTTGCGATTGCGGACGCCAATCTTGCCGAGAGCGGCTTAAGCGAGCTCGTCGCACGTTGCCGGGATCACTCGCTGCCGCTGTTCATCGACCCTGTCTCGTCAGAGAAAGCGAAGAAGCTGCCTGCCGATCTGACCGGCGTAACGGCGATTTTCCCGAATCTTGAGGAAGCTGTCGAGCTTGCCGGACTCACCGAAGCGGGCGTTACCGCGGATTACGCTGCGCTTGGCCGCGCGATTCGCGAACGCGGCGTGCAGCACGTCTTCATTACCGCAGGAAGCACCGGCGTCTTCTATTCCGGCGACGAAGGCGAGAAACTCGTCGCCTCTATTCCGACGGATGTCGTCGAAGTGACCGGCGCAGGGGATGCATTCGTTGCAGGCGTTGCTTACGGCATTTTGCAAGACTGTACCTATCTCGACGCTTGCCAATTCGGATTGGCCGCCGCACATTTAACGTTACAAACCGCAGATTCCGTTTCCGCCAGCCTGAGCGAGCAATCGCTACAACATACAGCCAAGGAGAGATTACAATGAACAAAATCACCAGCGAACTTTCCAGCAAATACTTGACTTTCACCGATGAAGTGCGCGAAGCGCTTGAACAAGGTCGACCGATCGTCGCCTTGGAGACGACAATCATTTCCCACGGTATGCCGTACCCGCAAAACATCGAGATGGCGAAGACCGTCGAGCGGATTATCCGCGAACAAGGCGCCGTACCGGCCACGATCGGCATGATGGACGGAAAAATCAAGATCGGTCTGAACGAGCAGGAGCTTGAAGCGTTCGGAACGACGCCGAATGTGGAAAAAGTAAGCCGCCGCGACTTCCCTTACATTCTCTCCTCCGGCAAAATCGGCGCCACGACGGTCGCCGCCACGATGATCGGCGCAGCGCTTGCAGGCATCGAAGTATTCGCGACCGGCGGCATCGGGGGCGTACATCGCGAAGGCGAGACAACGATGGATATTTCCGCCGACTTGACCGAGCTTGCGCATACGAACGTTGCCGTCATCTGTGCCGGCGCGAAGTCGATTCTCGACATCGGCCGCACGCTCGAATTCCTCGAAACGAATGGAGTGCCAGTCGTCGGTTACCAAACAAGCGAATTCCCGTCTTTCTACGCACGCGAGAGCGGCTACGGCGTCGACTTCCGCCTGGACGAACCCGCCCAAGTCGCCGACGTTCTGCGTACGAAATGGGCGCTGGGTCTCGAAGGCGGCGCGGTTATCGCCAATCCTGTTCCGGCTGAATCCGCCTTGCAGCAAGACGAGATCGAAGGTGTCATTCAGCAAGCGCTGAACGAAGCCAAGGAACAGAACATTGCCGGCAAAAAAGTAACGCCATTCCTGCTCGCCCGCATAAAAGAACTGACGAACGGACGCAGCCTTGATACGAATATCGCGCTTGTGTACCACAACGCGAAAGTAGCCGCTCAAATCGCAGTCGCGCTTAAAGCGTAACCGTCGTCTCCAACCTATTGCACCAGCTGCCAAGCGGCCGCCGAACGTCCGATTACTTCGGAAGCACCCGGACGGCCGCTTGTTTGCCGCTGAGCTGGATTCCCGTTTCTTTTTTGCCGCACGCGGCCAGATCGTTCAGCATTCGCTCCAGCAACGCTTTCGCTTTCGACCCTTCCTTGCCTTGAATTTTCACGACAAGCCGGACCGCGTTGCCCGAAGCGAGCAGCTTGTCCGCTTGCCTCATCTTCGTCTCGTAGTCGTGATCTTCGATGTTCGCGGTCAGGCGAATTTCCTTTTCCTTAAGCGGCTGATCTTTCTTCCGCTCCTCCTGCTTACTCTTGGCCGCATCCTGCTTGGCCATCCCCCGTGCAATGAGCTTGCAAGGCGGCGGGCTGCTGAACAACGACGTGCACACAAGATCGGCTTTGGCCTCCCTCGCAAGCCGTAATGCCTCGTCCCTCTTCACGACTCCCAGATTTTCTCCGTTCAAGCCCGTAAGCAGTACTTCCGAAGCTTTGATTTTCTCATTCATGACGATCATCCCGTTCACTCCTTCTTCCTATAGAAAAAAGCCTGCCCCGCGAAAGGGCAAGCTAGCGCATAGAAGCCGCTCGTAACAGCGGCCGCACGACTTATTACGTCTCTACGCTGGCATTACCCAGATCAGATCGACGGTCAGCGGCATACGGCCGCAATCTCAGCCCGACTTCATCGAGCACCCGTTTCCTTATTTCATCCACGCATGATACTTCTTCTCCACGATAGCCCATCGGCGACGAAATGGCAATGCAGCCAATCGCTTCGTTACTTGGCTATTCCCGTTCCAGCTCAAGTTCGCCGGTTGCAGGGTCTTTCAGACGAATTCTGGCTTCGAACGCTTCTTCGCCGGCACTGCCGCTCCCGCCGAATTTCAGCTTGCCAGTGCGCCCTTTTTCGACCAGCACCTTGACCATGGCGTCGGACAGCGTACGGCCGAAGCTTTCTTTCCAAATAACAAACTTACATCCGGCCTTATAATGACTGCAGCCGTAACCTTTGCGTCCCATGAAAATGCGACCGCCGCAGCCCGGATTCGGGCACATGCCGATGACCGTAGGTTCACCTGACGTTGGCGAAGCATCCGTAGTTTGGGCGGTAGAGGACCTCGTTGCGGAGGTCCTGGAGTCGGGAGCCTTGTCTGCGGAAGCGCCTTTCGGCGAGCTTCCTTTTGAAGAGGATGCCGACGATTTGCCGCTTGTTCCCCGCGTCTTTTTGGCGCCCCCAGTCCCCTCGTCACCGCTAGCCTTCGAGCCTTTCGCACCTTTAGCGCCCTTCGCAGGCGGTTCCGGTTTCGCAAATGCGTTCTTCGCCGCTGGTCTCTGAACGTTAACCTTGTCAATAATAAACCTCGTGAACCTTTTGACATTGCCCATGAACGTATCGGCCGACGCTTGTCCGCGGGAAATTTCCGTCAGTCTGCGCTCCCACTGGCCGGTCATCTCCGGCGACGTCAGAAGCTCCACTCCCGCGCCGCGGATAAGCTCAATCGCCGTACGCCCTTTCGGCGTAATCATAATCTTCTTGCCTTGCATGTCGACGTATCCGACGTTTTTCAGCCGCTCGATCGTCGCCGCCCGCGTCGCCGGGGTGCCTAGGCCGGAATCCTTCATCGCGTCTCGCAGTTCCTCGTCTTCGATCTGCTTGCCCGCGCTTTCCATCGCTTTCAGCAACGTGCCTTCCGTATAATGCTTCGGCGGCTGCGTCTCTTTCTCTTTTACTTCAACGTCGCTGCAGACAACCGGTTTGGCAGGATCGACTTCAAACGGAGCGTCGGTCTCCAGAGTCTCATCTTCGGCCGATCCGGCGCCGTCTTCCTTGTCCTTGCCGTTGTCTTTTTCCTTGGCTGAACCCGGCTTGGACGTTGGCGCATCCGCTGCATAGATCACCTTCCACCCGAGCGACAACAGTTGCTTCACCGTCGTCTTGAATGATTCCTTTTCCACCTCGGTGAACACGGTGTGTACCTTATATTCCGCCGCCGGATAGAAGTGCGAGAGGAAGCGCTTGACGATCAAGTCGTACAGCTTGCGTTCGTCCGGGGAAAGCCCCTGCGGCTTCTTCATCGTCGGCATAATCGCGTGGTGATCTTCGACTTTGGCCGGGTTGCACACGTTTTTGTTGTTTACGCTGACGAGCCGCTTGTTCGCGCCTTGCACGAAGTCTCCATATTCCTGAGAACTTCTCATCGCGTCGAGAATTTTGTGCATCTCCGGAATGTTCTGCTCGTTGACGTAGTTCGAGTTCGTCCGCGGGTAGGAGATCACTTTGTGTTTCTCGTACAGCGCCTGCGCGACATCAAGCGTCTTCTTCGCCGAGAAGCTGAACTTGCCGTTCGCTTCCCGCTGCAGCAGCGTCAAATCATACAATTTGAAAGGATACTCCTTCGTATCCTTCACCTCGTAACTTGCGATCGTTCCGGTTTTGCCCTTCACCTTGTTCGCGATCGCTTCCGCTTTCTCGGGATCGGTCAGCCTGTCCCCTTGCCATATTCCTTTATAAGGCGAGTTGTCTCCCTGGACAAAAATACCCGTAATATCATAGAACTTCAGCGAATCGAACGCTTCGATCTGTTTCTGCCTGTCGTAAATGAGCGCAAGTACCGGCGTCTGAACGCGTCCGACGGACAACAGTTCATTGTGCTTCGTCGTGAACGCGCGCGACCCGTTCATGCCGATCAGCCAGTCCGCTTCGCTTCGCGCCCTGGCCGCCTGCGTCAAGTTGTCGTATTCTGTGTTGTCCTTCAGCTGGTCGAACCCTTTGCGGATCGTCTCTGCCGTCAAGTCGGAAATCCAAAGCCGCTTGACCGGCTGCTTCAACGACAAGTGCCTAACGATAAGGGAGAAAATATGCTGCCCTTCGCGCCCGGCATCGCATGCGTTAACGAGTTCGCCGCTGCGGGCCGCCAGCTCCTCTATCACTTTCAGTTGGTCTTTCGTATTCGGGTTCGGCAGCAGCTTGAAATCATCCGGGATGATCGGCAAGTCGCCGAACCGCCATTTCTTGTATTTCTCGTCGTAGAGGTCGGGCTCGGCAAGTCCGATCAAGTGCCCGATCGCCCACGTAATAATATAGTTTTCTCCTTCTAGATAGGAGCGTCTATTCTGGGCTTTGGGCTCGATAACGGAGGCGATATTGCGGCCCATATCGGGCTTCTCCGCGATGACCAACGTCTTCAACAGCGCTCTTTCCTCTCCGATCATAGTCTCAGAATCATACCATGACACGACGGGATGTGCTATATTTCAGATAGATAACGTTTACACCATAAGAGGAGGCAACAAGAAAATGGTTCATTTGGCAGACATCAATTATTGGGCAGTGCTCGCCGCAACAGTCATGACGATGGTTCTCGGTTTTCTATGGTATTCGCCCGTTCTGTTCGCGAAACCATGGATGAAAGAAATCGGACTGAAAGCGGAAAATATGTCCGGAGGCGGGGCGGCGACATATGTATTAACAGCACTAACTGCCATTATCGGTACGTGGGTGCTTGCGGCGCTGCTTACGCTTACGGACGGTACGGTTGGCTCCGGCGTCTGCGTCGGTCTGCTCGTTGGTGTTGCCATCACCGTAAAAATCGGCATGAACTATTTGTTCGAAGGCCGCTCGCTTAAGCTGTTCCTTATCACGGTCAGCTACCACTTGGTCACCTTCGTGCTGGCAGGATTGATACTCGGGGCGATGTGAACGTAATAATGAACCCCGGTCAACGGTAGGCTGTCGGCCGGGGGAACCTTAACATCGAAACTCCTCATCAATTCAGCATCATAAACTTCTGTATGCCAGGGTCGCTAAATAACTCCGCAATAGAATATGAAATGCATGGCAAGCGCTCCGAGATTACCGTTTCGTCGCCCTCGAACAAACGGCCGATTATATAAGCTTCTCCGCTGAGCAAATATTGTTCTAACGTTCTCGACACCGGATCAATGACCCAATACTCCGGCACTTGATGTTGAGCGTATATTTTCATCTTCCTGACTTTATCCCGATTACGCGAGCCCGGGGAAATAATTTCAACGACGAGATCAGGGGCGCCCTCAATGCCGCGAAAGGTCACGATGTCGCTCCTGCTTCGATGAATGAGCACCAGGTCAGGCTGCAGGACGTTCGTCCGACTTAGAATCACGTCAAGCGGTGCGACCAAAATAAGATATTCGGAGTTGCAGCTTTGCGTCAGCGTGAAATGTAATTTACCGCTAACAACTTGATGAACTAAATTCGGACCCGACATCATCTCCAATGTCCCGTTCAACACCTCGTAACGATTTCCGTCATCTGGCATTTCCGCATAAGTGTCATATGTCGCCTGCTGTTCCTTCACTTGCTCTTTGTCATCCTTGTTTCTAGCCACTTCCACATCCTCCTCCGCAAACAAAAAATCCCCGACAAAGCAACACGTCCTGTGTTCGGCTCTGCCGGGGTTCTTCCCCGTTACATTCTTATACGACCAGTATGTCTAATGACCAGCAATCTGTCAAGCTATCAAGGTTTCTGGAAAGCCGCCAGCATTGTGCGATCCCCAGCCTAGATGAAACTCTTCATATTGACAGCATTGAGCGCCTCCTCGTACACTGAACCTGAAACGTCGCCGTCAGATGGCTCGCGAAGCACGCAGCCGCTTTTTCGGTCAGCCCCGCGCTGAACCGGAAGAGCGGCTTTATTTTTTTCCGGAAGGGTGGAGTTCATGGATTTCAACGCTACTTATGAGCAATGGCTATCGATGCATCGTAACTTGCGTTACGGCGAGCGGTTGAGACGACTGGAAGAAGGGCACGGTTACTTGGAGAAGCTAATACTCGAGAACGTCTGGTGGCCCGCCGTAGGACATTTCGATCATTTGCATCCCGAGTACGAGGTGTTCGACTTTCGAGACGGTACTCGTTTCCTGGATTTCGCATGGTTACCAGGTCCGATACGCTTGAACATCGAAGTGACGGCTTTGACTCCCACGCCCGCAAGATCAGCTTGACCGGGTTCGACGATGACCGGATCAGACAAAATCACCTGGTAATCGACGGGTGGAAAGTGCTTCGTTACACGCACAATATGGTCAAGGAGCGCCCACGACTATGTCAGCAAATGCTGCAGCAGTTCATCGGCACGGTGTACGGCAAACGAGGGTTGGGTGAGCAAACGAGGGGCCGCTTAAGTTCCGAGGAGAAAGACATTGTTCGTCTGGCCTTGCAATTGCGTAGACCTGTCGCCCCCATCGATGTGCGCAGACTGCTTGACGTCGAGTCGCAGAAAGCCCGGAGGCTGTTGCGTGGGTTGCTCGCCAAAGGGACTTTCGTTGCCGCGGGTAACGGCCAACGTCGCGTACATGCATACCGGCTGTCACTAACGAATCAGCAGCAGCTAGAAGACTGGGGATATGAGCAGGTAGGGAACATGCCCTGACATCAGGAAGCAGGCCCCGCTAACGATGAAAAACATCGCAACGACTTGGAATCGGCCCAGCCGGAGTCTTGGTGCGATGAATTTCATCGTTACGATCGCTCAACAGCCTCAAATCGACCGGTTTCTCTCCTCTAAATATGAAAAACATCGCAACAGCTTGGAACTGGCCCAGTTGGAGGCTTGGTGCGATGAATTTCATCGTTACAGGTAAGGCGAAAAGTTTGGACGGGTGGCTACGAGCTGCGGCCCATGTATAGTGTCAAAATGAGCGATCAAGCAAAACAACCTTAACTTGGGTCGTGCCCCCGAGTTAAGGTTGTTGCCATTACAACTTAATTCTCGTAGATCCGCTGGCTGATTGCCCCGTCTCCACTCCCGCCGTCGCATTCGCAGCCGTACGCTCTCCCTTATGCACAAGCACAAGAATCGCCGGGAGCAGCATGCCGCGTACGAGGAATGTGTCGATGAGGATGCCGGCTGCCATCGCGAAGCCGAACAAGTATAGCTCCTGCATCGGCTGCGTGATGAGCACTCCGAATGTCGCGAGACACAAGCATAAGATTGTAGTCGACGATTCGGTTCGTGAACGGACGATGAACGGATCTTTACAATCGCGCACGCAGTTGTCAAAATCTACATGGTGTCTGAAGCGCCAATAACGGGAACAATCCACTTCATCCTCGCGTCTATTGGGTAACACAAACGGAACTTTAACGTCAGGAGTGAACGCCCATGGTTTTCCCGCGCATTGGCCATACCGCACTTATCCGTATAGCCTCCCTGTTGTCCGTCGTGCTTGGCGCGCTGTACTTGCCGTCCGTTTTCCACATTCCTTCTGTACTCTCTGGTTTGAGTCAGGAGATCGGCTCGGAAGAGCGGGCCGTCAAGTTATGGGCGTCATGTTCGCTGTACGGCGGGTTGCTGATGTTCGCGGGCACGTTCATCTCTCGGCTGTCGGCTTTCGCATTGTTCCGTCGCTTGATTTGGAGTTTGACTTTCTTGTCGGTTCTACTCCTTATCGTCGCGCAGCTTCCGCCGCTGTTCTGGTGGATGTACGTCGGCAGCGCCTTCCTTTCATGGCATACGAGCGCCGGGATGCTCCCGCATATGCTCTTGCTCCTGATCGGCTTCTGGGGCGGATGGTCCACATTGCTGCTGACAGGTAGGCGCTCCGTCGAATTAGGCGGCGAACCTTCGTAATCGCACCATAACGAATAGAGCCTGCGAAGACGCAGGCTCATTCCAACTTATATCGCTACTGCCGTACCGTCCGCCGTTGAGGCAGCCGAACAACAAACGTTGTTCCCTCGCCCAATTTGCTCCGCACCTCAACGGTGCCGCCGTGCAATTCGACGATGGCGCGTACGATGGACAAGCCGAGCCCGCTGCCAGAAGAGGCGCGGTTTCTCGCCTTGTCGGCTTTATGGAACCGGTCGAATACGTAAGGAAGCTCGTCATCCGGTATACCTGCACCCGTGTCACTGATTTCGACGGCGACCGCATCCCCTTCTTCCCGAATTGCGACGTCGATCCGTCCGCCAGGCTCCGTGAATCGGATGGCGTTCATCAGCAAGTTCAGCCATACTTCATGCAGTAATTGTGCATCGGCGTCGCTCTCGATCTCAGGCATGTTTTCCATGTCCAGCTCCAGCTTTTTCTCGGACCATTGCCATTCCAGCGTGATCATGACCGTACGGATCTGCTCGTCCAGTCGGAATGTTGTCGTCTGCAGCCGCGCGCCTTCCCGATCAAGCTCGGCGAGCTTGAGCAATTGCTTGCTGAGCGAAGATAATCGTTTGCTCTCTGCCTCTATTACGGCCAGGTAACGATCGGTTTCCTCCGGCGTCGTCCGCTTGTCCAGCATCGCCCTCGAGAAACCTTGAATCGACGTCAACGGCGACTGGAATTCATGCGAGACGTTGGCGACGAACGCTTGCCGCATCCGATCCAGTTCCCCGAGAGACCGCGCCATATGGGCAAAATGTTTTGCCAACTCTCCGATTTCGTCCTTTCTGCCAGCAGAAGAAGCCAATCCCGCACCAATATCGAAATCGCCTTTGACGATCCGCTGCGTCGCCCGCTTTAATACGGTCAACGGTTTCACGATCAGACGGCTCAGCATGACGATCAGCACCAGACTGGCAGCGAAAGTAACGCCGAGCAGCACGGCGACGATGATCCGGATTTCCCCGATTTGTTTTTCCATATCCGTCCGGATAAACAACGCGACGGAACCTTCGGCCGTGCGAATCGGGACGCCTATCGTATTGCGCACGCTGTTCTCAAACAGCCCGATCAGCTGAAGGCGCCGATTTTCTCCCTCCATGCCCCTGTATGTCTCTCCCTCGAGCACCGAACGAATTTCCGCATCGGATAGCACCCCGCGCTTAAACGGCGCCCCATAGGAATGTGCCTGCATGTTTTCGTCAACCGCGTAGATTTGGAATCCAAGATCGGCAATATGCTCTAGGAACGCCACCAACTCGACGTTCGGGTTCTGCTCGTGCAGTTGGACAATGCTTCTGCTCATGGCGAGGAGTTTGTTCTCATTGTCGTTTTTCATATTCCGTTCGTAGTACCAGTTCGTCAGCGCGATGCCGATAATCCCGCTTGCGAACGCGACCGCTGCGAAAGTCAGAACGATGCGCACGTACAGCGTCTTCATTCGTCCCCCGCCTCAAGCTTGTACCCGAGACCGCGGATCGTCGTCAGCACGAAATCCGACTGCCTGTCCGCGAACCTCTCCCTCAATCGTTTAATATGCACGTCCACGGTGCGGCTGTCGCCTTCGTAATCCGCGCCCCAAATGAGCTGAATAAGCTGCTCCCGCGTAAAAATACGACCGGGCTGACTTGCAAGCAGTGACAGCAGCTCGAATTCCCGCAACGGAATCGTCATGGGTACATCGTCTACCCGAATCTCGTAGCCGGCGCGGTCGATGCTTACCTCTCCAAGGCGGATAATCTCCGAAGCTGCGAGACGGTATCTACGCAACAATGCCTTGATGCGGAACAGCAGCTCCTTCGGCTCGAACGGCTTCACCATATAGTCGTCCGTACCCGCCAAATACCCTTGTTCTTTGTCATCCAAAGCACCTTTGGCAGTCAGCATGAGCACCGGAATGTCATAATGCTCGCGGATTTCCCGGCATAACGCCAGCCCGTCCTTGCCCGGCATCATGACATCGACAATCGCCAGATGCACTTGCTCACGCTCAAGAAGACGAGAAGCTTGCTCCCCGTCTTCCGCTTCCAGCACCGCGTAACCTTCCTTGCTCAGCACGAGCCGCAGCAATTCTCGAATCGCCCGATCGTCATCCGCGACCGCAATATGGATTCTCATTTATGACGCCTCATCCTTCCGCAAGCTTCCGTATCAACGTTCGGCTTCAGTATAGCATAGCCGATGCGGCGAATACTTCCGCGAGAGGCTGTTCCGTACTGTTACGTATTTTTTGTTGCTTCACGGAAATGGGGAATCACATCGGTCATGATATCGTAAGCTTCTTGTAATGTTTTGACTGTTGCTCCGTCGTTATACTTCGTAATCAGCGAAGCCACATAACGAAGGTCGTTCGCCGTTCCTTCGTCGGGCGCAATGACAGCAGCGTCTATGAATATTTGAGGGTCAAATTCAGTAGTCATCAGTTGTACGGGGGAAAGCGACCCGTAGTTTTCAATAAAATCACCCAATCGTTCAGTCGTTTCGGTTATGCGTGTTAACGGCGTCGTATCGTCGAGCGTCCTGGATACCCAGACAGCAAGCGCGACAACTCCGATAATCGCTGCAATTAAGACAAGAGCGACGATATCACTCTTGATGCCTTTGATTTCACGGCTAGTCATTCGCTTGCTCCTCCTTTAATCAGTGGAATCCTGCAGGGCAATCGCTTACGAAAATCTGACATTACTTGCCCAGGCGATGTCCAAACATTCGCGAGGTAGTCCGTCAGCGGGCGTTTGTACGAAATTTCATACAAGGCGGTGCGCGAGGTAGTCCGTCAGCGGACGTTTGTACGAAATTTCGTACAAGGCGGGGCACGAGGCAGTCCGTCAGCGGGCGTTTGTACGAAATTTAGTACAAAGCGTGGCGCGAAGCAGTCCGTCAGCGGGCGTTTGTACGAAATTTCGTACAAGGCGGGGCGCGTTGTTCCAGCAATTTGCTCGATTGTATGATTATTCATCCAAACATCTGCGTTGCGGTGTCCGTTCGGCTGACTATGTATGATTTTTCGTCCATAGGCTCATCTTCTACTTTTCATGAGCATGCAGTCTGCTGTGTTCAGCCTAATTTCTATTCGTAAGCAATAGCCCTGTGGAATCCTGGAACTCCGATTCTCAAATTATACCTAATGTGCTATAATTCGGGCAAGATATGTTGAAACTGCAATTTTTCGCAACTAGAAGCCCTTGAGGCCGACTTCCCAACGAGCAAACGCTCGATAAAGAAGAAACGGCTTCAACAAGCGGCTTCTTTTTTCTCTCGAAGCGGCCCATCTCCAGTGAAAAGGAGTGAAGGAATGGAGAGCACGAAAAGAAATTATTACGATGACCTGCAAAAAACTGCAAAGCCCCTTGACGATTGGCTTATCTTAATGCGGATGAAGGAAGACGGCCATTGGTTCTGGCGTGCGTTAAAAGGCCCTGTTAAGATGATTATCAACGTCTTTAAGAAAGTGAAAGTTGCAGCAATCATAAAGTCGATTGCAACATCGACTTTACCTGTTGTCGTAGGCGCATTATCCTGGTTGAGTAACCTCGCATTATGGGAATCGATCGGGATTGGGGCTGCTGCTGCGGTTGCCGTGTATGTCATTTGTATTTTCAAATATCTGTCCTTGATGTGTACGCCCGGAGCAGACGAGTTTCATATTGGATATTTCAAAAAGAAACGGAAAGCCGAATACGATCGTTATTGGTCCCGCACAGTGGATACTGACTTTACTTTCGAGGGACTCCACAAATTTCTCGGCTCCGTCTTTGGATTCGCAGGCTCGGAGAAGATGCACTATGAAAAACAGCTTGAAATGTTGATCGAAGTGAAAGACAAGGAGATCGCCGAATATAAAGCTGAACTTGCAGAGTACGAAGAAGATATCAAAGATTTTGCGGAACAGCAGGAGCAGTCTGATCTAACCTTGGAGTATATTACCGATGTACTCAAAGATTTGAATGTTACATTATTTCGGATGGCGAACGGCATCATGGACTTCAACGACTTAGGGATCGTCGCCGGACTCACGATCTACGAGTACTCAGACGAGTTGCTACATAAAGTGGCCGACGTCAGAACGAGCGGCGTAAGCCCGCAAACCATTCATATTGAGGATCCGAGGTACAAAGACTTCTCGATCGTACAAATGGTGCACTCCTCTGATCGCTCTCCTAAGATGATGGAAGTTCGTCCCGGGTATCATCTGATCACCAATCGAATGAGAATGCACAATCACGTTACTTGGTACATCACGTTCCATGTGGATGCCGTTCGGAATCCAAAAGCGTTGTCGCTATTACTGCCATCTGATATGATAGAGATAAGAGAAATCTATCGGATGTTCCATGCGTTATGTTTGATCTTGCAGAGACGCGAATTATCCGCAAAGGACGGTGTTCAGGATGAGCTTACTGGCTCGCGAAGGGAATCGACTTAAAACCGTTGCGTTTAAATCCCAAAGAGATCTGAATGAAGCTCGCCGGAACGCGCGGGAACATGTTCTTAGGAAGATCGAAGCGAACGCGACTAAGCGTAATGCACAGAAGACCTTGGCGAAATAGTCGAGGTCTTCTCTTTTTATTCATCTTTTCCCCGCGTATAACATAAGCTACGACGGATAGACTGAGGGATAAAACAATGAGGTGAGCTTTTGGCGAACCGAAATAATCTAGTACCCATTAGAAGAAGAATGGCTTCTATCCCCTTCGATTCTCTGAAACAGCATCTTGCGGCAAGAAAGTTGAAACGGGAAAGAATTCTTCAGCGTGTACAAGATAATAAAGCCAAACGATGACCGAATGTATAAGAGAAAGAAGCCTGCCCTCGGGCAAGCTTCTTTTTCTTTTCGCCATGAACCAACCAGCAAGTTCGATCACCAAGTGAGCATTACCGCCACCCATGCCGCGAGCGCTGGGATGCCTTGCACGAACAAGATCGATTTCTTTACCGACCATCCTCCGTACAGCGCAGCAATGATCACACATACTAGAAAAAAAGTCTGGATCTGATACCCGACCGACGCGTCGGGGTGCACAAGTCCCCATACGAGTCCTGCCGCCAGAAAACCGTTATACAATCCTTGATTCGCAGCCAACGGCTTGGAATCCCGGGCAAAGCTCGAGGACGTCCCGAACCGTTTCCGCGTACCCGGAGATGTCCATAGGAACATCTCTACGATGAGGAAATAAGCATGCTGTAACGCGACAATCCCGACCAAGATCGCAGCGATCATTCTCGGCGGCCTCCCGTTTCGAAGTGGCTACCTTATTATTTTATTCGTCGAGGGGACCGATTTATCACTCCGCGCAGATGATTTCAACTTCCCGGAACCGACAGCAGCCGCACGTCCCGGGAACCACCAGCTCGCCCTTCCAAGCAGCTTCATCGTTACCGGCACAAGCAACATCCGGATAACGGTCGCATCAAGCGCGATCGCAACCGCCATGCCGAAGCCAAGCATCTGGATCGGCAGCACGCCGGAGAAAGCAAAGCCGGTGAATACGGCAACCATCAGCACGGCCGCCCCCGTAATGAGCGGGCCGGTTTTCTCCATGCCTTCGGCGATGCTGTCTTCGTGTGCGCCGGAGCGGTCGTATTCTTCCTTCACCCGGCTGACGAGGAATACTTCATAGTCTGTACTTAGCCCGAACAATAGTGCGAGCAGCAACATCGGCACGAAATGAATGATGTACCCTTGCGACTCGACGTCGAAAATTTGCGAGCCGTAGCCGAGTGCGAACACGAGTACAAGGATACCGTACGTCGCCGCGACCGAGATGAGGTTCAGTATGATCGCTTTAAGCGGCAACAGCACGCTTCTGAACGTCAGCACGAGGATCAGGAAAATGAGCACGAGCATAATGCCGAGCGCCGGCAACAAGTTGTCGTTGATGCCTTTCGATGTATCGATACCGGTCATCGTCTCCCCGCCGATATGGAACGAAGTGCCTGCAGGAAGTTGGAAAGAAGGCAGAACGTCGTCGCGCAAATGTTTCACAACATTGCGGCTAATATCACTGGAGGCGTGCTGGTCGAGCATGACTTGAAGAAGCGCGGTATGATGATCTCCGCCGTAATACCGGCCAAGCATGAATACTACATCGCTTGGCAATGCTGCGCTTCCAGCCTGAAGAGCGCCGGACATCGCGGCTGGCTCCATCCCCGGCAAGAACGATGCCGCGGAAGTGACCGCAAGCACGTGCTCTTGTTTGCCCAGCTCGGCCTGCAGTCGCATGATGCTGGCGATCGCGTCGGGCGAGCTCAAATCCCCGGTCGGGTTGTGCAGCACGACGTTAACCTGGTTCGCAGCGCCAACGCCGAACGATTTCTCCATGAGCGTGTAACCTTGCCGAACCGGTGTATCGGCAGGCAACGTGCTAATATCCGGCGAGCCAAGCTTCATATCGAGCGCCGGCGATGCGAAGGCGCCCAGAACAATGACGGTCAGAACGGTGATCAGCACAGGACGGCGCATAATCGCTTTCGTCCATTTCTTCCATGCGCTGAGCTTGCCAGTCTCGCGCGGCTTGAGGAACGGCAGGCTCCATTTGTTAATTCGATGACCGAGTATGACTAGAACGGCCGGCAGCAGCGTGAGGCTAGTTAACCCTGCCACGATTACGACGGCTATGCCTCCGAAGGCAATGGCTTTGATCGCATTAAGGGGCACGATAAACAAAGCGGACAATGCGGCGATGACGGTCAAAGCGGAGAAAAACACGGTATGACCGGCCGTTCCCAGCGTCGTAATAATCGCTTGTTGTTTCGTGTTGCCTGATTTGGCAAGCTCCGCCTTGAACCGGCTGACGATAAAGAGCGAGTAGTCTATGCCGACACCGAGGCCGAGCATCATTGCCGAGTTCGTAACGAATACCGACAACTCCACCTCTCTTGCGACAAGGTAGATAATCCCCATCGCCGACAACACCGACGCGATCGTCACGATAAGCGGAGTCACCGTCGCGACGACGGAACGGAACACGATGAGCAGGATGACGATGATGAGCGGAAATACGATCATTTCCGCCTTCGCGAGTCCTTCTTTGCTCTGCGTGCTGTTCTCTCCCCAGAACGGCGCTTCGCCGACAAGGTATGCTTCAACGCCAAGCTGCTTCGCTTGTTCGACGACGCGGTTCTGATAATCCGGGACACTATTGATCGCAAAATCAAGCTTCATGTTCATATCGACGAACGCGATGCTCAAATTCGGGTCTTTACCTACGAGCCCCTTCGCGATTCCGGGCGATGCGTCCAGGACACTGAATACGCCGGATACGCCCTCCTCCGTCTTCAGACGATCCGAGATTTGCTTCAGCTTCTCGTTGTACTCCGGCGTTCCGACAGCGTGATTCGGATCTCGCAGCACCAGCGTCATTGAGCTAGCCGATTTACCTTCGAACGCCGAAGCAAGCAGCTTGCCGGCCTCCAAAGATTGGGAGCCCGGTACCGCCCATCCGCCTCCGCTCAGCAGAGGGCTCAGCTTGCCGAATGCAACTCCTCCGAGCAAAGCTGCAACAATCCACAACATGACAACCGCCCATCTTAACTTATACAGCGCCTTCCCCCAACCGTGCAGCAAACCGTGCATTTCTCTCCACCGTCTTTCTCCCATTATTTTTCAAGTATATGCTTTTTATTGTTTGATCATTCAAACAATAAAAGAGATAAAAAGAGAGATCCGACTCAGGGCGTGTCTGAATACTCCGAGGACAGCGGGTTTTCAGACACGCCCTAAGGTTCTCGCTTTTCCGTCAATTGCTCGTAGAAGGCGTTATACATATCCCCTACCATCTCGTATGTCTCATCATATTTGAAGTCCGGATCGGTGATTTCCTGCAGGCCCAACCCTTGGAACACCGAATAGAAAATCGAAGCGAAAAGCGTCGCCTGCTCCGGCGGAAGTCCCGAAAGCTTGGCAATTTTATCGCTGATATGTTTGCGCTCCGTAGCAAGCATCACCTTAAGCGTCTCTCGTGCAGCTTCATTGCGGAGGCCAATCGCGAATAGTTCATAACGAAGGCGAAACCAATCGACGTCTTCGATGACCTTCTTCTTGGACGCTTCAAGCAATTCCCCAATCGCTTCTCTCGTCAAACTGGTAGCAGTATTCGGAATCAGATGATCGAACGATGCGCAGAATCGTTCCGTTTGCCTGCGGAACACTTCGGCGAACAGCAAATCTTTGCTCGAGAAATAGTAATTGATCAGCCCTTGGGCTACGCCTGCCGTACTCGCGATTTCCTTCGTCGACGCTTTGTCGTAGCCTTTCTCCGACAAGACGGTATAAGCGGCGGCGATTATTTTGTCTCTTTTGTCTGCGTCTGTCATCGGCACGCACCTTTGTCTTATTGGTGTGGGATGGAGTGTGTTTTGCAACTTGCGGCATGCGATTTCGAAATTTGAATGAACGTTCAAACAAAGATTAACACATCATTCCTTCGAGTGCAAGCGCTCGATGAACATGTCGTTGAAAATATATCATTGAGAAGTTGCTCGCTAACGTCGGCTTCATGGAATAATCCAGTTATTTGGCCCCTCGCTGAAAAAAACTACTCCCTCCAGGACGAAGTCTGAAGGGAGTACCCATAAATCGATTGTGATTACAAGCCATTATTTCAATACAACATCGTCAATTGTCGCCCAGCCGCCGGATGCGGTCGAATTGCCGTAGTACCAGACTTTAATCGTCTGCCCGGCCGTCGCGCTAAATGTGATCGTGTACGGCGCGTAGCCCACGTTAGCCGTAATGTTCGCCTGCCCGAACTGCGTTCCCCCGACGTCTACTCCAAGATAGATCGAACCGGTATTAGCCGCGCAATAGACCGTTAACGTATAACTCTTCGTCGCAGGCGCCGTAATGTTCTGCGAGATAGCGACATCGCCGCCGGAGGTCGGCCAGATGTAGCCGTCGTACATCGAAGCGTGCGGGTAGTTAGCTTCAATGCCCGCATTGGCGGGATGCCACTCGATGTACCAAGGCCCTTTCACTGCGGATTCAAAGTTCGGATTGCCGATCAGATTCGCCGTCGGTTGAGCGGAAGCGTACGCTTCGATCTCGGCGAGCTGCATCCGGTAAGGCTGGCCGGCTTCGTCGGTGATTCGCCGTAAATTCGTGCCTTCCACTTTGATATATCGCGCCGTCTGCGGGCTGAACGTGAACGGCTGAACGGAATTGCCGTTCAGCGAATAGTTCGTCTGTGTCGATACCGTCGTCCACGGACCTCCGGCATTCGTCGCAACCTGGATCGTGAAGTCGAGCGGGAAACCTTTGCCGAGATAATTCGTCGTATTGCTAGCCGCGTCGTTGCGCGGGTACAAATCGACTTCGCTGACCGTCTGGCTTACCCCCAAATCAAGCGTTACCGATTCGGTATGATTAACCGACTTATTGCTGTCGCTCGACCAGCCGTTCGAACTGCCCGACAGCCCGGCGGCGAACGGAGAAGAGTTGCGCAAGTCGTCGTTGATTCGCGTTAGCGCCCATCCGTCGGCCGTTCCTTCATACGAGCTCGTTGCCGTAACGGACGCGAGCGCCGCCAAATTCGTATACGGCTTGAAACCCGTCGGCAGCGCGAACAGCCTACCTTCCCCAGGGAGCAACGTAATGTTCAGCACGCCGGTACCGGAGCTGTACGTGCCTTGTACAAGCGACACTTCCGCACCTGTCGTCTTCGATACTTCCGTAATCGCCGACGGCTTCGTGCTGAAATTGAAGTCCAACGTCTTACTGTTGTTATAATCCCTGTTCGTCAGCATGACGTACGAGCGACCGCTCGGATCGGTGAAGTAGCCGATAATCATCGGTTGTGTCAAATCCGCCGGCTTCACGAAGAAATTCGAAGGTACGCCCCTCGCGCCATCCGGAAGAGTGTTGCCGGTATGGTACACCCTTCTCGACGTAAGGTTTTTCAACGTGTTGCCCAAGTTTTTCATCTCGGCGTTCAGCGTTTGAACTTGGCCGTACTTGATCAGCTTCGTACCGTCTGCATCGACAGGCGATTTGGAGAAATACTCATCCCCGTCATCCGGCCGCCAATACGTAAACCAGTTCAGCTTCTTGAAGCCATAGGTTAAATAAGAGTACACGTTCCAGCGCATCATGTTCATATTCGGATCGCGGATATAAGCCACGCCGGCAGAATTCGCGACCTGGATGCTTTGCAGAAAAGCTCCGTATACGACGTCGTTGGCCAACCCTCTGTCGCGCACCGTCTCCGCGTACTTGAAGTAATTGGGGTTGTCTTGCGTTCCGCCCCAGAACGGGTACGTATCGTGAAGGATGTAATCCGCACCGCTCATGTTCAGCCAATCGTCCCAATGGTTCTCGAAGGGCGTGCCGTAATTGTCGCGCTTCGTATACAGCCGAAAGAAGAAATCGTACGCCTTGGCCGTGCCGGCCTCGTACGCGGCGCCGTCGGCATACGTGTTGGCGTTGGAACGGATGACCCAACCGACGCTGTTGTCCCCGCCGCCGTTATGCGTGAGCTCCATGTAGTAGGTGGACCCCGGAGTGACCGTAGCATGAACCGGGAAATAAGGAAACTTCGCATTATCCCGCGTTTCGGCCGGAGTCCACCCCGTAACCGAAGCCTGCCCGAGCAGCGACGTCTTCGCCGAGCTGTTCCATAGTTTCAAAGTCAACGTCTCGCTGCTCGAACATTGAGACATATCGATGAACATGTCGATCCCGTCGAGGTACGACATGTTTGCCGGGACCTTGAACGTTTGCCCGATCGCATTGGTCGACGATACATAAGAGCCGTCGCCTCTGGAGGCCGAGTTGGACAGGACCAATTTGCCCGGTTCATAGTAATCCAAATCGTCGTCATAGAAGTTCATGTACACTTCAAGACTCGGCTTCAGCGATTTAATATACTTATAACTGTTAGCGAACCCTTCGGATTCCCATTCGCTAGGCTCATCTCTCAGAGCCAACCCTTTCACTCTGGAATCGTTGAGATAAGGCGTCACTGCGGCGTTAAGTGCAGCGTAATCCGCGGGCGTATAACTTTTGAAGTCAAAAATATTCGAATCGGTGACAAGCAGTTTAACGTTGTTAGCCGAACTGTAAGCGATTCCAGTTTCATTTAAAGCTTTGTTGATGTTCACCCCTTTCGGCTGACGGACCCCCACCATCGAATCAAAGTGGGCTGCAGCGATGTCGGCCCAGTTCGCGTTGGTGTTGAAATCGCCGCCAACGGTAATCGGGGGCTGCCAGAAGCCCCCGATTTCAAATGTGCCGATACCGGCCGCCGAACCGGCCGATCCCCCGGCCACCGTGCCCGCGACGACGACCGCAGACAGACATGCGCCTAATCTTCTTTTCTTCATTACCATGCCTCCATTCCATGTATTTTGGCTGAAGGCGGTCAGCTTTTGACGGCGCCCGCCGTTAACCCGGAAACGATAAATCTTTGGGCAAGTATATACACGATAATGACCGGAATCGATACGACGATGAGATCCGCGAAGATGAGGTTCCATTGGCTCGACTTCTCCCCCGCGAAGAAAAAGACGGTTAGCCCGAGCGTATATTTGCTTGCCTGGTTCAGGAAATAAAGCGCAATGCCGAAATCGTTCCACACCGTAACGAAGCCGAGCACAAGCGCGGTCGCGTTGATCGGCTTGAGCAGCGGGAAGATGACCCGGAAAAACAATCCGTATCCTTTCGTTCCGTCGATAATCGCCGCTTCGTCGATTTCGCGGGAGATGCCGTTATAGAAACCGATATACAAGAAGCCGATAACGGGATACATCGTAGCAACGTAGAGCAATATGACGGCTAGAAAACCACCCGTTAAATGCAAGTTGTACAACAGAATATAGGTAATAATGATCGACAATGGCAGAATCATGCCGCTTAGCAGCAGCACTTGCAGGAACTTCGTAAACTTGCTGTTTCTGCGCTGGATGACGAACGCCGAAGTGCTGCAGAGCAGGATGAGCAGCACAACGCTGGAACCGGTAATGAGAACGGAATTCCAGAACGCCGACGGAATTCGTCCGATCTTGAGCACTTCGGAATAGTTATCGACGATATGCCATACTTTCGGCAGAGAAATGCTCATGTCGGAAGCTTCACCTTCGGTTTTGAAAGAGTTGATCAGAACGATAAGAGAGGGGACTACGACGAGTCCGCTCAAACAGACGCCGATCACTTCCAGCACTAGCTTTTGCAGCTTGGGGTTCATCGTTTTACATCTCCACTTCTTTTCTGCTAATGAACAAATTCAGAATCGCCATCGTGACGAGAATAAGCAGGAACAAAATCAAATTCGCGGCGGTGCCTTCCCCGTAATATTGTTTGGAAAAGTCTTCGTACACCATGTAGTTGAGCGTCCGCGACACTTTGCCCGGTCCGCCGTTCGTCAGCGCGATGACGATGTCGAACACTTTCAGACCGCCGATCATCGACAGGAAAAACACCGATTTTATCGAAGGAAGCAGCAGCGGTAACGTAATGGACCGAAATTTCTGCCACGCGCTCGCCCCGTCGATCGTTGCGGATTCATAAGCATCTAAAGGAATCGACTGCAAACCCGCGAGGAAAAGCACCATGCCCATTCCCGTCCATTTCCACACTTCCACAGCGCTGATCGAATACATAACAAGCTTCGTGTTCGTGAGCCACTCTTGAGCTAGCGAATCTAGGCCAATCAGCCGTAAAGATTGATTCAATAGCCCCGTCGTCGGATGATAGATCGCCGAGAAAGCAAGCGCGACGGCAACCGTACTGAGGATGACGGGGAAGAAAAAGACGGTCCGCAAATAGAGCGTCGTCCTCAATTTCATGTTCAGGAGCAATGCGAGCGCCAAGCCGAGCGCCATTTTGAATACAGTCGTTACGATCGTAAAGACGATCGTATTTTGCAGGGAAAGCATGCTCTCTTCCGCATCGAACAAAGATTTGAAATTGTCCCATCCGATGAAACGCGCGGAATAGAAATCGAAATCCGTCAAATCCGTAAACGCGAAATAGAACGAACCCATCGACGGCACGATAAATAAAAGCACATACAGAAGCGCGCCGGGCAATAACATTCCGTACGTGTAGTTTCTGCGCATGAGTTTGTTCATGGAGCACCTCATCTTTCAACTTCTGAGAAAGGAAGGGGAACTGCACTGCCCGATTGCTCAGTGCGGTTCCCCACCCGCGTTTATCCGTTACGGATCGATTTTAGTGGAAGTTCGGATCCTTCTTCGCTTTGGCGTCTTTGGCGAAGTCTTTATCCATCGCGGCCAATACTTGATCCGGCGTCTTGCTTCCGACGAGCGCGTCTTGCAAGTACACGCCGAAGTTGCTGAGGTCATAGTCGAAGCCGTATTGCCAGTTCGCGAATTTGCGGCCCGCGTCGACAAGTGTTTTCGCATCCAGCTCAGCCGGCGTCAGCTTCGTTTTCGTTACGCCGTTCAACGCCGGAATCCCGCCTTCATTTTCGAAATACAGATTTTGCGTTTCGAGCGACTCGAAGTAATTCACGAACTTTTGCGCAGCATCCTGGTTTTTGCCTTTCGGAACGAACATGCCGTAAGGTGCGAATACAGGTAAAATATCAGTGTCATCGCCGTCGAACGGCATGATGAAGGAGCCGATGTCATTGACGTTGTCCGGGAACTTCGTCACGATGTCGCTCATCATCCACGTGCCCATGTGGTACATGGCGGCTTCGCCGGTTGCGAGCGCCTTCTCGGCGTTGTCGTACGTGTCGGACAAGAACGTTTTGTTGATATATCCTTTGTTCTTCAGATCGACCAGCGCTTCGATCCCTTTTTTCATATTGGCATAGTCCGTGAATTTAGCCTGGTTTTTGTTGATTTTGTCCGCCAGCTCGCCATAACCTTTCTTGGAAGCAGCATTAAACGGAAGCAATTGCAGCGTCCAGTTGTCTTTACCCGAGTAATAGACCGGCGTTTTGCCCGCTTTCTTGATCGCTTCGCACACGGCGAGGAAATCGGCGTACGTCTTCGGAATTTGGAGGTTAAGACTCTCGAACACTTTTTTGTTATAGAGGACGGCGGACACGTTGGAACCCCAATAAGGAGCCGCATAATAGCCGCGATCGCCGTTTACGTTTTCTTTCTCGTCGAGCGCTCTGATCCAGGATGATTTATCGAAGTTTGCCATCCACGGCTGGTCTTCTTGTTTGACGAAGTTGTCGGCAGGAGGTCCGATTTTGGAAAAAATGCTGCCCGGGAAGAAAAGCAAAATATCGGGCGTATCTTTCGTGGCGAACCGTGTTTTGATCAAGTCGTTGCCGGCATCCGTGTCCGGTACTTTCTCGACTTCGAGTTCGAAGCCGTGAGCTTCCGCATCTTTGACGACGGCATCCCAACCGGACTTGAACCAGGAAGCGTGACCGAGCACTTTTAATTTGACTTTCTCGACTGACTGATCCGATGCGGATGCGGACGGCGATCCCGATGCCGTTGCCGATGCGCTTGGCGAAGCGCTCGATGCACTTGGCGATGCCGTATTATTGTTGTTTCCGCAAGCGGCCAAGAAAAGCGTCATCGCTGCGATTGCCGATGTCAGTCTGACTCTCTTTGACAATAAACCCCTCATTCTACTTCCTCCTAAAAATGCGTTTATGAAACGGCTTACATTCGTAACAATATATTAACGTCGCTAAACAAGAAATAGACGATCGTCCACGCCAAAGTGGATAATTGTTCATCTTCGCCCGATTCGCATGATTCCTGTCGTTTTCACTTCGCGTTCGTGTTAATCTTGAGTCGCCGAGGTGATCCGATCGATGTTCTCGTTCAGAACGTTTCAGATGAAACTATTTATGAGTTACTCCGTCTTCCTCGTTATTTTCGCGCTGGCTATCAGCATTCCGATGTACTTTTACTTAAAGCATACGACGGAGAAAAATATCATTTTCAGCGTGCAGCAGTCGACACGAAGCATTACCGAAGGATTCGAGCTATTCTCCAACCAGTATGAGAGCATGACCCTCCAGCTCTACTTGAAGAGCGAGGACGACTCACGCAACCATGTGATGCGTTCGCTGCTCACCTTATCTTCGGAACCGAGCGAAGCGGAGCTGCTGAGAGCGGCCACCTTTATCGACGCGAATATCGCACTACTAGCCGAAGTATACAAAAATGTGTACCGGATCAGCATCTACACAGACCAAGGTGACTTCTTCTCCAACCTGCCTCACGATCAGCCGGTCGACCGCGCGATGCTGACGCAGCGCAATTGGCTTCGCAAGCCATTGCAAGCCGACGGAGCCGCCGCACTTGTGTATTCCGATAAAGATCCTTGGATCGGAGAAAACCGAACGCCCGTGTTTTCCTATATCCGCATGCTCAAGTTCGACAGCATTCATGTCGGCTATCTGGAAGTGCAAATGCGGGCAGACCGTCTGATCGCGCCGGACAAGCTGACGGATATCCCCGGCGCAACGCTATCGATCTTCAGCGACACGGATACGCTGTACTCCGGTCTGTCTCCGCAGTACGACGGCGCGAACCAGCCGATTCCCGAGCTTGCTTCGGTCACGTCCGGTGAGGACGCCGGCGTAACGAGCTTTACATTTAACGGCAATAAACAATCCGCCATTTTCCGTCATTCCGAGCGAACCGGCTACACGATGCTTTATGCCATTCCCGACAAGCGGTTGTTTGCGCCTCTGCGCCTTTTCCGCAACATTTCCTTGCTCGCCGTCTTCGTTCTCATCGCTCTGTCTATTCTCGTCTTTTACGTGTTATCCCGTACGTTGACTTACCCGATCAAGAAGCTGAGGAAAATGATCGACACGATCGATTTGGAAGACACGAAAGTAGAGATCAACAATGAATTCAGAATGGACGAAATCGAGCTGCTGAACCGATCGTTTCGCAAAATGAACCATCGGCTGCAAGGCTCTCTGGAGGAAATCGTACAATTTCGCACATTGCAGCTGCAATCCCATTTCGAAGTGCTGCAAGCGCAGATCAACCCCCACTTCCTGTTTAACATGCTCGGCGTCATCACGATCTTAACCGAAGAAGAAGACAATGCCGGAGCGGCCAACGTCTGCCGAAAGCTGGCGAGCTTCCTCCGATACACGATCATCCAGACCGACCCAATCACAACGATCGAGAATGAAATGAATTTCGCTCAAAATTATTTGGAGTTGATGAAAACAAGATATTCGCATCGCCTGCAGTTTCAAATAGAAATGCCGGAAGACATGAAGCAGCTCTCTGTTCCGAAGCTGACTTTGCAGCCGCTTGTAGAGAACGCGGTCAATCACGGGTTTCAAGGCATAGATCACGAATTGGTCATCGCCATTCGCGGGCAGATCGAGGGCAACCGATGGTCGATTGTCATCGCTGATAACGGCTGCGGATTCGAGTCCGCCCGCCTTGCTTCCCTTCGGCAAAAAATGGAGACGTTCGGAGAAAGTCTGGATACCGTCCAGAACAATGATCGGCTGTCGCTTGGCGGGATGGGCATTATTAGCACTTTCGCCAGGTTAAAGCTGCATTACAGGAATCGTATCGAATTCCAGATCGTTAATGATCCGGAAGGCGGCGCATCTATTTTTATATCGGGTTGGATGCCCGGCAGCCGGAGCGGGGAGGAACTCTCATGAACGTTATGCTTGTAGACGACGAACCGATTTTTATGAATAAAATCAAACGGATTATTGCCGAATTCAGCAGCGAAAGCGGAATTGAAACGCGTATTACGGCGGAAGTATACAGTGGTCAGGAAGCATTGCGTGCCATCGCCGTTCAGCCTCCCGACATCGTGTTCACCGATATCAAAATGTCCAACATGGATGGCATCGAGCTGTCCAAAGCGTTACACAAAGAATGGCCCGACATTGCCGTCGTCATTATTAGCGGCTACCCTTCGTTCGATTACGCCAGGGAAGCGATGCGCGCCAACGTGGTCGATTATTTGCTGAAGCCGATCGACCCGGAGCTTGTGAAAGCGCTGCTGTACCAAATCCAGCCCAAAATCCAGAGCAATCGCTATGCGCGCGGGAAAAAGCTGATCCAAAGCCTCATCGAATCCGAAGCTCCGAGCGGCGTTGAAGAGCCAGTCGACCTTCGGGAAATAAGAGATTACGCCTCCTATTGCGCATTCGTCGTTCAGAATCCCGAAGCGTTAGGCGACAAGGATGGGATTTTCTTGCAGCCGCCCGATCATCGGCACGAACAGTTCGCCGAACATGCGCAACGTCTTGCGAGCGCAATCGGAAACGTCTGGACGTTTAACGCGTCCGACGGGCGGTCCTACATCATCGTCGCTGGACTGCACCGTTACGACAAGCTGTCGAGCAAGATGATCGCAGAGGCGGCGCGGGATTATTTTGCGGCAAGCGGTGTTGCAATCTCCGTTGCCTGCAGCCACGAAGTAAGCAGCCTGACCGAGATGAAGGAAGTCGTTCAACGGCTCCATCAATTGCTGTATAATCGAATGATGATCGGCTGTTCGCAAATTCTCGCTCTGCAAGACGCGGTCAACGAGCCGAAGACACCCTATTCGCAAGCGGCGAACGTGCTGGAATCGAAATTGATGGCGTGGGTGTCCAAAAAAGACTGGCCTGCCTTAAAAAATGAATTTTTCCGTCTGTTTCAGCTCTGGGAGACCGAACAATATCCTACCATTCAAATCGAAACAAACCTCAAAAGAATCATTCATCTCGTTGAACGCCAACTGCACGCATCCGACGCGATGGCGAGCAAAACGTTGGAGAAAAGAATCGAGGAAATTTTGTATACCGCCGCTTCTTATGAAGAGGCAGCCGTATTTTGTTGGGATCGGTTGGATGGGCTTCTGCGATTCCAATCCGGCGAGACGCACCATGATCACGCCGAATCGGTATATCAACGCGTACAGGAGTATTTAATTGCTCACCTGAACGAGCCGATCGGCCTGAGCCAACTCATCGATCAGTTCGATGTGTCCCGCACATACTTGTGCAACCTGTTCCGCAACTACGCGAACGCTTCGTTCCTGGAATACTTCACGAAACTGCGAATGGACAGGGCGAAAGAGCTGATGCGCGATCATCCCGACATGATTGTGAAGGATATTGCCGAACTTGTCGGTTATGCAGACCACCATTATTTCAGCCGAGTGTTCAAAACGAGCTGCGGCAGCACGCCAAGCGATTACAAAATGTCTTTATTGAAAATTCGAGAGGGGAAATGAGGAATGACCGTCCATATCGCGCTGCTGAGGGGCATTAACGTCGGCGGACATAACAAAGTCAAAATGAGCGAGCTGAAGACGATGTTCGAGGGGCTCGGATTTAGCGGCGTTCAAACTTATATTCAAAGTGGCAACGTCCTGTTCTCGTCGGACGAGCCTTCCGAGGCGCTGCGTGCCCGGATCGAACAAACATTCGAGTCAACGTTCGGATTCCGGATCAGCATCCTTCTAAGAACGCAAGCGGAGTTCGAGACGATTCTCGCCCGCCTTCCCTTCTCCGAAGACGACATCCAAGCGGCTACAGGAACGCTGGGCAAAGAAGTGCTCTACGTCACGCTGCTTGACGCAGAGCCGACTCCGGAGGCTGTGGACAAGCTCGGCACATACGAGAAAGACAAGTACGTCATCGACGGTCTGACGGTCTACTTGCTGTTCGACCAGACGATCCTCGACTCCAAGCTTGCAGCCAGCTTGCCGAAGCTGGGCGTAACGATGACGATGCGTAATTGGAAAACGATGACGAAACTTACTTCTCTCGCCCAAGCGATGACTCCCTGAAGGAATACATGATAGTTTACGCATTTCCATGGTCTTGATCTGTCCGAACATGCGACGACAACGACAACAACGCATTCGCCCTTACCGGAGCGAATGCGTTGTTTCGTCTTCATATGGAAAACTAAAGCGTTATCGCATCAGCCAACCAGCTTGCTTTTCAGAACTTGCACAGTCTCGTCGGATAACCCGATCGTTTTCAAATAACTTTCCGCCCCGCCGTATCGATCCGTCAGATGGGCGAGCATCATCTCCATGTTTTCCGGCTCGGCGCCGAGAAACTTCTCGTACATTTCCGCAGACACGACGTCGGGACGCCCCTTGCGCAGCTCTTCCATAAGCGGCGACAGGCAAGCGGCCGTCATCGCGTAATCCGCAACGATGACATCGCGGGACACGCCGGCCAGATCGAGCAGCAACGCGGCGGTTACGCCGGTGCGGTCTTTGCCTGCCGCACAGTGGAATAGCACGCTCTCTTCCGGATCGGCGGCCAGAAGTTCGAACACCTGAAGAAGCTGCGGTTGAACGTTGTCGAGAATGTCGACATACAAGTCCCCGAGCGAGCGAATGTTCATGCTCGTCGATTGGGTCGGATTGATCAGACTGACGTTGTTGTACGCGACGCGGTCGGAGGACGCGAACACGTTCGCCGCCTCTTCCAGCTCTCGACCGTGGCGCAAATCAACGATCGCCCGCACGCCGCGCTCGACAATCTCTTTCTGGTCATCTGCCGTCAGCTTGTGCAGGCCGTCAGCCCGGTAGAACATACCGCGGCGGACGGCTCGTCCGTCCTTTGTCGGATAACCTCCAAGATCGCGGACGTTGTAAGCTCCTTCCATAGATACGCGTCGTTCGTTCGACGTTGTTGCAGCATTCATTAGCGTAATCCGCCTTTCACGAAGGAATCGATAATTTGTTTTTGCAAAACCAAATAAAGGACGAGAACAGGCAAGCTTGCGATCGTCGTCGCCGCCATCAGCGGCCCCCACAAGTTCATATCGGTCGACATGAACATTTGCAGCCCTTTCTGCATCGTCGAATGCTCGAGCTTGGTCGTGACGAGCAGCGGCCAGAAGTAATCGTTCCATGACGTGATGAATAGCAAAATGCCGATCGAAGCAACTGCCGCGCGCAAGTTCGGGAATATCGTCTTCCATAGCACGCTCCAATCGGACGCGCCGTCGAGACGAGCCGCTTCAATAAGCGCTTTGGGGAACGACTTAAACGTGTTGAACAGCTGCATGACGGCAAAAGCCGAAGCGATATTCGGGACGATCAACCCCATTAGGGAGTCGCGCCAGCCAAGATTGCTAATGACGACATAGTTCGGAATCATAATGACCTGGAATGGCACAAGCCATGTCAGACCGATCAGTCCGTAGATCAAACTGCTGCCCTTGAAGTTCCAACGCGTGAACGCAAAAGCGGCCAAAATGCTCGTGAACAACTGCGCAACCGTCTGTAGAAGCGCCACGACCATCGAATTCGTCAGCATTCTCGTCATCGGAACGGAATGCCACGCTTGAACGTAATTGTCGAACGTCCAATGATGTGGAAGCATGCTGGAGTTAAAAATTTCGGAGGACGGCTTAAACGATGTCGCCACCATCCAGTAGAGCGGGAATACGGAGAGGAAACCGAGCGCGATCAGCACCGCATGTTTCCCCGCTAGCGAAGCTTTCCAGCCTTTCAAACCGGCTTCGTTGCCCACGGGTATGCCTCCTTCTCCTTAGTCGTCGAAGAACGACAGCTTCTTCGTCAGTTTCATGAAGCCTAGCGCGATGATGCCGAACCCGATGAAGATGACGACCGCCGCCGCCGAGCTCCAGCCGACCGAGAACGTCTGGAAACCGTAAGTCCATAGCAAGTAGTAAATGTTCGTCGTCGCGTTCATCGGACCGCCCTGCGTCAGCACGTTAATGTAGGAGAAGCTCCACTCGGAAGCGAAAAGCGTGCTGAGCATCGCCATGAAAAGTATCGTCGGAGACAGCAGAGGCAATATAACGTGCCGGATAATTTGCCAGCGATTCGCCCGATCCATTCTTGCCGCCTCGAAATATTCCTTGTTGATGTTCGTCAGCGCCGCCGAGAAGATCAGCGTACTGAACCCGATCAGCTTCCAGCCGGTAATGAACGTAACGGACCAGATCGCCCATTTCTCATCGGTGAAAAAACGAATCGGTTCGTCCAAGCCGAAAACGGAGTGCAGCGTCTGATTCAAAATGCCGTTCGTCGGATGCATGATCCAACGCCACACGGAAGAGACGGCGACCGGCGCCATAATCATCGGCAGGAAAATAATCGCGCGATAGAAATTACGCGAACGCTTGCCGATATTGTCAGTTACGATGGCGATCATAATCGGAATGATCAGCGAGAACGGAACGACGCCGAGAGTGTAGATCAGCGTATTCCAGAGCGCGATGCCCATCTCGGGCAGCGTCACCAGGTTCTCGAAGTTGCGCATGCCGACGAATGCTTTCGGCGAAGTCGGCAGCAGGTTCCATTGGTAGAAGCTGAGCTGGAACGTCTGCACGAGCGGACGATAAATCCAGTAGCCGATCGACAGCACTGCCGGAAGCAGGTAAAGATAAGGCATGAAACCGCGCATCCGCACGGACAAAGCCTTGCGTTCCTTCGCCCGCGATTGCGGCTTTGGATTCGTCTTCGCCTGCGGCGGCAAGGGCGTCGCGACCGTCTCGTAGCTCATGAATGACCCTTCTTTCTCCGCTGTTGATGATTGACGAAGCCGGGCGAACGGAAGGGCTAGGTTGCCCCCCCCGTCCGCGACGGCCGATTAGGTTATCAGGCTGCTCTTGCTATTGGACTAACGCTTGCGCGCGCTTCTGTGCGTCCTGCATGATCGTTGCGACATCGTCCTTCGAGAGAATCGACTTCTGCACCGCATCGAGCAGAATCGTCTCGATCTGGTGCCAGTTCGCGCCCGGGTACGATACCCATGGCTGCAGACGTTCGAGTTGGGCAAGGTTCGGCTTGATGAGCGGGTTTTGCTCAACCCAATCTTTCAAATATTGCGGGTCTTCAACGATGGACGGACGAAGCGGGAGATACCCGATCTTGGACGTAATGATCGTGTAGCCGCGCTCGCTCGTCGCGAATTTCAGGAATTGCCATGCCGCTTGCTGCTTCGCTTTGTCGTTAGACAAGATGAACAGCGCGCTGCCGGAATTGACCGGCGTCGTCGGCTTGCCGTCGAAGGAAGGCATCGCAGCGGCTTTCAGCTCCCAGCCGCCCGCTTGCGACGCGCCGAGGAACATGTTCTGAAGCGCGCTCGTGAACAAGAGCATGCCGACTTTGCCTTGCGAGAACGCCTCGATCACTTCCCCGTCGTTCAGCTTGTCGGAAGCACCGCTTGCGATCATGTCTTGCCACATCTTCATTGCGCCGACCGCTTCCGGAGAACCAAAGGCTATCGTCTTGCGATCGTCGGACAACACTTTGCCGCCGTTGCTGCCGATAAGCGCCTGCACAATCCAGTCCGCTCCGGCAGAACCGCCGATATGAACGCCCGACGCTTTCGTCGCCTTGTTGATCGCGAGCGCGTCTACCTTCACTTCCGCCCAAGTCGTCGGCGGCTTCTCGGGATCGAGGCCCGCGTCTTTGAATAGCTTCGCGTTATAGAACAGGACCGGCGTGCTGAACGTGAACGGCAGCCCGTACGTCTTACCGTTCAGTTGGCCGAGCTTTAAGCCGTTCGGGGAGAATCCTTTGAAGTTCTCGGCGAGCTCGTCGGCAGGGACGACTTCCTCCAGCGGCTTCGCTCCGAAGTTGTTGACCGCGAAATCCAAGCCGTCGAAGACGAGCTGTGCGACGTCCGGAGGAGAGCCTGCGGCGAGATCGGCCTGCACTTTCGCGTTGATCTCGTTCGACGCAACGGGGATGCCTTCGACTTCGATGTTCGGATAAGCCGCTTCGAATTCGTCGATGAGCAGTTGCGTACCTTCCTTCTGACCGGCCGTTGCGAGATTGTAGCTGTAAAATTTGATTTTCACTTTTTCGCCGGAAGCTGTCGCCCCTGTCTCCGATGCCGATGCGCCCGCCGAGGATGCAGGTGCGCTGCTGTCATTCCCTGCGGATGCGTTCGCGCCGTTGTTGTCGGACTTGCCGCAAGCGGTCATCGCCGTCGTTGCTACCGCCAAAGTCAGTAAACCTGTCGCCCATGCCTTTTTGTTCGCCATTTCTTCGTTTCTCTCCCTTTTATCGAATCTCTTATTGGATCGTAGGAACTTTTGCTGCGCGTCTTGGCGCCATGCGTTTAAGCGTGGGCCGGATGTTTCGCAGGGTCCCATTCGTAGAGCAATTTGTGCTCGCCGGGCAAGTAAGTCGGCTGTACGGCCATCCGACCGTTCTTGACGGTAACGAGGTTGTAGCCGCTGTTGTCCACGAAACGCATAGTGACCGTTGCCATCGGGTCGAGGCCGAATGCCACGCCGGTCGCCGCCGCGCTGACGATACCGTTTAAGCTGCCGATGTTATGAAAATGAATGTGCCCCGACAGCAAGCCGATCACGTTCTTGCCGAGTATGGCGCTCGCGAGATCGGTCGGGTTTTGCAGCAGATAACTATCCATCAATGCGCTTGGCGTCGGCGTGACCGGGTGGTGTAGCACGACGATCGTCCCTTCCGGCGCCGGCTCGGACAGCGTATCGGCCAGCCAGGCGAGTTGATGCTCGTCCAGGCGGCCGTCATGAGTGCCGGGCACTTGAGTGTTCAGCATAACGATCCGCAGTCCGCGCTCCATGAAGCTGTAGTAGTAGGATTGCTCCGACGGCTCTTCGCCAAGAAACCCTTCGCGGAACGGTGCTCGGAAATCATGGTTGCCTAGGCCGACGTGAATCGGGATGCCCGTCGCGGCTGCTTCTTCGTCTAGCACTTGCTTCAAGTGGACGTAGTCGGCGAGGTCGCCGTCCTGGGTCAAGTCGCCGCTAATGATCGCGAACGCCGGTTTCGTCCGCAGCGTTCGGATTTCCGCGAATACCGCGCGAAGCTTCGCCGTCATGTCGATGCCGAACATCGGGTTGTTTTTGCCCGGGGCGTTAATGTGAATGTCCGTCAGGTGCACGAAAAAAATCGGCTCCATATCGTTCGTCATCCTTCCGCGTGAGTATTGTGATGATGAGCTTGCGGAGCATAATCTGCGATGTCGCCTATACCGTCGAGGTGAACGACCCGGTAGGAAGGAACGCCGGCTCTCATCGTCACCCAGAGGACCAGGTTCTCGTCGCCTTTGCCGTGACCGTGCGCTGCCGCGCCCGTGCGTCCGAGTTGAATGTATTCGCTATTGTCGTTGCGCGTATATTCCATCGCATGGAAGTGACCGGCGAACACTGTGTAAGGACGCCCGGAAAGCAGCTGTTCCAACTTTGCGAATTCGGGGCTTTCGGATTTCCAGCCTGGCTTGTGCATGCTGACGAACGTATGCTTCGCGTCCGCGTTATCTGCGAGCACCTTCTCGAAAAACGCCAGTTGCTCTTCGCCGATGCCGAGCTTCACCTTCGACATGCCTTGCAGCTGCTCCGGCGACAGCCCGCCGACGATCTCGTCGTAGAACGCCTTCAGATGCTCCGCCGAACGTTCCGGCTCGCGTTGCACGTTGGCCGTGGCGCGCTTGATCATATCGATGAAAGGTTCGGACAACTCCTCGAAAGGGTCTTCCGTATTTACCGTCAGGAAAAGCGTGTCGCCAACGCGGAAAGCGTAATACTCCATCCCTTTGCGCTCGCGCCAGACATCGGCCATCGCTTGCGTGCCGTAGTCGTGGTTGCCGACCGTCTGGAAGAAGGGCAAACCGGTCGCGGCGATCTTGGCGTCGATATATTCCCACTCTTCGCGGGCGTCCTTCGCATCTTTCCAATACCCTTCGACCAAGTCCCCTACGAACAGGACGAAGTCCGGCTTCATGTCGGCCAGTAGCTCCAGCCCTTTCTCGAACACGCCGGCAGTCGCCATGCCGCAGCGATCTCCCATGACCGCGAACGTGAAGTCATCTTCAAGTTGCTCCGGAAGCTTGCCGAACCACGGGCGCCGGTCCGTGTTGAAGCGGCCTTCGTCTATGAATATTTCGTTGCGATTGCGGGTTGCTTGCAAAGTCATCTTCTATTCTCTCCTTTCGGATTTACAACTGTTTTGGCCGGTTCAGCTGGTTCAACCGGGTCAGCCGGTTCAGCCGGTTCTCGTGCGTAACAAGATCAGTATGCAGGTTGTATGTAAGTTGGATATTAACGAGGCTAGCTTCTTTTGTTAAAAAGTCGGGGAACCGTCAACGGGGTGCAAAAACGGCTGGGGGGCAGCGATTACGTGAGTATAGTGGTATGGGAGAACATTATTTCGGCGGGATTCGGGCATCCGAGGCTGTTAGTGGTCTGGGAGTACATTATTTCGGCGGATCGCGGGCATCCGAGGCTGTTAGTGGTCTGGTGGAACATTATTTCGGCGAGACGCGGACATACTAGGCCGTTAGTTGTCTAGGAGAACATAATTTCGGCGGGACGCGGGAATCCGATTCTGTTAGTGGTCCGGGGTATCATTATTTATGCGGGATGCGGGTATCCATCGCCCCCATATACAGAAGGAGCCCCCCAGCAGGAGGCTCCTTCTCAGACACTTATATGATGCCGTTCATGACCAGTTGCTCGTACGTGTTCGTGTAGTTTTCCAGCACCGCGGCTTTCGCTTCTTCCAGGTCGCCCCGCTCGAGCGCTTCATAGGCCCGGATGTTCGACTCGAGAGATTTGTGCGGCCTGTGATGAGGATATTGCTTGCGGTAAGAGATCATTTTGAACAGGAATTTCCCGCGCGTCTGTTCGAAAAATCCGATCATATGCCGGTTATGGATCGTTCTGATCATCGTCTCGATAAAATGCAGAAAGCTCTCGTAATACGCCGGGATGTCGTTCGACTCTTTCGCTGCGATCTGCCTGTCCAGATGCGTGCGAAGCGCGGGCAAATCGAGTTCCAACTGTCGCCTTTCCGCCTTGCTGAGCACATAGAGCTGCATGGAGACGAGCGCCTCAAGCATCTCCGCATATTCGCGGAACGTAATATCCTTCACGAGAACGCCGCGTCCGCGAAGCGACTCGACGAATCCTTCCGTCACGAGCAGATTGATGGCGGCCCGAATCGGCGTCCGGCTCATCTGCAATTGCTCGGCCAAGTCGTTCTCCGACAGCAAAGTGCCTGGCAAATATTCCGCCGAAACGATTCTGCGGCGTAGCTCCTGGTAAGCCCTCGTTTCCAGCGATGGTGCTGTCATGTTCACACGGATCCTTTGCAATGTTTGACTCTAATGTTAACAAATCGACTACTCGTTGAAAAGAACGAAGGAGACATTTTACGCCCCGTTAACAATCGGACGCACCCAGCGAACATAATAGCCCCACGCGAGCAGTAATGCGACCGCCGTCAGCAGAAACGGCAGCCGGTAATCGCGTCCCGCCAATATCCAACCGGCGGCGAACGTCGCGCCGGACGAGCCGATGCTGCGAAGAATCGACCGCATGCCCGCGAACAAGTCCCGCTCCCGGTCCGAGAACGCGGACATGAGCCGGCTATCGACCATGTTCGAAAGCATCGTCGAACCGCCGCCGCGCATTAGAAACAGCGGAATGAACAGCCATGCAGGCACCTGGCAGTACAAAATCGAGAACAGAATGACGTTCACCCCGAACACGGACATAATCGCAGCATGCGAGCCGAACCGCTCGACAATGTAAGGCGTAAGCAAAGAACTGACGAACAGGACGAACCCGTTGGCCGCCAATAGTAGCGAGACGCGATCGTCCGTCCAGTCCATTCGGAATTTGACGAGAACGTTCAGCAGCGAGCCCGATAACGCAAACGCTCCGCCGAGCAACGCCACGAACAAAGACAGCACCCATGCGGATCGGCCCGGCTTCATATCTTTCCAGCGAGGAACGCCTTGCCATGTCCGGCCGGCATCCGAGGAAGCGGGAGAGCGGCGCTCGGCGGGCAGCCACGTTCCCCGCGCAATGCACAGAACGATCAGGAGTCCCGCCGCGATTAACAACGGTATCCGGTAGTTTGCCCCCTCTCCCCCGCCGATGCCGGACATCCGTCCCGCCGCGAGCGTGCCCGCACCGGCGAAAGCGGTAAATACGGCGAACATGAGCGAGTATGCCCTCGTCTCCTCTTTGCGCGACGCGCAGTAATGGAACAGCAGCTGCACTTCCGTCGTCTCCACAAGCGTAAGGCCAATCGAGACGAAAGCTTGCGCCAAGTAGAAGGAAGCGAGACTCCCCCCGAATGCATAAAGCGCGCACCCCGTCGCAATCATGCCAATCCCCGCCGTTAGCAGCCGTTTGCGGCCGAACCGTCTGGCCGACATCGCGATCGGAATGGCGGATGCGCCCATTACCAGAATTCCGACGGAAGCAAGCGTCCCGATCTCGTCCTCCCGCAATCCCGAGGCAAGCAGATGCAAGTTCAGGACAAGCGTGTACATCCCGATACCGATACCGTACAGCGCCTCGGTCATCAGAAATCGGCGTACACCGATAGGCAACCGCAGCAGGTCAAGCAAATAAGCAACCATCCGTACCTCCTATTTCAAGCAAAAACGCTTTCGGCGTCCTCTGAGGGCCGAAACAGCTTTGCGTAGACGATACAAGAAATGATACGCGTGAAACTTATGATCTCTGTATTGTCAAACAGGAAAAGCCCCTCGCGGGGCTTCCCGATATGCAAGACGAACCGTCAGTCCGCCTTTGCTTTTTTCAAATACGCGCGCCACGTGATGCACCATAGCTTCGGATCGTCCAGCGATGACTCGTCGTTCCGGTGAACGGTACTGTTGTGCGGCGCCGTTTTCACAATATTCGGATTCGTGTACGCTTCTTCGGAAATGTGCTCCAACGCGTGAATGTATTCATCCAAATCTTCTTTCGAATACGATTCTGTCGGTTCCAGCGTGAACGGCTGAGGCACGATGTACGGATGGTGCGACGTCCAGTAGTGCAGACCGAAATCGCACATCCGGCGCGTAATATCTTCCGTCGTCACGCCCGTCTCATCCGTAAGCTGCTTCCAGCTGTAGCGCACTTGCTCAAGTCGGCGGCCTTTAATGTACGGCGCGCTCGCCCCGCGGATTTGCAAAATTTTGTGATACAAATAGTTGTTGTTCAACACGGCGATGCGAGCGACGTCTTTCAGCCCGTCCGCACCCAGCGCCATAATCCAGGCATACGCACGCAGTACCGTCTGGGCGACGCCGTGGAAGCTGCGGACTTTGCCGATGCTCTCTTCCGGCTGCTCGCTCAGCGTATAGCGGTTGCCATCATACTCGACAAGCGGCCCCGGCAGAAAACGTCTGAACTGTTCCGTCACGCCGAGCGCGCCCGTCGCTGGACCGCCGCACATGTGAGGAGCCGCGAACGTTTTGTGCAAGTTAAAGAAACACATGTCGAAGCCCGCTTCTTTCGCCCGCGTGATGCCGAGCAGACCGTTGGCGTTCGCCTGATCGTAAAAGCATACGCCGCCCGCCGCATGAACGACGTCGGTGAACTCCTTGATCCGGTGATTGTAGATGCCCGTATCTTCCGGATTGGCAACGACGAAACCTGCGGTGCGCGGGGATATCGCCTGCTTCAGCTTCTCCAGATCCGGGAAACCATCCTCGTCCGGGTGCAGCGTGATGATCTTGTAACCTTTGACCGCAGCGGTCGCCGCTTGGGACGGGTGGGAGAAAATCGTCGTGATGATCTCGTCCCGCTGTTCCCCTTCTCCACGCGAATCGTGGTACGCGCGCACGATCGACGCCATCGCGAGAAGCGCTTGCGTGCCGCTGCTCGGCTGGAATGAGAACGCGTCCATCCCGGATATTTCCCGCATGGCGAGGTCGAGCTTATGGAAAACCTCCAGCATGCCCTGAACGGTGTCCACGTCTTGCAGCGGATGCAGCTCCATCATGTTCGGCGTGCGGATCAGCATCTCGTTAATACGCGGAATGTATTTCATCGTGCAAGTACCTTGCCCGATCTCAACGTTGAAGTCGGAGCCCAGCGTCTCCTGCGACAGCCGCAAGTAATGGCGCAGCACTTTCGCTTGCCCGATCTCCGGCAGCTTCGGCGCTTCGCTTCTGCGCATGGCGGATGGCACCCAGCCGCTTGCCGCTCCGACTTCCGCCGCGATGCCAGCGTCTGTCCCCGGAGGAACGACGCCGCGTTCGCCCGGACGATGGAGTTCGAAGATGACCGGTTCATCCCACTTCGCCTGATGGAAATTCCGCACCTTAGAGTCTCTGCGGATTTTTTTCATGACGGATGGTCCGTCTTGGCGCTTATGCGTATCGTTATGCACGGACGATCACCTCCAGAGCTGCCGCCAGCCGATCGAGATCAGCCTGCGAATGAATTTCGGTCACGCAATAGAGAGCGCATTGGCCCCATTCGGGATAACCTTCGGACAAGTCTTTGCCTCCGAAAATGCCGGCATCCAACAGACGTCTGTTGATGTTAGCGACTGTCAAGCCAGTAGCATTGAAATCGACAACAAACTCCTTAAAAAAAGCCGTCTCGCCGAAACGAAGGGAAACGCCGGGAATCGCGGCAAGTTTCTTCGCGGCGTAGCGGGACTTCTGCATGATCGTCTCGCCGAGTTCGCTCATGCCATGCGGTCCAAGCAACGACAAGTACACACCTGCCGTGATGCCCCAAAGCGCGGTTTGCGTGCCGACGGACTCTTTGCCTTTCTCGCGCAGGGCGAAAGACGTACGTTCGTAAGCGACATCGCCGAAACCGTACTCTCCTTCGACTTCGGTCGGCACGATGCCGAACAAGCGAGAGGGGTACTCCATGACGAACGTCTCGTCATCGTGGGTAGCGATAAAGCCGGACTGGCCGCCACCGTAGTTCATATGCATACCGAGCGGCTGCAAATCCCCGCAAACGATGTCGGCGCCATAACGGCTTGGCGGTTCGAGCGCGCCGAGAGAGATCGGATCGACGCCGACGACGGAGATTGCGCCTGCGCCATGGGCAAGCGCGGAGATGTCGCTGCCTTGATGCTCGATCATGCCGAGGTAACCCGGATTCTCGAAGTACACGGCGGCTACATCGCCCGCGGCAATCTTGTCGCGCAGATCGTCGAGGTTCATAAGTCCTGTCGCGGTGTCGATGTCGACGAAGCGCAGCTCCATAACCGGCGTGCAATAGTTGCGGATGATTTTGACTTTGTCGGGATCGACGGACTTCGGCAGCAGCGCAGCGGGCTTGCCGGTAATACGTCCCGCCATCCGGATCGCCGTCGAAGCGGCTTGCGCCCAGTCGAACGTCGGGACGTTCACGACGTCCATATCGACCAGTTCCGCGACAAGGCTCTGGTATTCGAACAGCGTCTGGAAACGGCCGTGGTCTTCGTACGGCTCGCCCGCATACGCCGTCACGAATTCCGAACGCTGATTGATCTCATCGCAAATCGCCGGAATGAAATGCTGCCAGCAGCCCGCTCCGAGAAAATTCAAGTTGGCGCTCGCGTGTTTGTTCTTGGCGAGCAAGCCGTCGACGTGACGGCGCAGCTCGTATTCGTTCATCGCCGGCGGAAGGTTCATCGGCCGGTTGAGCTTTAACGTCGCCGGAATCGCGTCATGAAGCTGTTCGATGGACTCGAGGCCGATCTCCCGCAGCATGGCCGCTTGCACTTCCGGCACCGTGTTCGGGATATAGGGATGGGCAAAAGCTTTGTTCTCTGACAAGGCCAACGCCTCCGATCTTAAAATGGGATGATGAATATGCGGTAGATATAGCGTTATCGCATCGCTTTATTTCTTGGAATTCAGTAGTAGCGACGGGGAATAGAGCGATGGCATCACGTTATTTCTTCCGAACGAACCCATTTGATGCATTACATAAGGAAGTTAGGTGATGCCATCATCTTATTGCCCCCCGCCAGCGCAAATGATTCGGCAATAAAGCTATCTCATAACGTTATTAATTCGGGGGAAGCACACGGTCCAGAGACTTATGCCGCTTTACGCGATGCCGCCGCCGTCGACGACGAGCACGCTTCCGGTCACCCAGGAAGACAGGTCGCTGGCGAGGAACAGCACTGCGTTCGCGATGTCGCGCGGCGTGCCCAGGCGCTCCAGCGGGCGGCCTTTGGCCGAATCGACGAGAAACTTCGCTTCGTCCTGTTGCAATTGCTTCGCTTCGTCGCGCAGCAAAGGTGTGTCCGTATCGCCCGGCGATACACAATTCACGCGGATGTTCTCGACGCCGTGGTCGATCGCCATCGCTTTCGTCAAGTTCACGACGCCGGCTTTCGCCGCGCAGTAAGCTGCGGCGCGATCTCCGCCCTTCAGGCCCCAGCCGGAGCCGGAATTGATGATGCTGCCACCGCCGCCCCGAGCCATAATCGGAATCACATATTTAGAAAGCATATATACGCCTTTCAGGGAGACGTCGATGACGAGATCCCAATCCCGCTCCTCCAGCTCGACGACCGTCTTCCGGCGGATAATGCCCGCATTGTTGAACAAAATGTCGATTCGCCCGTTAGCCGCGTCGATCTCGGACGCTACACGCTCGCAATCCGCCGACGAAGAGACGTCGCAGCGGTAGAAGCTGGCCAGTCCGCCTTTCTCGCGAATGCCCGCGACTGCCTGCTCCCCTTGCGCCTCGTTAATGTCGAGCAGAATCGCATGCGCTCCGAATGAAGCGAGCAGTTCCGCCGTCGCCAGTCCGATACCGGAAGCTCCTCCGCTCACGACGGCGACCTTATGTTCCAAATTCAAGACATCAAGCGTATTAAGCATCGTCGTTTCCTCCTTGTTCGTTCGTCGCGCCGGGCATACTTGCCGACTCCCCGCCGCTTGCCGCCGCAGTGTTATCAATCACCCATGCTGCCGCTTCCGCGGCCATCTTGCGGCTCAGCCGCTCGGGAGCGATGTCGCCTGACGAATAGGCCCTAAACATTATCCGGAAGCGGAACTCTTCCGCCTTAACCGCATATGGCGGCAATTGCGCCGGCCCGCAGCTATTGCTGCCGAGCCCGTTCTGGCGGTAGTCCAAGTTTAATGTGACGAATTCGCGCGGCACGAGATCGCTCTCGTGTTTCGCCTGCTCCAGATCGCGGTCGGTGTAACGTCTCGCGCTGAACTCGAGCGTCGGCGATCCCGTCGCCAGCAATCCAAGCCCGGAGCCGTCCGTGATCGATGCCCAGCGGACGTCCGTGCGATTGCCGTATTCTTGCGGATAAACGTACGGCGTGTACATGTCGTCGACATCGCTGTCGTAAACGCCGATCCTACCCGCTTGCTTGCTGTCGGAATAATTCTCGCCGGGGCCGCGGCCGTACCAGCGAACGATGTCGGTATCTCCCGGAATCTCAAGCTGCAGCCCGATCTTCGGCAGCATGGCTGGAGGCGTACCTTCGGGAACGCCGTGCACGTCGATGATGATCAGCCCGGAGCCCGTCACCGTATAAGAAGTCTCGCAGCGGAAACCCCAATCGAGTACCGTAGGCGCGACACGCGACTTCCACGTCAATCGAACTGCGCCGTCGTCCAGCCGCTCGCAACGGTAGCCGTCGATTCTTTCCGTCAGCTTGTCGAGGTACGCTTTACGCCAATCTTCCACGACGTACATATCGTTGTCGATCGGTGCCCGCCAGAAGTTCAGACGCGGACCGGACTTCACAAGCTCTTTGCCGTTTACGCGCAGCGAGGAGATCGTCGCCCGCGAAGTATCGAACGCGACGCGGAAACCGTCGCCGGACAATACCGCGTGCCGTCCTTCTTCCGTGCAAGCTAGCGGCTCGCGCTTCGCAACGTCGACGCCCGCACCAACCGCACCAACTTCGCTTTCAGTTTCCACTGCGAATTGGGCCCACGCGATCTCATGACCGCGCTTCGCCCAAGCGGTGTCCGCCGCAAGCGAGAAGCCGACGTTCAGCCAACGCTCCGCGCCTTGCGGCGCGCTCTTGAACGCGTCTTCGAACGGGATGTCCATCTCCGCGCTTTGGCCAGCTCCGATTCGTGGCAGTTTCAGTACGCCGCTGCCTAGCGTCTTACCATCCGCCTCTACGCTCCATTCCGCATGCAAGTGATCCAGCGTAACGAAGTCATAACGGTTGATGATGCGCACACGGCCCCCACCAAGCCATTCGACCCGAACCGGCTCGATAATTTTCTTGTACTCGATGAGTCCCGGAGACGGCGTCCTGTCGGGACGGACAAGCCCGTCGATGACGAAGTTGCCATTGTTCGGCTCGTCCCCGTAATCTCCGCCGTATGCGTAATCGCTGCGGCCGTTCGGTTTTTTCACCCGGATGCCGTGATCGATCCACTCCCAGACGAAGCCGCCTTGAAGTCGGCGATAAGCATCGAACGTATCGAAATATTCTTTCAGCCCGCCGGGACCGTTGCCCATGGCGTGGGCGAATTCGCAAAGGATATGCGGCTTCGGATGGTCTTCCAGCTTGCCGAAGCCCTCCATCTTCTCGACGGAGGAATACATCGTGCTGACGATGTCGCACACTTCCGCTTCCCGATCTTCCTCATAATGGACGAGACGCGTCGGATCGGCTTCCTTGCACCACTTCGACATCGCCCGGAAGTTGCAGCCGAAGCCAGACTCGTTACCGAGCGACCAGAAAATGACGGAAGGATGGTTTTTGTCGCGCTCGACCATTCGCCGTACCCGATCGACGTACGCTTCTTCCCAAGCCGGGTCGTCGCTCAGCTTCGACAGGTTGCCGACGAGCTGGAAGCCATGCGTCTCCAGGTCAGTCTCTTCCATGACATACAAACCGAGTTCGTCGCACAGATCGTAAAACCGCGGATCGTTCGGATAATGCGCCGTTCGAACCGCATTGATGTTGTGCCGTTTCATCATGAGGATGTCCTCGCGCATCGTCGCCAGAGACACCGTACGTCCCGTATCCGGGTGGTGGTCGTGACGGTTGACGCCCTTCAGCAGGATCGCTTTGCCGTTGACGAGGAATTGACCGCCCCTTACTTCAACTTGGCGGAAACCGACGCGCTGAGCAATCGCTTCCGTCAGTTGGCCGTCCGAACCGATCACACTCATCATTAAATCGTACAAATAAGGGCTTTCGGCGGTCCATAGCTCCGGCGAAGCAACCGGTACAGCGAACTCAACGAACGGACGCCCGGCTTCGACACTCATACTCGTTTCTGCCACCAGCGCCCCTGACGCATCTGTCAATCGCAACGCCACATTACCCGCAACTTCTGTTCCAGCCAATTCCGCCTGCACGCGCAGCAGCGCATCCCGATAATCCGCATCAAGCTCGGTTATGACGCGATAATCCGCAATACGGATGGCCGATGGCTCCGAGATCAAGTAGACATCGCGGAAAATACCGCTCATCCACCACATGTCCTGGTCTTCCAAATAACTGCCGTCCGACCATTGGTACACCCGCACCGCCAGACGATTAACGCCCTTAACGATGTACGGCGTTAAATCGAACTCGGACGTCAAACGGCTGCCTTGGCTATAACCGACGAACGAACCGTTCACCCAGACGTGGAACGCGCTGTCCACCCCGTCGAACTTGATCGACACGACGCGTCCGTCCCAATCTGTCGGCACTTCAAACTCGCGAACGTAACTGCCGGTCGGATTATCGTTCGGCACGCGAGGCGGATCGACGGGAAACGGGTAATACAAGTCCGTGTAATGCGGACTGCCGTAACCTTGCAATTGCCAGTGGCCCGGCACCCGGATCTCGTCCCAGCCCGAGATGTCGTAGCCTTCTTCGTAGAACGTTTCCGGCGCCCATTCCGGTCCTTCGGCGAAGTGGAATTTCCATAAACCGTTCAAAGACTTAAACAAAGGGGAACTTCCCCGGTCATAGTTCAACGCTTCCGAACGATCGGAATGAGGAATGAAGTAAGCCCGGCTCCTCGCCCTGCCCCGCTCCAGTACCTGCAGATTATCCCAGTCTCTCTCGACTTTGTGCTCTCGTATGTCTCGCATGGTTTTGCCGCTCCTCTCGATGCTCTCTCTATAAGTCCATATAATCCAATCAGTCCGACCCCGAACATCCGGAGGCGCATTTTTATCCTTTAATGCCCGTACCCGCAAGTCCGCCGACGATGAAGCGCTGCGCGAAGAAGAATACCGCAAGCGGCGGAATCGAGATCAGACATGTGATCGCCATGATCGATTGCATATCAACGCCGTACATACCCTTGAACTGCGACAATCCGAGCGTCAGCGTATATTTCGATTGGTCGTTCAGGAAAATCAATGGTCCCAAGTAATCGTTCCAGCAGCTTAACATTTGGAACACAGCAACCAGAATAAGAGAAGGACCCATAAGTGGAACGATTATTCTCACAAAAATGCCCAGTTTGCTCGCCCCGTCGATCGTCGCAGCTTCGTCCATCTCGCGCGGGATCGTCATAATGAATTGCCGCAGCAAGAAAATGAAGTAAGCGGAACCGAAAAACGAAGGCACAATAAGCGGCTTTAAAGTATTGATCCAGCCTAAATAATTGAACTCCATGTACTGCGGAATCATGGTAACTTCCCAAGGAATCATCATCGTCGCCAGAACGACGAGAAACAAGAAATCGCGGCCTTTGAACACAAATCTGGCGAAGCCGTAGGCGACGAGCGCGCACGACAGCACTTGGCCGAACGTCGCCAGAGCGGTCACGATAACCGTATTTTTCAGAAAAAGGTTAAACGGCTGTACCGACCACGCTTCCGCGAAATTGCCGAACTTCCAGACGGAAGGAAACCATTTCGGCGGGAACAAGTATAACTCCGTCTGCGACTTCAGAGCGGTCGTCAGCGCCCAGAACAGAGGAGCGATGAACAAGAGGGAGCAGAAGATAAGCAGCCCGTACACGATCGCTTTTCTCATGACGGCTTCCTCCTCTTCCCCGGTTTCGCAGTGCGTTTCATTTCACCCTCGTAATACACCCAAGCCGCGGAAGACCTGAATACGAGGAACGTCAAGCTAAGCACAATCAGGAACATAAACCACGCGTTGGCTGCGGAATATCCCATTTTGAAATACTTGAATGCATTCTCGTACATGTACATCGCGTAGAAATACGTCGATTTGAGCGGACCGCCTCCGGTCAGCACGAGCGCCAGCGTCAACTGCTGGAACGCCGCGATGATCGAGGTGATCAAGTTAAACAAAATCGTCGGGCTGAGCATCGGGACCGTAATGCTGAAGAACTGTCTCATCCTGCCTGCGCCGTCGATAGAAGCCGATTCGTACAGGTCCTTCGGAATGCCTTTTAGCCCCGCCAGAAAAATAAGCATCATCGAGCCTTGGCCCCACAAGCTGGCCAGTACCATCGCGCCGAGAGACCAATGCGTATCGTTCAGCCAATCCGGACCTTGCACGCCGACGAGAGACAGAAAATAGTTCAGAATGCCGTATTCGCCGCTGTACACCCATGCCCAGATCATCGCCAGCGCAACGCCGGAAATGACCGATGGCAAGTAGAACGCCGTCCGGAAAAAGGCGTTGCCGCGCGTATTCTGATTAAGCAGAATGGCGAGTCCGAGTGCGACAATGATATTTAACGGCACGAACAATGCAGCGAACTTCAACGTTACGCCGAACGATTTCCAGAACAGCGGATCGTCCGTGAACATATCGATGTAGTTGCCCAGCCCGATAAACTTCACCTGGCCGACGATCGGCCAATCGAATAAGGAGATAACTAGCGAAAATAGCAGCGGACCTAACGTGAATACGAGAAAACCGAATATCCACGGGAAAATGAAGAGGTAGGGCGTCACCCTACCCCATTTCCGTTTCTTTGTCGGCTTGAGGCTGGCCGCGTATTCCCCCGCTTGTTGAGGGTAAGTTTGAGCCATCTCCATACCTTCTTTCCGAGAGGTTGTTCAAAATGCCCGCTTTTGATCGCGAAGCCTATCAGAAAACGAGCATTTTGAACTTCCATATTATTTAGATCTACTTCAAATACCGCTCGCTGTCTTTAACCGCCTGGTTCAACGCATCCTGTGCATCGCTTCCGTGCACGACAGCTTCGACGGCTGCCGACAATTGCCGGTTGATTTCGTTCCACTTGGCGTTGAGCAAGAACGCAGGCGTGTTGTCGGAGCGCTCGAGCATCGTGTAGAACGGCTTATACAGCGGATCTTGGTCTTTCTTCAACTCGTTGACGACGCTGACCCGGATCGGCAGATCGGCGGTGCGCATTTTGATCGCTTCGTCGGATACGTAATACTTCACGAATTCCCATGCCAGCTCTTTCTGCTTCGAATCTTTGGCGATGGACAGCGCGGATTCGGCGATCACGCCTTTCAACGGTTTGCCCGGGAACGCCGGCATTTCCACCGTGCCGACATCGATACCCGCCGACTTGAAGCCTTCGAGCGGCCAAATACCGCTTTCCCACATCGCGAGTTTGCCGGCTTTGAAAATATCTTCGCCGCCTTGCTGGCCTTTGCCGCCGACCATAACCGCAGAGCCATCCTTCACCATGTCGCCGAACGTCTGAATGACTTCAGCCGTTTCTTTGCTATTCATAAAGCCGTCGATCGTCTTGCCGTCGTCGGAAATGAACGAGCTTCCGTTGCTCCATACGAAGCCTTGCAGATCGTACGTGTCATTCGAAGCACGTACGCCGAAGCCGTATTGCTTGGCGGATTTGTTCGTCAGCTTCTTCGCCGCTTCCCGGAAATCGCTCCAAGTCCAGCCGTCTTGCGGATAAGGCACCTTCGCCGCATCGAACAATTTCTTGTTGTAGTACATTACCCGTGTCGTGAATCCGACCGGGATGCCGTACAGCTTGCCGTCGATTTTGTCGTAGTTGAACAGTCCCGGATAAATATCTTCCATCTTCAGACTGGCGTCGCCTTGCGTATAGCTGTCTAGCGGTTCCAGCGACTGGTGGTACGTCGGGAAATCCCACATGTACATCACGTCCGGAGGATTCGTCGCGCCGAACCCTGCCGCGAGCTTCTGGTCGAAGCCGTCCGCGTACGCTTCCACCTGAACTTTCGTCCCTGGATGCGAAGCTTCGAATTTCTTGGCGATATCCTGCTGAATTTTCAGCGCGTCGCCTGTATCCCACGTTGCAAAACGAATCGTTTTCGTACCTGTCGATTCGCCGCCGGACTTGCTTGGCGATGCAGATGCTCCGGCGTTATCATTACCGCTATTATTGCCTCCGCATGCCGTCAACACGGTTGCGACCAACGCTGTGGCCAGAACGGCTTTCGAGCTTTTGTTTATCATTCGAGCAGCCTCCCCTAATTCGTTCGAGAAATAATTTGAACCGCTTACATCGTTATTGTAACAACGATGTAAGCGGTTCAAAACCGACAACTATTCGAGTGTTCGCGTTCTTTTGTTCGATTCCTGCTTCAAGGTGTCATTCTGTTCGGGACACGCCGTCTTTTTGTTCCGTACGGCAGCGATTCAGCACCTCACAGGCGCATAAAAGGTGTAATTCCCATTATTTTTCTCTCCTGAATTCCTGCCTATACATTCCACCGCATTAACCGCAGACGCGTTCGTACTCTTGAATCATCCCTCGTACATACTGCTCGGGAGATTGATCAACCAACCAATCTTGCCCGAACATCTGGAACAGCTTAATGAGAGGAGCATCTCCGAAGAAACCAATCACGCCCGGCTCTTCAATCGACACCTGATCTTTGCTGTTACGGTTCATCTCCGCCAAAGACTTCATGAGAATCGGAGACGCTTGCGGATTGTCCAGCCATTCTTTCAGCAAGCTATATTCGTGATAGCGGAAGCCGGTAGCCGGGAACTCGAGTAATATGCGATGCGACAGCCTTACATCCGCAGACGAACTGCCGATGATGATTTCAAAATCCCCCGAGTCCGCCGTCCATTGCTTCCGATCCGGATCATAATAGGAGAAGTCCCTTGGCTCCAACAAAAATACAATTTCCGTTTCCTCGCCCGGATGTAGCTCGATCTTACGGAACGCCTTGAGCTCTTTCACCGGGCGAATCCAGCGGCACTGCTCGTCGTGAACGTACAGTTGAACGACTTCTTGTCCCGTCATGGCCCCGCTGTTGCGTACGCTGCACTTGACCGTAACCCCTTCCGCCCCGCCGGACATGGACAAGCCCGAATATTCGAAAGTCGTGTACGACAAGCCATGCCCGAACGGAAACTGCGGTGCAAGTTCCTTCTTATCGTAGTAGCGATAGCCGGTAAATAAGCCTTCCGAATAGACGGCTTTGCCGCCTTCGCCGCCAAAAGACAGAAACGACGGATTGTCCGACAGCTTAACGGGAAACGTCTCGGACAGCTTGCCTGAAGGATTCCGCAAGCCGAACAAAATGTCGGCGATCGCGCTGCCGCCCGCTTGTCCGGCCAGCCACATATCGACGATCGCCGGAACGCCGTCGATCCAGGACGACATCGCGATTGCGGAGCCATTGCTCAGCACGACGATACATTTCGGCTGCACCGCAGCGACCGCTTGAATCAGCTTCACCTGCTGCGGCGGCAGATCGATATCTTTCAAATCGAACCCTTCCGATTCCGCGCCTTCCGGCTTGCCGACGAATAGCACAGCAGCATCCGCTTGCGCGGCAAGCGCAACACTTTCCGCGATCAGCGCATCGTCCTGTGCTTCGTCCTCTACCTCGTCGGACCGATAACCTGCCGAGAATGACACAGCTGTGTCATTCCCCGCCACGCGTACGATTTCCTCGTACGGGATATCAAGCTTGGTCGGGTTCACGCGCGCACTGCCTCCGCCTTGATAGCGGGGAGCCTTAGCAAGCCCGCCGATCACGGCGAGGCTCGCCAGTGATTCCGCCCGCAGCGGCAACGTGCCGCTCTCGTTCTTGAGCAGCACGATGCTCTCGACCGCCGCCCGGTAAGCGAGCGCATGGTGGGCTTCCCAGTCGTAAGCTTTGCCTAGCTTTTTACCCGCCTGTACTTTGTCGTACAGTGCCAGCATTCGCCTGACGCTATCGTCCAGCGTTGCTTCGGCCAGCTCTCCCGACTTAACGGCTTCAATGATCAATGTCCGGTTATGATGAGCCTGCCCCGGCATCTCCAGATCGAGCCCGACTTTCAAGGCGCGAATCCGATCATGCACGGCTGTCCAGTCCGACATGACGACGCCGTCGTATCCCCATTCTTCTCGTAATATTTCGCGTTGCAAATGGTCGTTCTCGCTTGTATATTCGCCGTTAAGTAAGTTATAAGAGCACATGATCGTCCAAGGGTTCGCCTTCTTGACGACGCGTTCGAATGCGTTCAAATAAATTTCGCGCAGCGTTCGTTCGTCGACTTCCGAGCTCATCGCCATCTTCTCGGTTTCCTGATTGTTGCAGGCGAAATGCTTCAAAGAAGCGCCTACGCCCTCGCTTTGCAGCCCGTTCACGAACGCGGCTCCCAATTCGCCCGACAGGCAAGGATCCTCGGAATAGTATTCGAAATTCCGGCCGCCAAGCGGTGAACGTTTCATATTAATGCCCGGTCCAAGCAGCAGATCGATGTCCAGGTGTTTGCCTTCGACGCCCAAAGCCTCGCCGATCTCCCTCAGCAACTCTACGTTCCAAGACGCCCCGAGCGTAGAGCCAGTCGGATAACAAGTTGCAGGAATGTTGTTGCCCGCAAAGATCCCCAGCTCGTTAGTCGTCTGCGTCTTGCGAATGCCGTTCGTGCCGTCGTACATATAAATCGAATCAATGTCCAGTCGCTCCAACGACGCCGTTTTCCACATATCCGCGCCGGCGACAAACGCCGCCTTTTCTTCCAAAGTCATCTGGCTTATTTGATGATCGATAGTTGATGTCATGTCCGATTCACGCCTCCCCTTGTTGATGTTGCTGACGATACTCCGTCGGAGTCGTCTGATAGGTTTTGCGAAACACTTGCGTGAAATGGCGGATATCCTGGAACCCCGCACGATAAGCGACCTCGGTTACTTTCAACTGTGTATGCCGCAGCAGCTCCGCCGCTTTGTCCATGCGCAGCCGGGTCACGTATTCTTTGTAGCCTTGGCCTGTCTTCGTCTTGAACAGTTGGCTGAAATAGGCCGCGTTCAAATAGACGGCCGCTGCCACCTTCTCCAGAGACAGCTCTTCCCGGTAATGCTCCTGAATGTACTGGATCGCGATCGGAATGACGCTTGTAGGGCTCTCCTCCGCATGCCTACCCTCATCCTCCGCGCCCCGCGCGGCGGACGGGCTGCGCATCCCCCGAATAACGGCGGGGATGTCTCGCAAATCGTTCATCGGCTTGCTGGATTGAATATCGAAGCCGCATTTCAGACAGCGGTCAAGCATCATCTTCAACTCGCTGACGAAAGCCTCGGACTTCTCTTTCGTCGCCAGCAAACCAACGATCGTACGTCCGTCCAGACTGAACACGAACCCTTGCTCTTTGGCCGCGACCATCTCCGTCATAATATTTTCCGATATAAAATGATACAAAGAGGCTTCCTTATGTTCATGCAATTCGATCATGATCAGATGGAAGTCGGCGTAACGCTCGGCCAGCTGCGACAGATCGAGCGAGCCGATATCAAGCCCATTCGCGAACCGCTGAAAGACCGCTTCTCTCAACAGATGCAAGTTGCGAGCCAGCAGCTTCTCGCCCGACAGCAGCGCCTCCTCCTGCTTGATTTCTTCGCTTAATCGCGCGAGCAGCTCGATCAGCTTCGGTTTGCCGATCGGCTTCAGCAAATAATCGCGCGCGCCTTGGCGAATCGCTTCCTGAGCGAACTGAAAGTCGGAATGAGCGGAAAGGACGATCCAGTGGATTCGTTTGTACAACGCTTTGCCGGCAGCGATCAATTCCAGCCCCGTCATGCCGTTCATCATAATATCCGCGATCACGATGTCGATCGATGTTTCTCGCAGCGTATCCAGCGCCTGCTCCCCGGATTCGGCCGTCCACACCTTCATCGACAGGAGCGATGACTCGATCGTGCGCTTTAACCCTTCGCGAATATGGATTTCATCGTCAACGATCAGAATGTTCATCGCGGATCCGTCCTTTCGGCATGACGATCGTTACTGTCGTGCCTTCTCCTGGTTCGCTGCGTATACGTAAGCCGTAACGAGGCCCGAAACGAAGGGCAAGCCTGGCGTGCACGTTGCTGAGCCCTATGCTTTTCCCATGCTCGCTTCCCCGGTCAAGATTGGCCGTCACGCGGCGGACAATCGCCTCGTCCATCCCTACGCCTTTGTCCATGACGTGAACGAGCAATTGATTGCCTTCATCTTCGACTTCGATGCGGATTGCCGCTTGGCTTCTATCCTTCAGCTTGTCCAGCCCATGGATGACGGCATTCTCGACAATCGGCTGCAAAATCAGCTTCGGCACCGGCGAATCGAGGAACGGCTCCGGCACATTCACCGTGAAGTCCAATTTCCCGCCCAGCCTCGTCTTGATAATGAGCAAGTAGTGATCTGCCTGCTCCAGCTCTTCGCGTAACGTGACTAGCCCGGCATTCTCCCAATCGCTGCTGTAACGGAACATATGGGATAAGGAGAGCACGACATCGCCGAGCTTGCCGCGCTCGCGGTCGTCGTCGACCATCCAGTAGATCATGTCGAGCGTATTAAACAAAAAATGAGGATTGATCTGGGATTGCAGCGCGGTAAGCTGTGCGTTCTTCTCGCTCGCCGTCGCGACGCGCACGCGCTCCAGCAGTTCATGAACGCGCTGTACCATACGGTTGAAGCCCGCCACCAGCACGTTGATTTCGTCGAACGACTTCATTTTCATCGTGTCCAAGTTCCCATGCTCGACGCGCTTCATCTCCCTGGTCACCCGCTTGATCGGACGGGAAATCAGATTCGACACTGTAAACGCTAGAATGGCGGACAACGTCACAAGCAAAGTTAGCATGACGAGAAAATATCTTTTGGTCGCGTACAGCTCCAGGGAAAGATCCGATTTCGGCGTAATTCCGATCAGGCGCCAGTCGGCTTTCTGAAGGTCGGAGGTCACAACCATCTCTTTCGCATTCGTCTGTAAGCCAGGCGACGTATCCGTCACCGGATTCAAGTCGTCAATATCCAGCTTGCGCTGAAGCAGCGCAACATCCTCGGCCACGACGGCAACATTGCTGCGGTCGACCAAATACTGGCGGCTATTGGTGGTAATATGCAGATGGGTCACCATATTGATGATGCCTGCCGGCTTCATTTCGACGACAACAATGCCGATCGGTTTCGTCTGAAGGACATCGTACATTTTTTTGCCGAAGGCGAAGACGGGCTCGGCTTCGCCTTTGTCAAGAATGGAACGCGGCATAACGCCGAACCATACGATCTCTCCGGAGGTGTGCGTCAACCGCTCATACCAATCCCGCTTGGCATAATCGGCGTCGATCAGTTGCGTGCCCCGCTGCCCGTAGCTGTAAGCAGCTCCGGAATCGCTGAGAACATAGATCCCCTCAATATCTTGCCATGCGTAAAAAATAGCTCCAAGCGCGTTATTGATCATTCTTTCGTTAATGGTCCGCAGCGCGCCGTTCGTTTCCTTCTGTCCCACGCGTCTTTGAATATCGGAATTGCCGGCGATCGACTTCGCGAGACCTTCGTAGCCATTCAGCAGCAGATCGACCGCTTGTCCCGCTTGCGATACGTTCTTAAGGGCAACGTCTCCGACTCTCGCGTTAACCTGATCCGCCGAGCGCTGATAATACAGCGCCGACATCAAAGTCAACAGAACGAGCGAGCACAGAAAAAACAGCACGAACATACGGAAACGCAAGGAGTTTAGCTTGACCATGGAAGATTCCTACCCTTTGACGGCCCCGGCAACCATGCCTTTGGCGATTTTTTCGGATAGCAGGAAATAGACCAGAATGACCGGAAGGGATGCCAGTACCAAATACGCGCCGATCGCACCGAAATTCGTCGTGAACTTCCCGACGAAGCTGTATACGCCGAAAGGCAGCGTCTTCAAGCTGTCCGTCGAAATAAAAGTTGCAGCCATAATATACTCATTCCAAGTCGGAATAAACGTCAAAATCGTAACGGTCATCAGCGGCGGTACGGCTAGCGGGACGATGATGCTTAGAAACGTCCGGTTGACGGAAGCGCCGTCGATGGACGCCGATTCTTCCATTTCGCGCGGTATCGACTTAAAGAAGGTCGCCAGAACGAATACGGCAATCGGCAATGCGAAAGCAACATAAGGCAGCAATAGCGAAATATAAGAGTCCAAAATGCGTATTTTCTTGAATACGACAACGAGCGGCAGCAGCGTCGACTGCAGCGGAATCATCATTCCGATGATAAAGATCAGCAGCACCGGATTGCCCCACTTCCAGTCGAAGCGGGCGATCGCATAAGCGACCATGGAAGCAAGCAATAAGGTGAACAGCACGGTTACTGCCGTAACGAAGACGCTATTCGTAAAATATTGCCCGTAGTTGCCCGTATAGATCGCATCGTGATAGTTGCTCCACTTCAGCGCCTTGGGGAACTTCAGGATGCCGCCGGACAAAATTTCCTCGTTCGATTTCAGCGAATAGAGCAGCAACCATACGAGCGGATACACTTGCGTGACCAGCAATGCGGACAACACAAGCCACATGAACTTTCTTCCGATTTTCATCACTTTCGTCCCCCCTTACGACAGCGCATTTTTCTCGGAGCGTCTAAACATCAGATTGAGTACCAGCGTCGCGATGAGGCATTGCGCAACAAGTATGACCGAAAGCGCGCTTCCATAACCGTACTGCATGGACAGAAATGTTTTGTTGTACATGTAAGAAGAAATGACTTCCGTCGCATGTCCCGGCCCGCCGCCCGTGACGACCATGACCATGTCGAGGGCGTTCAAGGAACCGATAACGGCGAGAACGACGCAGATTTTGATGACCGGTACGGCAAGCGGAAGCGTAATGTACCAGTCAGCCTTGAGCCCTTCCGCTCCATCGATCCGCGCTGCTTCGTAAATGTCGCTCGGAATATTTTGCACGCCCGTAAACAGGATCAGGATGTTGTAGCCGAGATATTGCCAGATGGCGATAAAAATAAGCGCGTACATCGCCGTATCCGGTTCGCTCAGCCAACCGTGCGTCCAGTTGCCGAGACCGACCTGCTTCAGAACGGAGTTGAGAAGCCCGCCGAACGACAGCGGATTATAAATGTTTTTCCACAATTGGCCCACGATCACGACGGATAAAATGACCGGAACAAAGTAGGCGGAAACGAGAAAGTTAGAACGTCTCACGTATCGGCTGAGCACAACGGCGACCCAAAGCGCGAAGACGATCTCGGCGACCGAGAACAGGGCGAACTTCCACGAGTTGGCCATGGCCGGCCAGAATACCCGGTCCTTGGTCAGAATCATCGTGTAATTGTGCAAGCCGACCCATTTAGCCCCGCCGATGCCGTTCCACTTCATCATGGAATAATAAACGGAGACGATGACCGGCACGATCACGACCGCCAGAAATAATGCCAGACAGGGCAGCACGTATAAGGCGATCGTTCTTTTCGGTACTTTCATGACGCTCATGATGCTTTCCTCCCGGAAGAGAGAAGGGAACCGGCAAACCCGATTCCCCGCTCGTTTCTCTTATGTTACGGGTTGTTGATCTCGAAATCGTTCTGATGCTCCTTCGCTACCTCTTCCGCATTCGTGTCGGAAACAAACAGATTTTGCACGGCGTTCAAATGCGTCTGGGTCGTCGTCGGATCGATCGTATTGTCGAAGGCGAGATCTCCGCCCGTCACCGTCTTGAACAATCCAAGCACGTCGATGGCCGCTTGCGAGTACCCCGCCGCCTTGAAGTCGCCGTCCACGTTTTGCGCCAAGCCTACGCCGCCCTTAAGCTCGAACATCGTTTTCGGGAAATTCGTCATATAGAAGTGCAGGAAATCCTTCGCTTCGGCCATATGTTTGCTCGCTGCCGATACGACGTAGGAGTTGCCCGGCGAAAGCATGAATTGACCGACGTCCCCTTTGCCGTCTACCGTCGGGAACGAGAAGACGCCAACTTTGTCCTTGATCGAAGACGATTCAATCGAACCGGAATCCCATGAAGCGGAGAAGTACATCGCCGCCTTGCCGGTCAGGAACAAGTTCATCGCCGTGGCGTAATCGACGGAAGGAGCGCCTTCTTCGAAACCTTTCGCTTTAACGAACTCTTTGAACTTGTTAATCGATTGTACGAAGGCGGGATCGGTGAACTGTTTTTTCTTCTCCAGTACGTCTTTCAGGAAACCGGGGCCCGATTCGCGCAGCAAAATATTCATCAGGAAAAACGAGCCCGTCCACGTTTCCTTCTCGCCGATCGTCATCGGGACAATGCCCTTCGCGTTGAATTTCGCGGCGCTCGCGACCAACTCTTCGTACGTCTTCGGCACTTCTACGCCTGCTTCTTTGAACAAGTCCTTGTTGTAATAGATGTAGGCAATGTCCAGTTGCTCCGGCAACCCGTACGTGTGGCCGTTGAACGTATAATTGTTCAGCAAGTCTTTCTTGAACGTGTCCCTAAGCCCGTCTTTGTCCAAAATGTCGTCGAGCGGAGCAAGCAAATCTTCGTCGACGAACGGCTTCATCTGGGCGCCCGGATTCAAGCTTGTAATGTCCGGTATTTCGTTGGACGCCGCTTGCGTCTTCAGCTTCAGCTTCTGCTGATCGGTCGGAAGCGCATCGATCGTGAACGTAATATTCGGGTGCGCCGCCGTATACTCGGCAACGAGCTTCCTTAACGTCTTTAAGTTCGGATTCGCTTCGTCCGCATACGGCGTCTGTACGGACAGCGTAATTTTTTTGCCGCCTGTACTTCCGCTGCCGCTTGGGGCGGATGCACTTCCGTTCGGCTGCCCGCCTTCCCCGTTGGAAGAACCGCATGCGGATAAGGATGCCGTTGCAACTGCGCCGACAAGAAGAAAAGATGCAATCCGTTTCGCTTGAGCCATGTTGGAATCCCGCCTTTTGGAGAAATGTTGTGATATTGCCGCTGTTACTGCCGTCGTCTATGCTTCAATCGACTCGTGTTTTCGTGCTGAATCTATAGCCGTCCATTGGAAGCGGCTCTGGCTGCGCGCACGTACTGGCGACGTCGTAATGCCGACCTTCGTTCGACGAGATTTCGAACCCGTGCATCGCTTCGAGGACATGGTACGCCAGCTCGCCGTTCGCACGATGAGACTGCTTGCTTGCAATGCCATGCGCCATGTCCAGCAGCCCAAGACCTCTATGGTTGCCGGTAAAGCCGTATACCATCGGAATTTCTTTGAACTCCGGCCAATCGTGTCGTTTCACTAGAATCGGACCGCCAAAATCGTTCGGATCGGGCACGATCATCGTCCCGTGAGTCCCGTATATTTCGATGTGCGGCAATTTCGAGCCCCATACGTCGAAGCTGGTGATCATCGTGCACACCGCGCCGCTATGGAAATCAAGAAGCCCCGCGGTATGGGTAGGCGTCTGTACTTGTATTTTGTCCCCATAATGGTAATCGTTCGTGATCATTCTCTCGGGGTACGTGATCCGCGTCGATCCGGATACCCGACGAATCGGACCGAGCAAATGAACAAGCGCGGTTAAGTAGTACGGCCCCATGTCGAACAGAGGACCCGCGCCTTTCTGATACAGAAAACCCGGATTAGGGTGCCAGCTTTCCGGTCCTTCGGACATCATGAAAGCGGTTGCGCCGATCGGTTCGCCAATCCATCGATCGTCGATCAGCTTCCGGCATGTTTGAAGGCTGCCGCCAAGGAACGTGTCCGGTGCGCATCCGACCGCCAAACCTTTCTCCCGTGCTAGCGACAAGATTCGCTTGCCGTCTTCGAGATTTAACGCGAGCGGCTTCTCCCCGTAACTGTGCTTGCCTGCTTCCAGCGCCCGAAGATGAATGTCCGCATGCGCCGCGGGAATCGTTAAGTTAAGCACGATGTCGATGTCGGGATCGGCCAACAGCTCGTCCGCTCCGCACGCTTTAGGAACGCCGTACAAAGCCGCTTGTTCTTTCGCCCTCTCGAGATTCAAATCCGCGCACGCGACCACCTCAAGCATGTGAAAACGTTTCAAGTTCGTAAAGTAAATCGAACTGATGTTGCCGCATCCGATAATGCCGACTTTGAATTTACTCATCGCGTTGCTTCGCCTCCTAATGTGCCTAATCTGCCATCTGCCATAACTTGCTGAAGTTCATATAACTGCGCTCTACGCTGTCTAAAGCCGGCATTCTCGTCATATCCTGTTCGACGAATACGTATTTCGCGAAGCCGAGCTTGCGCACTTCATCCAAAATGTCGCGAATATTCATCACGCCGTCGCCGATCTCCGTGAAATCGTCCACTTTCCATAGCTCGGAGAAGCGTTCTTCTGTAATGATTTCATCCTTACGGAGGATCTCGAACATATTGACCGGATTCGTCGTCGCAGGGATATCCTTTTGATGCAACAGATCGCAGCGGCTGCCCAACTTGCGAAGATATTCAATCGGGTCAACGCCGCCCCTTAACGCCCAGTACGTATCCAGCTCGATCTTGACGAGATTTTCATCCGTCGTATTCAGCAGCCGATCCATAATCGTCTGACCGTCCATCGGTTGAAACTCATGGAAATGATTATGGAAGTAGAAGTCCATGTCATTGTTGCGGCAAATCTCGCCCCACTTGTTCATGTTACAGCTCAAATCCTGCACATCCCGTAAACTCGAGAAGAAATGGATTGGATACACAATCGCAGTGCTTCCGACTGTTTCGTTAAAAGCAATGATTCTATCCCAATTGTCGTTGTCGAGCGGATACACGTGGGTTGATACAGCTTTCATGCCGAGGCGATCAAGCTGAATGCGCAGCTTGTCAGCCGTTAATCCGCCTGTCAGTATGTCCCCGCCGTCATTCGCGACCGCCAACTCCAAATTCTTGTATCCAATTGCGGCAAGCCGCTCGAGCGTTCCGATAATATCTTTGTCCCATTGTTCCCGGACAGAGTAAGCTTGAAGACCGATTTGCGCGTTCATCCGGATGATCCTCCCTGCTTCCGCCTCTTGTTCTGCGGTGTCCTCATTATCTCTCGGGTCCGAAATGCGGAACATACATAAACTTTGTATCGTTGTTTGATTTCTTTGGATGTTGGCAAGCCGAACCCGTCGCCAGTTTCAGAAAGAGAAGGGTGCAAAATGTGACAATGGGGAGGCTACTGGGGCGAATTCGTGGCTCATTGCTGCAAAATGTGACTATGGGGAGGTGGACCCAAAAAGAGCAATAGCGGCGTGGGAATCTCCCCCACACCGCTATTTTTCAAACATTTATTCTCAAATGAGCTGTCTAGAGTCATTCCGTTCTGGACACGCCGTCTTTTTGTTCCGCGCGATAGCGGCTTGGCGTCTCGCCCGTGCAGCGCTTGAACCACTTGCTGAAATATTTGCTGTCTCCCAGCCCCGTCCGTTCCGCAATTTCCTGCATCGTCAGCGAAGTATCTTTCAGCAGGCCGGTCGCAAGCTTCAGCTTGCGTTTATATTGAAAGGCGACGTAACTGTGCCCGACCGTCTTCTTGAACAGGATGGAAAAATGGCTGCGGCTGAGCCCGACCTGACCCGCAACGTCGCTGACAGACCATTCGGCTGCGGGATTGTCGTACAGCAGCTTCACCGCTTTCCAGATCGGCTCCGGCCAATCGCCCGGCGTCACGCCGTAAGTTTTCTCCAGCTCCGCGTCCCGATGCATCGACTCGATCGCCCGAAGCCTGCCTTCCGTATCGCTGATCGGCCCTTTCTTCGTCCATTGCAGCTTCGGGTACGCGCTTTTTTTCTCGACGAGCCAGCTATCCGCCGCTTCCTTGAATGATTCGGGAAGTAGCCAATAGTGGCGTTCATCGCCGAATGGAACAATCGCGCCTTGTTTTAGCAACGACTCGTTATTCGAATCCGCCTGCAGCTCAGGCCAAGTGACATTGTCCGCGGATGTTTTGATTAAATAGACGTAGACCGGTTCGCCGCCCCATGACCATTTTTCCCGGCTTAGCTTCTCCATCTCTTGCTTAAACTTGTCGCTATGACCGCTTAGCCAAGCATACAGCATCGTGCCGATTCGCTCGTCGTCCGCTTCCGCATCCGAAGCACGCTCCTGCTCCTTCGACGGAGGCGCACACAATTCGTCCCGGAACTTCTCAAGCATCCCTTCCAGCTCATCGTCTTCGAAGGCGGTTTTTAGCAAGTAGCCGGATGCGCCGAGTTTCAGCCCCTCCTTGGCATATTCGAAATCGCGATGGCAGCTGAGCAGCACGATTTTGGTGTCGGGAGCTTCCAGCTTCACTTTGCGCGACAGCTCGATGCCGTCCATCTCGGGCATAACGATATCGGTAATGACGATTTCGGGGCGATGGACAAGAAACGCCTCCCACGCTTTGCGCCCGTTCGGAGCGTCCGCCACGACTTCCATACCGTACTCGCTCCACGGAACGGTCGCGCGGAGTCCTTTGCGCACGATGCTTTCGTCATCCGCGATCAACACTTTGATCGTTCTCGTCGTTTCCATTTCCCTCCTCCTCCTTCTTCGGCCATTGAACGAGAATCGTCGTCCCTTCCCCTTCGACTGATTTTACATTTAATCCGTATTGTTGCCCGAAATGCAGCTTGAACTTCTGGTCCACGTTTTGCATCCCTAGGCCCCCTCTGCCCTTGCGCTTGACGCCAGGCTTGAAGAGCTTGTTCAGTTTCTCCGGCGGAATGCCTGCACCATTGTCCGCGAGAGTAAGCTTCAGCAAGCTGCCTTCTTCTTCGACCGTCAGACAGATACGGCCTTCCCCATCCTCGAACCCGTGGAAAAAAATATTTTCGAACAACGGTTGCAGCGTCATCCTCGGAATCAAGTAACGTTTCAACGATTCGTCGCATACGAGCTCGAACCCGAATACAGACCCGTAACGCACTTCCTGTATTTTCAGAAAATGCTCGATCATCCGTAGCTCCCTGCCAAGGGGAACGAGTTCTTGCGTAATATCCAGATTGCCTTCGAGCACCATCGTCAGGTGATACAGCATCTCGCGAATGTCTTCGGCACCTTGGAGCTTTGCCTTCCATTGGATCGAGTTGAGCGTATTGAACAGCAGGTGAGGATTGATCTGATAGTGAAATGCCTTCAGCTCTGCTTCTTTCTTCAGCCGCTCGTTCCTTTCGACTTCCTGAATGAGTGACTGAATTCCGCCCACCATATTATTGAAGCTCATGTCGAGGCTGCCTAGCTCGTCGTTCGTTTCCACTTTCGTGCGCGTATGAAGCTTGCCGAAGCTGACCTTCTGCATCGAATCCTTCAGCCGCCGAATACGCGCCGTGAATCTCGACGAGAACAAGTAAGCGAGACCGAAAGCGAACAAACACGACGCAAGCGCGACGACGATCGTGTTCGAGCGGATGATACTTGAAGAGCGATAGAACGCGTTCGACGACAGCCTCGCTTCGATCGTCCAGTCGTTAGGCTCCAATCGCCTCGTCCAGACGATATCGCTGTCGTGCGGAGCGAACTCTGCTTGCGTCTCGTAGACGACACGCCCTGTCGAATCCGCGATGCGCAGATGGGCTCTTGTATCGTTCTCGAACAATCGGAACATTTCAAGCAGCGGCTCCGCATCCTCTTCGATCAATATTTTACTCCCCCGCAGCGCACCGTATGGATTATTAATCGGAACGGCCAAACCGAGCACGGGCATTAGCGGCTCCGTCGTCGCATCCTTACTGTCCATCATGTGATCTTGCGGATAGAAGCCAAGCCAATATTCGCCCGTATACGAATCCGGCATCGCGCGCCAAGTCGGAATGCGGTCAAGCTTCCTGACGTCGAGATCGTTGTTGCCATAGTAGTATCCCGAACGAGTAATAATATAGATGCCGGATGTTCTACCTGTCTTAAGCGCTTTCAGGAAATCCTCCAAATCGTTTTTGTCCATAATTTCTTTATAGGTTGTCGGAATGCCTTCGCCGAGACCTACTCTCGCCGGATCGAGCAGGTAGGAATAGATCGTTTCCGTCGTCTGGTTCATCCGATTCAAATACGTGCTCGTCTGCTGATCCAGTTGCGCCACCGCATTCTGTCCGTATTTGCCGAATTGGGAGTTGACCGTCTTCGCCGATTGATAATAAGAAAGAGCGCCAAGCGACAGTAGCGGAATGATCGTCACGATCAGAAAACAAACAAGCAGCTTCGTGCGAATACTGCGAAAGGAACCGGACAGTAGACGGGAGGAAATTCGCTTGATCGAATGAATAACGTTCATGGCAGCTCCCCCTTGTCCGCGAATCGGAATTGTTGTACAAGCAGTGTAGCATAAACGAAATTCAGCGCACAATTCGAGTAAAAGCGGCATTAGAAACGGGAAAAGCACTTCTCCCGCAGCCTTTGTCGGCTTGCCTGGAGAAGCGCATGGATTATCGTTTATACCTTGTCGTGATACTCGTGGGCTAAGATCAGATAAACGCTGGATGTCCAAGTGAACGCCCGATCCCTTAGCCCTGCGCCGGTCAGTGCGTCGAAGTTCTCTGCCATACCGCTGCGGGAAAGCATCGCGCAGAACCGGCGGGCAACTTCTTGGGCCAGTTCGCGATCGCCGGCCGAGTCGACGCCGTCAACGAGCAACATGGTCGACGGCGCCCAGATCGGCCCGCGCCAATAGCCGTCGTCCTTGTAGTACGGGCTGTTGATGTTCTCGGTCGCCCACCCGTTCGCCGTTAGGAAGCGATTCTCATCTCGCAGCCCGTTCAGCAGCGCGTTGCGGATGTCGTCCGGCAGCCGCTTGCCAAGCAGAATCGGTACGAACAGAAGCAAGCTGTCACCTTGAGACGTTTCGTGCGTGCCGGAACGGCATGCGACGAAACGGCCATCCTTCCAGAAGTGAGCGAGCATCTTCTCTAGCGTGCCCGCCGCAAGCCGCCGCCATCCTGCGGCCTCTTCGGACAATCCGAGCTGATCCGCAATGTCCGCCAGCACTTCCGCTTGCACGATCAAGTAAGCGGTCAAATCCGGGCTTTCGATCGGAATGCCGTTATTAAAGGCGGTGCTGTTGTCCCAGCCGGAATCGTTGCCATGGTTGTATTGCGGAATGCCGTCCCTGTCGTCGTCCCGATAACGGAACCACCAATTCGTCCATTTCGACAGTGGGCCATAGACTTCGCGAAGCTGCTGCTCGCCGATGAAATCCGTCCGCTCCATCATCCAGCGAAGCGTCCAGCCATGAATCGGCGGCTTGTTGCAATTCCAAAGCTCGAACTTGTCGTTGATAAAATCCGGCAGAAGCCCGCTCTCGTCCTGGCGGTCGAAGAAAATCATAAATTGATCCCAGGCCAGCTTCGGATCATGTCTTACGAGCGCCATCGCGTTAAAGCAGTGGTCCCAGCTCCAGATGTTGGTCATCCAGTTCTTGGACATATACATCGCCGGACGCGTTAGATGACCTTCGGCAGGTACAAGGCAGCTCCACGTAATGTATGCCGCGAGCTCCCGCCCGGCTTGCAACTGTTCGGGAGCGCTCAGCGAACGGGAGAGCCATTCGGCGAACTCCGCTTTCACCCGCGCGACGGCGTCATCGAACGACTCCCATTCGTTTCTTGGCACCATTACCGTCCGGAACTCCTCGATCGCGAAGTCCGCAACACCCGAATCGGCATCCGGCAAGAAGTCGGCGATGACATAAGAGCTCTTGATCGCATCCCACGGCACTTCCGTCTTCAGTTCTCCTTCGAGCGCCGTCAGCATAAACCGGCATTCGTGCGTAAAGCTGTTCACTTCCCAACGATTATCGGCGGCTTTATAAGCGTAGTCGTATGCAGCGGTCCGGAACGTGAGCCGAATACCGCAGCCGCTCGTCCGGAAGCGCGCCACACCACGTTCAGGCAGGCAAATTTCTGCCCATACATTAGCGTCTATGCTAGCGTCCTGGCCTGGCGATGTCAGCCGGATGCGCTCCGGAGAAGCGATCGCCTCGAACGGGATCGGTTGTTTCTCATTGTCGATCAGCTCAATGCGGAATGCTTCACCGAACTTATCGTCTCCTCCGCGCACCGTCCGCAAATACAAGCCTTCTATTCTATCTTTCGCCGCAGACAGCAAGGAAATCGCCAGAAACGATTCTCTTCTGCTGAACGGAACAATATTTAAATCGAAGTTCATCGGCATGCCCTCCCGTTACAGTATGCGCTTTCATTGTAACGAAACCGGACAAACGAGAAAACCGACGGTTGTTCTCGTCGGTTCGCGTTAATGTCGGATAGGTAAGCCCGTCGCTTCGGGTGGTGTCCGTTTGTTCGATTGTTTTCCCCTTTTTGTTCGATCGTCCATTACATTATCGTATAAGCGCCAGCATCTGCACGACCGGCCTTCCGTCGCCGCTCAGCTTAATTTCGCGGCTGCGAAGCTGCGACGAGCCGTCGCCGTCTAGGAAAATGCCGTTCTCAAGCCGCCCCTCTCCGATCTGCTCGACGATCGCTTCGCGGAAGTCGGCCAGCGTCCCCTTCGTCGTGCCGACGATCAAGTACAAATTGCCATCCGCATCATAAACCGCCGCGGAGCGCAGCCGATCTTCGAACGGATACGGCGCATTCTCCGCAGCGATCCGCTCTAGCCATAGATCGTCCCGGTCCAGGCTCATGCTGATCCCGCCTTGCGCCCAATAGCGCAGCCGGTCCGTTACCGCCAGTTCTTTCGTCGCGCCCGCGATTTGTACCGTCAATCGATCCGTCGCCCCGTCCCAAACAAGCGTGCCGCGGGCATATTTGACATTGGTGGATCCATCGCCATACGTTCCCGCCACTTCATTAACCGGCTTATCATTCACGACGGCGATGCTCAGCAGCGCTTGCTGGTAGAAGAAACCGCCGTTCACGCCGTAATAGGGAGAGATGGACACATTGTTGTCGATCTCTTGCAGCGTTACGTTAGACGGCCTTGTCCGCAAGACGTGCATCTCCATGCCATTGGAAGCGACGAAACGCGTGTAGACATAATCTCTCGGCATGTTCAGTTCTTCGTCCTTAGGCTTACCCGAACCGCCGCGCGTCGCGTACACAAGCAAGACGATAAGGATTGCCGCTAGGGCGATGACGCCTAACGCAATTTGCCGTCCGTAGGGTTTACGATTTTCAACTACCTGATCATCAACTGCATTCATGGGAAGTCGGGCCTCAAATTCTTTTTTCTTTCATTATTACCTTGCAGTGGCCTCCGTCGTCAACTTGTTCGCGTTCGATTCAGCCGATAGCGTTACTTTCCTGCACGGGATGCCGTATTTAAAATGCGTCTCTTCTGCATCGCCAAGTTGGTTACGAAAAATTGGAATCCAGACGACAGCATTAGCGGCAATTCCCGGATTTGTACTCAGGACGCTGCCGTCCGCCGCGATTCCTTCGATTGCGATCTGGCGTCTTGCTCTGACCCAATCATTGATCTGTCGACTCGTCCAGAACGTAAATCCCGCTTTCATCCCTTCTTCGATGACTTTGATCATCGCTTCTCGCACGTTCGGCTGCTGTAAAATATGAACCGGATGGAATAAGAAATGCGCGACCCCTCGTACTTTCTTTACTCCAGCGAGAAAAGGGGCGATCACACTGCTGTCAGCCAATGTAGGATAATTAAGATCTTGCGTCAGAAATCCGATTTCAAGAACCGAATACATTCGATTCCGTTGATCGAACCACGAGATTGGAAAATAGGGATGGCACGTTCCGAAAATAAAGCCGATATTCCCTTTCTTGCTCGGCCCCCTAGTCTGATCGACGGCAATGCCATATCGTTCGCACCAATCGAACAACTCGCCCCATCCTTCGAATCGCGTATAGTGATTTTTATTGGATGCCGCTTGGGAAGAGCCCGTTGCCGATTGGAACCATTCGAGCTGGCTGACGAAGTCCTGCTCGGACCAATGACCGTTATCCTGCTGCAGTGCATTATAATGAAGAGCCAGCTCATGTCCATCCCTGCGAATGCTGTCGTGCACATTCGACGAGTAGCCCGGCTCAATCATGCACCAAGTCGATTGTACCCCATGGTCTTTTAAGATTTGCAACGTGATCTGCGCGGATTCATCGATATTATGATCACTGTCATGCGAGATCGTGGCAATCTGTTCGATACCGTCCGGCCAATAATCAACGAACGGGAGCGCTGATCCTTGTGCGTAGGCGACGTGTACAAGGCGTCCCGCGAATGCTTGTTTCCACATGTCCGCGTAAGGATAGGCAAAATAACCCATCCCCGTCTCGGTCGATAACCGATCGTATTCCCAATCCTGCTGAATGTCGTCGTCCGCTTTAAGAATCCAATCATCGACAGCCCCCGTAAGATCTGGAGCCGGCCAACCGTCCGTAACGACAGGCGCTTTGCCTTGCTGCAGTCTGACGATCGTCGCCGGCAGATCGAATGCCCACCGATCCAAGCGGCCTGCGCCTATTTGAAAGCTTTGCAGGGCAGAACCGCATGCCTCTCCATCCGGTTTAGAGTGAAGAAGCGAACCAATCAGCTCGCTCGGGAACTCCGTAGAACGAATTTTTTCCCAAGGTCGAAGCTCAAAGCAACGAATGGCCGCGTCGTCGAACCACGATTCATGAAGGTCGGCATAACCCACCGCAACTTCTCTCATCGGCCTGAAGCCTAATTGACCTGCCAGAGTCGTAAGCCCGCCAAAGGAGATAATCGTTCCGCCTTGAAGCATGAACGCCCACAGTAACGCCACATCCTCTTTCCGTTCGCTCGCCAAGGCTACAATCACGATATCGAACGCATCGCGTTTCATTTGCTCCGATCGAGACAGCTTTGCATATGTGAAGCCCGAATGCGCCAGCATCTCGTGAATGTAGTTTTGAAAAACGTTTACTCCGTGCCGGTGCCTGAAAGCCTCGGCTTCTTGGTCTATCCACACTCCGATGCGAGCCATCTTCTGCCCCTCCTATTTATGCGTAAGACAATACGGCTCCGAGCATCTCGCCCGGCGAATGGCGATAGAGCTCATATAACTCTTCGGCACGGTCGAACGGCAATTCATGACGGATGAGAGGGCTCATATTTAACTTGCCATTTGCCAACAAACGAATAAACTCTGCCATATTGCGACCTTCGGTCCAGCGGACATACCCTATGGGATAATCGACGCCTTCCCTTTCGTAATTTAAATCATACCTCCCCGCACCGCCGGCTCTGGAAATGAGCACCTGTATTTCCTTGGCAAACATCTCATTGCGATTAAAGGTTGTCGCGATGTCGCCTACCACAACGACTTTCCCGCGATCTCGCAACCAACCGATCGCCTTGTCGATGATGCCCGGATTAGAGCCTCCTGCGCATAGGAGCACCGCATCGAAGCCATGTAATCCAAGCTCTCCAACAGCCATTGCCCTTTCCAGTTCGGCGAAACTCTCATACACAGACTCGACGCCTCCGGCCCGCATCGCTTCGCACCGGGTAGACAATACATCCACCGCGCCTACCCGATAACCGGCCGCTTCCGCGATTTGTCCGATCAATTGGCCCAATACCCCTAGTCCGATGACGGCTACCGTTTCCCCGAACTGCAAATCCGCTTGCCTTAAAGCATGGATGGCGATCGCCCCCAGTCCAACGAGAGATGCCTCTTGGGAAGCTACCGAGTCGCCGATCGGCACGCACAAATGTTTAGGAACTGCCAACTTCTGAGCATGCCGAACGTAGGGAGCGCCATAACATGCTACTCGATCCCCGATTCTCACATGGTCAACACCGTCCCCGACCGCTCTAACGACTCCCATTGCGCTATATCCTAGAGGAATCGCTCCCGGCTTGGCTTGAAGAATCAATTCCGTACCGGGACTAATCGCGGAATATAAGGTTTCGACGAGCACGAAATTCGACTGAATGATCGGCTCGTCGATGTCCTCAATGGCGACTCTCCCTTCTCTGGATACGAGTAATTTCATGCTTGCCCCTCTCCCTCGGCACTTCGTAAGTCACGACTTCCTATCTGGTGAATTTGAAAGCGGTCGTAGAGTACGCGCCGCCTTCGACCCGCATAATCTGACTGATCCCCGTCGCCTGCACGGGCGCGTTGCGATTCGTTGTCGTGCCGTCTCCCAGTTGGCCGTAGCTGTTATCGCCCCAAGCCCATACGGAACCGCTATTGTAAGTGACCGCTAAGCTATGGTATAGTCCTGCTCCAATCGTTTTTACATTGGTCAGATTAATCACTTGCGTCGGCGCTGTCCGATCGGTAGTCGTTCCGTCTCCGAGTTGGCCTTTGTCGTTAGCTCCCCACGCAAACACCGTTCCGTTCGTCTTCAAAGCCAAGCTGTAATAACCGCCGGCGGCGATCGCCGTGACCTTATTCAGGCCCGCCACTTGTGCGGGTACTTTGCGATTGAGGGTCGAACCGTCGCCCAGTTGCCCGCTGTTGTTATAGCCCCATGTCCACACCGTTCCGTCTTTTTTCAAAGCCATGCTATGTCCCACGCTCGCATCGATAGCCTCGACATTGGACATGCCCGTTACTTGCACGGGTGTGACTCTATTCGTCGTGCTATTGTCGCCGAGCTGGCCGGCCGTGTTTGAACCCCAAGCCCAAATCGTCCCATCCGATTTCAATGCAAAGCTATGGAACCCTCCCGCCGCGATCGCGACGATATTGCTTAAAGAGGTAATCTGAACGGGACTGCTACGGTTCGTCGTCGTGCCGTCTCCAAGTTGTCCGCTGTTGTTATAGCCCCAGCTCCATACCGTACCATCCGATTTGAGCGCCAGACTGTGGTAATGCCCGGCTTTCACCGAGATGACGTTCGTCAAGCCGCTCACGGCAACGGGTGCGGAACGGTCCGTCGTCGTACCGTCGCCGACCTGCCCGTAAACGTTATTTCCCCAGGCGGATACTGTGCCGTCCGCATTTAATTCGACCCCGTGGTATTCCCCAGAGGAAATTTGAGTCGCCCCCTGCAAAGTCAAAGCGGCTGGCGTCGAATGCGCACTCGTCGTACCGTCGCCCAGTTGTCCGGAAACGTTATTGCCCCATGTCCATATTTTCCCTTTCGTTGCGGCAATACGGGCAAACTCGTTAAAGTGAGCTAAAGGCGCAAGTGAAGGCACGGATGGCTGCGTAGCAAACAGCTTTCGGGACATATGAAATATTCTGTCGTCCCATGGTGCGGTTTTCATCCATTGCGTAGCGAAAACCTCCTGAATCGCGGGAGCAATTCCGCCCGAGCCGTCAACCGCGAAGTTCAGCTTCGGCATGCCGCTTCCGTCGTAAGTCAGCACGTTTCGCGTAAACGTATTGGCAAACCGCTGCATGTCTTTCTCATCGAATACAATGCCATTATCGTAAGCCAACACGGCAAAATCCACTTCTATTGCGGCATAAGGAATTTTGTTGACATCCTTGTCCGCCGTCCAGCAAGCGCTGTATTCATGATTGATAGTCGTGCCTGCTCTTTCGTCCCAGCCGTTATATGTCGCGCTTTGCGTCGGATAGTACTTCCATACGTAAGCGTCTCTCACGTCATCCCAAGTTAAGTCATTCTTGTACCGGTTCGCCATTCTTGTCGCTTTATTTAAAGCTTCGGCTTGGCGCGGGCCGGGAATCTGCGACAATTCCACAAACGTTTTGCCGAGGCTGAGATAATGATTGAATTGGTTTTCCGAGCCGTCGACGAACATGGGAGCGCCCTTCGGATAAATATACCAGCCTTCGTTATTGGTATTTTCCACCCATTGGTAATCGTGTGAGGATGCCGCATCCCAAGCAGCCTGGAAGTACCGATCTGCCGCTGCTTTATAGGTCGGGTTTCCGTTTAATGCCGGCGTACTGTAAACGACTCGCGCAAACGTGGCCATCGGGTACGTCAACAAGCCGGTATGCACCGGGAAGCTCATGCGAAGCGGCACAAAGCTCGCCAAACCGCTCACCGGATTTCGACTTGGGAGCGAAGAAGTCGAGCCCAGGTCCTTGACGGAGATTCCGTTCGTCAAGCCGTCGAACGAGCAATGGGCTCCCGCCCTTACTTTGGTCACGACATAATTCGGACTCGCCGGGTCCATCGTAAGGTTATCGAACACGTCCGAACGTTCCATATTGGTAAAGACGACGGGAGTACCGATATTAATCAGGCTATTGTTGCCTAGCTGTCCGTAATCGTTCTTCCCCCATGAAACAGCCCTGTAATCGTTCATAATCGCCATGTTATGCTGTTTCCCTGCCGCTATGGCATTCGCGGTCAATCCGCTAACTTGGACTCGGGTCAATCGCTGCGTCGTCGTGCCGTCGCCAAGCTGACCTACATCGTTCGCCCCCCAAGACCACACTGTCTTGTCGGCTTTCAGAGCCACGCTATGGTACCCGCCGGCGGCAACTTGAGTCACTCCCCCGAGCGAGCTGACTTGTACGGGAGTGCTCGCGGAGCCTGTCGTTCCGTCGCCTAATTGTCCGTTCCCATTTAAGCCCCAGCTCCAAACCGTACCATCGTTCTTCACTGCCAGGCTGTGGCCCAAACCGCCGGATACGCCGGTAACGTTAGATAAGGCGCTGACTTGCACAGGCGTCAAACGATCTATAGTAGTTCCATCGCCTAATTGCCCGAATGGATTGGACCCCCAAGCCCATACCGTGCCGTCGGATTTCAAGGCCAGACTGTGGTACCCGCCGGCAGCAATCGCAATAACACCGGTTAATGCGTCCACTTGCACGGGGACCGATCGATTGACGAGCGAATGATCCCCAAGCTGTCCGCTATTGTTATAGCCCCAGCTCCACACGGTTCCATCCGACTTGAGAGCCAGGTTGTGGTAGTAACCGGAGGCAATTTGCTTCACGTTCGACAGGCCAACGACTTTGACAGCGCTCGAGCGGTTAGTCGTCGTCCCGTCTCCCAATTGCCCGTAGGCGTTGTATCCCCAGCTCAATACGGTCCCATTCGTTTTCAGAGCCAAGCTATGGAATTCTCCGGCTGAAACAGTCTTGGCGACATCGAGCACATTATAGTAATCGATAACGCCGTCCGCAGGATATGGAATGCTTTGGTTTGAAGTACCGAACGCCAATTGACCGTAATAGTTATTGCCCGCGTTCCATACCCTTCCGGTTGAATTCGCGGCCACGGAATGAAGACCCCCCGCGGCGATCGAGTCGACCCGGGTATACGCCTCCAGCTTAAACGTACCCGGATTCGTTCCGGGCGAAACTTTCAATTCATTCTCCGAAGCATCGAAGAGAAGAGAGCTTCTCACTTCCAGGGTAGGCACTCCGTTGGCGTCCAGCAGCGTAGTTGTGCCCGAGGTAAACCGCGTAGCGGCCGGCCATGTAGGCTGAGACAGCCCGCGGTAATCGCTTTTCCCGCGCACCGAATCTCTTAAATTCAGAACTTGATCCGCTTGAGCAATAAACTTGTTCAAATACGCGGTATCCCCGTGCTGCTTATACATCGATATATAAGAGGCAAGAGTGGGGCCTTCTACCCAAGCTAAGCTGCTTGTCCCTTCATCGTTCGGCGATATGCTGCCATTCCCGCCATTAAAGGAAGCATCAACCGCATCAAACGAGGATTTCGCAGTCACATCATAATTAAGCGCATACGCCGACGGAGAAAATGGAGCCAACCAGATTGAAATCACGAAAACGGATAACACAAAGCTAACGTATCTGACTGACCTGTTCATCAATCAATCGCCTCGTTTCATAGAATTATTCGTATCGTCATTCGATCTAACGGTTTTGCGACAACGCTGAAACGATATCCCCCTGCCGATAAACGAACCCGAAAAACAAGGATACGCTCCAAAGCGACAGCTCCTTCGCTTCTTCCCGCCGCGCGGTCTCCTTGTTCTCGACAGCGGTTACCGCTTCAGGAATAACCGAACAAAGGAGCCCGTGCCGCCGCATGTCGATCATGCCTCCCGGGTTCATCAAGATGCAGGCGTTCACTGCGAAACCGGTATAAATCAAATGGTTGATGCCTTGCTCCCGGCATAACGCGAACAATTGTCCCGATGTAGCGGCAACCCCTTCGTCTCCCAACGGCTTCATCGTCTCGGGAATATCAAGTCGGGCGAATCCAGCTTGAATGTCCACCGCATTATGCGTACCCGGGAACGCTTGCGCTTGATGAAAGGCTTGCAGGCTCGCAAGCGATTCGTCAACCGGAATCCTTTCCGGTTCCGGGTCCGCCTCCCCCGCCAGCTGTACCGCCCTCATATAGCCGGGATACTTCTTGTAGTAGTCGCCGATCGGTTCTACGACATGAAATACGGCCATCCCCGCGTCGCGGCAAACACCGAGCAGCTCTGGCAACTCCTTGTCGCAAATGGCATTGGCCCTCGGAATAAATTCGACCGCCCGATGCCAGCCCGGAAATTGTTCTCGTGTCCCGAAATCCCATGCATGCATAACGACCACCGCCGTACGGGACAAGTCAAGCTCAAGATCGGCCTGGCTCCATCCCCCGTAACCTTCCCCCGGGACATCAAGCGTGAAATCCGCGTCATAATGCCTGTAATAACCCGTCGGCACCTTGATCTTCAATGCTCTTCACCTCCTGGGAGCTCCCCTATCCTTTTACGGCACCGATCGTAATCCCCTTGACGAAGAACCGCTGAAACGCCACGAACAAGATAACGACAGGCGCCATCGTCCACGTTGCTCCAGCCAGCACGAGGCCATAGTCGACATTCTGCAATTGCATGGAAGCAAGGCCTACCTGCAATGTCCGCATATTCCTCGATTCCGTCGCCAGCAGCGGCCAAAGGAAGTCGTTCCACTGCGTAATGAAGCCGAAAATCGCGACAATTGCCAGCACGGGCATGGACACTGGCAAAATGACACTCCAGAAAATGCGCCACTCCGAACAACCGTCGATTTTCGCCGCGGAAATCAGTTCTCCCGGTATCGTCTGCATAAATTGCTTGGTCAAAAACACGGCAAACGGCGAAACGAGAATCGGCAACAAAAGCGCCCAATACGAGTTAAGCAGCCCCATATCGCGCATCTGCATGAACAGCGGCACCATAATGACCTGCGTAGACGTCATCATAATGCTGACGATCGCCCAGAAGAGCACTTGCTTGCCGGGAAACTCTTTCTTGGCAAACGCATAACCCGCCATAGAGCAAAGAATAACGTTGCCCAGCATACCGCCTATCGCAACGATCAAACTATTGGACGTCCATACCCAAATGAGCTTATCCGCCGTCAGTTTCTCGAAATTAGCAAGCGTAAAGTGTGCCCAGGACAAATCCGGGGGCGTCTGAATGGCTGATGTAGATTGCTTGAACGACTGCAGCACCATCCAATAGAAAGGAAACAGCAGCGCGATTGCCGTAACGGCGAGCAGAATGAAGCTTACGATTTGAAATCCTTTAATGCTGCGGATGGAACTCCCCTCCCATTCTCCGTATCCTGATCGATGTCCTCATCAATACTCTAAATCTCCGGCCATCGTGCGGAACTGGAATATGGCGATAACCATGACGATGAGGAGCAGCACGACTGCCTGCGCGGAAGCAACGCCGAAATCGAACTTCTTGAACGCATTCTCGTAAATCAGAAATCCTAACGTCGTCGTTGCCCGGTTCGGCCCGCCCGATGTCAGCATGTAGACAGGTGCAAATACCTGGAACGATCCGACCGTGTTAACTACGATTAAATAGGTGAGCGTCGGCTTTAGCATCGGCAGCTTGATGCGGACCGTTTCTTGCCAGAAGGTCGCCCCGTCAATACGGGCCGCTTCCTGATAATCTTTCGGAATGCCGCCGAGCGACGTGACCAGAATCAAAATGTTCGAGCCTTGCGAGACGGCAATCGTCATCAGCATAATCGAAATAAGCGCAACCTTCGGATCGCCTAACCACATCACAGGGGCGATTCCCGCCGAATCCAGCAAATAATTAAGCAAACCGAACGACGGATGATACAGCCATAGCCACAATATCGAAACGATAACGATCGGCGCCACGCTAGGCAAATAAAACGCGGCCTTAAATATCGATTGAACCTTTTCCTTAAAAGGATCGATCATGAACGCGGCCAATAACGATAGCAAAAGTCCCGCCACAACCGTAATGACCGTAAATTGCGCAGTAATGGAGGTGGATTTCCAAAAGACCGAATCGCTGAGAACCTTCTCGTAATTACTCAGTCCGACCCATTCATAACCGGAAATCGTCCACTTCTGAAAGCTCAGTTGAAAACCTTTGAATATAGGCATAAACATGAATGCCGCGAACAGCGCGCAAGACGGAAGCAAAAACAAATATCCCGGCAATGCGTTTCGAAAACGGTACATCCTTCTCACCTCGATGGCTTACTCTCGATTGTTGCTTGCCCGGCCATCCGTGACGGCAATCCAGCCAACAAGTTGGATGGCAAAGCTCTTGGCCAATTGCCGTCGTCTTTTTGAACCGAGCTTACTTCTACGTTGCGTTATCTCAATTTTTCCTGCAGCGTCTTGTCCAAATCGGCTATGGAAACGTCAACCGTCTTGCCACCGGTCAGCATCGCTTGCAATTCTTTCTCCCAATCGCCGACGTCAACAAGACCGAACGAGCGGGAAAATAACGAATTCCCGTATTTGGACAGCTCGTCGAAATACGTCATGACCGGATCTCCCTCGTAAAGATTCCCCGAAGAATTACGCGCTGGAAACGTGCCGATCTGCTTCACGATCTTCGAATTCTCGCTATTCGTGATGAACCGGCCGAATTCCATGACCAGCTTTTTCTTTTCTTCGTCTTCCTGTTTGAACACGATGAACCCGCCTACGTTGTTCCAGGCTGCAGTCGGTTGGCCCTCGCCGTGAGGCGGCGCCACAAAACCGATTTCGAAAGGTTTCGGTGCCTTCTTCGCTTCCTCAAGCAGGAATGGCGCATCCGGCATCATCGCGATCTGTTGATTCAGGAACATTTCCTTGGCGTTCATGGCGCTAATGCCCGCTCCTCCCGGAGGCGCTACCTTGTACTTATTCGCGAGATCGATCGTGAATTGAACGCCGTCAGTAAACTTCTTATCCGTTATCGTCACCGCATCGAACGATTCGTTAACGATGTTGCCCCCATTCGCCAAACCGTTCAAGTACATATAGAAAGGTGCGTCTTTTCCCCAAACCGCCGTTCCGTATACGTCCGGCTTGCTCCCATTGCTGCGACTGAATGTCGTCGCTTGTGCCGCCTTAAGGAACTCATCGAACGTCCAATCGCGAAGCGGACGATCCATCGGCAGCAGATTCGTCGCATTGCGTTCCTTGAACAAATCCAGATTGACGGCTACGCCGGACACCATCTTCAGCCAAGGCCACATATACGTGTTGTCCCCGTATTTTATCGCTCCTTTGACTGCGTCCGAATAATCGTCCCAGTCGCTCTGTGTCAAGAACGGATCAATCGGTTCTAACACCCCCATCTTGCCGTATTTCGTAACTCCGCCAAAGTTATTGATCGTGTAAACCAGATCGGGCGGCGATCCTGCGGCTACGGATACATCGATTTTTTCCGTTCCCCCGGCCCAATCCAGCAGTTCAACGGAAATGTTCGCATTCGGGTGTTGTTGTTTGAACTGACGCGCGTATTCTTTGGCCCAGTCATCGGGATTGCCATTGCCATCCCCGTTGATGCCATTCATCATCGGGTAAATCCAGAGCTTAATGGGGATCTCTTTTTGGTTACCCGAAGAATTGGTAGCGCTTTCAGATGGATTGGCCGAAGAAGCTTTCGGAGAGTTAGCCGCCCCCTTATCCGAATCTTTGCCGCAAGCCGAAAGAAGCATGACCAGTGCCATAGCAGTTGCTACGAAAATTGACCTTTTACGCATATTCAATAACCCCTCTCGATTGTCGTTTGCCTCGCTTGTATTCATGACCACCCTGCTAATGCTTTCCATCCCTTGCTAACTATAGTTGTTTCGCCCTCCTCTTTACCTATATTTGCTCTTCAACTTTCACACAGGATGTGGTAAAATTCATGTAGATCAAGTAGGGAATATGTACCGTACCTGTACCCTTTATGTTAAAGAGCAATATTGCGGATGTCAAACCCTTTTTATTTGAGGGGGCAGCACTCTACCAATGAATAAGAGGGATCCTATGCGGAGAGACAATGAATTTCTGTACACCAAGCTATATAAAACCCTAAAGGAGCAAATTCAGACGGGGCTAATTAAACCGGGGGAATACTTGCTGCCCGAGAATGAATTGAGCGCTTATTACGGGCTTAGCCGCAAATCCGTGCGTGCCGCGCTCGCTTTACTTGATAAGGATGGTCTTATCGTCAAACGTGTCGGTCTCGGTACGATGGTTCCCGAGGATTTGGTCGTCGAAAAATCGGAGCAACGGGTTCTGCGCATTCTGGCGCCTTCCCCCGCTTTCTTCATCGATCGGGGGCTGCCGATTTTGATTGAAGCCTTTAACCGGAAATACCCGAATGTCGAAGTAAAGGTGCTTGGTCTCCCGCCGGGTCAGTTCTGGGAATCCTTTCGTTCCAGCAGCGAAATGGGGCTGACAGCGGACCTCGTGCTTGTACCCGATATGAAGTTTTCCGGAATGGACAACATCGCCGATTTCGTCGACTTGGCCCCGTACCTAGCTGACATAACGGCCGATATCTATTCTAAAGTGATGAACCATTTCAGCGATAGCAACGAATTAAAGGCGGCGCCCTTTACCTTCTCGCCGGTATTCCTCGTTTGCAATCCTGAATTGTTCGCCCGGAACGGCTTACCTATTCCCGAATCGGAGTGGACTTTCAATGATTTTGTCGAAGCCGCTCAAAAGTTAACCGTCGTACAGGACGGTATTATTACTCAATTCGGATTTTCAATCCATCCGGTCATTAACCGCTGGCTCGTATTTGCGTTGATGAACGGTTTTAAACAGACGGAGGCAACGCGGCAGAAAGAAGTGTTGTCGCTTTCTCTGTCGGTGATCCAGGATTTGTTCTTCCGCAAGAGGATTGCGACTACTTTCCCTGAGATGGTATGGCCGCGAACGCCGTTTATTCATGGGAAGTCGGCGATGGTACTGACCACGACATTCGAAATGGCGAACTGGCAAAACGACAGTATGAGCTTCTCGCCACAGGTTATTCCGCTTCCGTTTGGCGCCGATCGGAATACGCTATTGTTGGCGAATGCCTTCATGGTTCCGTCTTCAAGCGACAATGTGCAATTAGCCGCAGACTTCATCCGAACGGCGCTGGAAGACGACACGCAACGGGCCATGGCCGACAATACGCTGTTTCTGTCAGTCAAAGAATCCATTAACCAAATGGTGAATTCCGATAGCTATTTACGACTTCTCAATATCGCTGGCAGCGACATAAACAATAATTTCTTTATCAACGAATTGTTCGACGACAATATCGTGCATGCGCTCGAAGAAAAGATGAGCATGTTCTGGCTCGGACTCGAACCCGCATCCTCTATTGTTGAACTGTATGAACAGCTTGTCAGGAAATAGGAAAAAAAATCGGCGATCAACCCGGCAATTCTGCAGCTGTCTCCAGAATTTGCGCCATCGTGAACGAGATACACGGCAGTCTCTCCGAACGAACGATGTCATCTCTCTCGTACAAGTTGATCAACTCATACTTGCCGTTGGCGAGCATATATTGCTCCAGCGCTTCGTTGCCCGGATCGATAATCCAGTACTCGGGAATTTCATATTTCGCATACACATGCAGCTTCCTTTGCTTGTCCCGTTTGACGGAATGGGGCGACAAAATTTCCCCTACCAGATCAGGGATGCCTTCAATGCCTCTGCGCGTTACGATTCCCATATTGCCCCGGTGTACCATGACCAAGTCCGGTTGGCGAACTTCAGTCGCGGACAATATAACATCTATCGGGGAAGCAAATACGATGTAATCCGATTGGCAGCTGTTCATAAGCAGTTGAAGCATGTATCCACCGACAACTTGGTGCTTCGGGGACGGCGCCGATAACAATTCGAGCTTCCCCTCGTCTACCTCATAACGGTGGCCGTCATCGATTGTCGCGTAGATGTCATACGTCACTTGCTGCTCTTTCACCCTGTCGTCTTTCTTGTTCTTTGTCATATAAGCGCTTGTCTCCTTAGAAAAAAACACCCCACAAAGCAACACATATTGTGTTTAGCTTCGCGAGGTGCTTCCCCGATTCACGTTACTTTAATTATGTTAAACATTCGTATATCTGTCAATGTTACGCTTGCCAAGCGGTAACGCGACGTGTTATGATCATGAACGTGTCTTGGACATGATCTTTGCGAACGTGGAGCCGTGGTGTAGTGGCCTAACATGCCTGCCTGTCACGCAGGAGACCGCGGGTTCGAATCCCGTCGGCTCCGCCATTATCGATCTTGTCCGGTATATATTATTTCTACCAACGAATGAGCAGATCATCTGCTCTTTTTTTGTATTTCCGAGGAGGTCGGAATGCAATGATTCGACGCGGACGTTTCGCTCCGACACCGTCGGGACTTCTGCATATCGGCAACGCTTTTACCGCGCTCGCCGCATGGTTGCAGATCCGCCAAGCCGGAGGAACATTTATCGTGCGAATTGAAGACATAGACATCTCACGTTCTCGCGTTGCCTACGCCGAACAGCAACTGGACGACTTGCTGTGGCTCGGGCTCGATTGGGACGAAGGACCGCGCGTCGGCGGGCCGTTCGGTCCTTACGTTCAGAGCGAGCGGCTGCCGCTCTACGAGAAGGCACTCGAAAGGCTTCGAGCAGCCGATCAGCTATACCCGTGTTATTGCAGACGCAGCGAACTTGCTTCGATCGCAAGCGCGCCGCATGGATTGTCCTCGGAAGGCGCGGCGTACCCCGGTTTTTGCCGCTCCTTAACGGATGACGAGCGCCGCGCGAAAGCTGCGCTCAAGGAACCCGCCTGGCGGTTCCGAATGCCGGAGCGCGAACTCCGATTCGACGACGGCATGTGCGGACCGCAGTCGTTCGACGGCGCGGCCATGGGAGATTTCGTCGTCAAACGTGCGGACGGTATGTATGGGTATCAACTTGCCGTCACCTTAGACGATGCCGCGATAGGCATCACGGACGTGCTGCGCGGTGCGGACTTGCTCGACTCGACGCCGAGACAACTCGCTTTATACGAAGCACTCGACTTTGGACCGCCGGCTTTCGCCCACGTCCCGCTCGTAGTCGACGCCGAAGGAAAACGACTGTCCAAGCGCGACCGGTCGATTACGCTCGCATCGCTTAGGGAAGACGGAGTCGCCCCGGAACGACTGATTGGCGCCCTCGCCTTCCTCGCCGGATGGATCGATCGGCAGGAGCCGGTGTCCGCCCGTGAGTTGATCCCCTCGTTCAGTTCGGCCCGCACCGCTGCCAAAGACGTATTGTCTATCAACGATGAACTGACGAAATTTATTCGAGCATAAGGCCAGTGTGACAAGATTAAGCGATTTTGTAATCAAATCTTAATATAGGCTTCACGTTCCCTTCATGTTTCAGCGGTAAGATACATACATGACCCCCCTTTGAAATATAAACCTTGAGGCTTGCGGCCCGATGCCGCAAGCCTCCTTTTTTTTGTTCATCGGTAAACGTAAGAGCCCCCTTTCGTCTGCGGGGCTAGCTGAGTTAGCGTCTGTCAGTGCGTTATTGGTGGGCTGGCGGGTTGGTTATACTTCGATAGCGTCTGTCAGTGCTTTATTGGTGGGCTGGCGGGTTGATCGGACGACAATAGCGTCTGTCAATGCGTTATTGGTGGGCTGGCAAGTTGGTCATAGTGCGATAGCGTCTGTCAGTGCGTTAGATGAGCTGGCGAGTTGGTCGGACGTCGATAACGTCTGTCAGTGCGTTCCCCCAGGGAGCTGGCGGGTTGGCCACCAAACCTTTTCCTAAAAAAACCTCCGGAGCCCGGCGAACCGGGCTTCGGAGGTCGTTTCTACATCTTAATCTTTCAAGAAAAACTGTATCGTCTTGTCTCCCGACCCCGGCAAATGCTCGTGTCCAAAGTCCGGATAGATGACCAATTGCTTCGGCGCGGTCATTTTGTTGTATGCCGCAAATTGCGTGGACGGAGGGCAGATCGTATCCATTAGTCCGACGAGCATAAGCACTTCGCCGCGGATACGATGCGCAAGAAACTGCAGATCGATATAACCAAGCTTCTCGAAAATCTCATCTTCGCGCTCGTGCAACGGATCGAAGAAACGGAAATACTTGCGAAGCTCCTCGTAAGCGTCCTTCGCCAAATCCATTTCGTACGTCCTTTTGTAGTCGCACAAGAAAGGGAAAACGGTGGACGCCTTCTTCACGCGCGGTTCAAGCGCCGCGCAAGCGATCGTCAGCGCACCGCCTTGCGAGCCGCCGTGTGCATACACTCGTTCCGCGTCGATTTCCGGCAAGCCCATCGCGATGCCAGCTAGCTGCGCCGTGTCCAAGAAAATATGGCGGAACAGCAAATTGTCCGGATGATCGTCCAAACCGCGGATGATGTGGCCATGGTGCGTGTTGCCTGTCGTACCGCCGACGTCTTCGGATGAACCTCCTTGACCGCGGCAATCCATCGCCAGCACAGAAAACCCGAGCGAGGCATAAGCCAGCTTGTCGCCCCAATCCCCCGCGTTGCCCGTATAGCCATGGAACAGCAGAACTGCCGGATGCGGCTCGGATACGCCTTTCGGACGAACGTACTTCGCGTGAATTCTCGCCCCGCGCACGCCTGTAAAGTACAAGTCGAAGCATTCGGCCTGCGGCGTCTGGAATCCGCTCGGCACGAGCTCGACTTGCGGATCGACTGCGCGCATCTCGGCGATCGCCCTTTCCCAATATTCGTCGAAATCCGCAGGGCGCGGATTGATTCCTTGATATTCCTTTAACTTCTCTAACGGCATATCAACTAATGGCACGATCGTTCTCCCCCAATACAAATGATGATCCGCAGTAAACGAAATTAGTTTACCATAATCTTTCATTCAACGGTGGGATGTTTTTACGAAATAGAACAGGCTCGCCCTTCGTCTCTTATGCCAGCGTCAACGTCCCCCAGTTGTCGTTCATCATCTCCGCCTCATGCATGCTCAGTTGGAATTGCAGCTTACTGAGCTGCTGTCTGCCGATATTCCCGTCCTGAAATTGTTGACGCAAAGCATCGCGTTCCGCTTGAATCGACAGCAGCTCGAGTGCCTGAACCTGTTGTTCCGTCAATTCGCTTGTACCGGAGGCGGACTTCAATTGCTCATTCATCATATAGATCATCTGCTGATAATAGCCTGCCACCCGGGTGACCGCCGATGCCGAACACGTACAATCTTCTTTGACCGCCTCCGTCGCGAACGCAGCCGTCCGAATCCGGTATCCGGCGAATTTGCGGCGAGCGTCCGACGAGAACAACCGGAGCGGTTTTCGTTTGCCCGGAATGAACGATGCGATCACTTGGCTGACAAGGCCCTGGAGAAGCAAAAAGAAAACATGCCTCTTGTTGGAGAACGCCAACTCGATCCGCCGGAAAAGCTGCTGCATCACCTCCGCGTCGTCGGGCGCGATTTCTCCATCGTCCAGCATAAGCTGCACGCATTTCTTCTCGTTCGCCAATGCCACCTGGCGCAAGTACAATTCTTCTTCGCGGGACTGCCTCGAGATCAGATCAACGTTGTTTCGCTTAATATCGGCCAGCCGCTGTTGATTGTTCGAGATGACAATCGCCGCCGCATGGTCATTTGTGCCGTCGATCGCTTGCCTGACCGATTGAATGGCCGCTTTGATCGATTGAATCTGCGCGTTCACTTCCGCCTCCCTGCCCGACTGCCCATCGTGGACAGCGGCATCGTTCCTGGCTAGGAGAGGCAGCATGACGCTGGCCAGCACGAGCGATACGAGGATGACGCCTGCGGATAAAAACAAAATGAGATCCCTTTCGGGGAAAGGAGTTCCGTCATTCAGCGCAAGCGGAATCGTAAACGCGCCCGCAAGCGTAATTGCCCCCCGCACGCCCGACAACGACGTAAGCCATAGCGCTTTCCAGCTCGGCTTCTCCTTGTCGTCGTCCATTCGGAACAACGTGCCGGTCACCGTACTCGATAGCGTCAGCCACAAGAACCGCAACACAATCAACATGACGTAGATGACGAACACATACCCAATCACCTTCAAGTTATCGTACGTGACGTTATGGAATATCGCTTTGGCAACATCCGGGATTTGCACGCCGAGCAGGACAAAGACGAGACCGTTCAAGACGAACAGGATGATCGACCACGTAATCTCCGAGACGAACTTCTGCTCGATCGTCGTGAAACCGGAATGATCCTGTTCGATGGAGATTATGACGCCGCCCGCGACAGCCGCAAGAATGCCCGACAGGCCAATATGCTCCGCGACGTAATATAAGATGAAAGGCGTCAAAATTTGAATGAGCACGTGAACGGACACGTCATCGATGCCGAATCGACGGAGCGCCATTCTCACCCAAATGACGAAGATGGCGAGTACCGCTCCCGCGAGCAACCCTCCGACGGCGATAATGACGAAGCTCCACGTCGCTTCCCAGATCGAGAAGGCACCTGTAACTGCGGCCGCGATGGCGAACTTAAACGCGACAAGACCCGACGCGTCATTCATGAGCGACTCGCCTTCGAGCAAGCGATGGATTTTTTTCGGGAGATGGACTTTGGAGGCGATTGCCGAGACCGCAACCGCGTCCGTCGGAGACAGAATAGCCGCCAGGCCGAAAGACGCCGCGAGCGGTATCGTCGGGATGAGTGCATGAATAAGATATCCGACAACGACAATCGTCACGAACACGAGGCCGACCGCAAGCAGCAAAATCGGCAATCTGAGCTTCCATAGCTCGTCCCTCGGCGTTCTCCGTCCGTCGTTAAACAGAAGCGGCGATATAAACAACAGGAAAAAGAGTTCCGGCTCAAGCGGCACATGGAAGTGCCAGGGAAGCAGTACGATAGCCGCTCCAAGCGCGATCTGAATGATCGGTAAAGGAATAAATGGCGCAAGCCGCTGCGCAACTTGCGATACGGCAAGAAGGATGAGCAGCGCCAAAACAGCCAGCAATAGTTCCACAGCTAACAACCTCCAAAATAGCGGAATCGGCGTTCAGGCGAACCTACGATGTACAGGATGCCCAGTGCATATCGTTTCCAACATAACAATTGAGTGAACATTTTACAATGCAAAGACGTTTTATCTATGTCATAATAAACATATGTCTATTATTCTGGACAAAAAGGAGCGAACCCCAGTGGAAATCAAATCGTTTTTGTTGCCTAAGGAAAAAGTGTCTTACTTGACGACCTCCGCCTCTATGAAAGAAGCGATAGGCCAGCTGGAAGCTTGTCAATACACCGCGATTCCCGTAATCGACGACGAAGGCAAGTATATCGGCACGTTATCGGAAGGAGATTTGTTATGGAAGCTGAAGCGGACGCCCGGCCTCGGCTTTGATAATATGGATGAAGTTCTTGTCTCCGATATTCAGAAAAGAATATATAATGAATGCGTCGCGGTAGATGCCCACATGGAGGACATGCTGACGCTAGCCGCCGACCAGAACTTCGTTCCCGTCGTTGACGGAAACCGCGTCTTCCTTGGCATCATCCGCCGAAGAGATATTATCGAGTATTATACGAGAAATATTACGGACTAACTTAACCGCTATCCCGCGCTTGCGCTTCGGATAGCGGTTTTTCGTTGCCGTTTTCGTTTCTATATGGAATACCATTAAGGTCGCGTAAAATGCGGCTTTTTTTAATTGCTTTTTATTTTATATCTTAAAATTATATTTACACAATATATCTTTTAGATATAATAAAGACGATCGAACATAAAAGGAGGCAATATCCCATGTTTAAGAGCGGCAATGTGACTGTGATGGTAGCGGATTTACAAAGGGCTGTGAAATTTTACGTCGAAACCCTTGGATTAAAGCTGCAACACGAAACGGAAGGGCATTTTGCACAGATTGAAGCAACAGGATTGACGATTGGACTCCTTCATCTGCACGGAGGACAAAACTCACAACAGGAAAAATCGGGCAGCATGTCTATTGGTTTTGAGGTTGAAGAACTAGAACCTGCAATCAAGACGCTGAAATCCCGCGGGGTTGAATTCAATGACGCCGTGGAAGGCGAAGCGGCCCAAGTCGTACACTTCAACGATCCTGACGGAAATGCCCTCTACTTGGTATGCAGCCGTTAATTCGATGAGAAAAAAAGAGGCAACGCAAAGAGACATCCCGATTCCGGAAACCAATGTCAAATGGGTCGTCGCCGGACTGCTGGCGGCGATGTTTATTGGTGCGCTTGACGCGACCGTCGTCGCCACCGCCACGCCGCACATGATCGCGGATTTGCACGGCGAGACCCTATTCAGTTGGGTGTTCGCAGTTTACACGTTGACCACCTGCGTAGCGACGCCTATTTTCGGCAAGCTGGCCGATTTGTTCGGGCGCAAAGCTGTGTTCGCGGTCGGTATCGGTTTGTTCGTGCTCGGCTCCATATTGTGCGGGGCCGCACAGTCGATGACGGGGCTCATTTGGTTTCGGGCTTTGCAAGGATTTGGTGCCGGGGCGCTGGCACCTGTGTGCTTCACGATTCTCGGAGATGTGTTCTCGGGTAAACAGCGCGGCAAAATGATGGGTGTCTTCTCATCCGTTTGGTCCGTGGCAGGTTTGCTCGGTCCGCTTATCGGAGGTTACTTCGTTGATCGGTTGTCGTGGCGCTGGATTTTTTATATCAACGTACCGATCGCCGCCGTCGCTGTGCTGCTGGTTGTCGTATTTTTGCATCAACCGATTAAACGCCAAGCGAAAAAAATCGATTACTTCGGCGGACTTACGTTTACCGTCTCCTTCTCTGCTCTCCTCTATGCCCTGCTGAGCGGAGGGTCCGCATATCCGTGGGATTCTTCGTTGATTGTAGGACTGTTCGCAGCTTCGGTTGTATTTCTACTGTTGTTCCTATGGATTGAAAAGAGAGAAGCAGAGCCGATGATACCGTTGTCGATTTTCCGCATCCGCGTATTGAACGTAACCAATATGAGCGGTTTTCTGACATTTAGCATCACGACGGGATTGACGGTTTACTCTCCGATCTGGATTCAATCCGTGCTCGGTCACTCCGCAACAAGCTCCGGCCTGATCGTCATGCCGATGACGTTAGCCTGGCCGCTCGCTTCCAACATCGCCGGTCGGCTCATGTACCGGATCGGAGTAAAAGCATCGATTGTATTCGGTTCTTCTCTCGTAGTGGTCGGCTCCATCTGGCTTGTTGCGCTTCAGATAAACTCGCCCTACGTATACTGGATTGGCATCCTCATTCTAATCGGGCTGGGGATGGGTTTTGTCGCGACGCCTTCCACCGTTGTCGTGCAATCCGTCGTCGGCTGGGAACAACGCGGCGTCGTCAACGCTTCGAGCATGCTATTGCGCTCATTGGGCCAAACGATCGGCATCGCGGTGTTCGGTACACTTTACAACCAACATGTGACAATGCTCGGCTCCCCATCGGAGCTGGCTTCGGGAATACATGTCGTGTTTTGGCTCATGTGCGCCGTTGCGATTGCGAACCTGATCGTCGTGCAGCTCCTACCGAAGCACCGCGAGGTGATGGCGCAGCAGCAGTCAGCATGACGAAAGCCCGAAAGAAAGAACCCTGGCTGCAAACAGATAACGCCTGAAAAAGTCGCGAAGATCGCGGCTTTTTCTTTTTTGGGACACCGTTCGCGACACTTTCGTTTACTAATTATATCTTCACGATATAATGAAAACAGTCAAAGACGATTAAGGGAGGCTATTCGCTTGAACGAATTGTTCATTCTCGGCGAAGTGAAGAATAACCCGATGCATGGCTATTTGCTGCATCAGATTTTGAACGCGATTATCGGACCGACTCGAAAAATCAGCTGGGGAGTGCTTTATCCGCTCATTCACGGCATGCTTGCAGACGGGTTGATCGAGCAGGTCGCCGATGAGCAACCCGACAGCGATCGGCAAGGAAGAGGGAAAAAGAAAAAGCTGTACACCATCACAGAAGAAGGCAAGATGCGATTTTTTCGGTTGATGGAAGAACCGATTCCATACTCGCCGGAGTACGAACTGCATTTTTATACGAAGTTGAAAAATTTTGAGCTGATCAACAAGGAATTGCAGTTTTTAATCTTGCACCAATACAAGGATTACCTGCGGTACGAAATCCGCCATGAGGAAGAAAGGTTGGAATATGCAAGTAAGGATGAGCGGATTCCCGCCGGAGAACAACAGTATATTCTGATCTTTTTCCGACATCGGTTGGAAAAGCTCCGTTTTGATGAAGAGTGGATTTTACAGTTGATCAATAGCCATCGAATGAATGAGGAAAAAACCGGACGGGAGTGAGCCCGGAATCTTTAAGCAAAGTATATATGTCATGGATGAGGCGACCGACAGAAGATCATCAGCCTCCTCCCCCTCCATATACCCCTCCCTTCCACCCCCCGCCACAACATCTTGTGTACGCTGTCATTCCCCCTTCGAAAAAAAGTCTTGAAATTTGTCAAAACGTATTGACTTTCCGGACATTCCCGCGAGCCCCGACGGGGCAAGCTTTCATCTGTTTTCAATGTTGCGCGCGTGCAAAAAGCAGGACGTTATGCCTACTCAAATTCGGGTTTGAAACGATTGACTTTCACAATATCTTGATGTAAATTTAGATTCGCGGACTACATATAGTGAAGTTTTTCACCCGCCATTTCAAGATTTCCACATAGATTTCCCCCATGCGCCACACTCGCCTAACCTGACTAACCTTCCTGAAGGGAATGAAGATCGTGCTTATCGCTTTTGACTCCAGAACGGGTAACGTACGCCGATTTGTCGATAAATTGAATATTCCTGCAGTCCAGATCGAGGAAACGATGACGATCGACGAACCGTTCGTGCTCGTCACTTATACGACGGGTTTCGGTCAAGCGCCCGATAAGGTTCTGTCTTTCCTGAAGAAAAATCACAAGCGGATGGTTGGCGTCATGGCCAGCGGCAATCGCAACTGGGGCGAAGGCTTCGCGCGTAGCGCAGATACGATTTCCGCACTGTACGGCGTACCGGTTCTCGGCAAATTCGAGTTGTCCGGAACGTCCAAAGACATTGAAAGATTTTCTCAGGAGGTGCTTGCAGTTGCGTCATATTGAATTGAACAACTTGCTTATGCAAAGAGATCCGCAAGGATTTTTCCAATTGGATAAAGACCACGAGGCTGTCGAAGCGTTCATGGCCGAAGTCGAACGCAAAAGCATCAAGTTCGCCGATACGGCGGCGAAAGTCCGCTATATGGTTAACGAGAATTATTACGAGAACGTCTACGAACGTTATTCCGAAGCGCAGATCGATGAGATCTATGCCCTTACCCATAGCTACGGGTTCCAATTCCAATCGTACATGGCTGCTTCAAAGTTTTACACGGACTATGCGGTCAAGACCGACGACAAGACGCTATATCTGGAGCATTATCCGGACCGCGTCGCGATCGTAGCGCTGCATCTCGCTCGCGGCAATTACGAAACCGCTCGTTCCCTCTCCTCTGCCATGATGGAGCAACGCGTTCAACCGGCGACGCCGACTTTCCTGAACGCAGGCAAGAGCCGGCGCGGCGAGATGGTAAGCTGCTTCCTGATCGAAGTCGACGATTCCTTGAACTCTATTAACTACGGCATCGGCACGTGCATGCAGCTATCCAAGATCGGCGGCGGCGTCGCCGTCAATCTGTCCAAGCTGCGCGGGCGCGGCGAGCCGATCAAAGGCGTCGAAGGCGCCGCCAAAGGCATTATGCCGGTGTTGAAACTCATGGAAGACGCATTCTCGTATGCCGACCAGATGGGCCAGCGTAAAGGCTCCGGTGCGGGTTACTATAATATTTTCGGCTGGGACGTCATGGAGTTCCTCGACAGCAAGAAGATCAACGCCGACGAGAAAACACGCCTGAAGACGTTGTCCATCGGCCTTATCGTTCCGAATAAATTTTACAAGCTCGCCGAAGAGAACAAGCCGCTTCACGTCTTCGCGCCTTACACGGTGTACAAAGCTTACGGCCAATTCCTCGACGACATGGATCTCGACGAGATGTACGACACGTTGCTTGCCGACGACCGCGTAAAGAAAAAAGTCGTACTGTCGGCGCGCGAAATGCTGACCAAGATCGCCACAACGCAGCTTGAGTCCGGCTATCCGTACATCATGAACAAGACAAACGCCAACGAAGCGCATGCGCTTAAAGATATCGGACAGATCAAAATGTCCAACCTGTGCACGGAAATTTTCCAACTGCAAGAGACGTCCACTATCGGCGACTATAATGAAGAAGATACGATTCGCCGCGATATTAGCTGCAATCTGGCTTCCTTAAATATCGTAAACGTTATGGAAAAACGCAAAGTGCGCGAATCCGTTCACGAAGGCATCGTCGCCTTGACGGCGGTCAGCGACATGACGTCGATCATGAACGCTCCTGGCGTAGCGAAAGCGAACTCCGAACTGCATTCCGTCGGCCTTGGCGCCATGAATTTGCACGGCTACCTCGCGAAGAACAAAATCGCCTACGAAAGCGCGGAAGCTCGCGACTTCGCCCGCACGTTCTTCATGATGATGAACTACTATTCTTTGGAGAAAAGCATGCATATCGCCCGCGATACGGGCACGACTTTCCAAGGGTTCGAGCAATCGGAGTACGCAAAAGGCACCTATTTCGAACGTTACGAGGCGACTGACTATCGTCCGATGACGGCGCGCGTGAAAGAGTTGTTCGCAGGCATCGACGTTCCGTCTCCGCAAGACTGGAGCCTGTTGAAAGCCGAAGTCGCCAAACACGGCCTATATCATGCTTACCGTCTGGCCATCGCGCCAACGCAAAGCATCTCGTATATTCAGAATGCGACGTCCAGCGTTATGCCGATCGTCGAGCCGATCGAGACACGTACGTATGCCAACTCGACGACGTATTACCCAATGCCTTATTTGAGCCGCGACAACTTCTTCTTCTATAAGTCCGCCTACCAGATGGACCAGATGAAGGTGATCGATCTGATCGCTGAGATCACGCCTCATATCGACCAAGGCATCTCGACGATTCTGCACGTCAACAGCGACGTGACGACGAGACAATTGTCCCGCTATTACGTGTACGCTGCGAAAAAAGGGCTCAAGTCGCTCTATTATACGAGGACGAATCGGCTATCCGTCGAAGAATGCATCACTTGCTCGGTGTAAGGAAGTTCAAAAATCCGATTTTGATCACGAAGCAATTCAGGAGGCACGGAATTCATGGCCGTTATGAAAGCTGTTAACTGGAACCGTCCGGACGACGATTTTACGATCACGTTCTGGAATCAAAATATTATGCAATTTTGGACCGACGAAGAAATCCCTCTCTCCGATGACAAAATGTCGTGGATGGAGCTTAGCCAGGATGAGCGCGACTTGTACATCAAAGTACTCGGCGGCTTGACGCTGCTCGACACCGTGCAAGGCGGCGTCGGCATGCCGAAAATTCTCGAGCATGTCGAAGGCTTGCAGCGCAAAGCGGTGCTTGGCTTCATGGGTATGATGGAGCAAATCCATGCGAAGTCCTACAGCAGCATTTTCACGACGCTTGCGACGAACGAAGAGATTGACAACGTCTTCCGCTGGGTCGAGAAAAACGAATATTTGCAGACGAAAGCCGACACGATCTCCGGCTACTATAACAACATCGAGAGCGACAAGGACTTGTACTTGGCGATGGCCGCGTCCGTCCTTCTCGAAAGCTATTTGTTCTACAGCGGTTTCTTCTACCCGCTCTATCTGGCCGGCCAAGGCAAGATGACGAGCAGCGGCGAGATTATCGACTTGATTTTGCGCGACGAGAGCATTCATGGCTTGTATGTCGGCGTGCTTGCGCAGGAACAATTCGCCAAGCTCGAGCCAGACGTCCAGAAGGACGCGCTCGAAATACTTCGCGGCTTGCTCGACTTCCTGCACCAGAACGAAATGAAGTATACAGATGAGCTCTACTCGTCCATCGGCCTTGCCGAAGACGTGAAAAAGTTCATTCGCTATAACGCCAACAAGGCGTTCATGAACCTCGGCCTTGATCCGGTATTCCCGGAGGAAGAAGTGAACCCGATCGTGTTTAACGGCATTAGCACGCGGACCAAACAACACGATTTCTTCTCCAAAAAAGGCAACGGCTACGTCCGCACGATCCATTTCGAGCAGATGACCGACGACGACTTCGTATTTTAATCCGATTTACGTACAAGTCCCGATGAGGAACTCTCATCGGGACTTATGTTTAGGAGCGATTATGACTTTATCAAATTTGCCAACCCGCGTTCTCGTAGCTGTAGGTGTTCTCTTCTACGCGACAGTATCCGTCTCTTCATTCATTAGCACAACGTCCGCGTTCGGCTCCGTATGGAAACCGCTCGGCGCTTTGATTGCAGCTCTCGCAGTGCTATATATCGTCTATCAGGCCAGTAAACGATTAAATGCCGCCACATTCCTGATCGTGCTGCTGTCGGCTGGCTTCGCCGTACGGCTCGCTTGGGTGCTATGGAACCCGGCGACTCCGCAGTCCGATTTCCTGTTCATGTATGATGCAGCGCGGTCTGCCGCTTCAGGTGACTATTCATTCGGCAACTCCGCCTATTATACGAGTTTTCCGTACCAATTCGGCTTCACCATGTACGAAGCCGCGATCATCAAGCTATTCGGCAGCCACTCGCTTCTCGCGCTTAAGCTGTTGAATGCAATGTACTCGATCGGTATCGCGGCCATTCTTTACGTTATCGCTTCGAAAGTGTTTAACGAGGGATGCGGCCGGATCGCCGTTCTCGTGTATTTGTTCTACTTACCGAATATTCTAATGTGTTCGGTGCTCACCAATCAACATCTGTCTGTCTTGCTGTTCCTGCTCGGCTGCCTGTTGCTCCTGAAGAGTCCCGAACAGACAACAGCCCAATCGTTGCTCGCCGGAATGTTCATCGGCCTGGGGCATCTCATTCGCCCGATCGGCGTCATCTATGTGGCAGCGATCGTGTTATTTCTATTGCCAAGCTTATGGAGAAAATTTCGCTCCGCCTCCGGAAAGCGGACAGCTGTCGTAGCCGCAGCCCGGATCGCCGCCATTGCCGCCGCCTTCTACGCGGTTCAGTTTCTCGCGAGTACGGCGTTAATCTCGGCAGGCGTGAGTCACGGGCCCTTGTCAGGCGGAGACCGTTATTGGAAGTTCATGGTCGGCCTTAACGCGCATACGAAAGGCGGCTGGAATGCCGACGATGCACGTTACGCCAATAGTTTCACATTCGGGGAAGAGCGTAATCGCGCAGAATTGGTCCGCATTCGGGAGCGGCTCGCCGACAAACCCGAAGTCGTGGCACTCATGGGAAGGAAACTTGTATCGATGTGGGGGGCGGCCGATTCGTCCGCTTATTGGAGCTTGCTGGGGTTGAACGAATGGCGGCTGGAACGATCGCTAAGCAAATGGGAAAGCCCGATGTACCTTCTAATCAACATTTGCAGTTTGGTCGGATTAGTCGCGATATGGAGAACGAAGCGTTACCCAGCTTCCTCTCTCCTCTTGCTTGTGCTACTGCTCTATGCAGCCGCACATCTAGTGATAGAGATCCAGACGCGTTACCGGCTCGATCTCATTCCCATCGTCATCCTGCTTCAAAGCTACGGCGCTTATGTGATATGCGAATGGCCGAATACGTCGGTATTCGGCCAAAGACGTCCACGATATGGTACGGAGTCGGACACAAGTATCCGCCTCACTTAACTGCTCTGATCTATTCCAACCGGAATTTCGGTTCGAACCCGAATGCTGCGCGTGCTTTGGCGGAAGAAATCAACGCGCCCCTTCCTTCGATCGGCGACGTCAACATTGCAGCATAATCCGGACGCAAGCGCTGCAACAACTCCATCGTCGGTTCTGGGCACGACGTGTCCGCCGCATTCAGCGTATAAGCGCCCGATCCAGGCAAGTCGGGCGCTTCAAGCGCCTGTCGGATCCCCGTCGCGATATCCCGCACATGAACCCATGTATACAAATCATCCAGCCACGCCGTCGTCGGCGGAAGACCTTGCTCCATCGCCCGATCGTACACTTCGTCGCTCCACACGCCGCCGAAGCGAAGAGCTGCGGTCTTCATGCCGTATGCTCGGTGAAATGCATCGCAGGTCAGTTCGTTGACCAGTTTGCTAAGGCTGTATGGGTCTTGCGGCTCCGGAGGAAAAGCTTCCGTCAGCGGCAAATGCGTATAGCGGACCGGTTCCTCTCGAATACGCCAGTAAAATGTACCATAGGCGTTGATGCTCGATGCCGCAACGAAACGGGAAACGCCGGCCAGCCTGGCCGCATCCAGCAGCATGTATGTTCCGCTGGCATTATAATAGAACGCTTCTCGGCCCGCTTCGGGCAACCCCGATGGAACGGCCGCTAGATGCACGACGGCGTCCGCTTGCTTGACGACACGCTCCATCGCTTCCCCATCCATAATGTCGGCTTTATAGAACGGCCAATCCGTCTTGAACGGCGCGCTTACCCGAGATCCGGGAACGAATATCGTTGCCTCTTCCGGACTTTGCCGATCGACAAGATGAAGCTCGTGTCCGCGTTGTTCCAACTCTTCGATCAGCCTTCTGCCGATAAAACCGCAAGCTCCAGTAATGACAATTCTCATTGCTCCGTACTCCAATCGATAATTATTCCGAGAAAAGGCTCTTTATTATCCAGCAGCATACGATAAAAGCCTGGTGCTTCGTCCGCTGTCCCCCGGTGAGTGACGAGCGGCGCCAGATGGATTGCACCTTCATTCATGAGCGAGATCGTCGCTTCGATTCTCTCCCTCGTCCAGTCCGATACGTAATGGCAAGTTAATCCTTTCTCTTGCATCAGCGGCATATCCGCCCAAGCTTTGTCCAGCGAATGGCCGCAATACACAACCTGTCCTTTGCCGACTTGCAGCAATGAAACGTATTCCCGCTGAAGCGCCGGTTGTTGCAGCGTATCGATAATTGCGGTGACCGGCTGACCACCAGTAATCTTCAACACTTGCTGCGGAATATCGTCTGATCTGGCGTTAAGCACGTAATCCGCGCTAAATTCGGCTCCGAGCGCGAGTCGCTCCTTCCGCCGTCCGACAAGAATGGTTCTGGCCCCCCTCGCGCGAGCCGCTTGAGAAGCGCAATGCCCGATGATCCCGTCACCATAGATGACGACCCAATCCCCTTCGCTCATCGCGACCCGGGAAGCCGCATGATAACCGACTTGAGCGACAACGACGCCGGACGCGTCATCATTCCGAACCCCGTCGGGTATTTTGTAAATTTCGGAGCTCGACGTGTTCGCAACTGCCAGGTGCGCTCCCCAGAATGACTTCGTCTCTCCGGTCCAGCTTCCGCTCGTGGCGATAACGCGTTCTCCCACATGAATGTTCGACACTTCCGCGCCGACTTGCGTGACGATGCCGACTCTCTGATAACCCGGAACGCATGGATATGGAGTGCCTGACGAGGAAAAACGGTCCGTCAAAATCCACCTTTCCGTTCCCGTGCTAATGAATGAAGAAATCGTGCGGACTTGCACCTCGCCTGGCTGCACGTCGTCGATTTCCACTTCTCCGAGTCTTGCGTCATCCCGTCCTTGAAAAAGAAGCGCGGATGTTCTCATCGTTGTGCATTTCACCTTCTCCTGGAATCTTTTGTATACTCCATGTCAAGTGTACAATAGAAAGCGCATACAGTCTTTGCACTGGATGTTGTAGCTTCTATGTGGAACGCTAATAATTACAAGCGATAGAATACATTTTCCTACTGCATTTATTGCACGATATCTACTTTTCAGCGAGCGGGTGCGGATCAAGAAAGCGGCCGGTATGTAAAAAAGGGGATGCCCTTTGTCATTCTCATGACTTAAAGGACATCCCCTTCGTGCACTAGATCAAATCTGACTCGTTCAATGCTCGCCGTACCAGAACGGCGGCTTCTGCGCGGTTCATGCCTCCCTGGGGCAGAATATGACCGTCATTGCCTTTCACGATTCCTTGCCTAATCAAGTATGCAATGGACTCTCTGGCCCATGCGGCTACGCGATCCCCATCCCGATAAGCGGATAAGAGCCGATTGGTTTCTTCCTCACTCAGCGCGGAAGAAGCGCTTCTTTGAATAGAACGCAGTACGTTCGCGAGCATGACCATGGCTTGTTCGCGAGATACAGCTGCCTGCCCATGAAACAATCCGTCACCGTATCCTGAGACGATTCCTCGCTCGGCGGCGATCCCTACAGGCGTCTGGTCCCATGCTCCCTGCTTCACATCGGGAAACCTGCTTGGGACTACATCAGGATGCATCCATCCAAACCCTCTCACGAGGATGGCGGCGAATTCCGAGCGTTGAACAACGCGGTTCGGTTCGAACTTCGCGCCTCCCGTGCCCGACACGACTAACCGCGCTCCCATCTCGTTGACTTCGTCTTTCGCCCAATGGGCTTCAAGGTCGGAAAATCGCCGCGGGTTCTCGATGACGGCATAAATATCGTGTTCGGCCAGGTCATGAATGACCGCGAATGTACGGTCATCCCGGCGCTCAACGGTTGTCGGCAGAGAGAACATAGAACCGTTCGGATAGATGGCGACTCCGATCGGAATTCGGCGACTATCATACGTTCCCATCTCTCCAGATAGAACAATCGATTTCGACATATCGCTCCCCGGAATCGATATAGCGTCAACCGTATGACTTGCATGCGTAAAGGTTAACTTGACGACAACCGGATCGGCCAGCCACAAGTAACCTTGCGCCTTCGCCGCTTTTTTCGCTCGATCGAGAATGTCATCCGGCAAGCGCTCAATGGTCAATTTCGCCTCTATCTCGCTAAGGGACACAGAGCCGAGACGTTTCGCGATCGCCTGCCAATCCAATCGGTCTGCATGTACTGGAATCGATAGCGCTTGAGTGTGAATTTCAAGAGACGCGCCTTTTTCGGCCATGCTTGCCAAGTCTCCGGCCGTTAATCCTTCGATCGCGGCATCGTTTGCCGTCGTCAAGTAGACGCCAAGCACGCTGCCGCCATTGCCTGCGATAAGCGACTTGATTTTACCCGCATCGAGTATGACTGTTGACACTTGACGGTTTCCGCTCATCTTTAGCGTCATCTTCGCGTAGGACTCGGCCTTACCGTTCAGCTTCGTCAAGAGATCTGCGGCGGAATCGGGCAATGTCACTACGCCGTTACTTCCAGGTTCATTCCCTCCGGATGATCCCGAATAGGAAATGACGGGCGTCACCGCCTCCGCGCTACGCTCTCCGATGAGGTTCGAACCGGTCAACACATAATGCCATGAACCTTTTCCCGTCATTTGAACCTTGATCGCGAATTCGGTTTCACCGCTTCCCAATTGCTGCTCTCCCGCGAGCGTATCCTGATCGTCCAGCCAGCCGTTTTCGTTCCGATCGTTCCAGATTTGGACCCGCGAGCCCGCTGCGGAAGTCCCTTTTATCGTATAAGCGGATTCGTTCGTCTCAACGGCTTGCTCCGGCCATGTCACGGTCGGCGATGGCATGACGGGTTCCCTGATATGCAAGCCCACATACCTGTAAGATACATCCGCTTTATCCACCGGGAATTGCGGCAGCCTCTCCAGGCTAGTCCATCGATAAGGGTCCGCGGCTTGCCCCCTTGTCAGTCCATCCGACCGAACTTCGACGACCATTTGCGCGCGCACGGCACCCATGTCCGCTTGAACGATGGCGACGCCAGGCTTTAGCGCCGTTATCCGACCATTCGCAACCGAGACGACGCCCGTTTGTTCGCTACTCCACGTCACCGGCGACGAAGGCGTACGGTAAACGCCCGTATCCGTCAATTCGGTTACGGATAGGCTCGTCTCTCCGCCTACCCCGAGCACGGAATAGGGTTTATCCGCGATCAAGGCGGCAGCCCCCGACTCGACGGGCAGCTTCACGCGGAAGCTAAGTTCGACCAGCCCCATCTCCATAACGGATCCGTTTGGTTTCAACAAATAAATATCCGTATTGTCCAACGTTTGCCCCCGAAAGGCGGAAACGTCGATATCGAACGTTCCAAGCTGTCCGTCGTATGCGATGGAGTATGACTTGTAAAAAGGCTGCTTGGGATCCCACGAACGCATGTAGAAAGTCGCCGTTTGGCCTTCATAGTCCGTATTGCCGACGAAGCCGAATTTGCCGGTCAGATGAACGTCCCGCTCATCGGGAACCTTCATGGCAATACGCCCGTTGACCCCCGTACCGCTTGCGCTTCCCGAAATCACGATCGGATTCGCATAGATATGGCCGTCTTCCATCGTAACGGACTCCGGTCTAGAAGCCCCGCCGTATTCCGTCGAAGTTCCGAACGGAAAAGAAGCGTAAGTCGGTTCGACGGTCCATGTCCCTTCCTCGGCATATACGGGCAGCAAATCGGTATAAACATATTCATCTCCGATGACATGGACATAACTTCTGGCAACGAATTCATCCGTTACCAAAGTGATTTCCGCCGTCCCTTTGCCTAAGGCCTTTACGACGCCTTGCGGAGATACGGTCACCAGATCGGGACGGCTGCTATAGAAGACGGCGTTCCCGCCCGGCGCCCATAACTCCCGGCTTCCATCGTCATAAATTTTCTGAACGACCAGCGATTCCGTCGAATCCGCTTGCAGTGTCTTGTTCATATCCGCAAACGCAAGCTTTAGAAGCTTCTTCTGCGGTTGCTCGTCCTCGTACACCATTTTGAGCTCCGTCAGATCGATTTTCGCATAGGTGACGTCCGTTGCGGATTTATTCCGTACGTTCACGTCGATTCTGATCTTTTGCCCCGCGTATGCCGACAGATCGACTTCCATTGTCGTTCCCGCTCCCGTGACAGACAGATCCTTCTGCAGCACGAACAGGCTTCCGGCGCCGCCTTCCTTATAACCTTCTAGAATTAGCGAATTGTACGTTCCTTCCGGCGTGCCTAATGGATAGCGGAACGTGGCGACGGCTTTAACCCCTTTCTTGTTGGGTACCTGCAAGGAATCCAACGATCCGCTTACTTGTTCGCCGGACTGCAGCGGCTCATAACGGTACGCGCCACCGTAGGAATTACCGTCTTCCGATACGACCTCCGTCATGACGTTCGAAGTTCCGAAGGCGTTGCCCGTCCCGAATTCGTAAGGATGCCAGCCATTCGTCATCGACCAGGTACTCCAAGCTGCGTTCTCCATAAGCGGAAGAAGCGAGATTTCCAGCGGCTGCTTAACCGTCAAAGTAACCGAATTGCTAATTCCGCCCACGGTAGCCGTGATAACGGTTTGGCCCGGGGCAAGGGCGGACAATCGGCCGGACTGCGTAATCGTCGCGACGGCTTCATCGCTGCTCGACCATGTCGGGGCTTCCGACATTTCGTCTTTATAGAAGTAATATCCATCCGGCGTTATGCCCGTTACGTCAAAGCTAAGCAAGGATCCGGCTATCGCATCCATCGTCCGGGGTTGATTCGATTCCAGCTTCTGATGCTCCAGCGTCTCGCCGGTTAAACGGACGACGAGCCGACCCAACGTTGTTGAATAGGCATTGCTGCTGTTCAAATGAAGGTCTTCCTTGCTTCCGTTGTAATATACTAACGTTTGCGGTCCGGTCGTTACAATCTCCAGTTTCCCGTCCGGGCCGGGCTGGACCGTCCTGTCGTTCGTCACGTCATACTTAGGCCTCGCGTCTGGAAAATAGACCGTATCCGCTCCGGCCGCCGGTTTCGTTACGGTTACGAACGATTCGTTCGCGTTGACCTGAAGGCCGCTTCTGGAGTATAAATGAACTCCCGCTTCCTCAGCCAAATTGCGATAGAAAGGTACGGAAGAGATGGACGGCGAACCGATCCACACTTCCTTGCCGTCGTTATGCTGCTTATACGCGGCGGTAACCTTGGAGCCGGTCCGGCCGAGCACATGAACGCCGTCCGTTTCCTCGGCCGCGAACAGCGGAATCGGCGTAGCGGAGCCGCCCAGTTCTTCTCCCGGCGCGATTCCGGCGAGCAGCGGCTCGGCGTTGTCGTCGACCGCGGCGATCCGATAGGATTGGGGCGCCGCTTCCGTCGTCGCTAACCCCGTTATTTCGCCGATCTGATCCGCTGAGCGCCGATCGGTTTGACTTGCATCCCTTTTCCAATAACCCGACGCATAGAGCCAAACGACCGTTTTCCCAGACTTGTCCCACTGACCCAGAGTCGTTCTCTGTTCATCTTTTAAAGCGAAGGCATTAGCGAACAGATACAGCTTGTACGAATCCGCTTTGCCCGCAAGTACATCGGACAAAAGCACGATATCATATGGCGCCCCGGCCTTGGACAGCTCCTCTCGAATGAGCCGAAGCCTCTCGTTCACGGACGAGCCGGAGACGGATTGAACCATCTGCGAGAACTCGTCGACGACCAGCGCGATTTCAGCACCCGACTTGCGGGGAAGGTTCAAGGCGGCATTCGCCAATTGATTCATTTTTCGGATTTCGTTGACCATTCTAGCGTTGTTAAAACCGCCGTATCCCGCGTCGTCGTACCAATGCAGACCATAGGACTTCGTTAAAGCAAAACCGAAATTCCGCCACAGCAGGGCTAGGGACCCATCGGCGTTATCGGACAGCGGGGGCGCACCATGCGTGTCCGTCCCGATATGAGTGGCATAATCGTCTTCTCCGACGTAAAGCTTGCCGTGCAACCGCGCCGAATCCATCGCCCCGTGAACGCTGGTAAATCCGTCCGCCAGGCTGCGATGCGTATAATCCAGCGGGGAATAGAGCAGATCGATATCCGGACTATTCAACAACGTTTCCAAGTCCAGTTCGCCGGAGAGCGGACCATACTGGCCGAATGCCATCGTATAACCGCTGTATATGGACATCAGCTTAGCTCGCCCTGTCTCGTCCTTCACGACTCCGGCCAGATCTACGATAAACCGGGATAATTGCTTGTTCTGATACTGTACATAATCGATTACGCTGCGATTCGTTGCGGGATTTAGGAACGGATCGCCGCTAGCCTTCGCCGGAATGGAAGCGGATTCAAATGTAACCGCAGGATCATTCCAAGCGTGGCGCAGCTTGCCGAGATCCGAACCGTACTCGAGCTTCAGCCATTCCCGGAAGGACGCCGTATTGCTGACGCTGCGGTCGAAATCGCGATTGGCCCACGTGTCGACGTTAAACCATTCGCCGGTGCTTCCCCCAGTAAGCATGTAACCCAGAATTCGATCCTTCATCGGACTGGCTTCATAACGGCGAATTTGTTCCCTCAAGAACAGCTCCGCGCGGTTTTTCCACTCCTTGGAGCCATAAGAGTTCGCTCCCCATGAAGCACCTTTGTCGACATTCACTTCCGCGGTGTTGGCGCCGTTGAATCCGAAGGAAAAATCCGTGCCGAGCCATAAGACCGGCAGAAAATATGCATTCGGATCTTCTTGCGCGATCTTCTGCATCTCGGGCAACCATACTTCCAGCGTCGGATAGCCGGTCGTATGTCTAGGTTGGTAGATGTGAATGCCCGCATAGCTAGCCGTCTGCGTCATTCTCGGATACCAGTCCCATTGGAACCAGCCTACGAGAGGCTGGGGTTTGCCGTTGACGTGAAGAGTGGGATTACCGTCGATATCTTTGACGGTCGCGGTTTTTACCGGTTGGAAATTCGCGGACCCTTCTGCGTTAACGCTCGCATGGGCCTTAGGCGCAACCGGCAGGGAGAAGCAGCTTGCGCATAGCAGGACACAACAAAATAGGGATAAGATCAACCGTCTCATTTTCCATTCCTCCTCAAGGATCAAGCGTTATCCAACAATCGAACCCGCAGAACGCAAATGAACGACGACTTCGTAAGGGTCCGCTTCCGGTACCGTGAACGATTGTCCGTTCGGAAGCTCCACGGTTACCGGAATATGTCGGGGTCCCTGAACGCGCAATCGAAACCGGTCTTCGCCATCCAACTCCCATTTGACGTAAACCGTCCCTTGCGCCGTAGCCACTTTGCCTTCCGCCCAAGCGAGATGGCCTAGCCGAGGTTGAACCTTGATCCGCTTAAACCCCGGCTCGGCGGGTTTCACGCCTAATATTTCCGCGGGAAACTCATAGAGAGGGGTCGCTCCCCAACCATGGCAATCGCTTCGTTGGGAGACGGGATCCTCTACCCAAGTCGTCAAGTTAAGCTCCGCTAGCCGTCTCCATGTATCCCATAGCGGGAACGACCGTTCATAGAGTCCGGTATCGGACATAGCTCGGAACAAGTAAAACGCCATGGCATAGGAAACGACGGGCAATGATTGATCGACCATCATCGTTTCCAGCAGTTTCCGCGCTTCCGCTCCGCTCGCCGTACCGGATAATACCGCCCATATTTGGGCGTGCTGCGAAAATTCCTCGGCTTCAGGACCGTCCCTGAACATCTGCCGCCCTTCCGACCAGCAATTTGCCCGAATCGCTTCGTTTAAACTATCTGCGCGCAGCCTGTACTCCTCTGCCGTTGCGGTTCTTCCGGCAAAATCGTTCAGCTCCGCGGCCGCTTGCAGAGCCGCAGCGTATTGCATGCTAAGTATGGCAAGGGGTCCCTTTAGATTGGCGGCAGGCACTCCCGCGAAATCCCGCCATTGTTCGACCCAATCCACGAAAGACCAATACTGCGGAGGCATTCGATCGACGAGCCCCCGCTCGTCAAGCTGCCGCTCGAACCAACCTAGCACCGCGTCCATCGTGGGCAAATACATGCGGACGAGGTCCGCATCGGCGAAATACCGATAGTGGTCGTGAACCATCATGATCCAGTAGAAGGAAAACCCCGGAATGATTTGCGGATACAGCGAAGGATAACGGCTTTGCAGCATCCCGTTCGGGAGCAGCGAACTATGGAAATCGAATATCGCTTTGCGGGCCAGCCGGTCGTCTGCGCTCAGATGATAAGTAAACAATACCTGCAGCCTCGTATCCATCGCGTACTGCATCTGTTCGTAAAACGGACAATCTTCATAAGTCTCGTGCATGCAGCGTTTTAACGTATTCATGCTAATGTCCCACAGCTTCCGCAACGATTCATCCGAGCTGCGGAAATCCGCCTCGATCTCTAACGGATATCCCGTCTCCCGGTAATTGAACCGATGAATGACTAAAGGCTCGCTGCCGACTTCGACAGATAACCGCACGAAGCGGAACGTACGGAACCAGAACGGTTCGTAGCTCTCATAACGTCCCAAAGACGGATCACCGAAACCTTGAATGCTGTAGATATCCTCCTCTCCAAGCAGCAATCCTTTCGAATGATCGTCGCGAATTCCCTTGTTGCGGCGAATCGTGGATTCGGGAGGATCCTCGTAGCACTCGGCGCACAGAATACGAACGCTGCTCCCCCGCCCTCCGGTCATCGCAAGCCGCAAGTACCCCGTCGTCAGTTCCCCCGCGTCCAGTTCGATCAAGAAACGCTCGCCTGCTTTCAATTCGAACCCTTGATCTCCTTCCGGCATCCGGCCGTCATGCGGTAGATGAAAGCTGGGCTCAGCCTCCTGTCCGCCTACGATTCTTGCAATCGAACGAAATCCTCTTTCTTCTTCATACAAGGGAGGGATCGGACGCGGCGTAAGCGGCCAAGGTGTAAGCTGACCATATGTAGAATCGTATGCGTCGGCGATTACCGAAGCTTTATCCCAATGCCGGTCGTCATACTCGATCTCTTCCCAGCCGTGCGGCAACGAAGCCCCGTCTACCCGCTCCGCTCCCCCGACATACAGCGTTTCAAGTTCGCCAGGATGAAACGAAAGCGCCCTGTCTTCAAGACAAACCCATTGTTCGCTGCTGCTTAGCTCAATGATAGCGCAACCATTTTCGTCGACGAGATCGCCTTCCAAGAAAAAGGCGCCCGTATTGGAGCGCCAGACGGATGCTGGCCCCCCCACGCCCAAAACAAAAGGTTCCGAAACGGTGAAATGAAGCACCTTTGCCGCCAACACGTTCATCCCTGGCAGCAAATGTTCCGTCAAATCGACCGTCTCGTAATGATGGGTATAACGATCTCCTTTACAAGGGCCGACCGAAACCGATTTGCCGTTCAAATATAAACGGTATCGGCTATCCGCCGATACCCGGACAACCAGCTTGCCGGCACCCTCGGCGGGAAGCGCGAAGCTCCTTCGAAAATAGACGAGCTCGTGGCGGCCTTCCGTCGCCGAGACCTCCGTCCTTTGCTTCCATATCCAATGCGCTTTCCATGCTCTATGCTGCTCCATTCTAACCTCCTGTTGATCGCGAATATTCGAATTAAATTTACAGCTTCAACGCGCCGCTGGTCATGCCGGAAATAAACTGCCTGGAAGCCGCGATAAAAAACAGAAGCAACGGCAAACTGGAAAGGAGGTACCCGGCGAACAACGGTCCGCCTTGATCGTTGAATTGGGACGTAAACGTCAATAAGCCAACGGCCACCGTCTTCTTGGCATCATCGGTCAATACGATGGAAGGAAGGATAATGTCGTTCCACGTATTGAGAATGTTCAAGATGACCAATGTCGTAATAATCGGCCGGCTAAGCGGTACGGCGATCCTCATGAACGATTGAAAGATCGAGGCCCCATCGATATAAGCCGCCTCGAACAGTTCCCCGGGCAGCTTCTCCATGAATCCGCGCATCAAGAAAATTCCGAACGGCACCCCTCCCGCGATATAAGGGCCGATCAGTCCCCAACTCGAATCGATCAGTTGCAGATCGCGGATGAGAATAAATAACGGAATCAAAGATAAAATGCCGGGTATCATCATGAGCGAAATAATGACGTAGAAGATGGCCTCCCTCAGCGGAAACCGGAACCGAGCCAGGATGAAACCGCTGATCGAAGACAATATAACGATGCCTAACGTCGCGGCGACGGTAATGATTGCCGTGTTCATCAAGAAAGGACGAACCGTCTCCCAAGCGAGCGAATAATTTTCGAAGTGGACAGGAAGAGTGAATCCCCAAGGATCATGGGTATCCTGATCGAAGTTTTTGACGCTTTTCAAAATCATCGAGATAAACGGATAAACCGTGAGCAGCAGCAATATCCATAACGCAAGATGAGAAACGAGCTGCCCGGTCGGGAACCGTCTGGATAATACTTTCATATATCGTTCCTCCGAATCTATTGATCCGCTTTAATGAATTTCATATTGATGAACGTTATAGCAAGGATCACGATAAAAATAACGAAACCGATCATCGACGCATAACCGAAATTGCTATAAGAGAAGGCTTGCTCGTACATCAGCCATCCCGGGACCGCCGTAGAGGAGCCTGGTCCTCCCTTCGTAAGCACGAGCTGAACGCCGAATCCTTGAAGGCCTCCGATAATGCCCAGCACGACCATCAGCTTGATTTGCCCGGTGATGAGCGGCAAATCGATACGGAAGAAACGTTTGACACCGACCGCCCCTTCAACTTCCGCCGCTTCGATCACTTCTTGGGAAATGCTTTGGAACCCGGCCAAGTAGATGAGAAATCCCAGCCCCGCCACCCAAGGAAAACCGATCAACACGATGGAGTTCAAAGCCATGGAAGGGTCTCCGAGCCATCCGTATTCATGCGGCAAACCTAAAGATGCGAGCGCAGTATTGAACAACCCCGTTAACGGGTCCATTAGGCTTTTCCAGAGAAGCAATATGACGACTCCGGGAACGACCATCGGCAAAATGAACATGTAGCGAAAAAATCCGGACAGCCCGGCATTTTTGAGATTAAATACGAGCGCCGCTCCGACCAGACTCATGACATTCCCGCAGATTAAACCTACTATGAGCAGGTACAGCATGTTCCATATGGAATCCAACAAGAAGGAGTCTTCCATCATATACTCGAAATTTTGCAACCCTACCCATTCGGCCGTCGCCCCGTTCCAGTTCGTGAAAGCATGGTATAAAGCGGATAACGGGGGATAAAAGCCGAATAGGAGCAGAATCGCCAGCGTGGGCAATAAAAACATGTAATAGAGCTTTGCCCGGTAAAGCCGCCTAACGTATCCCATGAGATCTTCTCCCGTCAAAAACAAGAATAAGTCATGATGACGGAGCGCAATCGATGCCGCCCCGCGCTCCGTCATCACATGAAGTTACCTTACCATTTCGACTCGTCGTATTTGTGCTGCTGAAGTAGACTGTTTACGCTCTTCTTCATCGCTTTATCGAGTTCGGCGAGCAATTTGTCCAAACTGATCGAGCCTAACAAATAATCGACGGACAGCTTCTCGTAGGCTTGGCCGTACTCGGGACCCGCAAGCACCGCGGCGTAGAAAGCGCCCCAAGTTAAATAGCCGTCTTTATAATCCTGTTGGAACTGGTCGTACATAGGCTTGAACATTTCTACGGCTTCCGCGCCGTTCGCAGCCGGAATGGCCGCTTCCAGCTTGTTCACCAGACGGGCGTTGTTCTTCGGAGCGGTTAAGTACATCAGGAAGTCCGCCGCCAGATCGGCCGTTCCTTTCTTCTCGGCCGAATTGGTCAACTGCCATGCCGTGGCATAACCTGCCGTTCCACGAATCGTGTTGGCTCCCCCGAATGGGGATTCTTCCTGCGATAAGATCGGGAATGACATCGTTCCGTACTCGAATTTGCGTTCTTTATCGTCTTGGACATTGCGCATATGAATGCCGACCGCTTCGATCATGGCTACTTTTCCGGTTACGAACGCCTTATAAGCGTCCGTGCTGTTCCAGCCTTTAGGGTATCCGTCAGTCTTTTCTTTTTTCAGCTTGTAGTATTCGCGGTTTTCCGGGGAATCGACTTTATATAAGCCATTCTTGTACGCGCGAACGAATTCTTCCTGATCGACGATGCCGTTAGGCGTAAGGACGTCCCATTCTTTGATCTTCTTGGCGAATACCGCCGTTTCGAGCGTAATGTCGGACCAACGGTAGATAGGCATATAAGGAGCGACGCCGATCGCCTTCAGTTTTTTCTCCGCATCGAAAAACTCGGTATATGTGACCGGCGGCTTGTCTATGCCGGCTTTCGAGAACAACTCTTTATTGAAAATAATGCCGATCGGTACCGCGTCAATCGGAATGTAATACACTTTGCCGTCGCCGGATTTGTTTAACCAAGACTCGTTATACAAGTCCTTCCATTTCGCGTTTCCTTCCGCGTACGGGTTAGGCATGTCCAAATATTTGTCGAACGGCAATACCCAGCCCTTCGGATAGTCTTCATCTTTGAATGTTCCAATTTGATAGATAATATCCGCAGCTGTTCCGGCGGCAAGCTGCGCGACGGCTACTTTGCGATCTTTGGATTTGGTGGGCGATAAAATCTCGATTTTCGCTTCCGGGTGCAGCTTCTCCCATTCGTCCGCCAATACACGAATTTCGTTGTAGGGGTGAGGGTTCGCATCGGATTTTTCCATGCTCGTCGTCGGCGCATAGTCGGTGAAATCCCCGCCCGGATCGACTACGATGACTTTTTTCTCGGCGGATTGTTTCGGGTTCTCCGCTTTTGCCGATTCGCTCGCGCTCGCGCTTGCGCTTGCGCTTGGCTTCGGCTGATTGTCGCCGGATGCCTGCTCTTTATTTCCACCGGAACTGCAAGCCGACAGAACCAGCGTCGCAGTCATGGCGACAGCCAATGTTTTGTACCATTTATTAGATTGAATCATTTCATGACCCCCACATTTTTGAGATAATGGTAACGCAACCATTTTGTTGTAGACTTCCGCCCGGCCACCCGTTAATGGCTCAGGGGAATCCCTTCCAGTACATATACGCCATAGCCGTCAAGCTTCATCGGCCAACCCGAAGCCATTTCGGAACCGTTCAATTCGAAAGTTCCTTCAGAAGACTGCATAAGATCGCATACTTTCCATCGTTCGGAATCCGCCGTAATAAAACTTTCAGTTCTCAATTCCCCGATACTCAATTCAACGCGTTTCGTATCGTTATCCGGATTGGCGATAAACAGCAGCCAACGCTGCCTATATGTCCAGAGGATCGCGATGATTCTCGGATCGCTTGCGACTATTCCGCGATAGTTGCACTCCCCCGCCGCCATCGTTTCGTTATGCTCGCGTATTCCCATAATGGATCGGTAAAATGCCTCGTTTCCTTGTTCGGCGCCGTAGAACGACATGAATCCGCCGTTCATGAACGCCGCGGTGCCGACCAACACTCGGTGCGCTTCGGGTCCGAATGCTTCTCGGTTGAATTGGCCATGATGGAAGCCGGCCCATTCGTGCGAATCGTGAGAATCGGTTTGATGAACGACGCTTATCCCTTCGGGCATTGCGGCTTCCGCCTCTTCAAGCCATTCCGCCAGGTCTCTCCAGGTCAACGTATTCTCCGAAGTTTTCCTCCAGAACTTGTCGGACATGCCTCTCGGATCGGTAACGTTGGCCATCGCCGGATAAATCCAGTGATAGTCGTAGTTGTAGCGATACGGATGATATCGGGCGACAAGCGGCCCGCAGCCTTCGGTGTACATGATTTTGCCAGGGTAAGCCGCGGCAACCTTCGCTCCGATTCCTTCCATCATGCGATAACCCGCGTATAACGCCTCGTAAGCCGGCCTATCGATAAGCGGGTCCCAGTTCGGGAAGAAATTCCACGTTTGCGCATCCAGCCTGAAGCCGTCGATGTCGAGTTCCCGGATCAGATGGATCATCGCGTCGGCGATGTGCTTCTGCAGTTCGGGATTGGATAAATCGAACGATCGCGTATACGTGCGGGCGAATTCCCCGTTCTCATGTCGCGAGAACCATTCCGGATGCCCTTCAAGATATGGCGAATCGAAGCGATAATCCCCTTCCGGCATGCACCAATCCTTCGGTTCTTCCTCAAGCGGCCCATGGAACACGATGTCGATGATGACCTTGATTCCGACATTTCGGGCTGCCTTTACGAGGTTTCTTAATCCGCTCCGATCCCCGAACGTCGTATCGATATCGAAGAAGTCGTAAACCGAATAGGACGGAAACGGAAACCTCGGCATCACTTCCAGCGCGTTGTATCCCAGCTCCCGAATATAAGGTATTTGCCGGATCGCATCGTCATAGCTCGAGAATACGGTTCTGCCCATTTTCTCGCCGATTTGGATTTCGCAAATGCTCAACTTTCGGCGGTCGGACAGTTCCTGCCCGGCGTAACGATACGAACCGAAGCTTCTCGCGGCCTGCCTAACCGCCTCGACTCTGTCGCCGGAATATCGGCCGAAATAAAAAGTTCCGACCTCCAGCGTCTCTCCCGGAGCTAGCAAGCACGGGCAATACACCGTACTTTCCCGCAAAACCTGATCGTCGATGCGAAGAAGCCTCGATTTCATCGGATACACGTCGCTCGCCCACCAGGTCAACGCGGCGGCATTTTCCTTGGCGTCATATACGCCCATAATCCCGGAACGATTACCCGGCTCATCCGATCCGTAAGGCGTTGGCCGCTCCGAAGCGAACTGCATGGGGTTCGGATAATGCGCAACCTTTCGGCGGAGTTCATAAGGCAAATCCGCTTCCGGCGCGTATCCGGGCATTAAAATCTCGCAATCTCCGAGCCTGTCCTTTCCCAATCCCTCGACGATCCATTTCAGCGAACGGATCACGCGTTTCTCTGCGCCAAGATTCGCAAGATTAACCTGTAACGATACGTCGGATTCTCCAATTCGGAAAATAAGGGATAGTCTCCAATCCGTCCCCGCTAAGAGGTTCAGCTTAAGAAACGCTTCTTCGTCGGCTGCACCCGGCTTGAAATCGACGGATTCCAGCACCCCATCTTCTCCGATCCGGTTCGTTCCCCGAACGTTTATCATCTGCCCTTCGTTGTTAGGACCGCTTTCGCCATCCACGTCAAACCGAACGGGCTGCCGGGAGAAAGCGAATTCCTCCCGTCCATCCACCGACATGGACAAAGGCTGTCCCGTCATCGCGTCGTAGCCGATTCGAATTCGCCGATGTTCGACATAGTTGATCAACTGTTATGTTCCCTACTTCCCGGGACGGCTTCCGTTTGAACGGGCGGTCCGTTTTCCGTCCTGAACCGTTCCATTTCCTGCAGAACGGCAGCATGCTGCATATGAAGCAGTTGCATTTGGGCTTCGATCAGGCGCCTTTTGAGCTCAAGGTTTTCCAAATACAATTCAAAGTGCATGATCGGCTCCATTTGTATCGATATAACCGACCCGGTTGGAACCGTTATAAAATTCGATCTTCTGCGTCGAGGAATTGTACTTCATCTTAATCGTGTTGGTCGATTCAAGCGCGATACTCTCGTTCGCCTTGATTCGGATAGCCGAATCGGAATGCGTACCTGTCGATAGATCCAACCCGACATTGTTCGTACCCGACGATCGAAAGGCATAGGTACCATTCGACTGAACGTCTACGCCGGTCGTTACGCTTCCCGTCAAGAGCAGCCCTTTTTGAAAAGAGCCTTGGTTGGCATCTCCGTTAACCGGCCCGAGCCGTATTCCCGCATACGCCTGGCATGCCGACCCTGCGGCTACCCCTTTACCGACTACGATATCGATCCCCAACCGGATATGGTTCGTATCCAGACCGTTGGCGAATACATCCACTTCCAAACCCAGAAGCCCGGTCGTGCCCGCGTTCTGAGTATGGTCGCGAGCTTCGAATACGCCGGCCCACGTCGGTCCCGTTCCATGCCGGTTGCCTTGCCCGTAAAGGGCTACATTCTCTCCCGCGCTGGCGAAATTGTTAAGCACGCTTGTAATGCCCCACTCATAAGCGGCTACTCCATTCCGAACCGTATCGACAACATACAACGCGCTGTTGACATAACCAGGACTTCCGCCTGAATAATTGGCGTCCCTGGAAATATTCATGGATGACGTCGTCGATGTGGCTGGCGCGTTGACTTGCACAGTTCCGGTAAAGTTCGTCGTCCCTTGATCCGCCGCCTCCACGAATTCGGCGGGTAGAATGCTGCCTGCCAACAAGGCAGCCCCTGCCGCTCCGACAGAAGCAAGGAATCTTTTTCTGCTTACGGTTTTCTCCTGGAGCGTATGCTTGTCACCGTACGGCGCTTCTTCGGGCATACCATCTCTCCTCGAATGATATCGCTACCATTTGTAGTTAACCAGAAATGCACGACTAGCGTTTACCGCTGCTAATTTCCCCTGTCATTACAAGATAATAAATAATGATTGCGCAATCATTGTGTTCATCATATCGAGCCATCTTATCTTTGTCAATAGAGAAAACGACTCATGCTGAATTGAATTTACTTCTGCGCTTCCGCCGTGCTCTCCCTGACAAGCAGAGCCGGTTTTAAGGTAATGTTGCTATTATCGTCGATACCGTTTATTTTCTTCACGAGCAATTGGGCGGCCACCTCTCCGACTTTATTCTGAGGATGGGCAACCGTCGTTAACCGCGGAAATATTTGATCTCCGACGTTTATTCCATCTATGCCGATAATGGAAAGCTCTTCGGGGATTTTGATGCCTAAGCGATGGGCGGCATGAATAACGCCAACCGCAAGAAGATCGTTCCCGGCGAAGATCGCCGTGGGCCGAGGTTCCTTCTGCAGCAAGCGGGTCGCCGCTTCTTGCGCTACTTTCACATCTTCGGACAAGATGAGTTCAACGAGGGATGTATCGAATTCGATTCCGAATTTGCGGTGGGCATCTTTATAGGCCCGAAGACGATCGATCCAAACATTGGCATCCCGCTCGACCGATATGTGCGCGATTCTCCGGTGTCCCAATGAATGCAGATGATCCATGGCGATTAGTCCAGCCATATAGTTGTCCACTTCTATGCATGACAAAATCGTTGAACGAGGGTTGGGATCCATGAGGACGATGGGAATGTTTTTTTGTTTCATGTTCACCAATTCCTCCAGATGGGAATGAAACTTTTCCTGGAGTTTCAAGGAATCGAATTCGATCGACGTGATGACGATCCCGTCCACACGCTTCTCCAGCAGGAGCTCCAGATTGTGAGTAGCGGTATCGTAATCCTGCGCATTGCATATAATGACATTTTTGCCGAGCGAGCGGGCCATCGTCTCGAGGCCAAGAATAAACTCGGGATAATAAGGATTGGCGATGTTGGACAGCAGCAAGCCGATCGTGTCGGTTCTGTTCGTGACCAAGCTTCTTGCTATGCTGTTCGGTTTGAAATTCAATTCTTCGATCGCTCTCGTTACTTTGGCCCGAGTAGCCGGTTTCACTTGCTCCGGGGAACTGATGACCCGGGATACGGTAATGGGAGAAACTCCCGCAAGTTTGGCGACGTCTTTCATCGTAATCATAAGGCTCTCCGTCCTAAAATAAATAATGATTGCGTTATCATTAATTATGATAGATTGATTTCTTGAAGGTGTCAAATCCCGCGGATTTAACACCGCACAAGAGACATCGCCCGCGTGGCAATGTCTCTTGTTCTGTGATTTATCTTTGTGTTGTTCACGATCCGACCGGGCTTTACACGATCTCCTCAAGTTCATAGATCATGCTGCGCACGCCCGGACATAATCTTTCAAGGTTCGCAATCACATCATCGCGAGCCGCTTCTCCTGCCGGTGACTGAAATGCTTTTTTAAGGTCATCCATACTGTCCCAATCCAGCTCGGCCACGAGATAGTATGGGCCCTCTGCTGAAATGGGCGCTATGTTACGGCTTAAGGAATAGCGGCGGAGACCCGGAAGCTTTTTGGATATAGGGATGTGAACCTCGCGGTAGTGCTTCTCGAATGCCTCAATATCTTTTGGCTCGTTGTACAGGATGACGAACGTCATGCGTTCGGTGCGGAATTTGGCTTTAGCATAGAATCATCTCATTGGCGGAAGATTCTCCCGGACTTCAGCTGCGTTAACAGGGCTGCGTGCGGCCCACTCAAGAGCTGTATCAAGGTCGGGTACTTCGATAACGAAAATACCGCCGATCTGTTCCTTTGTCTCGGAAAACGGACCGTCTTCCACGAACATCTCGCCATTACGACGTCGTACTGTCGTAGCCGTTTCGGGGGCGTGGAGGCCACAACCGCTGACGACGACTCCGGATTCGAGAATGGCTTTTACATAATGGGACCAGCCTGCAAGGTATTCCTGTTGCTTGGCTGGGTCACTTCGTGCGGCGAAGTCCTCAGGGCTTTCGTAAAACATAAGGGTGAATTGCATGTTTGTTGGCTCCTTTTTTGGGTTAGTAATTTCCTCTCACATGATAAAGTCGATCTAAGAATGACGATTTCTACATTTCCGAAAATATTTTTTTCGAGGGACTGTCCCGAAAGTAAAGGACCTCTACTCCACTGAAGCGGGGCCGAGGTCCTTTTTGCCAACTTCAAGCATGATCTATGATTTCGACTTCATTAATTCTTTTATTTCATTCAATCCGTTGTTCACTTCTTGTCTAAACGCTGCAAAATCTGCCTCTAATCTATGTAGATGGCCCTGCATATCGTCAATTTCTTGCTCAGCTCTATAATTGATAGCATAGTCAATGATAGATTCTTTTTTATCCCTTGCAGCTTGGCGATTTTGAGACATCAAGATGATTGGCGCTTGAAATCCGGCAAGAAACGATAGTACCAAATTCAGAAGAATAAATGGCGGTTCGTCAAAATGAATCACCCTCGTAAAAGAAAGAGAGTTCATGACGACCCATGCGGCTAGCACGATAAAGAAAATAATAATAAATCTCCAACTTCCGCCGAACTCTGCAATTTTATCTGCCAGTTTCTCCGACCATTTCGTTGATTTTGTGTAGTTTTCATTCAATTGTGAATGAATCTGTTTCTCAAACTCATCGACCAATCGATTGACTCTTTTTCCATAGCTTGAAAAATCTTCAGCTGCTTTATTCTCCATCGCTCACGAGTCTCCCCTCACAAAATAATCAATTTATGTCTCTTATATAAATGCCATGCGGATGGTGACCCTTAGCCATATCAATAATGTAAGGAATCAATTCTCTCGGAAAAAATCTAAATTCCTCAATATATTTTAAAGAAATCCATTCGATCTCTAGAGCGTCCTCGTCCGGGCCTGTTCCACTTCCTATGTTTTGCTCATCCAATATCTCGCACAAAAACATGTGATCTATCACATGAGTATGAGAACCACTTAAACTGCTTCCAGTGTGGTTTGCTCCAATGTATTCTCTCAGAATGGCAAATTGCTTAACTTCAATATGACAGCCCACTTCCTCTAAAAAATTGCGCTTTAAAGCCTCTATTAAATGTTCACCATATTGTTGTACCCCGCCCGGCAAAGAGTATTCGGCATTGAATTTCTTGTCACTCCTCTTGATCGTTAGCAGTCTGTTGTTTACAACTACAATGCCCTTTACACCGCTCCTCACGTTCACCATTAACACCCCTTAGCTCCAAATTACTCCTTAAATATTCGCCCGAAATTATAACTTTCCCTTTAACTATCAAAAGATACTTTTCGCACATTTTTCTGCCTCCCTGTCACAAAATTGCCCAAACTGCAAAATTGCACTTTGGGCAAAATTCGTGCTATGATTCAAAAAAAGAACCGGGGTGAATCAGGGGGATGAGCAAACCTAGCTTAAGGGATCTGAAAAAGGAGGCGACCGCTCACGCCTTGGCGGAAGCGGCATTCGAGCTCGCGTTGGAGCATGGCATGAACGGCTTCGTCGTCGAGGACATTGCGCAACGCGCCGGCTACTCCCGAAGAACGTTCGCGAACTACTACTCCTGCAAGGAGGAAGCCGTTGCAATGGTGGCCTTACCGTTCCACGGCTTTGACGAAGGTCTTGAATTAGTGGAGAAAATGCCCGAGAACATCACTCTGCTGGACGCGATGTATCAGATGATGAAGCTGCAGATGACGGCGGATTACTTTCGGATTATGCGCCAGCTCACATTGTTAGCCAAAGAGTATCCGACGCTCTATCCCTATATTCTGAGCACGCAATTCAAGCAACAGGAGATGGCGCAGGATATTATAACCCGCTTGTTCCATGGAAGGTACCCGGAAGGGTACTCCCATCTGTTCATCGGCGCTTTGACCGGCGCATTTAGACCTCTCCACGACGGAAGCCTCAACGTGCTCCTGCCGGGGCAATCGCAGGATGAAGCGCCCGGCGCCATCACGTTCGATGCGTATTTGGACACGATTTTCGGTTACTTGCGTAACGGATTCTAGAGCATCGCACCCGCTATGCGGGATATACAGAATAGAACGCTATACGAAGAGAGGGGAGACATTTAACATGTCTAATTTATTGTACCGAATCGGCAAGACCGCTTACGACAATCCCTGGCGCTTCATCGCAAGTTGGGCCGTCATTCTCGGCATCGTGCTGGCCATTCTTGGCGTCAACGGCATCCATACGAGCTCCGAAATGAAAATCGCGGGTACGGAATCCCAAAAGGTGCTGGACAAACTCGCACAAGAGCTTCCGGCGGCTTCCGGCGGACAAGGGAGCGTCGTGTTTACGGCTCCGAAGGGCGAACGGCTGGATACACCGGAACGGTTAAAGGCGATCAGCCATGCCGTAAAAGAAGTCTACTCGCTCGACTTGGTCCTTAACCCTGCGGACTATGCCGACAAAGCTGCTGCGGCATCCGCAGACGCCCAGAACACCGCTGCCCAACAGAACGAACAGGCTTCAACTTCGGCTGAATTGCCTCCTTACGGCCCGTTAATCGTCGACGGCGCACCGTTGGGTAACACTTTGATCTCTTCCGACGGCAGCGTAGCGTTGTTCCAGTTCCAATTTACGGTTCAACAGACGTCCGTGCCGGATGACGTCAAAGCCGCTGTCATCGATGCCGTCAAGGTAGCTGAACAAGGTACCGGCATCGTCGCTTTACCTGGCGAAACGCTGTCGCCGAAGCCCCCGATGGGCGCGACGGAAGCGATCGGTATTGCCGTTGCCGCGGTCGTTCTGTTTCTTACGCTCGGCTCCGTCGTCGCAGCCGGCCTTCCGCTACTCATCGCGATCGTCGGCGTCGGCATCGGCGTCGCCGGCGCATATGCATTCTCAAAATTCATTACGATGACCAGCATCACGCCGGTGCTTGCGCTCATGATCGGACTTGCCGTCGGCATTGATTATTCCCTGTTCATCATTAACCGGCAACGCCGAATCATTCTCGATCAAGGACTGAGCGCTCGCGAAGCGGCGAGCAGAGCGATCGGCACGGCCGGCAGCGCCGTGTTCTTCGCGGGTTTGACGGTCGTTATCGCCTTGGTCGGCATGCTCGTCATCGGCATCGGTTTCTTGTCCACGATGGCGCTGGTCGCAGCGGCGACCGTATTCATCAGCATGCTCGTCGCTTTAACGTTGCTGCCGGCGGTGCTCGGCTTGGTCGGCGAGCGCATCTGCTCGGCGAAATTGCGCGAGAAAAGCAGATCGAACGCATCCGCTCATTCGCATAAAACATCGTCGAAATGGGTGAATAGCGTCGTGAAGGGACGCTGGGCCGTCATTGTCGGAGTAGTCGCTCTTCTCGGTGTTGCTGCCATTCCCATCGCGCGAATGGATCTCGGCATTCCTTCCAGTGCTACGGCAAACTTGGATACGACGACAAGACAAAGCTACGACGCGATCGCCGGCAGCTTCGGGGAAGGCTTTAACGCTCCGCTGCTTATCGTCGCCGAACCAACGGACTCCGCCGGCGCAATAACGCCGGAAATGCTAGGCGGCCTCGTTCAAGAGCTTCAGCAATTGAAAAACGTCTCGTTGGCGACGCCGATGGGCGTGAACGAGACCGGCAAGATGGCCATCCTGAACCTCATTCCGCAATCGGGTCCGACTGACAAGGAAACGAAAGACCTCGTCAAGGCGCTGCGCGATCCCGCTTCAGCCTTCGCGAAGAAATACGGCGTCACGCTTGGCGTAACCGGATTTACGGCCATCAATATCGATATGTCGGCGAAGCTTGCGGAAGCTTTCCCACTCTACGTCGGCGTCATAGTCATCCTATCGATTATCATCCTTCTGCTCGTGTTCCGTTCCGTCATCGTTCCGATTAAAGCGACGGTAGGTTTCCTACTCAGCATTCTGGCTACCTTCGGCATCACGACGGCCGTGTTCCAGTGGGGATGGCTCCACTCCCTCTTCGGCTTCGATACCGGCGGTCCGCTGCTTAGCTTCCTGCCTATTCTAGTCACCGGCATTCTGTACGGCCTGGCGATGGATTATCAAGTGTTTCTCGTCAGCTCGATGCGCGAATCATACGTCCACGGACACCAGGGGACGGATAGCGTCATCGACGGTTACAAGCAATCCAGCCTTGTCGTCGTAGCTGCCGCGGTCATCATGGTCTCCGTCTTCGCCGGCTTTATTTTCGGCCACGATATTATGATTAAGCAGATCGGCTTCGCGCTCGCCGTCGGCATCCTGATCGACTCCTTCCTCGTCCGCATGACGCTTGTCCCGGCCATCATGGCGATCTTCGGCGACAAGGCATGGTGGCTGCCGAAATGGCTGGACCGCCTCTTGCCGAATCTCGACGTCGAAGGCGATAAGCTGCTCGCCGACCTGAAAGCCCGTGAGCATAGCGCCGTTTAATATTAGCGTCGTTAAACATACTAGAACCCCCGACCTCAATTACAGGAGGTCGGGGTTTCGGGTTTAGTCGGACAACGTCGTGATGTCACCGACTTTTCGAAAACGCTTTTGTCATTTCCAGATTTTCCAGCATAAATTTGGCGTTATTCTTGTAAAGCTCAAGAATGTTATAGATCTCTGTTGATCTGTTTGTCTTAATGGTAACAAGCACCTTCTGATAAGTATTTAACATTACAAAAAGTTCATTGGCATTTTCAATTGGCTGTAATTCTCTAAGCGAAACACCTTCTAATTCCTTTATGTTTTCCTTAAATACCCCTCTAATTTCATCATCCACATAAAGGTCAGCTACAGCTTCGGAATAAATCGACTCAACAATGTCATTGCCTAAAGTTAATGGGTTATTCTTCATTTTTGGAGGCAACATTAATGCACAACTGTATATAAAAGACAGACCCACATAGAAAATCAAAAACGATAATACAAGATCGCCTATCTCGAAATCGTCATAAAAAAGGCTAATCATTGCGTCAATTGAAATAGTAATGATCGTCATTTTTAAAAAGAGAAGCGAAATTGAACTGAAATCAATCTTTAAACCCTTCATCTTTCCACAGCTCTCCTTGATGTAAAATATATCCTAGTATTATATCAGGGACTGTCCCAAAAGCCATTTTGCGCTTTCTTGTGCCCCGCGTGTTTCTCGTCCACATCCCCCTTTTGGTTGCCGTTCTGCCCGATTTTGTACGAATTTTCATACACATACGCTCGTCCAATTGAGGATCCTCCCGATTTTGTGTGAATTTTCATACACACACGCTCGTCCGGTTGCCGACCTACCCGATTTTGTGTGAATTTTCATACACATACCCATCCGGTCGCCGATCCTCCCGATTTTGTACGAATTTTCGTACACATTCGCTCGTTTAGTTGTTAATCGTTCGACGCTCATTCGAAGCAATCGTCGGTTATTCGTCGATTGTACCGTCGTAGAAAGGACCTCAGCCTCCACATTGAAGTGGTGGAAATTGAGGCCCTTTCACGTGTGAATAGGGACGTTCGCCTGTCAAGCGAACACTTTTTATACGAAAATGTAAGTCCCTAAAAAGCGCAAAAAGAAGAACGGGTCCCTTCGCTCAAGGGGGTCGTCTTTCATTTTAAGGTGCAAAGTCACGAGTGAGGAAAAACCAGACCAATAGCGCCCCACCTCCAAGAAATACTACCAATCCAATCAACAGAAATATCCCAATTTTTTGTTCTAACGAAAGCTTTTTTTTCAAAATTACCCCTCCAACTTACTCAAATAGCCTCTCGGTTGTCACCGAGGCAAATGGGACAAGGGTTTCCTCGTTCTAACAAGTATAATTTCCTCCTACTCTCGTAGGGGGTCTTGTATTTCAGCTAATTACTCCAAATGGAAGATTGTTGATCTTGGATGAGTACCTTGCAACATGTTAATACAACTGCACAATACCATTTTCAACACAACTTTATCAAATACTCCCATCAAAAACAACGATTTGATTTCTTGATTATCAGCACTTGAGTACTCTTTACAGTTGCCGCTCAATTGTTACTGACAGAATTGACTGCCAAAGATTGTCTAATAAAATGACCGTATCTCAATAAAGAAAAAGGATGCCTCCATTTTTATGTAGACCTGTTGGACAGGATCTCTGGAGACATTCCTCGAAAAAGTATCGTAGATATTGTATCAAAGTATGAGATGTTTGAGACGAAAAAAGGTGTTTTTTCACAGGGCAATCGCTTCCGGAATTAATCTGCAGCTAGGGATGGAGTTTTTTTAATTGTGGCGACGCTAAGGCCCACTGTCACTTTCTCCGATTTGCGCTTGGCATGCCATTGATTAACGAGCAAAAGCGCCAGAAGCGGAATGCCGAAATACAAGAGCGACGGCGTATCCACGAGCCGAGCTATCAACAAACGAGCGCGACAGACCATAATCAACGCCCCACTTGATCCAGTACACATTGTTTGAAGTTCAATTTGTTGCTTGAAGGAACGGGTACGATGACAAAAACAATAATAATCACACCAGAAATAGAGGAACATGCGCCCATCGAGGGATGCCCGCCAACATTCCGAGAAGAATCGGTACGCTGACCATCGCCCAATCGCCTTGTTCGTGAGGAATCACGACACTCCGATTATTCAAGACATCACCCCCTCCCCCCTCCAGAGGAATGATTCACGATAATGCTACGGACAACACAGATGTCTTCGGGTAAAATAATAGCTAAACGACATGAAGGAATTTGTTCCATGAAACAAGAAAAAGCGTCCGTGTTTCTACAACAGATGATTTTGTTTCATCATCTAAACGAGCGGTTGTTCGTCGATTGTACCGCCGTAAAAAGGACCTCAGCCCCCACATTGAAGTGGTAGAAATTGAGGTCCTTTCACGTGTGAATAGGGACGTTCGCCTGTCATGCGAACACTTGTGGGACATCCCCCTCCATCATTTCTCCAACTCATAGCGGACCGCGACAACGCCCGACTTGAACGTTCGGTTCGCCAGCAACTTGAGCTTGGTTTTCTCGCCGACGCCGCCGAATATCGATTTTCCGCCGCCCAGTACGACCGGACAAATCGTAAGCAGAAGTTCGTCGATTAGCCCGAGCTCAAGCAACGTCTTGGCCGCCCCCGGGCTGCCAAAGATGACGAGGTTTTTGCCAGGTTGCTCCTTGAGCGCGTTGATTTCCTCTGCGATATTGTCTTTGATCAGCAATGTATTGTTCCATTCAGCCTTGTCCATCGTGCTGGAAATGACGATCTTCTGTACATCCTGCACCCATTTGGCATGCTCCATTTCATGCTCCGACGCATTCGGATCGTTCAGCACCGTGGGCCAGTAGCTCTCCATCAACTGATAAGTCGTGCGTCCGTAGACGGGAGAGCCGACTTCGGCTACGACTTCCTCGGCATATTTCTGTAATTCATCGTTGTATGGAATCCAATCCAGAGCACCATTCGAATCCGACGCATACCCGTCAAGCGACACATGCATGAACAATACAAGTTTTCTCATTTCGATTCTCCTCCGATTTCGAAATTTGGCTCAGCTTTCCGGGTCGTCGGCTCGCGTTTCCTACTGCCCTTACGTAAACTATAAATCATTACGTTACGTTAGGTTCAAGTGGTTTCTGAATTTTTTTGAAGACAACAACAGGCTCGACCGTTAGCCTGAGCGCATTCGCTATCATCGCCGCCCTAGTTCACCGATTAATTCAGCAAGTAGGCGTAAATTTTGTTCTCACCCCAGTAGTGAACGAAGATTCTATTGTTTTTATAATCAAGGATATCGCCTTTAATTCCTGGTTTGAATTCATGCAAAATAGCAAAGGTGACCGGATCCACTACATATTGGCGACTGACGAGATCAATTAGCAAATTTCCGGCAGATGTGGTTTTGCCCGTCGGTAATACGTCGCCCTCAGGCATCGTAAATCCGTTTAGTGTAATCTCCTTAACCAGAACATTTCGATTAAAATAGCTCAGTTTGTTCGATGCAAAATTAACGAACAGATACCCGCTTCCAGCCGAGAATGCAAGTCCATTCCTATCAAACGATCTTTTCCAACTCTCCTTACCTGCGGAAGAAAGAGCGATCAATGTTTGCTTCTGCATGTTTTCAGATGTACCCGTTGGAAAAACAATCGTTCCATCGTTAAGAGTGAAGGCCGTGTACTCATTTACGTAAGCACCTTTAGGAAAAGAATACTGATAGATTTGCTTTGACGATGAATCGTAGCCAGATACTTTTTCCACCGCTTTGGATGTAGACGACACTTTTACGATAATTCTATCCTTAGTCACAGCAACAAATTTGCCTGGTACGACTTTATTGAATTTAGACTTCCCCTCCGGATTAATGCCGATGAGTTGGACTGTTTCCTTCCCTATTGCCGTGGACTTTTCGGCGACAATAACAAGAGTCCCATCCGACAGGCGCTTTAGTTTCCCATTGAAAGGTACATCCGCGGCAAGCTGTTTACTCCATTTTTCTTTACCATCAGGATTTACAGCATACAGTAATTTGCTTGAAGGGAAATAGGCATAGATGCTACCATCCGGTGCATAAGAAAAAGGCTCTTCCGTACTTGGCCATCCATAGCCTGGTTTCGCAAACGAAAAGACCCATTTTACTTTCCCCGTCATGTAATCTACAGCACGAATCGTATCGGGCGACCATATCTTCGTTTGGGATGCCTTCTCCTCTCCCATATGAAGATACAGGATATTGGTACCCGGCACTAGAAAGATGTCCTTCTGTACTGGAATATAGTTCGCATTAGGCTCCTGTACCCATACTTCCTGAGGCAGCTTCTCATAGTTCTTTGCGTTGACCGCCCCAGAGACATTCGAAATTGCAAGAAGAGCTGTAAGGATAGCTGTAACCATTTTCTTTTTCACTTTTCCTGTCCACCTTATTCCAAAAGTAATGGGTTCTTTTCCTATAGTGACGACGCCTTGGTTGCCCTCAACCCGTCGAAAGAATCCGCTCGAGCACGATTTGCTTCTCTTTGCTCAAATCGATGTACATTCCGTTCGCTTCAACGAGCGGGTTGACCGGATCGTGCGGGCTTACCATCACGATTTTTGCTTCGGAGCCGTTGGACAGCAGCACCGTGTTGCCGATCAACAAATCCATAATCCGCTTCATGAAATTAAGCGTAATCTCGGGTTCAAGCGCACCGAAGGCATTGCGCGACATCTCTTGCAACACTTGATAGAACGAGACGCTGCTCTTGTATACCCGCTTGGAGATCATGGCGTGGAACACGTCGGCCACGGCGACGATCTTGCTGTTGCGTAGGGTGGCATCGCCCTTGAGTCCATACGGATAACCGCTTCCGTCCTCCCGTTCATGGTGCTGAAGAGCGACGAGCGCATGGTTTTCATCCAGTCCCGGCGATTGCCGAATAAGCTCATAGCCGTAGATCGTATGTTTCTTCACGCACTCGAATTCCTCCGCCGTTAACGCGCCGGGCTTGTTCAGAATGTCGAGCGGAATTCGGGACTTGCCGATATCGTGCAGGAAAGCGGAGGTAATGAGCTCGGTCAGTTCGTCCCCCTGATAACCGCTTGCCGAACCGATCATCTTGGAAAGCAGGGCAACTCCGATACTGTGCCGGTAAAGATACTCGTCATGTTTCTCCAGGTGAGCCAGAATGCGGCTGATGTCCGGGTGCAGGCTCATGAGCAGCACGACCGGCAATATCCTCTCCCGAATCGCCTCGAACGATATCCGATCGGAATGACGCGCGCTTTGGAAAATGTCTCTGATCTCCGAGATCGCAGCATCGACGAGATGAAGGATGGCTACATCCTCTACGTCCTCATCATGCAGCAAGACGCCTTGCCGGAACAGTGTATCGATCTCTTTCGGGCTCAGCACAGTATGGATCGGAACGAGCAATGTCCCGAGCGGGCTGTACATATTTCTGACCAATCGCTTGCCGACATACCTATAGCGAGTGGAATGTTCTTTTCCCACTATGTTCCCTCCATTCCTCATTTCATCTGCATGGCTTCCTGGGACGTAATCAATTGCAGCAGACTCTCGCTGTCGAACACCTTACTCTCGACTACGTCGAGTATATCTCCGCAATATTTTCCGACGCATACTCGTCCGGAGTACATTTTACGCACGTCCACTTGCCTCTTCGCTTTCAGCACGGAGATTGCGCCGGTCTGGCCGCCAACGTTCTTCGCCGTAATGCTGTCGCCCGCATCCAACTTTGAGCCTCGGCACACGCTGTTCTCATCTATGAAAACGATGTTCCTCGTGGAGAACAAATCGCTGATGATTACCCCTTCGCAATGGACGATGATGTCCCCGTTAGACTTGAGCTCGCTTCGGTGGCATTGATTGATGCTGATCTCCACATGCTCCTCCTGCATCCGGGCCACCTCTTGGTGCGTTTCCCGAAGAAGGTCGTGGAATCCCTGAACAAGCTTGACTGTAACATGCTCCAGCAGCTTCGCCGGTTTCAGGAATAATTCCGCCAATTCCTTCAGCTTCACATATTCCCCTTGCTTAATTTGCTGTATGTTGGAGATGACGACGATCAGTTCTTTCAACAAATCCGGGATGTCCTTCATCTTGCTCTCCAACAGGAGCAGAACGATCTGACCGAAGCGTACCGCAGTCTTCTTCGCTTCCAGCGCTTGCGTCAATACTTTCGAAGCGGCAACCAGCGTCTCGAAGCGATCGTACAGCATCTTCGTCGTATTGTATAAGCGGTTGAACAATACGCCGAAATAGCCCGCATACAGTTTGCTGGACATGACGTTGCCCCGCACATTGATGCTTCCTGTGGCGGTAATGGTGGAATTGTAAACACTTCCATATACGTATACACTGCCCAAAGACTCGATGATCATATTATCCGTTACATCCCCATGGACGATTACGTCCCCGGAGAATACGATGTTGCCCGTCCGTATATCCACATTGCCCGCGACGGTATACGTCGTAGCAACGTCGAACACCTTCACTTTGCTGCCCGTAATGCGGGGCCTGCCCTGCTTAAGCGCAACGACGACTTCGTCCGGGGTCAGTTCCACGCTAGGCTTGGCAGTAATCGGGATGTCCTTGGGAGAAGAAGGCAGCTTGACGCTCCCGAATACGTCATAACCGGGCGTGCCGTCTATTAACGGTATCTTCTTCGCCATGACGTCCCCTTGGTTGACGATGGGGATACGCAGATGATTGCGGAAATCGACTTGACCGTCTTCTTCGAAGAAGCGGCTTTCCACCTTCTGGGCAAAATAAAGCTCCAACTGCGCGTCGACGCCGGGAACGGCCGCTTTGCCTTGGGCGATAAGAACCGGTTGGTGAGTAGGAGACATCAATTCCTGCTGAATGGCGGCGAGATCGACCGGCACGTACAAGGAGAGCACGTCCAGTTGCGGGGCTATCTCCTTCAGGTGAACCGTTCCGAGCACATGGTTCCTGTCCTGCTCCGCAACGAGCGTCATGCGGTTGGCCGGCTCCTGGTTCAGCAGCCGCCAAGGGAAACGTTGCTTCGAATGAAGCAGAAAATAGACGGCCAACTTGTCTTCCGACACAATAATTTCAAACAACGGCTTCTCTTCTATCGTCCAATTGATCGTGTCCCTCTCGGAAACCGTCATCTCCGTCTGAACTTCCTTTTCGTTAACATAAAGCTTAACGGGCTCAGTCGTATGAATGCTCGGATAGTTGCCCCCTCCTACCGGGTTCCTCACATGAATCCGCTGATCCTTCACTTCCACCCAACCGTCCTGCACGTTATAATCTTCCTCGGAGCCATAGGCCCCCCGACTTACCCTCGCCCTGCTGTAATCTGCGTCCAACTGATCCAGGTTGAGCTTCCTGATCAGTGCGGCCAGTTCTGTCTCGGATATATTCTTATTCAACAGATAACACCTCTCAAGAAAATCATTGAAAATCGCCGAATATTCAGACACGCCCTATGAACGCAAAACAAGCCCTTCCGGCCAACGCCAAAAGAGCATCATCCGAATGGACGATGCTCTCCGCACCTCCTTCGGTAACTTGGCAACCATAGAACGATAACTTCGTCCCTTAGGCCCATAGCTTTGCGTCCCTTCCTTTAGAAAGGTTTGCCTTTTCGTATGAGGAATATATCTGGAGTTAATCTTGGTGTCGAGTTATGCAACTTAATCTCTATATGAAATAATTCATTTTACTTATTTACAAGCTAATCGCACTACCATTATATGCCTACGCGTTGATTTATTTCAATAGGAAAAGAGAACTGCACTGCGATTGCATAAAACGGAACAAGCTGGATCCGGTTGCGTACCGTCTCCAGCTTGTCGAGAATGGATATTTAGAAATCCTAGCCACTGCTTTCTTACGAATGAGACCATTTGACCTTAAGAGTCATGATCTGCTTGGCACGGAGCGTCAGCCGAATCTGCGAGGAACCCGGGACAAAACCTTCCAATTCGCCGACATCCTGTTCGTCGAGGTTGACTTTGCTCAACTCCAGCACCTTGCGGCCAAAAGAAAGATCACCTTCAACGCTTCCGTCGGTCGGATTCCACACGCGCACGATATAAGCATCATCTTCGTCTTCCGCTCGCTTCAAAGCGCTCAGCGCCAAATCGGGCGTACTGATTTGGAGGTAGGAATGCGTTTTAGGCAACGTACGTTCCCGGCGCTGCAGATTTCCGTATCGAACTTTGTCCCGATTCGTATGAGCCGTCCGCAGCCCAACCGCATATCGTTTCTGTTCTTCAACCAAATCGGCTGCTTCGGTCTCGGCTCCAAACGGGCGGAACGCGAATTCGAACGTTAGTTCCTTCAGCAGTTGCCCGCCATCCCCGCCATCCGACAGCACTTCGTTTCTCGTGCCGCGGAACAACGTCATCGCGATCGTCTTCGCTTCGTCGTCTCGCGCCGACACTTCGTACATGCCTTTGGCGAACACGGCGAGACCGCCGCCATCGTCCTTCGCCAGTACGAGCCCATTATGAGGCATGTCGTGACGGGCGAACTCGAGATGGCGAGGATAGTCAGGCGCTTTAAATGGACGCTCCACCAGATCGAATGGCGTGCTTGTGAAGTAGTAATCCGTTTGCAAATGAGTCGGGACAAGCATTTTCATCCGGTGATTACGCGCCGTGTTGTCAATAACGGTGCGGCACCGCAGCGTCGGATCGTCGCAACGCAGTTCCACGTACGTCTTCATTCGTACATCGGCGGTCGAGTCGGTTCGCCTGCTTTCGTCAGGCACGACGCCATCGGGCACGTGAAACACGCGTTCGATGCATAACAAAGCAGCGAGCGGGCCATCTGTCAGGGCGGAAACGCTTCTGACTTCCCCGCATGACCAATAGGTCTGGTTGACGAGCGGAGCCACGTGATTCCAGCCTTCGCCGACATCCCCCTCGTCTTCGAAGGAAAGCAATCCCTCATAGGTGCGACCGCTTGCAAGATCCGTAACATCCATCGTCCCGTCCCGCTGCACCTGAACGCGGAGCTTGCCGTTCTCCCATATGCCCGAACCCCTATTCATCGTCCCGAGAAGCCGATTCGGCTGCACGGGATCGGCCGAATATTGTCCGAAAGGCGGCATCGGAATACGCTCCTTCGCCATCGAATAGACCGCATAGCCGTATGCAGGAATGTGTGCCCGGAAGGCTATTCGTAGCCTGTCGACTTGCTCCGCTCCCGGAATATCCCGGTATTTCCGGAAACGGCGCACGCTGTTCTGGCGGATCGACACGAGCTGATAGGGAACTTCTCGATTGTCGCAATCGAATAGCCGCATATGAGCGCCGCCGAACACCGCTTGCGAGATGCCGCCATTCGCGTCGCGCGGCATTTCGACGTCAACGACCACAATCTCGTCAACAGGCAACGGCGACGGATTGAATACGGCAAACAATTCCGATCCTTGCAAATCCGTTGCATCGATATGATGGACCAAATATTGAAGCTGTTCATCCAGCATATGCTCGGCGATCAAGCGACTCTGGTCGAATCTGTACTGCATGTCGCTATGCACCTGATCGATGGAGCAGCCGCAAATCGAATCGTGCGGATGGTTCTGCAACAGAAACTCCCAGGCCCGCCGCAAAAATGAATAAGGGTACGCGCGTCCTTCCAGTGCGGCGAAGACGGCCCACGGCTCCACCCAGCGTTCCAGCAACTGCTCCACCCGCTGATTCATCTGTTTCAAGTGAATGCGCGAAGAAAGCACGTTCGCGAGCACCCAGTTGTTAACGCCGTTATACCCCGGGCTTCGCTGCTCGCCGCGATATACGCGCAAGTCGCCGATTCGGCTGCGCAATTCGGTTAAGTAGGTCTCGAGCGTGCTGTGTTCGAACTTGACCCCTCGCAACGAAGGCGCCTCATTCAGCGTCTTCAGGATCCAGGGAAGTCGAGGCTCTACCTCAATATGATCGACACCGTCCAAACCGAGCAACAGACCGGTTGTCGCGCGTTTCTCTTTGTAATCGAGCATTTGGCTCGCGCGGCGAACGAGCTCTTCCTCTTCGTAAACGAAATCGCGTTCCGCGAACGGCCAGCGAATAAAGAAGTAGAAATCCCCGTACGAACGATCCTCGTCCAGCTTCAGACCGAGCACGCGGCTTCCGTCAGCACCCTCCCACCAAATCTCGGAAGGGTCGGCGTCGCCGTGGAAACCGCGGAACAATACGGCGTTGTCGATTCCGAACCCTTGCAAAATTTGCGGAAATTGGCTGTTATGCCCGAAAATATCGGGAATGTATCCGGATTTGACCGGTTCCGCTCCTATCGCTCTGGCACTGCGAAATCCTTTCAGCAGATTGCGGATCAAAGACTCGCCGCTGACGAGAAATTCGTCTGGCATAACGTACCACGGACCGATCCCGATTCGGCCGTCGCGGATCAACTTCAGCAGACGCTCCCGATTCTCTCCGCGAATTTCCAGATAATCATCCAGAACAATCGTCTGCCCGTCCATCAGGAAGTAGCGATAATTCGGCTCCCTTTCCATTAAATCCAGCAGTTCGTCGATCAAGTAGACGAGCCGAATCCGAAAACCCTGAAAATCCTCGTACCATTCGCGATCCCAGTGCGTATGCGAGACAACGTGCACCGAATCGAATTTTCGTGAATCAGACATGCTTCATTCTCCTATCCCACAGAATGTTCCGGCAGCTTAATTGTATAATTCAACCCTTCGGGCGCTTGAACTTCAACCTGCACGGTGTTCCGAACGATTTCCCATGCCACATCAATCCTGCCTTTCGGCGTAGGAACCGAGCCTTTGGCCCAGTTTAACCCGCAAGGCTGCGGGGCGATCAGCACTTCTTCGAATCCCGCTGCCGCCGGTTTTACGCCCAAAATGCCGGACAAGAACTCATACCCGGGACTGCACGACCAAGCATGACAGTAGCTTCTCGCCAGCCACGGTTCTTCCGGCCAGGTCGTCAGGTCGGAATCCATCATCAAATACCACCAATCGAGCAGCTCCGCAAACTTTCCGTAGCTTCTCCCTGCTTCGAGAGCGCGGAACACGTAGTATCTTCCGTAAAGCGTCGATTTGGCGAGGGAGCCGTTCCGGTTGAATTGAGCGCCGATGGCTTCTGCCCGCTCCCTGGAAGCACAGCCTGCGATAATCGGCCACGCGTTCCCCAATTCGCTGTATGTCTCGAGCTGGGGGCAATCCTTATACAAGCCTTTGCTTTCATCCCAGCAATGCCGATTGATGCCGTCAACAATCTTCCCGGACAAACGGTTATAATGTTCGGCGACGTCGGCTTGTCCCAGCGTATCCATAAGCCTTGCCGCCAGCTTAAGACAATGCGCATATTGGGCGCTGATCAGCCCGGTTTCGCCGCCATCCGCACCCGGAGGGCTGCCCGGCGGATTGTCCCATTCCTTCACCCAATCGACAATTTTCCAATAGGGGAGCTTATTCAGCAAATACCGCTCACTCAGGAATCCTTCGAACCAATTCAGCGTGGACTTGATGACATTTTTGCAAAGCGCCGCCGTTTCGATATCTCCGGTATGCCACCAATATTCGTAAACCATCACGATCCATAATAACGACCAGGATGGAATCACTTGCGGCACCCTGGCCGGATAACGGCTCTTCGTAATCCCTTCGTAATCCGCCGACCAGTTGAATAACAGGACAGCCTGCCGCGCCAAGCGCCAATCCCCTGTCATGTAGCCCATAACCAACGCGACAATCTGGGAATCTCCCGAATATTGGTTTTGCTCGTAGTAGGGGCAATCCTCGAACGTTTCGTGACAACAAAGCTGCAGCGTCCTGAACGTCATCTCCCATAGCCGGCTGTGCCTTTCGTCGGAGGATGCGAAAGTCGCCAACAATTCCATTGGATATCCAACAAAACGATAAAAGAAGTCCCGTATGTCCAGCGGCTCCTCGCCGACTGCAATATCAATCCGAATATACCGGAACGTTCTCCAATGCAAAGGCTCATAGGCATGGTCTCTGCCGTCGCACTGAAAGCTGTCATATAATCCTTCTACCGTGCCGCCCTCCAATACTTTCTCCACCGTCTTGCAGCCATCCTTATATAAAGCTTCGGAGTATGTGACGGTCACCAACGACCCGCGGCCGCGCTGAAAGTTTACAATCGGATAGCCGGTCGTAAGCTCTCCGGCATCCACAATGAGCGAAACTTTCCGTCCCGGCGGAATTGAAATGGCCTCCCCGTCCCTTATCCACCGCTCCGCTTCATCCCGATCGATGAGGTCGGACCGATATACGCCGGCGAACCTTCTGGTCTCCTCCCGCATCATGGGGATCATTCGAGGGAATAGCCTGAAGGGCAATGGGCTGTCCATCACGGTTTCTCTTGTTACTCCCGCGGCAAGCACTACGGCGGGCTGCCACCGATTTGCGGTGTCTGTGCCGTTTTGCCATCCTAGCGGATATTGCTCATAATCAAGATCCTCTCCAAGCCCGGATACAATGCCCGGCGCGTCTTCGGATCGATGATGCGCATAAGCCCGATCCGATAAACTGCTCCAGGTACTATTTGTGTGCAACGTCTCCAAAATCCGCTCTTCATCCTTGTCTATCAGAACGCCGTCAAGGATAAATGCCGGCGTTGCTGTCATGATGCTTAACGGAACGCCAAGTTTGCTATAATCCGGATGGGTTGCCGAAAAGCAAATCACGACGGCGGAAATGTTATTTTCCCCCGGCTTCAAGTATGAATCCAGCACAAGCGTATCGTAGAACTGATGGGCGATATCCCCTTTGGCGGGTCCGCAACAAATTCGAATTCCGTTCACGAACAGCGTATATCGGCTGTCCGCCGAAACGTGTACGGTTAGTTTTGCGCCCGCCGCCGGAACATGAAACGATTTTCTGAAGTAGCAAGTACGAAACGGCGATCCGTTGTTAAATTTGTTTTGCCAGTTGCCGCCCGGCCCCCAAATCCATAGCGCTTCTCCTGTAAAGGGACTTTGATCTGTCCCAGATCGATGCATCCGCGGACCTCCTATCCTCCACTCCGATTTACTCCTCCAGTATGAAACGCGATTTCGTTCCGGAATACTGTACAATGGGTCGCGGACTGCACAAAAAGCCTGTACTTTTCGTTCCCGGCTGTTATTTCCGCATAGCGTTCTTTACTTCATCTGAAGCGCAAACTCTTTGGGGGTCATCCCATACCTGTTTTTGAACATCCGGTAAAAATAGGACTCGTTCTCGTATCCGACCCGAAGCAATATCTCATTCACGCTTAACTTGGAATTTCTGAGCAGATCGGCCGCCTTCTCCATGCGCACTCCGTTCAAGTAATCGGCAATGGATATCCCCATCGCTTGTTTAAATGTCTTGGCCAGCCGTCTCGCATTCATGCCAAGGCTGTCGGCAATCTGATCCGCGCACAGGGCATTGTCGTTATAATTCAACAATATAAGTTCGGTAGTAGCTTCCACGATGTTCTTATCCGTCGACGATTCCGATACCGTCTGTTGAAACATTCGTTCCAGGAAAACCAATGTGGACTGAAACGCATCATCCAGAGTTTCATAATTCGAAAGAGATTTCCAGATGTCCAGAATACCCGAACCGTATCCGCTTGGCGCGATTCTGCCTGATGCGAATAGTTCGTTGTAAATGGCGGTCATCAAGTGCATGAAAGAAGAAAGCGCGTTTTCATAGCTCATTCCGGCAAGCTCTTCCTGAATTTGTTCAAACGCTTGTTTCATTCCCTTAACGCTGCCTTGGCGCAAGTTGTCCAGCAGAATCGTTTCCCACTTCGGCGAATGGGATTGACGAGGATTTTCCTTGTTCTGCATGACTCGTTCCGTTGTAATCAAGCTTCCTTTGCCGAACAAAAAGCGATAGGCGGATAGGTTATAAGTATGCCGTACTTCGACGGGCAAATGATGGATGCCGTTCACCCGCCCGCTAACGGATGTCGTAAGCGAGACGGGGTAATATTGGCTAACCGTTTCCTGGAATCGCCTGATGACGGCTTCGATCATTTTAGCGTTAAACATCGGTTCATACTGACGGGTTTCGAGCAGCATCACAGCGTCGTTGTCGTTCAGGCTGACTCCGACCGCAACGCCTAGATCCCGGATCATTTCCTCGAAAATATTGATGGCGGCATACTTGAACAAGCCGATGTCCTTGGAAGAATAGCGGGCTTGCAACTGGTCGAAATCGTCGAATTTGACCACAAACGCATAATAATCGGAATCATATTGCAAATGGAGGCCGTACTCCCGGCAGGAAGCGGAAAATTGCTCGCGATTGACCTCGCCGGTAAGGATCGTTTTGATAAAATAATCCCGCAGTACATGGTTATAATCGGACTTCTGGCTGTCGTATTTCTGCAGTCTGTCGAACGAATCCCGGTATACGCTGCTGAGAAAGGCGATTTCATCCCGTTCCATCGTTTTGCCGTTTCCGCCTGCAGCCTGGTTCACGAGCCTGCGAATCGGATTGTACACGATGCCGGATACCTTCATTGAAAAGAACAGAGCAAGCACGAGGAAAACAGCGAAAATCACAAGCAAATACAAACTGAAGGCATGCAGATATCGGAATACGAACTCGGAGGGCTGAACTTTGAAGATCGTTAAGCCTAGATCCTTCAATTTCATGTAACTGACGACATAAGATTTGTTGTTCAACACCATCTCCGAGGAGCCGGCGTCGGCGTCGGCATTCCCCATTTCTTTCCGGTAGGCACCGAGAAGCGATTGTCGCAAGCCTTCATCCTTTACCCCGGTTTCCAGAAACCCGCTGGCATCGCTGTATATATACGCGGTTTCTCCCGCTTTTTCATTCAGCATGCTGATTTGCTTGATGTTATCGATCATCCAATCGGAATTCACGTTAATGGCAACCGCGGAAGAAATGGAGGCCGGGTCTCCCGAAGTTTCGTACATCATGTAGGTAATGACGGTTTCCTTTACGATTTTATCCCCGAACGTATTCTCGATCGTCCGGAAGATCGGGATCATCCGCGGCAAATCCGGGTAACGGCCGATCAGCCGTTTCAAGCCTTCGTCGTTGTAATAGACCTGTTTGCCTACATAGTAATACTGGCTGTGATAGTCATTGTAGAGTCCGATGGAATGGATGAACGTGTTGGAAGTCAGGACGGCCCCCGCGATACGATTGATCCTCCTGTAAATTTCGTCGGTATCCAGATTGCCGGTCGCGTTCAAAATAAAAGTCGTATCGGGATTCACGAATAAATATTGAGCGATATTTTGCACGGATGCGCTCATCAGCTCGATATTGTACTTGGCCTGGTTCAGCACCTGCTCATTATGCTGAGACTGAATCTTGAAAAAGGCTTGTTTGCCGTACAAATACATCGCCATCGATAGACTGCCCACTAGCGTGACGGCGACGAGACTAATAGAGATCATGACGCGCATGTAGTATTTTTTGCGGTAAAAGTTTCGTTTTGTAAGCGCAACCATATCATTCACCTCTGGATGTTCATGCAGATGCATCCAGTGTACATTCCGCAAACAAACGAGTAAAGACTTCCAGTCCGAAAGAACATGATTTGCATATCTTTGCGATTTGTACAGTCTTCATATGCAATCCTCTTTCGGAATTTGCAGTATTTTCTCGCCTCGTCTTCCTCCAAAATAGATTTCAGACACAGAACGCGATATGGAGGATGTGAGAGAGATTGTCCAGAACCTTGTCCAGATGGATCCATTCTATGAAATCCAATTCCGGACTCACCCTGCTTGCTTTACCCGCCATCGTTTTTATCTTTATTTTTTATTACATTCCTTTATACGGGCTTGTACTGCCGTTCAAAGACTACAACTACGCGCTCGGATTTTGGCATAGTCCTTGGAGCGGGTTCACGAACTTCGAGTTCTTGTTCAACTCCAACCTAGCCCAGATCGTACGGAACACGGCCGTCATGAATGCCTTGTTCATCGTAGTCAACGTCATCGTGGAAGTCACGACCGGGTTGCTTCTGTTTGAGCTCGGGAAAAGATCAAGCAAAGTTTATCAAACGATTTTGTTCCTGCCCTACTTCATTTCGTGGGTCGTGGTATCCTACGCGCTATCCGGCTTTCTTGATCCGGACCTCGGAATCGTCAATAAGATCATCACGGCTTTAGGCGGCCAACCCATCCTGTTTTACAACGAGCCGAAATACTGGATTTTGATTTTGGTACTGTGTCATGTGTGGAAATGTCTGGGTTACGGCACGTTAATGTATTACGCTGCGCTGACGAGCGTCGATCCGGAGTATTACGAAGCTGCGAAGCTGGATGGCGCGGGCCGCTTCCGCCAAGCCTGGCATATTTCTTTGCCGATGATTCGGCCGGTTATCCTCATTCTGGTCATCGTCTCGATCGGAAATATATTCTATGCCGATTTCGGACTGTTCTACACCGTGCCTCAGGACAATCCGATGCTGTACCCGGTTACGGATGTCATTGATACGTATGTATTTCGGGCGCTCCGCGTGTTGGGCGACTTCGGCATGTCTGCGGCGGCAGGGTTGTTCCAGTCGGTTTGCGGATTCGTTCTGGTACTACTGTCGAACTATGTCATCGGTAAAATCAGCAGTGATGATAAACTGTTCTAGGAGGGACATCCATTGAAAACCGCGAGTGTAACAGTTACCGGCATAGGCAGCGGCAAGCGCAAACAAAATCAGCAGCGTTTCTACTTATCCGTCCATCTCCTCTTCATCTTGCTGTGCGTTATCGTGACCGTGCCGTTCATCGTCATTGTGTCGGCGTCTTTCTCCAACGAAACCTCATTGTTCAGAGACGGGTACGGAGTATGGCCGAAGCAAATCTCCCTGGACGCGTATGAAGTTGCTTTCGCCAATGGCAAGCAGCTAATCCAGTCTTACATGGTGACCATCTTGGCTACCGTTGCCGGCACTGTGCTCGGCCTTTGGCTCATGACTACGCTAGGTTATGTGCTCAGCCGAAGCGATTACAGGCACCGAAATAAGCTGAGCTTTTACGTATTCTTTACCGTGTTGTTTCGAGGGGGGCTTGTGCCGACCTATATTCTGGTTGCCAGTTGGTTTGGCATGAAAAATACGATTTACGCGCTCTTCGTTCCAGCTCTCGTCAACTCTTTCTATGTTCTGATTATGAAAGGTTTCTTGAAAAGCATTCCGCACGCTCTCTATGAATGCGCCAAGCTGGACGGCGCCGGCGAGCTTCGCATTTTTCTGCGGATCGTGATCCCGCTTTCGACGCCGGCCATCGCGACGGTCGGTTTGCTGACGGCTTTGCAATACTGGAACGACTGGTTCTCCAGCATTCTCTATACGGACGACAGCCAATTGCAGACCTTGCAGGCCTTGTTATACCGCATGCTGAGCAATATGCAGTTTCTCAGCGTCATCCAGCCGGCCGGCCTCGACAGCTCGATGCTCCCGCAAGCCTCGTTCCGAATGGCCGTGTGCGTGCTGGCCGTCGGTCCGTTGCTGCTCGTATTCCCGTTTTTCCAACGGTTCTTCGCCAGAGGGCTGACGGTCGGTTCCATCAAAGGTTAGGTTAACCGGGTCTCTGCCTTGAGCGCTCGCAGAAGACCGTTAACATAGCTCCTCTCTTGATCGGCCAATCAACGAAGGAGCGCTGCAAATAGATCATGAAAATCATCGGGAGGTTATGAAATGCGATCGAAACAATCGAAAAAATTCAGCTTCGTCTTCTCCACTCTTCTCGTCGCGATTATCGCCCTGGCGGGCTGCGGCCAAAATAACGCATCCCCGAGCGGTTCCGCTAGCGCTCCGGAAACCAAGGAAACCGCTTCGCCAATGGAAACTTCCGCATCTTCCGGCACCGACGCGCCATCGGCGGACGATACCAAGGAATTCGTCAAACTTACCTGGTATATGACGGCTCCGCTGGATCCTCGCGCCAATGAAGAGAAAGTCATGAAGGATCTGAACGACAGGCTCAAAGAAAAAATCAACGCCAACGTCGTGTTCAAATTCGTGGACGGCGCCACCTATGCTCAAAAGATGAAAGTCGCGGCGGCGGCAGGCGAGCAATTCGACATTTTCCTCGACTTAAACCAATTGGGCTTCAGCCAGATCGTTTCCGGCGGCATGGCGATGGAAGTGGACGATCTCTTGAACAAATACGGTCAGGACATTCTCAAGAAAGTGCCGGAACAAGCATGGCAAGCCGTGACCGCCAAAGGCAAAAAATTCGGCGTTGCGAATCCGAGCGCATGGGTATCCTCTTACAATATCTCGCTCCGGAAAGACATCGTGGACAAATACGGCATCGATTACCAAAGCATCCACACGTATGAGCAGCTTGAACCGGTTCTGCAAATGTTGAAGGAGAAAGAGCCGAATCTGATCCCGTTCATGGGCGATTTCTCTGCAGCCATGCCGAATACGATGGATAAAATTTCTCCGATGATCGGCTACGACAATCTTGACGGTCAATGGAAATCGCTGCTGGACAACCCGGAATGGGTCAAAGTCCAGAAATTGCAGCATGACTGGTATTTGAAAGGCTATGTTCCCAAGAAACAGATTACCGACTATATCGCGGAATTCAAAACCGGCAAATATGCAGGCTCGACCTATCATATTTACGATGCTTCGTTCACCAAAGTATCCACAGATTTGGGAACGTCGATGGTTTCCACGCCGCTTGATTTCACGAATTACGTCACCGGTTCGACGGTCCGCAGCGCCGTTAGCTACATCAGCAAAACAAGCAAACATCCGGAGCGGGCGATGATGCTGCTCAACCTGCTTTTCAAAGACAAAGATCTTTTCAACAGATTCTGTTACGGGCTAGAGGGCGACGACTGGAACTATGTTTCCGGCAAAGGCACCGACAATCCGACGATCAAGACTAAAGACAAACTCGAGTGGGCAATCTGGCATCCTTTCATCGGCAGCCTCTGGGATCAATGGCCTTCCAACTGGAACAGCCAGGAAGTGCTCGACGGCTTAAAAGCCGCGATCGACAAAGCCAAATACTCGCCTTACGTCGGATTCACGTTCGATTCGTCTCCGGTTAAGAAAGAGATGGCGCAAATCGACGCACTGGAGCCGGAGCTGAAAACGATTTATATGGCGAAAGACGTGGATGCCAAAATCGCCGAGTACAAAGAAAAAGTCAAAAAGGCAGGCCTAGACAACGTAATCGCGGAAATTCAAAAGCAAGTAGACGCGTGGAAGACGGCCGACGGTAAATAAGCTCCGTTTATATCCTTAAGCATTTCGCTATCCCGGCAGTTCATCTGTTGCTGCCGGGATAGCGATCACTTTAAACGCACAGAAAAGAGGAATCAGGATGATGACAAGAAAAGTTTTGCTCTCCTCTGCGTTTGTACTATTTCTATGTTTGGCGGCGGCTTCCGTCGCGTACGCTTCCAACTACTATATAAGCAGCACCGGATGCAGCGACAGTAATCCGGGCACTTCATCGGCGGCTCCGTGGTGCAGTTTGACGAAGGTTAACGGACTGGCACTAAGCCCCGGAGACCAAGTGCTGTTAAACAGGGGCTCAGCATGGACCGGCCAGCATATGACATTCACGAACAGCGGCACCCCTGCCAGCCATTTATCGCTGGCGGACTACGGTCCATCTTCCAATCCGCGTCCGCGAATCGTCGGCAACAATTCCGACGCGGAGCGAATGGTCGCTTTCCTAAATCCGTCCTACTGGGATGTTCGCAATCTGGAAGTTTCGAACGCCGGTGTCGGCATTTATGTGTTGTATAGCACGTTAATGCACGAAGGTTTGAATTTTAACAATATATATGTTCATGATATTCGAGGGGTTTGGGCGGGGCATACGATCGCTTACCCGGGACCGCTAGATGACATCCATCCCTTCGATCCGAATGCGCTTCGCGATTCCGTGTTTATGTCATCCGGTATTCTATTTACGGCTGCCCAGGTACCGGTGACCAATGGCGGCTTCGAAACTCCTGCCGCCAGCACGTATACATCCGGACCGTTCACGAACGGTTGGACGTTCAGCGGCAATTCAGGCGTTCAGCATAACGGAAGCGTCTGGGGAGCAGCCAATGCTCCGCAAGGGGTGCAAACGCTATTCCTGCAGGGCCCCGGCAACATCAGCCAGAGCGTCAACTTCCAGACCGACGGCTACTATTCCATCAAATTTCAAGCCGCGAAGCGAACGACTTCGGGCGGCACCCAATCTTTCGATGTCTATTTCGATAATACGGCGGTCGGCAGCTTCACCCCGTCCTCTGGCAGCTTCAGCCAGTTCATGACGAACGGTTTCCATGCGACCGCGGGAAATCATACGATCAAATTCGCGGGAACGACGACCGGCGATAACACGGACTTTATCGATGCGGTTCAAATTTCCCTCGCATTCGACGATACGCAATACGCAGCTCGCAATTTGAACTTTACGAATATCGAGGGCGCGCATAACGTAGACAGCATCTCTATCGATCCGTGGAACGGCATGGATTCCAGTACGCCGGGCTCGAACGGAAGCTCGTTGTTCCAGAACATCGTAATGAAAAACTTGTATTTGCACGACGACGACGGACATGCCGCCGCAGCGTATCAGAACGCGACGATGGGCTGCAGCGACTCCTTGCGTTTGTCCAGCGCTACTAATGTGAAAGTAATCGACTCTATCCTCGATAACGAGGCAGCTTGCCATATTTATTCCGGGACCGCTGCCGTCATCCTGCAGCGCGTCAAGGACGTCACCTTTGCCAATAACATCATGACCAATGTGCCGAATACGAACAGTCCCGACAGCGGGGCGATCGACTTGGAATTTTCCACCGAGAACGTCGCCGTGCGGAACAACTACATCGCAGGTAACGCGGGTCCCGGCTTGGAGATTCTGAATATACACGGGGGAGATCCCGACGATCGCAGCCTCAACACGGTATTTAGCGGTAACCTGTTCTCGCAGAACGGGAAAGCAAACGCCTATGGATCGGTGTATTGGCTGAACGGCGGAACGACCCCGGTAACCCCGACGGGTACGTTCAGCAACAACCTTTACTACGAACCCGGACAACCGTTCCTGACCACCAGCGGTCCGGGCAATCCGTTCATACAATCCAACAATGTCCGTCTGAACCAAACCGGCTATTATGCCGCCAACGATTTTTCCGGAACGCAAAGCGAGAATCAATGGAAATATCAATATAAGAACGCGGGCGTCTGGACTGATTTGACCTTCGATGCGAACAACCAATGGTGGTATCAAAATTCCGCTTATCCGTGGTTGCAGCGCGTTGAAAAGTTCGAAATGCACCCCGGCAATTGTTCAGCTTGCGATGTCGCCAGAGTATGGATTGCTCCAGCCTCCGGTACGATCAGTATTCGCGGCAGGGTGTTGAAGTGGGATACGGGCGGCGATGGCATAACTGCTCGCATCAACAAGGTGTCCGGAGCGTCGACGACTCAGCTCTGGCCAGCCTCGGGCACTTACGCGATTGGCGCATCGGACCAGGTAGGCGTGGATACGGATCTCGACAATATTCCGGTATCCGCCGGCGATAGGATTCGCTTCGAGATCGGCAGCGGGCCGAACGGAGACGAGAGCTACGATGAAACGAGCTGGGTGCCGACCGTCGCCTACCGTTCCTTTACGAGTGGTTCTCTCGCTTATGATTGGGGTTTCAATGCGGATGGCAATGCGGAGGGCTGGACGAACGGCAACCAAATCTCCCAGTCCGTATCGGGGGGAATCAACACGCTGACTTCGAGCGGCACCGATCCGTATATCTACTCTGATCCGAATCTGAGTCTCAACGCCTCCGCTTATAAATACGTCAAGGTTAGAATGAAAAACAATACCGGTTCCAACGAGGCCCAAGTATTCTTCATTACCGCAACGGATACGACCTGGACGGCCGCCAAAAGCATACTGAAAACGATAACGGCAAACGATAGCGATTACGCGGAGTACGTATTCGACTTTTCAACGAACAGCGCTTGGACCGGAACGATTAAGCAGTTGCGATTTGACCCGATTGCATCGAGCGGTACGGTCAACGTGGATGATATCCGCGTCTCGAACAGCGCCGCAGCTGCGGTCCCGCTCGCTGTCTCGGGATTTGAATTGCCGAGCACCGGTACTTACGCTTACGGTCCGTTTACGAACGGTTGGACCTTCGATAGCCAGTCCGGCATTCAACAAAACGGCAGCGCTTGGGGGGCTCCCAATGCACCAGAAGGCGTGCGGACGGCATTTCTGCAAAATAACGGTACGATCAGTCAGACCGTAAACTTCTCGAGCGGCGGCAGTCATACGATTAGCTTTAATGCCGCCAAACGAACAAGCACTGGAGGGACGCAGGTGTTTAACGTCTTGTTCGATAATACGGTCATCGGCAATTTCTCGCCTTCTTCCGGCAGCTTCAGCTTGTTTACGACCAATAGCTTCTATGCGACGGCAGGAAATCATACCATTAAATTCGTCGGCACCACGAGCGGCGACAATACGGATTTCATTGATGACATCACGATCAACTGAACCCTTAGAAATGAAAGGCCGGTGCTCGTGAACGGAACTGCGGGCAATGGTTACTCTCCTTCAAATTGCCAAAAAGTCCCGATGCAAAATGATCATCGGGACTTTTTGGCTAATTAGAGCAACTATTTCTAGTTTGCTTCAAATAGGAGGTTTTAAAGATTTAACTCGATTGCTCGTTCGAAAGCGGGATACGGAAGGATGCTCCCGTTGCGAAACCGTAAATAAAGCCTTGGCTGAAATCCGCGTAATCCCGGTAAGTCAGAATCGGCGTCGCGTCTCCCACGTTCAACCGGTACGTATTTCCGCCAAGCGACGTTACCCCCTTAATCTCGTAAGCGCCGTTGCGCACGCCGCTCGTCTCGATATAAATCCAGCGGCCGACCAGTTCGTTCGCCGCGACTCCGGACAGGGACATCTGCACGTCGATTGAATTGCTCGCGCTCAGCGTCTTCGTGAAGTCGACGACCGTGCCTTGCAAAGCGGCTGTCGCCTGAACCGGCGTCTCGCTAACCGGGGCAATGAACGATCCATCGTTGACGTAACGGTAGACCGGCACGCCGCCTGCTTCGGAATAGACCCCAAAAAATCCGCGGAACTGAATTTTATTGTCGATCGTATAGGTCGTATTCGGATCTAACGAATAGACGATATAATCGACTCGACCGCTATTCAGCGTGACTTTGACTGCCTTGACATCCGCATTGTCGACGATCGTTCCGCCGGACCTGACGACGGCCGGAGATATGGAGCCGATAAACCGCGCGCCCTTATAAGGCTCGATAACGGAAGTAAACAGACTATCCAGATTCGTGCCGTTGCGGTGAGCGAGCAAATAGGTCAGTTCGGACGGATTGCCCGGCTTGTTCTGCGGAGGAAGCCCCGTCGCAAGCGCGACGTCCGACAGCGCTCCCAGCATCGTCAATCGCAGATGCGTGTTCGTATTCGCCCCGGCTCCCCCGTTGTACATGTTCCAGGTGTCCTTCATTTGCCAATCGACGCTGAACTGCTGTGCCGGATTCGTCGTCTTCCGGACATTTTTCAGCCAATGGAACCCGCTTCCCATATAGTTGGCCCCGGCCACATCGTCCGCGCGTTGTCCGAATCCCACTTGGGAGCCGGCGTAAGTGCCCGTGGCTTGCGCGGTTAAGGTGAGCCCCTCCACGGCGGCCGTCCCTTCGCCTGCGTGGAAGCTGAAGTGATGATCCGTGCCGCCCTTCACCTTAAAGAAATCGACGGTATAGGAATTCGTTTCCTCTACTTTGATCATCGCGGTCGTTCGTCTGTATGCCGAAGTTTGCGTATAAACGTTCGGCGCAGCTACATCCATCAGCTTCACTTCTCCACGATCATCGAAATGCTGCGGCAGCGCGACTTTCTGAGGAAGCTGCTTCTTCTTGTCGACGACAACGGTATTGTGGCTGACCGTATTGGCAACCCACTCCGAGCGGTTAGCGCCGTCAGAGTATTCCGGATACCCGAGATCGGGCGCGAGATCGAGTCCGAACGCATGAAGACCCAGATTCAACGTATCGCGGTGGCCATGGCCGTCATTGATTCCGTAGTACATCCATGCGTCCCTCAAGGTGTCCGTGCCGACCGGCGCGGCGCCGCCGGACGTATTGCGCAGGCGCAGCTCGGTAACCCCCATCTTGAAGCCGCCCGATGCGGATGTCGTTCCTGCATACCTGAACGACAATTGATGGGTTCCCGTAGTCAATGCCAACGTGCCGATCGATTCCAGTTCGGTCAAATAACCGTTGAAATCAATTTCCTTCAGGAACTGGTTGTCGACGTATACCCCGTATTTGCCATAGCTCGGATCCCGCCAAGGACGAACGTACAATTCATAGGTGCCGCCGGTGGTTACGGGAACCGCGAACGTGATCGATTGACCTGCAGACTCCGCCTCAAGCTGCACCGTATTCGTCGTCTGAAATGCGGAATAGGGTGCCGAATGCTGCGATACTGTCAGTCCCGTAAACAAATGGCTCGTTCCGAAGGACGGCTGCGTCCGCGTTCCATCCCGCAGCGCCGCCAGCCCGAAGCCCGCCATATTCGTACTGCCCAAATTCAGCGGTCCGTATTGGGCGATATCGGCGGCGACGCTGGCCGCCAGCCCATCGGGATTCGCCGAGAAAATATCGCCTTTCAGCCCCTCGGTCCGGTTATGGTTGAGGAAATAGAGCAATTGCGCGAACAGGGGATCTTGGTAAACGTCGAACGCCTTTCGCATCGTGTTGATGTTAAATTCCAGAAGCGGATTGCCCGTAAATCCCGTGTCCCCGATCGTCGGCGTGTAACGCTCGGCCATCATCATCTGATACTTGGACATGAACATTTTCTTGAGCTTGACGTTCTGATACAGATCCGCTTGCGGGTACTTGTCATAGCCTTGTAAAATGTCCGCCAATCCCAGGAACGAATACGATTGCAGCCATTCCGAATTGTAGCCCGGCGAGCCCTCGTTCCCTTCCCCGTCCCGGTCGATATCGTTAACTAGGCCGGCCAGAATATGGCCTCCGGTCGTCTGGTCCAGACTCGGGACATAACCTCCGGCCCGAAGCACGAAGTCGAGCCAATCCTTCGTCTCGGGCAGTGTGTCCAGCACGACTGCAGCCATCGCCAACGTACTCTGATGGAAGCCCATGTTGCCGTAGATGTCCGCATTGCGAACCGCCTTGTTGATTTCTCTCAGAATGCCGTCTTCGATATTTTTGCGAATCCCCTTGGCCGTCGTCTTGAACGACAAATTATACTGTTCGCCTTTCGCGCTAAGGAATGCGATGACGTCCGTCATCACGGACGGATCATTCGTCGCCGGGTAGAAAGCGTCGTACGCGCTGGCAAATCCTTTGGACAGACCCGATTCCCATATCGAACCGACAGCCCTGCCGTTAATCCCCGATCTCAAATAGACGGAACCGTCGTACGCCTTCGCGCTGAGCGTCGGGTATATATCCGCAATGCGGTCGAGCAAGATCAAACCCGCTTTGGCGTACTTCGCGTCGCCGGTATAAATGTACGCGTCGCGGAAGCTGGCCAATTCCTTCTCTATGCTCCCGCTGAACCATAACATCCAGTGCGTATAGTAGGCGATGAACGTATAACGGTTCCCGTTCGCATCCACCCAGCCGTATCCGTCGTCAACGCCCCAAGTCGGTCCCTTCTCCGGATACAGCACATTCACGAGCAGGCTGCGGTTCGCCAATTCCGGCCGGAAAATACCTTGGGCGTCCAGCCCGCTGTTGTAATACGCGCCGAAATCGTTGGTCGGGTAACGATAATACTGACCGTTCGCGTCCTTCGCGCTCGGGTCGATAATTTTCCAGGGCTCGGCGTATGGATCTCCCAGGTAAGGATAAGAGCCGAACTGGTCGATCTGCTTGCCGGAAATCGGGCTGCCTAGCGCCTGGTTTACGCCGTAGCTTCGAGGCAACGTCTGCGGCGGAACGAGATGCCAGATGAAATCGTAGCCTTGGGCCAAATATTGATCCGCCGAAGCGACAGCCGAGTTCCGCATGGTTGCGGCCCAATCGTAGGTCAACACGTTCTGGCGCGCATTGGCCACTTTGGCAGCCGTGTAGTACGTGCTTCTCGTTTTATCGCTTTTCAGTTCTCCGACAGTGACCGTTTGGCTGCTCGTTTTCGTCACTCCGCCAAGCGTCACGCTGACGGTTATCGTCGTCGTGCCTTGCGCAAGCGCTTTGAAATAGCCGCTGTTCGCTTTCGGACTTAGAATCTGGTTATTCGCGCTCGAAAACACCACTTGCGCTTGCGACAAATTCACGGGCGTGCCGATATCGTAATAAGCCTTCACCGTTGGCTTCACGACTTGCGTCTCCACGACGGGGCCCTCGAGCGTCAGCTCCGCCTTCCCCAGCACGTTAGGTCCAACGGTCACCGATAACTGCGCGTTAACGGTTACGCCCGCCAACGTTACGCTCGCCCGGAGCGTCGTCTGCCCGAGCTGATGCCCGGTCGGGACTCCGCCGGCATCCACGCTCGCGATAGCAGGATTATCGCTTTGGTAAACGATGACCGCTCCGGTCAAGTCGGCCGCCGATTGGTCGGTTAACGTTCCTCGTACGATAAGTTTCGCCGTATTGTTCAACGTCAACGCGTTCGGCGACAATTCGAGCGACGCGCCGTTCAAATGCTCGCCAACGACTTGGACACTCCACGTTCGTTGGGCGGTCAGACTCCCCAGAGTAGCCGTAACGGTAATGTTTGTCGTCCCCGCCGCGACGGCGGAAATTTTCCCTTGCGAGTTCACTGTCGCCGCAGCGGGATTGCTGGAAGCATATTGATAGACGACCGTTTCGGACGGGTCTGGCCGATAACCGTCGCTCCACTGCACGTAAGGCTGGAGTTGTGATTGCTCGCCGACCAGCAATTTCAGCTTAACGGCATCCGCTCCCGTTTCGAATGTGGGCAGCGCCGGTTTGCCAGTAAGCGTAAGCTTGTGCGGATACGCGCCATAATTACTGCCGCCATCGATAGCGCTCGCGTTTTTACCTACCGACGTCAGAGAAAAGATGTGCGTGCCGCCCGTCAGTTCGAACGTACGGAACGCAACGTTCGGACCTTTGCCGAAGGACGGAGCATAGAAATCGTAGCGCCCGGCTTTGATCCCGTCGACATACAAATCCCAGATGCCGACCCGATTTTCCCGAAAGCCTTGAAACGAGACTTGGTAATAGCCTTTCTCCGCCACGTCAATCGCGAACGATCGACTTAAACCGAGCGCTCGGGCATCAACAAGAGCGCCCATTTCCTGATCGTACCCCACAATAGGAGACGCCGTTCGGTCGCCCTGAAGGCGAATATTCGATACTCCATTAGACGCGTCGTAGAAGTTATATTCCTGAACGGGGAGAGACGCTTTCGGAATAAGCGCCAGCTTGTGCGGGTACGCCCCATAATTGCTGCCGCCGTCGATCGCCGCTGAATTTTTGGCGACTGAAACTAGCTTGAACGTATGAGTGCCGCTCGTCAAAGCCACCGTCTGCAGCACAGCGGACGGACCTTTGCCGAAGGACGGTGCGTAGAAATCGTAAGTGCCGATCCATTGATTATCCATGTACAGATCCCAGATGCCGACGCGGTCCTCCCGGAAGCCTTGAAACGTGACCTGGTAATAACCGGCCTTCGCCACGTCGATCTCAAACGAGCGGCTTAAACCGAGCGCTCTGGCATCTACAAGGGCTCCCATTTCCTGATCGAAGCCCACGTGCGGTACCGCAGCAGGGCTGCCGACCAGTCGTATATTCGATGAGGCGCTTTGCGCATCGAAAAAGCGATATTCGACTGCAGGCTGCTTCGTTAGCACGAGCTTGTGAGGATATGCCCCATGATTGCTCCAACCGTCGATAGCCGCGGTGTTTTTGCCGACGGACGTCAGCTTGAACTGGTGCGTCCCGCTCTTGAGCTCCATCGTGGCATACGATTGCTGCGGCCCGATGCCGAAGGACGGCGCGTAAAAATCGTATTGGCCGATCTTGTTCCCGTCGACGTACAAATCCCAAATGCCGACCCGATCTTCCCGATAGCCTTGGAACGAAATTTGATAATAGCCGTTCTCGGGCACGTCGAACTCAAACGAACGGCTTAAACCGAGTTGCCTAGCGTCGACGAGCGCCCCCATCTCCTGGTCATAAGTAACATGAGGCTCGGCTGTGGGGTCGCCAACTAGTCGAATGTTCGACGTTCCGCTCGACGCGTTAATGAATTTATATTCCGTGACTTCCCCCTGTGCGGCGACAGAACGCAGCGTCTGCGGAGCAACTACCGAGAATGCGGAAAATACAATCATGAAAACCAAAGTGAATACGACGGATTTCCTTGAACGCGATCGTGCTTTGTTATTAAATGCCATAACCTCGACCTCCGTGGATGGATTTCGTTAAGGCTTGAAATAATCTAGCAGTTGTTGCCTCATTTCCGCCAACACTTTGTCGCTACCAGCCGCCTTCAGTTTGCTTCTCAGGTTTTCTAGATCTTTAGCCGGATCTTTCGTGAATCCCCACCTCAGCGGAACCGCGTATTGGATGTACACTTGCGACATCGCCGCCAGCTCCGCCTTCACGTTGTCCCGGTTAAACACAAATCTACCCATAAGGTCCGGTGTCGTGAACTCGTCAAACTGGGGATTGATGATTTTCCGCTTATCCGGCCATTCGTTCGCGTCCTGGGTTTCCATCGATGTCACGACAAAGCCCCATTGTCCGTTGTTATTCGCCAAGTATCCGTTCTTGTCCGGCGTCACCCCCGGCGGATTTTCCCGTTTTCCCTCCGCGTTAATGATGTAGTTTCTTCCCTCGATACCGTAGTGCAGCAAGTTGTAATACGTTTTGTCCGTCCGGAATTTATCCAGGATCATGAGCGCTCTCTCCGGGTTTTCCGCGAATCTGCCCACGGCCATCCCTTCCGACATAAAGCTCAGCTTGTGAACGCCCGCCTTCGTTTTCAACCGGAAACTGACGAATTCGGACTTCCATTCGGGATGCGTGATTTGCGTGTTCGCCAGCACGTTGAAGATTTGGCCCGTATTCCCGACGCCTACCGCACTCGTGCCTTTCTCGTAAGAGCCATACGAATACCCTTTGTTCGTTAACATGCCTTTGGAGAAATACCCCTTGTCGTTCCATTCCTTCATGCGGTTAACAAAAGGCTCGAACGCGTCCATGAACGCAAGGTGGTTGATTTTCCCTTTCTTCAGGTCCTCATACGAGTACGCGTAGATGGCTCCGTCGATAATCTCGTAGGGCGTCGCCGGAATGAGCAGATCCTCTGAAGCGTTTGCATCCAGCGGCACCAGGTCAGGCTCGTTTTTCTTGACCGCTTCCAGATAGACGCCCAGCGAGTCCAAATCCGTCACCGGAGGGACGCCGTATTTCTCGCGCAAATCTCCCCGAATGACCATCGCGTCTGTTAAGTAATCATCCTGATAGGAAGGAATGCCGACGATTTTGCCGTCGATCTTCACTTCGTCCCACGCTTGCGGAGGCAACTGCTTTACCGTAGCAGGCGCATACTTGGGCAGCAGATCGTCTATCGCCATGAATGCCCCTTTGCGGGCGTAATCGGAAAATCCGGCCCAGTTCGATGCGTAGACCAAATCGTACTTTTCGCCCGAAGTCAGAATGAGCGGGTACTTGGTGCCCCAATCTGACCAAGGGATGTTGATGATTTTGATCGTGGCGTTCAAATCTTTCTCTAGCAGCTTGTTAATCTCTTGTTCGACGAGCGGGGAATCCGCGCTGGCGTCGCCGGCCAAGTACATCTTAACTTCCACTTTCTTGGAAATGTTCGGCGTGTCCGCGCTAGCGGAAATCCCCTCTTCCTTGCCTGCATTGCCAACGCAGCCCGCCAGCAACGCGAACGCTATAGCCGCCGCGATCCATGTACTGCCGAATTTGAGCATCGTGCTTTTCAAAACATAACCCTCCCAACGGTTTGCATATGCGATCTGGTTGTCAGCCTTTCACGGAGCCTACGACGATGCCTTTGACAAAATATTTCTGGATAAATGGAAATACGAGTAGAATCGGACCGGTGGAAATGACGGCTGTGGCCATCTTGATCGACTCCGCCGGTAACTCCGCAAGGGAGACGGCAGCGCCCTTCTGGCTTGCCATTTGCAGTCCTTCGACCTGCTGAATCGTTTTGTAAAGCAAATATTGCAACGGGTATAAATTCATGTCGTCGATGAACAGCATCGCGTTAAACCAGTCGTTCCAATATACAAGCGCTACGAACAGCCCGATGGTGGCGAGCCCGCTCTTGGAAAGTGGAACGATAAATCTCATGAATATCGTAAAATCCCCGGCGCCGTCGATTTTGGCCGATTCGATGATCGATTCGGGAACGTTCTTCATGAAGTTTCTGAGCAGCAGCAGGTTCCATGCGCTCATCATCGAAGGAAGCAGCATCGAAAGGAACGTATTTTTCAACTCCAGATAACCTACCATTAGCAGATAGAAAGGAACAAGTCCCCCGCTGAATAATAGAGTGAAATAGAAGAAGAAGGCGAAATAGTTGCGGTATTTAAAATCTTGCCTCAACAAGACGAACGCCGCCATCGCCATGAGGAACAAGCCCAGGAAAGTACCGAGGACGGTTAACGCGACCGTGACCGTATACGCGCTTACGATCCGGTCGGAATAGCGGAACAGAGTCTCGTAAGCTTTGAAAGAAAACTGCCCCGGGATGATGCTGTAGCCTTTTTTCACGATAGAAGATTCACTGCTGAATGAGCCGGAAATAATAAGCCAAAAGGGAACGAAACAAACAATCGACAAAATCGACACATAAGAATAACCGATGACGCTGAACAAATTTCGCTTCGGATCCGGTTTCACGATGCCCCCTCCTAGAACAATCCGTAATCACGGTCGTATTTTTTCACCAAATAATTCGCGATCAAAACAAGGACGAAACCGAACGAGGATTGATAGAATCCCGCCGCCGATACGAGGCCGTAATCTCTGGCGTTCAACAACGCGCGGAACACGTAAGTATCTACGACTTCGGTCGCGTCGAACAGCAAACCGTTATTTCCCGTGATCTGATAGAACAAATCCAACTGCCCCTTAAGAATGGAGCCTACGGAGAGCAGCAGCAAAGTAATAAAAGTCGGAATGATGAGCGGAATCGTAATGTAGCGGATTCTCTGAAAGATGCTCGCCCCGTCGATTTCGGCGGCTTCGTTAATTTCGTTGTTAATCCCCATGATCGTCGCCAAATAAATAATCATGCCAAAGCCTAAACCCTTCCACACGCTGAAGAAAACGATAATGTATTTCCAGATGCCCACATTCGAGAAAACGTCAACGGGGTCCATGTGCAGGGCCTTTAATATACCGTTTAATGTTCCGTGTTCGTAATTGAAAAACTGGTAGACGAAAACCCCGATCAAGACGTAAGAAACGAAATAAGGCAGAAACATCATGGACTGGGTCAGCTTCTTGAACGACTTGCCGGCCAACTCGCTGATGAAGATCGCCGCACTGATCTGAAACGCGCCGCCTACCAGGATGAAGGCCACGTTGTAAAGAATCGTGTTCATCGTGATTTTGGCCAATATGCCGCTAATGTACAAAAACTTGAAGTTTTCCAATCCTACGAATGGACTTTTGAAAATCCCTTTTACCAAATCGTAGCTTGTGAAAGCCATATAAGAGCCGGCCATGGGAAAATAAAAAAAGACGAGAAAGTAGGCGACCGCCGGCGCGATCATGACGAACAACCACTTATTTTTCCTGAATTCGTGCCCAAAGCTTCTTCTATGCAAGCCTCTTGCTCCTTCCTGTTCGTAACCTGCCGAATCTATAGACACAATATAAGGCCGGCGTACTCTGGTTGACTACTCAAAAAACCCCACTTCCCTCTCTTTTCATGACGGAGAAGGCTTAAATTTGTTCAAAAGCCTATCTGCGGTAGAGTTCACCCTCGATATTCACAAGTCAGCTCCCATCGACGGGCTTCTTCCCGCTCGATCGTCGTGCCGTCAGGAAGATTCACGACTACGGGTACTCCATCCGGTGCTGTTACGCTTAGCTCGAACCGGCCTTCGCGAACGCTCCATGACACTCGAACGTCTCCGCGAACTGTCGGGACCGTGCCCTCTGCCCACGTCAACGGACCTGGGCATGGCGCGATGCGTATTCGGGCATAACCTGGCTCCATAGGAGTCACGCCTAGCACTCCCGCGGGAAATTCATAAAGCGGAGCAGCGCTCCAAGCATGGCAGTCGCTCCGCTGGGAAACCGGATCTTCCGCCCAAGCGGTCAAATGCAACGCGGCAAGCTCTCGCCACGAATCCCATAGTCCGAACGACCGATCGTACAGCCCCGACGACGTCAAAGCGCGGAACAGAAAGAAACCGTACGCCCACGACGCCTTTGGAAGTTCCGGTTCGGCCAGCATCCGCTCAAGAAGTTCGGTCGCCGCCGGTCCGGTTTCGACGCCGGACAGCACAGCCCAGATTTGCGTATGTTGACTGTATTGATCGACGTACGAACCGTCGCGATACAGCTCGCGTTCTGAGGAATAGCAGCGTATACGTACCGCTTGTCTCGCCGATTCGGCTCTTCTTCTATACTCCGAAGCGATGCCTTCCCGCCCCGTATCGTTGTTCAGGTGAGCAGCCTTGTCGAGCGCATCGGCGTACATCATCGTATAGACGGTAAGCGGTCCGACTCGGCTCGCTGGCGGCGCGCCCGCCGTGTCCTTCCATTGATCGACCCAATCAACGAACGACCAGTACGCGGACGGCGCTTGCCCGACGAGTCCGTCCTCGCCGATTCTGCGGCCGAACCAATCCAGTACCGCGTCTATCGTCGGACGATAACGGGCCGCCAATTCCCGATCGCCGAAATGCATGTAGTGCTCGTAAACCATCGAGATCCAAAGCAAAGCAAAACCGACAATCGCTTGCGGTTGCATGGTAGGATAGCTGGACTGCAGCATGCCGCTAGGCAGAATCGAGCTGTGGAAGTCGAATATCGCCTTGCGGGCCAGACGGTCATCCCCGCTCGTATAGTAAGTAAACAAGCATTGCAGCCGAGCGTCCATCATATATTGCAGTTGCTCATAGAAAGGCGTATCCTCGTACGTCTCGTGCATGCAGCGGCGCAACGTGTTCAGGCTGATGTCCCATAAAGGACCGAATGACGAGTCCGAACAAGCGAACGATCCTCGAAGCTCCAGCGGGTACCCTGTATCGCGATAAGAGAATTCGCGCACGACGACATCCTCTTCCCCTGCTGCGACTTCGAAGCGCACGAATCGGAAAGCTCGGTGCCAGAACGGTTCGTACGTCTCCGGCTTTTCTTCGCTGCCAAAGCCAGCGACCCGATACTCGTCGCGCGGACCATAGAGCGCCTTGCCTTCCCGCCATTCGTCGCGCACGCCTTTGTTCCGCGGAGCCCCATCTTGCGGCGGGTACTCGTAACTCTCCGAGCAAAGAATGCCGATTTCCGCGTCGTGTCCCCCGCTTAGACTGAGCCGAAGATAACCGACAGCGTATTCTCCTGCATCCAGTTCAAGCCAGCAGCGCTGGCCTGCCGGTACGACGAAGCCGGACAACCCCGAGCTCGTTGCCTTCAAGTCGATGCCATCGCTCGCTCTAGCGATTCGCAGAAATGAACGCTCATCCTCCCTCATCGGCGGAATCGGTCGCGGAGCGAGTTGCCACGGCGTAAGCGCCCCCCACATTCCGTCATGCGTCTCGCTTACGATGCGCGCGCTCGCCCATCCCCCGTCATCGTAATCCGTCTCCTGCCAACCTTGAGGCACGAGCTCGCCCCGCGTCGATTCCGGACCGCCGACGTATAACGTCATTCGCTCCGGCAGGAACGCCGTCGACCGATCCCGGAATACTCGCCAGCGTTCGTCGCTATCCAGTCGCTCGATCTCACGGCCGTTTCCGTCGTTCAGCGATCCTTGAAGCAGGAACACGCCCCGGTCGGAGCGCCACACGGCTCCCGGGCCCGATCGACCGGGAGCGTTCAGCGCGTCGAAGCGATAATGCACGACTTTGGCTGCCAAGACGTTCTTGCCGGGTCTCAGCAGCTTCGTTGCGTCCACCGTCTCGTAGTAATGCGTATGGACGTCGCCTTTGCAAGGTCCGATGGAAACCGATTTGCCATTCAAGAACAAGCGATATCTGCTGTCCGCCGATACATCGAACGCGAGTTTGTATCCCCCGTTCAGAGCGATAGTATCCGGAACTTCGAACGAACGGCGAAACAGGACAATTTCGTTCTCGCACGCGAATTCGTCGCCATCCCAAATCCATCGTGCCTGCCAATTATGATCTTCCATGCCCATCATCGCTCCCTTGCCGTGACAGAGCCAACGATGCCCTGTATCGAGGAATTTCTACATCCAATACGGCTTGAACCTGCTCTTCCTTCCAAGCCAGATGCGCCGCATCGGTCATGTAATCCATGCTGGCTTCCCAGCCCAGCCGCGAATCCCTTTCCACCAGCGGAATCGCCGCTCTCGCGTTATCCAGCTCATCCCGAGCCAATTGCACCATTTCGTCGAGAATCCGGTTTCCTTTCTCGCCGTCCGGCTCCATGAACAGCCGCCGCTTTAAGCCATACCACAGCTTGACGTGAATAACCGTTCGAATGATACGTACGATGAACTCGTTCATTCCGAGCAACCGAACCGCTTCGTCCTTCTTGCGATCCGGCGTCAGTTCGATGGCGAGAGCCAACCGCTCATTGCCACTCTTCCATTTTTTCTCCATACGTTGTAACGATTCGATCTCGACGTTTATCCGCGCCGCGCTTGGCGATTGCCTCGGATCCTCCAGCGGCGCGTAATCGGTCAATACGATTTCATTGCCCCACATCGCGTGCCAGACGTCCGGCAGCTTCACGTCCTGCATGAAGATGAGCGGATAGGAAGGTCCTACTCGGAAAGGGCCGTACTGGTCTTCGTTCGTGGGAATATAATCGAGCATGGCTTTGCTCCAATGTTCCCACGCAGCCAGCACGTGAGGAATCGCTTCGGAAGAAAAATCCCTTCTCGCGATCGCCTCGTAAATCTGTTCGACCGGAGGCGTCGGCGTCCAATAGCTCCATTTCGCCAATTCACTGACAAATGACGGCCACCAGCCGAAGTGATGGTTTTCCATTAAACCGGACAAACCCCATTCCTTTCTTGCCTGATGCAGGGCCGCATGTCTTTTCGCCCACTGCATAGGAATAGGCTCGAAAGGGATCACGCCGAAATCCCAGGTTAAACCTCCCGTGTTGCTCATCGAGTAAAGCTTTAATCCCCGTTCCCGCGCCGCCTTCGCTTCTGACGCGAAATACTCTCCCGGCCCTTCGAACGATGCCGTGTAATCGACGCATACGTGGGTGACGCCGTCGCGCCGGATTTGCTGGAACATCTCGAAAGTGACCTGAAGCGTAATATCGTCCGGCAACGCACGGATGAGCGCCAACCGATCTGACTCCGGCGCCCATCCCCAGTTGTAAGTCCAGAAGACGATCTCCGTCTCGAGACTAATCTTGCGAACGACTTTCCGGATCATTTCCAGCCACTTCGGGAAATCGTCGCACGGCCACCAGCCCGGACTCGGCTTCGTCCGCATGCGGTCCGGTGGCCATTCCGTCTTTGTCAGCTCCGCCACGCGCGAATCCTTGCTGCGGAATTCCACGGATTCCCCTACGAGCACGATTCCTTTGAACCGCGGGCAAGCCCGGATGATACGACCGTACAGCTGGTCATAGAAGCTCTCGGCGCCCGGATCGTCGGGGTGCGGCTGAACGATGTTCGCCGAAGATTGGCTCACCATGTAGCTGTACATGTACACGTCGATACCGAACCTTTCCGCCCTGTCGATCAAATTGTTGAAGTCCAGGTATCCGCTCGGGGTGCGGTCCACATCTTCCACGAACACAAGAATCGAGTCGAAGCCGGCATGCGCCATCGCATTCAGATGCGTGTCGGGATATTGATCGAGTCCCCAGCCCGAGTGCGTCATCCGCGGAGAAAAGACTGGCGCTCGGATCGTGTCGGTCTGCTCGGCGAATGGAGCTTCCCGCAAGTTCAGCAAGTCCTCCAGATAATAGCTTCCTTGTGCAGCCCCCCTTCCGTCGTAGCCACAGATGACGATGCTTGGCGAACGAACGGCGACCCGATAGCTGCGGTCTTCCGTCAGTTCGCTCCCTTCTTCCGCCATTTCTCCCCGCGTGCCGAGCACGATGACCCGCTGTCCGGTTTCGGCCACCGAAGCAATGTCTTCGGACTTGCGCAGCAGCACGGATACGTTCATGCTCTGGAACAAATAGTCTTGCAAATCCTTTGCGGCCTGAACGACGACGGGGCAGGCGCGGAAGTCGATGACGATTCCCCACCCTTCTTTGATCTCCGTCTCGTTCGCTTCCACGCGCGCGGCAGGATCTCTCCGGTTCGGCTTGTGCACTTCGTCCAGCCTTCTGCGGAAAGCATAGTTAGGCTCCTTGTGTTCCACTTTTTACAATCCTCCTGCTCAATCGGACCCGTTCAGCCCGAATAGCTTAATCGCGTTTTCCCTGGCGATTTTGTTGAACACCGTTTCCGTTATTTTTTTCGTATCGCGCCACTGGATCAGCGTCTCGATCAGCGGAACCTCCATGCCGACGAAGCAAAAATCGGTGCCGAAATACAGCCGATCCTGAAACTCCTCCAGAAATTTCGGACCGTAGTCGGGATCGCGGGCAATCGCGTTGTGAGCCGTGAAGTCCGACAAATCGCCGTGTAGGTTCGGATACTTGCGGAATAGCTTGGGCACGACGCCCTCTTCCTTGATGGGGCCGCTCGGCAATCTGCCGACTTGATCGCCGTTCAGCTTAAAAATAAAGTTACGCTCTCCCGGGGTTTCCAACCGCCCGATCTCCGCCCAGAACATCGGACCGTGCCCGAATATTTTCAAATCCGGAAACCGTTGAAGCGTATGCTCCAGTTGGGGAAGACCGGGATCGTCGTAAAGTCCGAAGTCGCCGCCGATCTGGTCCGAGCCGTCGAACACGACCGGGAGCCCTACCCGTTCCGCGTGACGGAACAGATTTTGCACGAGCGGATCCATGAGCGGTACGTTGAGCATCACTTCCCCAAGCCCTTTGCAGCCCTTTTCCTTGTAGTAGGACAGCAGGCGATCGAGCGGAGCTTCCGCCGAGTTCGTCAACGCCCGGGGGTCAATGTTGCAATAAGGAATGAATCGGTCCGGATAGAGTGCCGCCATATCCAGAATATCCTCGTTCGCTTGCGGCAAATAAATTTCCGGGCTTACGACCGGGAGAAGCACCCCTTTCTCGATGCCCAATGCATCGTATTGCTGAATCAGCTCTTCCGCCGTGCAAAATTGGACGACGAACGGAACCGGCTTTCGGTAGGCGTGCGCGTGAATATCGATGAACATGATCCATAGTCTCCTTTATCAACCGCTTTATATTGCGCTCATGACGTCTCGCTCCAGCCAATCGAGGAAAGGCCGGTCGAACCAGTGGGCCGGATCGGCTTTGAAAGCTTCCAAAGCCAAGTCCACGTAGTCTTGCGCTTTAACGCTGATCAACGCAGCGTTGCCGCATGCCGCATGCGATACAAGCCCTCGTTCTTCCAACATAGCCTGCGTCTTGAGGCCTTCGTGAAACGGCCATACGCCGGGTTTATCGTGCGTTGCCAGCTTGGACATCGCGACGCATTTTCGGCGGGAATCCGTAATCAACCCGCAGTAATATTCCACCAGCACGTATTCGGCGAAATGTTTGAACGTGTTGTAGACAAGGTCCACGCCGATGAATAAAATTCTCGCGTTCTCGTGATACATCTTCTGCCACGGGGACGAGTAGGAAAAACAATAATCTCCGAATACGCCCATTCGCGGCCCGTAGGCGGAATGGGAATTCGTCAGCTCCTCCGCTTGCCTTCCCCATGCCGTAACCGAATGGGTCGCCTGATCGCTTCTCAGGCTGTCAGGCAATAAGCGGAACGTCTCGCTGATCAATCCGACATCGGAAGGCGACTTCTCCCTGTCCCAATTGCGATAGGCGTTGGCGAAATCCCGTTGCACGAGAGAGGGAAAAACAACGGTGCCTTTATTAGACACCGTTGCCTTGAGCGCATCAATGACGCTTAGCGGCCCTCCCTGTACGTCACCCAAACTTTTTAACGAGGAATGGGTAAGTACAATTTCCGAAGGAACGATTCCGGCTTGGCTGAAAGCCCGGATCATCTCTTCTTGCGTAACGACCGGCTTGCTCATGCTCTTCACCCGCTATTGATTGAAATAGGCCACAAGTTGTTGCTTCAATTCCGCCAATACTTTGTCGCTGCCGGCCGCCTTCAATTTATTTCTCAAGTTTTCAATGTCTTTCGCCGGATCTTTCGTGAACCCCCACTTCAGCGGTTTCGCGTATTGGATGTACACTTGCGACATCGCCGCCAGCTCCGCCTTCACGTTGTCCCGGTTAAAAACAAATCTGCCCATGAGGTCCGGCGTCGTGAACTCGTCGAACTGCGGATTGATGATCTTCCGCTTATCCGGCCATTCGTTCGCGTCCTGGGTTTCCATCGACGTCACGATAAAGCCCCATTGTCCGTTGTTATTCGCCAAGTATCCGTTCTTGTCCGGCGTGACCCCCGGAGGATTGTCCCGTTTCCCCTCCGCGTTAATGATGTAGTTCCTTCCTTCGATACCGTAATGAAACAGGTTGTAATACGTCTTATCCGTCCGGAGTTTATCCATAACCATCAAGGCTCTCTCCGGGTTTTCCGCGAATCTGCCTACGGCCATCCCTTCCGACATAAAGCTCAGCTTATGAACGCCCGCCTTCGTTTTCAATCGGAAGCTCACGAATTCGGATTTCCATTCGGGATGCGTGATTTGCGTGTTCGCCAGCGCGCTGAAGATTTGGCCCGTATTCCCGATGCCCACCGCGCTCGTACCTTTCTCGTAAGAGCCATACGAGTACCCTTTGTTCGTCAACATGCCTCTGGAGAAATATCCCTTATCGTTCCATTCTTTCATGCGTTTGACGAACGGCTCGAACGCGTCCATGAACGCAAGGTGGTTGATGTTGCCTGTCTTCAGGTCCTCATACGAGTTCGCATATATTGCTCCGTCGACAATCTCGTATGGCGTCGTCGGAATAAGCAGATCCTCGGAAGCGTTTGCATCAAGCGGCACGAGATTCGGCTCGTTTTTCTTGACCGCATCCAGGTAGACGCCCAGCGAGTCCAAATCCGTCACCGGAGGGACGCCGTACTTCTCGCGCAAATCTCCCCGAACGACCATCGCGTCCGTCACGTAATCGTCTTGATAGGAAGGAATGCCGACGATTTTGCCGTCGATCTTCACTTCATCCCACGCTTCAGAAGGCAGCTGTTTCATGATGGCCGGCGCATACTTGGGCAGCAGGTCGTCGATCGCCATGAATGCCCCTTTGCGAGCGTAATCGGAAAATCCGGCCCAGTTCGACGCGTAGACCAAATCGTACTTTTCGCCCGAAGTCAGAATGAGCGGATACTTGGTTCCCCAATCGGCCCAAGGGATGTTGATGATTTTGAGAGTAGCGTTCAAGTCTTTCTCCAGCAGCTTGTTGAGCTCTTGTTCGACGAGCGGGGAATCCGCGGCGGCGTCCCCGGCCAAGTACATTTTGACTTCCACTTTCTTGGAGATGTCCGGCGTGTCCGCGCTGGCCGAAGCCGTCGATTCTCCTGAGCTGGACGGAACGGGTGAAGCCGAGTTTGTTGCCGCTTCCTTGTTGCCATTGCCATCGTTGCCGCCGCAGCCCGCCAGTAACGCGAATGCCATTGCCGCTGCGATTCCTGTACTACCGAATTTGAGCATCTTGCTTTTCAAGACAAAACCCTCCCATAGATTTGTATTGACGATCCGGAGCGCCGCCCCGAACGACAGACTCAATATAAGCGGTGTGAAATCGGAATGACTACTCAAAATAAGTCACATCCCTCTCTATTTTTGATGAGCAAAGCATCAAAAAAGTTGATTTTTCTGCTAGGACGGAAAAGATAAGGCGGTCCTAGAAGCCCAGCATCTTTTGTGCCCACTTAGAACCGGATATCTTCGAAAATAGCTACGGTGGTACAATGAACCTGCCACTGCTGACGACTATGGGGTAAATATCTCTCGTCCGCATACTCCTTTCCAGCTGCCGATACGCCCGGTTTTGTATGAATTTTCGTACACATACTCTCGCCCAGTCGTCTATCCGTTCGATTTTGTATGAATTTCCATACACATACTCTCGTCCAGTCGTCTATCCTTTCGATTTTGTATGATTTTTCATACACATACTCTCACCAGTCGTCTATCCGTTCGATTTTGTATGATTTTTCATACACATACTCTCCCCCAGTTATCAGTCGGTCGACTCGTTCGCGGCACATTCTCGGTTGCTCGTCGATTGTGCCGCTGTACTAAAAAAAGACCTCAACTCCCACTTTGCAGTGGAAATTGAGGTCTTCTCATGCGAACACGGATGTTCCCATATCATGAGAAACTTTTGGGACACCCCCAATCGGGAGCCTATATTCACAATTTATCTCTGAAATGGTGCTTAAGCCTGAGCTCTCCCGGCGTAACTCCGTAATATTTTTTGAAGCATTTGAAGAAGTACGTCGTGCTGGAGAAGCCCACCTTCAAGGCGATCTGATCGATCGTATCGTCCGTGTTGCCCAGAAGCTCCTTCGCTTTCTCCATCCGAACGCGGTTCGTATAGCCGTTGATCGTCTCCGGCGTGTGTTGCTTGAATAATCGGCTCAGGTGGGTAGGAGACATCTTGATCATATTCGCGAAATATTCGACGGAAAGATCGGGGTTCATATAGTCCGTATGAATAAGCTCGACGATTTTATGGATCAAAATATCGCTGTTCGTATTTTTTCTGCTTTTCAGCAGGGAATCGATTTTGTCCAAAAGCTCCAACACTTTTTCGTTCAATTCGTCCAATGTTTCAGAGCCGTCGTAGATTAATTTTACGAAGCTGGCGTGGAACGACAACATGCCGTTGCTCTGAATCGTCTCCACGGCCGAATCGATAGCGTACAAAAGTCTAGTCACATTCATCATAAAGACGGAATAGGGTTGACTATGCGAGTCTCGGATCGTATCCAGATAGGTGCTTTTGCATTCGTTGATTTTTCCCGACATGAGCTGTTCGATCAATGCTTTTTCCTGTTGATCGGGATACTCTAAGCGATTGCTTTTGAAGCCCGCGACTTCGCCCGTATCGATAATACAGCCGCGGCCGTAAATAAACGTGTGGAGCGACGCCTCCAGCAATTCATTGTAATGGGCGACAATCCCTTCATCCGATTGGGTTAGTGAGCCGATGACGATCGAAACTGAAATTTTCAAATACTCCTTAATGCTTTCTTGCGTCTCCGCCAAACTTTTCATCACTTTGATTCGGGTATCATCTTTCTCGGATTCCGCCGATACATCCAAAATCAACAGCACTTGCCCGTCATTCATTTTGACGGTTTCCATCGCGAATGTCCGGGAACAGACCTCCTCCGCCACATTCAACAGCGCATATTGTAGAAGTTGGCGATCTTTGTGACCGTAATTTTCGTAATGCTTCTTATATTCGTCGATTTTGAGCAGCACGAGCAGCACGTCTCCGTCGATCAAGTCGACTTTAATGCCGTATTCGTCGATTTTGTTTCGCAGCGTCTTCGGGTCCGCCTTATCCTGCTTGGACACCCACTCGCGCAGAAAATGCTGCTTAAGGGTATGCACCGATTCTTGGCTTTGCGATTCAAGCTTTCTGAGCCTGGACACGATTTTGTTGACCGGACGGTAAAACAACTGAAAAATAAGCAAAGAAACGAGCAATCCCGTTACAAGGATGATCAGCGAAGTCAGCATCGTGTTCGTACGCAGCTTATCTACTTTCGCTATGATTTGACGATAAGGCGTTTCCTGAATGTATACCCAATCGCACGAGCTCAAATGAAGGTAAGCGACGACCGACTTCGTCCCGCCTGCTTCGCCGATGATGTAGCCGTCCTTGGCTCCGTCGGAACGAATACTTCTCATGAACGGCTCCCCGGACATTTCCTTCATAAAGGGGTATTCGGGATTGCCTGAAACGACTCTCCCTTCGGCATCCAAAATGTACATCTTATTCCCGTCTTCGCCGCTCTTTCCGTTCATCGTCCGGTCGACCCAGTCCGAGGAAACGTTGATGACGACAGCGTAGTCGGGTCTCTTGACCGATTCGTAGGCGCCGAAATACATAAAGCTATATACGATATCTGGGTCGTGCTTCTGCGAGGGATCGTTGATGACTCTCGGAACGGGATTGAGATTCTGATAGTTGGCGTAATTATCGATGACATGCCTGTCGTAAAAAACGTCAGCATCGTTTATCGCGTTGCTGACTTTGCTTGAGCTGACGTAAAACGTGCTCGCAGGACCGTTAAACACATAGATGGAATCGATATACGGATGGATGGCCCTGTAGTAGTCCAATTGCGCAAGCGCTGCCCTGACGTCCGAATTTTCGGACCCTGCCGCGTAAGTCAGCTTGGAGATAAGAGCATCGTTGTATATTCTTAAACTCGTCTGACTCGCGCTTTCCACGAGGTTATCGGTATTCTGGCCGGCCAACTGCAAGTCTTTGGACATCATCGTATACGTCTGCTGCATAATGATGTTTACGAAATACTGATATAAAATCGTTGTGAGCGCGACGATCGTGATGACGACTGACAGGATGACGGATAAAAACACCCTCGTAAACAGTCTCTTCTTCATGTATTTCTCGTGAATAGTTTCTCCTCTAATGAAGTCCAACCGAAGTCCCCCTAGTCGTGGAAAACCAATCACTCATTTCATCATAATTCACCCGGCGACCAACCGACAATCATATTCGTCTTCCCTTCACGCAAGGCACTCCGAACTTGGTCTCTCGCCGCCCGCCGGCATCCGATCCGTCACCGATCGGAATCCAGACGACGGCTTCGTCTGAGCGTCTGTCTCCTTCGACACTCACCCGGTAGTCGTCTTGCACGGCTCCGACTTTGAATGTTCTTCTCGTGCGTTCCCAATCGTTGATCATCCTGCTCGTCCAGAACACGAAACCCATTTCCCGCGACTCTCTTACGACCCCGCGAAGGGCATCGGCCACAGCTTCCTTCGTCACGTGTGCCTGATGGAACAGAAAGTGCGCCACTCCTTCTCTGCGGTACACCTGCTTGAGCAGCGGACGAACGATGCTGAAATCCGCCAACTGAGGCAAATCGATATCTTGCGAAAGAAAACTCAGCTCCAGCACATCATATAATCGATTGCGTTCGAAGCTCCAAGCCGTTGGAAAATACGGATGACACGTTCCGAATAAGAAGCCGACATTCCCTCTCTTGCTCGGACCTCGCGTCTGATCGCAAGCGATACCGGCTCTTTCGCACCACTCGAACAATTCTCCCCATCCCTCGAACAAGGTGTAATGATTTTTATTGGAGACTACTTCAGCGAGTCCGGCGGTTTGCTTCAAATGCGCCAGCTGGCGTTCGAACTCCCGTTCGTCCCACCAGCCTCCGTCCCATTCCAGCGCGTTATAGTGAAAGGCGAGCTCGTGACCATCCGCTTTTACTTGCTCGTAGATTCGCTCGCCATATCCGGGTTCAATCATGCACCAAGTCGATTGGATCCGGCAATCCTTGAGCACCTCGAGCATCTTCTGGGCGTTCGGCTCCTCGTTCCCATCGCTATCGTGCGAGATTATGGCTACCGCCGCCACGCCTTCCGGCCAGTAGCCGACGAACGGAAGCGTATACCCCGTTTCGACGACTCTCTTCAGCAGATGGGAAACGGCGGTCTCCCTCCATATATCGGCATAAGGGTAGGCGAAATACGGGGCTCCCGTTTCCGTGACGGCGCGATCCGTCACCCAGTCCATCTCGCATCGATCGTCCGCCTTCAGCAAGCCTTCCTGAATATTCGCGGATTGATCCAGCGGAGGAATGCCGTCTTCGACGACAGGTCCCGTGCCTTGCTGCATTCCGACCACCGTATAAGGGATGTTCACCGCCCAGCGATCGATCCAGCCGCTGCCGACAGCGAAACGATGCAGCGCTGCTCCCGAGGTGGCCGAGTTCGGCTGATCCGCATGCAACGTTCCGATCGCTTCAATCCCTTCACGGTTTTTACTGGAAACATACCAGGGCCTGGCTTGCAGGAAACGAAGATCGCTGACTTCCGGGTCGGGATTCCAATCTGCGAGCTTCGCGTAGCCAATCGAAAGCGAACGCTTCTCGTAACATCCTAATCTTTCCTTCATTGCATTCAAACCGCCGTAGGAGATGACAATTCCGCCCTCTTGCGCGAAACGCCACAGCGATTCCGAAGTAGCTTCCGATTCGTCCGCAAGTGCAACGATGGCGACATCGAACCGTCCTTTATCAATTTCATGCGACTCGTGTGCCCATTCGAATGCGATCCCCGCATGGGACAACATTTCGCCGATATAACTCTCGAACACGTTTAATCCGTTTTTCCAATATCTCTGGGCATGCTTTGCGTCTAGCAATACGGCAACCTTGGCAATTTTCATAGCGAAAGATTCCTTTCCAACATCGTATGTGATCTCATCGTTTCATCGTTTGCTATAGTACAGCGCCACTTTGCGAACGCCGGTTATAATATCCTCAATATCGCGCTCGGAATAGAACTCGCTTATCCCGATAGAGACAGACGTTTGCAGCACTTGTTCCGCGATCGGGCATAAGCCTCTCTCGTATGTCGTCCCGTTCAGATCGAACGGGAAGTGACTGCCGGGATAGGCGGTTCTGTTCTGGAACAGCCTGGTCATATACACGACGTCGGGAATATAGCCCGGCATATTCGGAATTCCTTCCGCATCCAATGCCTGGCAAAACTCCGCTCTCGTGCAGGTTAACTCTTCCCCGTTCAAACGCAGCATGTAGGAAAAATACGTGCTCGCGCAGCCTTCCTGTACTTTGGGAACGGCTATGCCCGGAACGCCCGACAGTCCCTCCGAAATTCGGTCTCCATGGCGCGTTCTGGTCTCGCAAATCCAGCGCAGCTTCTTCAATTGCGCGACGCCTACAGCCCCTTGCAGTTCGGTCATTCGGTAATTGGGCGCCAGCATCTCCACGTCCCGGTACGTTTCTCCCCTGTCTCTCCGGTAGTTTTTGTCCGCGAAGGCGTGCGTGAAGTGATAATCTTCTTCATCCTCCGAATTGATCGTCACGATGCCGCCGTCTCCGGTCGAAATATGCTTGAAATCGTTCGTGCTGAAGCAGCCGTAATCGCCGATCGTTCCGACATACTTCCCTTTATATTGCGATAAGTAGCTTTGGGCGCAGTCCTCGATTACTTTTATCCGATGCTTTTTGGCCACGGCCATGATCGCATCCATATCGGCGGGATTGCCCGCAAGGTGCACGACGACGATCGCTTTCGTTCTTTCCGTTATTTTGGCTTCGATAGAGGTCGGGTCCATATTGTACGTATGCGGATCTACATCAGCGAACACGGGAATCGCGTTCTGGTACAAAATGCCGATCAATGTGCCTTGATCCGTAATCGGGCTCGTAATGACCTCGTCGCCTACAGTGACGCCCGCAGCTCCGAGCGCAACATGAATGGCGGCCGTGCCGGATGAAGTCGCAACGCTGTATTTGGTACCGTATATTTTGTTAAAATCGGACAGGAATGCGTTGACTTTGCCGCCGAAGTAGTAGAACAACGTGTTTTGCTCCAGGGCTTCCAGCAGTTCCTTCGCTTCCTCTTCGCCGAACCGTTTGCCGCTTCCGAACGGCTCGGTGCGGGTAGGACGCCCGCCGTGTAAGGCCAGTAATTCCATTCGGGTTTGCACTTCCTTTCTTTAATTGAGTCAGCTCCAAATATAATCAAACCCGGACCGAATTGAATACTCAAAATAACTTACATAAGTAAACTTTACAGCCAATTTCGCTGATGAAGCCGATTAATATGACATAAGGTGACATATTGGAGGTCTACAATAAGGAGTAGATCAACGAAGGGAGCAATCAATCATGAAACGAAAAATCATTTTGGATTTAGCGGTTACTTTGGATGGTTTTATTGAAGGGAAAAATGGGGAAGTGGATTGGTGCATTATGGATCCTGAGATGGGGTTTACTGAATTCCTAAATCAAATTGATACGATTTTATATGGAAGAAAAAGCTATGATCAATGGGGACAATTCCCCCCGGAAATTGATTCTGCCGATTCTGAAAAGGAATTTTGGGAACTGGTTCATAGTAAAGAGAAATATGTGTTCTCCAGGACGCAAAAAGCGACTGATCATAAAGCAGTATTCATAAACGATCGTATTCTCGAAGAAGTAAACAAAATCAAGAATAAGCCTGGTAAAGACATTTGGCTATATGGCGGAGCAAGTCTGATTACCACTTTTGTCAACTTAGGACTTGTTGATGAATTTAGATTATCCGTTCATCCCGTTGTGTTGGGAGAAGGGAAACCGCTGTTCGTGGATATCAATCAGCGGTTGAATTTAAAACTGGTTCATACGAGGACGTTCTCCTCGGGCGTTGTACAACTCATTTATCATTTCGACGGGCCTGGTCTATGAACGTCGAACATATCATCATTAAAGGAGCACGCGAGAATAACCTGAAAAACGTGAATGTCCGTATCCCGAAGCGGAAAATCACCATTTTCACCGGCGTATCGGGCTCGGGAAAATCTTCCTTGGTCTTCGATACCGTAGCCGCAGAAGCACAGAGGCAGCTGAATGAGACTTTTACCGCATTCGTCCGCAATCGGCTGCCCCGGTTTAATCAGCCGGACACCGATCTTATCGAGAACTTGTCTACGGCGGTTGTGATTGACCAGAAACGGCTCGGCGGCAACTCCCGTTCGACGGTCGGTACAATCACGGATATTTATGCGATGCTCCGCTTGCTTTTCTCCAGAATCGGCAAGCCCTATGCAGGCCCTTCGCACTTTTTCTCGTTTAACGAACCGGCCGGTATGTGTCCGGAATGCTCCGGAGTCGGACAGGTCGTGCAGTTCGACGTGAACAAGCTGCTAGACAGGTCCAAGTCGCTGAACGAAGGCGCAATCCTGTTCCCCGTATTTAAAGTGGGAAGCTGGTATTTGAATTCGTATACTTATTCCGGCTTGTTCGACAACGACAAGCGGCTTGCCGACTATACGTCGGCAGAATGGGATACGCTCCTCTACGGCAAAGAAAGCAAGATCGTGTACCGCACCAAGGGCGGCGATATCGAATCGGATTATGAAGGTCTGCTACCCAAGCTCACTCGCTTGTACTTAAAGCGGGACAGCAGCGAGATGACGGAGGCCAAACGCGAAACCCTTGACCGCTTTCTATCCTATAACGAGTGTAGCCTTTGCGAAGGAAGTCGGCTTAATCAGGCGGCCTTGGACTGCCGGATTAACGAATACAACATTGCTGAGTGCGCAGCGATGGAGATCGGCGAGCTCATACGTATGATTGAAGCCATACGGGATCCCGTTGCCGGCCCGATGATCGACGGAATTCTGATCCGGTTGAACCACCTGGTGTCTATTGGGTTGGAGTATCTGAGCTTGAACCGTCAAACCGCAACCTTGTCGGGCGGGGAGTCGCAGCGCATCAAGATGATCCGTCATCTGAGCAGCAGTCTCACCGATATGATCTACATTTTCGATGAACCGAGCGTCGGATTACATCCGCGGGATGTCCATCGTCTGAACGACATGCTGTGCCAGCTTCGAGACAAAGGGAATACCGTACTTGTCGTCGAGCATGACCGTGAAGTGATGGAGATCGCCGATTATATTATCGATGTCGGACCTCATGCGGGAACCCGCGGCGGAGAAATCGTCTACGAAGGCGACTTTACGGGCTTGCTCTGCGCGGATACGTTGACGGGACGGTACTTGAAGCAAAAATTACCCTTGAAAACTTCAACCAGGGTGCCCAAGGGACGGATGAACGTAGCCGGCGTCAGCCTGCACAATCTGAAGGATGTGACAGTCGACATTCCCGTCGGTGTGTTGACCGTGGTAACGGGAGTAGCCGGCTCGGGCAAAAGTACGCTCATTAACGGAGCATTCCTGCCGTCCAATCCGGAAGCGATTGTCATTGATCAATCGGCAGTCGGCACGTCCATCCGCTCCAATCCGGCCACCTACACGGGGATGATGGACGAGATCCGCCGGCAGTTCGCAGCAGCCAACAAGGTGAGCGCCTCCCTGTTCAGCTTCAACTCCAAGGGAGCTTGTTCCAACTGTCAGGGGCTTGGGATGATCTACATGGATTTGGCCTTTCTCGAGCCGGTCAGGACGACTTGCGAAGTATGCGCGGGTAAGCGATTCAGCGATGAAGTGCTTCAGTATAAACTGAACGGAAAATCCATCAGCGATGTCCTCGCTATGACGGTACGGGAAGCTTCGGCGTTCTTCAGCGGGAAGGAGCTGCTCCGTCAATTGCAGACCTTGGAGGATGTGGGACTCGGATACGTTACGCTGGGCCAGCCTCTGAGCACCTTGTCGGGCGGGGAATGCCAACGCATCAAATTAGCCGGCGAGCTTCACAAGGAAGGCAGCCTCTATGTGATGGACGAGCCGACAACCGGACTGCATATGTCCGATATTTCTCGTCTGATGGACATGATGAACCGCTTGGTCGACGGGGGCAACACAGTGGTGGTCATCGAACACAATCTGGATGTGATCAAAAGCGCAGACTGGATCATTGACATAGGTCCCGAGGGCGGCCACCGGGGCGGCCGCATTGTTTTCGAAGGTACCCCGGCCCAGCTTGCTTCTTCCGAGCATTCGATAACGGGGGCGTATTTGCGCAAGGCAGAAACCTGACGGGGAGCGTCTTTTTATTGACCTAACGTTCCCATCGGTTCCCATCAGCGTCGATACGCGCGCATCGCAAACATATAAGCCACAATCATAATTCCGACGCACCAAGCAAGCGCGATCCATATATCATTGCCCACAGGCTGGTCTGACAACAGCGCGCGGATCGTTTCCACGATCGAAGTTACCGGTTGGTTATCGGCAAAAGCACGAACGACCTTCGGCATCGAATCGGTCGGCACGAAAGCCGAGCTGATAAACGGCAGGAAGATCAGCGGGTAGGAAAACGCGCTTGCGCCTTCTATCGTTTTGCCGGTCAATCCGGCAATCGCCGCGACCCAAGTTAAAGCCAGCGTAAACAGCACAAGTATACCGGCAACGGCGAGCCATGGCAGGACTCCTGCCGACGAACGAAAGCCCATCGCGAGCGCTACGAGAATGATGACGACAAGAGAAATGACGTTGGATACCACCGAGGTCAACACGTGTCCCCACAGCACGGCGGATCGCGCAATCGGCATCGAGTGGAACCGCTCAATGATGCCCCGTTGCTTATCCATAAACAGACGGTAGGCCGTATAGGATATACCGCTTGCTATCGCAATCAATAGGATGCCGGGCAACAAATAGTTCACATAGTTATCCGTACTCCCGGTCTGGATCGCGCCGCCAAGCACATAGACGAACAGCAGCATCATCGCAATCGGAGTGATGCACACCGTGATGATCGTGTCCATGCTGCGGAAAATATGACGCATGGAACGTCCAAGCATAACGCTCATGTCGCTAAAAAAGTGATTCTTTACCGTCTCCATATTAAATGGCCTCCTTCTTGCCGACGATTGCGAGGAAGATGTCCTCTAACGACGGCTGTTTCTCCACATACTCGACCTTCGCTTGCGGGAATAGCTTTTTCAGCTCCGAGAGCGTTCCATTCGCGATAATTCTACCTTCGTGGAGTATGGCGATTCGGTCGGCGAGCTGCTCAGCCTCATCCAAATACTGAGTGGTTAGAAATATCGTCGTGCCGCTGCTCGCAAGCTCCTTGACGGTTTTCCAAACCTCGATGCGAGCTTCGGGATCAAGCCCGGTAGTCGGCTCGTCGAGGAAAATGATCTGCGGTTTGCCCACAAGACTTAAAGCGATATCGAGCCTGCGGCGCATACCGCCCGAATAAGTCGATGCCTTTCGGTCCGCGGCATCTGTCAGGCCAAAGCGCGTAAGCATATCGTCAGCAACCTGACGCGGATTGGGAAGGTGCCGCAGCTTGGCGATCAAAATCAGATTCTCCCGCCCGGTCAATATCTCGTCAACTGCGGCAAATTGTCCGGTCAAACTGATTGACTGCCGCACATGGCCCGGCTTTGACGCTACATCGAATCCATTGACGGTGGCGACTCCGTCGTCATGCTTGAGCAGCGTGGTGAGGATTTTGACAACCGTTGTCTTACCCGCTCCGTTGGAGCCGAGAAGGGCGAAAATACTGCCTTTTTCCACCTCGAAATCCACGCCTTTCAGCACATGAAGCTGTTTGTAGGACTTCTGCAGCCTTTTCACTTGAATCGCTTTTTCCATCCCGATCGTCCCCTTTACTTTGATTTATTTGCAGCCTTTTTGATGGCCTTGTAAACCTCTTGGTCAACGGATTCTTGATAGCTGTCAGCGTAGGTTTTAGAATCTTGGATGAGATCGTCGCAGAAAGCCGCTACGTCGCTGCCCGTAACCTGGAGCACGCCTTTCCCCGCGGCCGCGCCTTCTTCAAAAAGATCGACAATCCCCGAGAGCAACCCCGTCCCCCCCGTCCCTTCGGTTAACTCGGCAGGGCCGACCTTAAAGAAATATTTTTGCATCTCTTTATACACAATCTGATAATCTTGCGGGAGTGCTTTGACACGCGCCATGTGCGCTCGCCATTCTTTTTTGCCTTCGATGATATCCCGAATTTTCATTTTATTTCCCTCCTTATTTACCTAATTTTTTTGCGATATTATCGTTGAGTTGCTTGCGCCACTTGTCGCGAACGGACATAGCGCCTTCTTCGCCGGCCAGCGCTGAAACGAAGCCTTTGATATCGTCGCCCAAAACCTCTTGGACACTCTGACCGTCCGCCGCCGATACTTCCAGCAGGCCAAGCACGCCATCAAGTATCGGCATGAGGTTGCGACCCGTGAAATTGGCATGACTCCAAAGATGAGTATTGATCTTTTCCCATGCCGCTTGATAATCAGCCGGCAGCTTTTTGGCTCGCGCTTCGAAAGCTTTGATTTCTTTATTCATGTCGCTGCCGGTGATTTTTTCCCAAAAATTCATTGTTGTCTCTCCTTTAGCTCGTTAATTTTCGAGGATACGAACTCCCACTTTTCCCAGAACCTCCGCAGTTCGTCGCGCCCCGCGTCGTTGATCGCGAAAAACTTGCGCGGCGGTCCCATGTCGGAAGGCTTCTTGGTGATCTCCACCAACTTGTTCTTTTCAAGCCGGATCAGGATGGTGTACACCGTTCCCTCTACAACATCCGTGAAGCCGAGGGCGTTCAGCTGCCGAGTGATTTCGTAGCCGTAGGTTTCTTGGCGGCTTATAATTTCAAGAACGCAGCCCTCAAGCGCCCCCTTGAGCATTTCCGTTAAGTTTTCCATTACAATCACCCTTCACTATTCTGTATGACAGGTATGCAGTGTTACTTACTACTGCTATAAAGTAACACGTAGTAGCTGATGTGTCAATAGCATTATGCCCCGGATTTTCTGAGGATGTCCAGATCATCGAAGCGGTTGACTATTCCGGAAGGCTTTTGCGGAAAATAGGTCAAACCATTCGAGGAGGTGCGCGATTGCGGATCATATTTCTAGGGACGAGCGCCGGGAGGCCGACGAAGGCGCGAAACGTGACTTCGGTCGCGCTCTTGCTCGATAAGCGGAATCGGTTCTGGCTTTTCGACGCGGGCGAAGGTACACAGCACCGGCTTCTCGGATCGAAGCTGAAGCTGAACAAATTGGACCGCATCTTCATCACCCATCTACATGGCGATCATCTGTACGGCTTGCCCGGTTTGCTCGCCAGTCGCTCCTATTTCGAAGGCGCCGGACCGTTGAAGCTGTATGGCCCACCGGGGATACGCGAATATGTCGAAAGCGCTTTTCGTCTAAGCGAAGCACATCTCGATTACGAGCTGGAAACGATCGAAGCGGAACCCGGCATGCTGATCGAAGACGACCAATATACGGTAGAAGTTCGCGAACTTGAGCATCGGATTCGGTGCTTCGGGTACCGCGTGACGGAACGTCCGTCGCCCGGCCGGCTCGATTTGGCCGCGCTCGAGCGGCTTGGCGTTCCTTTTGGACCGCTGCTCGGCAAGCTGAAAAGAGGAGAAGACGTTCTTCTCGATAACGGGATGCTCGTTCGGTCTTCGGACGTAACCGGCGCTCCGATCAAAGGACGCGCGGTTGCCTTTCTCGGGGATACGACGCCTTGTGACGATGCGGTCGTATTGGGCAAGGAAGCGGATCTGCTAGTCCACGAAGCGACTTTCGCGCCGGGCATGGAAGAAAAGGCGCTTGCATACGGGCATTCTACCTTCCGCCAAGCCGCCGAAATCGCGGCGCAGGCGGGAGCGAAGCGACTCGTCGTCACCCACTTCAGCTCTCGTTTCGACGACGAGGAAGTCGAGCGGATGGTCGACGGTGCCAAGATCATTTTCCCGAATATCGAAGCCGCTCGCGAATATGCCGAGATCGAAGTCGCGAAGCCGAAATGACGGTATTCCAATGCATGAAACGATAACGTATCAGCCAACCTATAGACGATTGCCATTTTGTTGAGGAGGATGATTATCGTTGGGTTCCATTCGCGAAATCATGAGCACGGATCTGAAGACGGTTACCGCTAAAGAAACAATATTCGATATCGCCATGCTGATGAAAAACAACGATATCGGATTCGTGCCGGTCGTCGAAGGCAATAAGCTGAAAGGCGTCGTCACGGATCGAGATTTGGTCGTTCGAGGGTATGCGAACAAGCAATCGGATTCGGTCTCGGCTGCGGAAGTCATGTCCGACAACATCGCGGTAATATCGCCCGATACGAGCATCGATGATGCCGCGCAGCTGATGTTCGACCAGAAAGTTCGCCGGTTGCCCGTCGTGGAAAAAGGCGGATTGGTCGGCGTCGTCGCCCTGGCGGATTTGGCCGTTCGCAAACAATCGGACGAGCATGCCGGAAGAGCGCTTAGCGGAATATCCGAGAACGTGGACCATCGAAATTACGTTCAGTAAAGAGTACAAAAGAGAAGCCGGCGATTCGGCTTCTCTTTTTGTCAGTTTATGAATTACTTAATAACGACGTACTCCAAGTTAACCAGTTTCGCATAGGTTATGATTTGGTCCGTTGTCAGGCTTAAGGAGACGACGGTATGATGGCCTCCGCCATTCTCGATCCAGGCTTTTACCCCGTCTTGGAAGTTCGGTTTCACGTTCCACAGTACGCGAGCCACGGGAAGCTTAGGGGCCGGAACTGTCGGCTCGAATGCGACAACCTCGTTGATAAGCAACTTATAATGAGTACCGAAATCAGCCATGGATACGACGACGCCCTCGCCTGCTTTACCGTCGAATACGAGGCGTGCCGGATCTTCGCGACCGCCGATTCCGAGCGGGGAAACGACGATTCTCGGTTGGTTGCCAGCCAATGTAGGGTCTACCTCAAGCATGTGGGATTGGAGGATCGATTCTTGGCCGATCGCCATCTCATAAGTATAATCCTCCATAAAGCCGGTGTTTTGATTGCGGCTCATCACTTTCAGCAGACGATCGAGCGCTGCCGTCTTCCAGTCGCCCTCGCCGGCGAAACCGTAGCCTTGAGCCATCAGACGTTGAACGGCAAGCCCGGGCAATTGGTTCATTCCATGCAAATCTTCGAAGTTCGTGGTGAAGGCATTGTAGCCTTTCTCATCCAAGAAACGTTTGATGGCGATTTCGTAGCTTGCTTGCACTCTGACGCTGGCTTTCCAACTATCTTTGCTGTTGGTGCCATAATCAAATTCGTATAATTCCGCATATTCGTCCATCATATCGTCGATTTCGCGCTCTGTAACGGATTTCACGTATTGAACGAGATCTCCGATGCCATAATAATCCACGGTCCACCCGAATTGAATTTGAGCCTCTACCTTGTCCCCTTCCGTTACGCCAACGTGGCGCATATTGTCGCCGAAACGGGCCACCTTGATGTGGAAGCTTTCATTAAAGGCAACCGCAACGTCCATCCACTCGGCAATCCGTTGCCGCACCTCCGGGCGTTCCCAATAACCGACAACGATTTTATTTTGCTTCTTCAGCCGGGCATTGATGAAGCCGTATTCGCGGTCGCCGTGAGCGGCCTGGTTCAAGTTCATGAAGTCCATGTCGATCGTTGCCCATGGAATGCTTTCATTGAATTGGGTTACGAGGTGAAGCAAAGGCTTCTGCAGCAATTTCGTTCCGCGAATCCACATTTTTGCAGGCGAGAACGTATGCATCCATGTGATGACGCCCGCCACCTCGTCACGATAATTGACTTCTTTCATGATGCTTGTTATTTTATCCGCGCTTACCGCCAGATCCTGCAAGACGAGAGGATAGGGCAGCGCGCCACTGTTATTCAAGGCATCCGTCATCAGCTGCGCGTGCGCTTTGACTTCTGCTAACGCTTCTTCCCCGTATAGATGTTGCGAACCTACGACGAACCAAAACTCTTTAGCCGCTGTTGTCGACATCCGAATCATCCTTTCTGCCCGTAATAGGCATCTTGTCCATGCTTCCGAAGATAGTGTTTATCCAGAATGCCTGCCGGCAGCTCTTTGGCAAAATGATTTAATTGCCGCGCGTATAAATTCATTTTGCAAACCTCTTCAAGCACGACGCTGTTTACGACCGCCGACTGCACGTCTTTCCCCCAAGTGAACGGCGCATGCCCTTGGAGCAGGATAGCGGGGATCGCCATGATATTCAATCCGCGCTCCGCGAACGTTTCAATAATGACACGGCCTGTTTCCGCTTCGTATCCGCGATCAATCTCCGTTTGTCTCAAAAAACGAGCGCAGGGGATCGCCCCGTAGAAGGTGTCCGCATGCGTTGTTCCCATAACCGGAACGTCCAGTCCCGCCTGCGCCCAAATGGTTGCCCACGTAGAGTGCGTATGCACGATGCCGCCGATTTCCGGAAAATGTTTGTACAATACAGCATGGGTTGCCGTGTCGGAGGAGGGCCTTAATTCCCCTTCGACCACATGGCCCTCAAGGTCCACGACCACCATGTCGCCGGGTTTCAACTTTTCATAGCTGACTCCGCTCGGCTTGATTACGAAAAGACCGCTTTCCCGATCGATTGCACTGGCATTACCCCAAGTAAATTTCACGAGGCCTTGCTTCGGCAGCTCCAAATTGGCTTGATATACCTCATCTTTCAGCTGTTCCAGCAAGGCTAACCCCTCCTGTTCTCCAGCAGATGGTTTACAGCAGCATGTTCGATAGCCAGTCCTGCCCTGTAACGCTCTATGAATACTTCAAACCCTCTCACATCCGCAAGATCCGGTGCCATTGCTTGCCCTTCGACATCTTGAAAAACCTTCTGTTCGAGAAAATCTTCCAGACCTTCATCGTGATCCTTGTTGACCATGAACGAGGCCAGCAGCGCAATTCCCCACGCCCCGCCTTCACCGGCCGTGGACATCACGGAGATCGGTACGTTCAGCGCTGCAGCGACTATTTTTTGTCCGACGACAGGCGTCTTAAATAGGCCGCCATGAGCCATAATGCCATCAATGCTCACCGATTCGTTTTCGGTCAAAATATCCATGCCGAGCTTCAAAGCTCCGAAAGAAGTGAATAGATGTGTGCGCATGAAATTAGCCAGAGTAAAGCTGCTTTCGGGCGAGCGAACGAACAACGGCCGGCCCTGCTCAATGCCCGTAATATTCTCGCCCGAAAGATAGCCGTAGCTGAGCAACCCGCCGCAATCCGGGTCGGCTTGGAGCGCCTTATTCAGCAGCACGCCGAACAGCTTCCCTGAGTCCGCCGCGTAGCCCATCGCCTCGGAAAACTCGCGAAACAATCCCACCCAAGCATTGAGATCGCTGGAGCAGTTGTTGGCATGCACCATGCCGACAGGACTGCCGTTCGGCGTCGTGACGATATCGATCTCGGGATAGACCTTTGATAATTCTTTCTCCAGCACGATCATCGCAAAAACGGAGGTACCCACGGAAATGTTGCCCGTACGTTTCCTCACGCTATTCGTTGCAACCATGCCCGTCCCGGCATCCCCTTCCGGAGGGCATAGCGGAATACCGGGTTGCAGGTCCCCCGCCGGGTCAACAATCCGAGCTCCCGCTTCCGTCAATACGCCCGCTTGCTCTCCGGAGAGATAAACTTTAGGGAGAAGATCCTCAAGCTCCCACGGATAATGGTTGGCTGCGATTCGCTCATTGAATGCCTTGATCATCAGCGAATGGTAGTTATGGGTTGCCTCATCAATAGGGAACATACCCGAAGCATCCCCGATGCCAATCGCTTTATTGCCCGTCAGAAGCCAGTGAATATATCCGGACAGCGTCGTCAAGAAATCAATACGAGGGACATGCTCTTCCTGATTTAAAATGGCTTGGTACAAGTGTGCGATACTCCAGCGCTCGGGTATATTGAATTGGAAAAGGCCAGTCAGTTCCCTCGCTGCCGCGCCGGTTGTTGCATTGCGCCATGTTCGAAACGGGACCAGCAGCTTACCGGTGCTGTCGAATGCCATATAACCATGCATCATAGCGGAAAGCCCGATCGAACCCACGGTCCTGAGGGTAATGCCGTAATTTCGTTCCACTTCCTGTTTTAGTTCACTATAAGCGGATTGGAGGCCAGTAAAGATGTCCTCCTGGTTGTACGTCCAATATCCGTCTTTCAATCGATTTTCCCATTCATAGCTTCCGGAAGCGATGGTCTTAAAACAACGATCGATCAACACAGCTTTGATCCGCGTAGAACCGAATTCGATTCCTAGCGAAGTTTCCCCTCTGGTTATCGCTTCCATCATGATTTCATTCATGCTCACGCATCACCCCTGCCGCTCTTAATGATACCTAAGTATATTTATTTGTACGTACATATGTCAATTATTATTATATTTTATACGTACATATTATTGGATGAACATGTCGCGACACCGTAAAAGAGTTAGCCCTTAATGGCTCCGCTCGTAATCCCCTTGTAAACGGTTCGAATGACGCCCGATTTTCCGTTCAAATTCCGCACCCATACCCATTTGCTATCTCCTGACGCCACGCAGTCGAATGGAATATCGCTCCCGTTCCAGAATGCGCGATCGATCTCGGCATCGGATGGAAAAGGTCCTAGGCGGACGCTGATACGATCTGCCGGACGTTGCAATTCGAAGCTGAACGTATGCTCGCACACGTCTCCAAGTTCATCACGGTCGTAAACATAAGCTATCGTTTGCCTCCTTTGGCCGGTCAGCACCGGATATTCCGATATGGACATCTTCGTCCAGGAAGCCGGGTAGCGGGGAACGAGTCGCAAATGATCGGGATCGTTGTCATCGATGCCGAGGAGCAGGCGAACCGCCTTGGTGCTGCCCGCGACGTGCGAATCCTGGCCCATGTACCCGTTGACCGGCAAATAATACGCGCCGGAGCGATGCACGATAATCCCCTCCGGAGCAGCCCAACCTTCCATGTGCGGCAAATAGGCATGGGTTAGCATCAAATGCAAAAACCTTTCCGCATCCGTCATCCGGTCGAGTAGCAGCGCCGACTGAGTCATCATCCCTTGACCATACCCATACATTCGCAAACAGTTGTAATTTTCCGTTCTCATCAGATGCTTGTATGAATTCTCGCTGATCTCCAAAAAGATTCGATCCGTGGAGTCGCCGGCCGCCCAGTCTTCCAACGGCGTATACGAGTCGCCATCCGTGGCCAGTTGGATCGGCACGAGCTTATGCGCATGGTCCTGCCAATAGCAGTCCTCTTCCGTATGCCAGATCGGTCCGTCCTCCGATTGATCGACCAAATGAAGCAGGATGCCTTGGCGAAGCCGCTCGTACAGCTGCTTCCAGCGTTCCGCAAGCTCCGTCTTTCCGAGCTGCTCCGCCATCCGGACCGAAAGCTTGATCCCGTGCAGGCAGTTGTAAGACGAGTAAATGTCATACGAGCCGTGAGCGCATTCGCTTTCGGTGAATAGCGCGTCTTTGCGAACGCCCGGCCGGATCAGATCGTTCGCGAGCTGCCACTCGATCCAGTTCACCGCCGCTTCCGTGGCGGCGAAATGCCGCTCGTTCCAGTCCGCCGGTCTGCCCATCCAATGCCAGACCATGTAACGGCCCCACATGCAGATTCCGTGACCGTCGTTTTCCCGATTTCCCTTCTCGACCGTCCCTCCAACCTCAACCTCGTACGTCATGTACCACGATCGGCCTACGATCCTGTTCCAATGAGGCGGATTCGCTTCGGTAAACAAGGCATTGTCCAGCCAGTCGACATAAGAGCGGACGAACTTGTCGTAGCCGAACGCCAGCGACTCCCTCAACAGCTCTCCGACTCCGCGAGCCCAAGCTTCGCTGATCCCCGGCAGCTCCCCGGGCGACCGCTCCCGGTACAGCTTGAACCAATTATCCAGGCTGCCGAAGACCGGGTCGAACCCGAACCAGATGCCCATCCCGTAAATATAGTGAGGGATGGCCTTCCTTGCCGTGGAAGATGAACAGTCCGTTCCGTTGTCTGCGATATAAGCGGCGCATTCCGGGCCGTTGCGGTACAAAAAAGTGCTCGCGTACACCGAATCGGGCGTCCCCTCGAAACGGTAGCGCGGCCCGAAATATCCGTCCGGAACCAGCGGTTCATTCAGAACGGGAAGCTCGTCGACATACGTATACAACAGCTTTTGCAGCCGCTCGACCCGATCTTGCCAGTCGCCTGCTGCAATTCGCTCCAGACTGACAGCCTTCCGAACGCTCTTGACCGAACCGAAATCCGGCAGCGTCGGCAGCTCGGAGCAAAGCTCCGCGGTTTCCAAAGTAACGGCCGATACGACGGGATGACCGTAAAGCATCGGGTCACCTTTCAAGGAGATGGACGCCACTTCGCGCCCGCCCAAGTCGACGGAAAATACGAATCGGGCGTTAGAGCTTAAGGATCCCATGGCCCGAATGCCATCGACGAGAGCGACGGCTTCCTCGACGATTTCCCTTCCGTCTTCCCGGCCGCTGAACATTTTATCGCCAAGATGGCCGATATACTGCCCGTACATCCACCAATGCCAGAACATGTCCCACGCGCGGGAATACCAAATATTGAATCCGAATACGAGCGGAATGACGGACTCTTCTCCGTCCATCCAGCGAATCGAGATTTCCCCTGCCCTGTCTCCGACAAAGTGAGAGAATCCGTGATCTCCCTTCGGCGAAAACCATGACCCGTTCGCGATGTCGATACTGTGGATCATGCCGAGGAAATGGGCGGTTCCGACTTTCGCGCCGTGACACGGAAGCGTCATCCCGTCATTCCAAGGGTGCAAGCTTCCCCGATCCCCGGGGGAGTCCTTCAGCAGATCGTTGATCTCGAACTCGTTGAGCTCCGACATATGGAACGGGATACCTCTGACGATTGCCAGTTGCCCATCGGAAAACGGAGGAAGCGCTTGATACGCGCCTCCTCCGCTATTCCGACCGGCGTTCCCGATCAATCTCGTATACAACGGTCTTGAAGCGCACAGGGCAAGCGCGAGCTGCAATTCTCTCTCTGAACCTTGAGCCTCTTCCAGCTGGACAAGGGCGCGGTATCCTTCCCTTGCCCCCTCCATACGCTGAAAAGCCAACCGTACGGATAAGCCGTTAATGCATAGACCGTCGAAGCCGTCGAATTTCTGCTCGATCGCTTTGCCCAAGCGGCTGTCCTGATCCGGCCAGTAGACCAACTCCAGGGCGTGAATTCCCGCAGGAACTTGCAGCCTTTGGCGGAATTCGATTGTCTGTCCCTGCTCCACTTTCGGTTCCCTCGTCTGAATCCGGTCGGCCGGCAAAAAATCGGATTCCCAATTGCCTGTAACATCGATAGCCTTCATCGGCAACATTCCATTCCTGTTTGTAATGGTTAGTCCACATTAACGCACGGCCATTAGTGCCGGTAATACAATTCCCATTCGTATACGATTGGCACGACGCTTCCCGACAAGTAGTAAATACGTGCCTTGCTGCCGGTTACTGCCGGAAATACGATCGTTTTCGTATGGTAAAAGTCGCCGATCGTCGTTCCCGAATAAGCGGTCAGCCAGTCGGAGCCGTTCCAATATTCGATGCGGTAGCCTGTCGTGCGATAGCCATATTCGGATATGACAGCTTCGTTAAATGTGGTGGCGGCTCCAAAATCGACTTGCAGCCATGTCCCAGTGTAGCCGGTGCCGGCTGCCGCTTGCCAGTTCGTGACCGGCGACAGATCGAACGCCTTGGATGCCGTCTGGGTCGCATCCAGATTGGAGGAGCTTGCATACGATTTGCCCGTTGCCAGGTTGGAAGCCGAGGGGCGGTTGTACAGCTCGAATTCGTAAATAATCGGCGAACCGGTTCCCGAAGTGAAATATAGGCGCGCTTTGCTGCCGGTGACGGCTGGGAACGTAACCAACTTGTAGGCGTTGTAATCGCCGATCGTTGTTCCCGTATATGCCGTAAGCCAGGAGGAGCCGTTCCAATATTCGATCCGATACCCACTCGTTCGATTGCCGAATTCGTTCAACACGGCCGTATTAAATGTCCGATTATCGCCAAAATCGACGGCCAGCCATTGGCCGCTGAACCCCGAGCCGTCCGATTGCCAGTTCGTCGGCAGCAGTTGGTCGAACGCCTTGTCGGCCGACTGGCTTGCATTCAAATCAGACGAACTGGAAAACGTTTTTGTGTGAGCCAGGTTGATAGGTGATGGGTCGTCGTACACCTCGAACTCGTAAATGATCGGCACTACTGAGCCCGAGGTGAAATAGATACGCACTTTTTGGGCAATTACTTCGGGAAAGGTGATCGTCTTCGGTACTTGGGTCGCACCGATCGAAGTGCCCGTATAGGCGGTTTGCCAAGATGCGCCGTCCCAGTACTCGATGCGATAGCCGGTCGTCCGGCTGCCGTATTCCGTCAGCACCACTTTGTTGAACGGCGTCGCAGCGCCGAAGTCAGCCATCAGCCATTGTCCGTTAAACCCGGAGCCTGCCGCGGCCTGCCAATTGGTAAGAGGAGAACGGTCGAACGCTTTATCCGCCGTTTGGGTAGAATGCAGATTGGACGAGCTGGAATAGCTTACTTTACGGGTTATGTTTTCTAGTGCCGGATAGGTCGCTGCGGTCGTCGTTCCTGCCAGGTCGATTGTCCAGCGGCGAACGGCTTTATCGGATTCGTATGGCTTGAGACCGCTGTAGAGATAGAAGGTTTGCCCGACGGTACCGTTGCTGTTGCCGTTCGTCCCGACGATCGTTACATACTGAAAGCCGGCATTCGGAGCGAGATTGCCGCCGATGTCCTCGGCAACGGTTTGCGACAGGGTCCAATTAATGCCATCCGATGATTCCCACAGCTTGATCCACGTCGGCGACTGCGAGCCGTACCACGCCATGACCGTCGTGGCCAAATAATATTTGCCGGAATAGGTGCTGTAAGCCGCGCTCGTATGGGTAATGCCATTCGCTTGAACGAGCGGGGTGAAGTTGCCGCCGATTCCGGACTCGCTCCACGCGCCGTTGTAATATTTGCTCCAAGACGTTACCGTACCGTTCTTGGCTGCGGCGATCACATCTGATACTTTCGCCCGTGCAACTGCGGCTCCTTGGACGTTGGGCGCGTTCGCATCGGAGTAATAGACGTAGAAATAGCCCTCTTTAATAATATAGGGCGCGCCTTGCACATTGATGAAGTCGGGATTGCCATAAGGAACGACGATATCGCCCAAATACGTGAACGTGTTGCCAAAGTCCGTCGACCAGGCAAGGCCGATCTTACCTTTATCGGTGCTTGCTCCGGCATGCTCGACGTGGACGAAAGCGAGAAGCCCGTTCGGGTCCTGGTAAGCGCTCACGAGCCATGGCATGCCTTGAATGGCGCTCGGATTGGTGAACAGTTGGGCGCGTGTTTTCTCCCACTCCAGCGTGCCGCACGGCGCATCCAGCGTACCGGAGAATAGCTGGAACGTGTCGCCGGAGTTTTCCGAATGAATAAAGTACCGGCTTGCCCCGACGGTGTAAGTGATGAGCGGCGCGTCCAACTGATTCATACTCATGGCGGCAAGCTCCGACGATTGACAAACGGTGACAGGGTCCGAATGAGAAGCGGCGAGTGCCTTGGCGCCCCCTTCCAGGAGCAGGAAGAATAAGAATGCATAAAGCAGGCCAATTTTTTTCACGGGTACGACATCTCCTCTTGGCAAGCCGGTGAGAGCGCTATTCTTTTACACTACCTAGCACGATCCCGGACATAAAATACTTTTGCAGGAACGGATACACGCATAAAATCGGCAAGGTTGCCATGAAAATTTGCGCGGCTTTCACGGTTCGATCCGAAATTTCGCCTAGCAATTTCGCCTGCACAGGGTCGATGTTGGCGAACGTCGAAGTGTTCATTTTTACAACCACGGTTTGCAAATAGCTTTGCAACGGATATTGCGTGGGCGAGTTCATCAGCACGATCCCGTCAAACCAGGAGTTCCAGTGACCTACGACGGTAAACAGCGTAACGGTAGCCAATACCGGGGTCGAGAGAGGAACAAAGATACGTCCTAACGTCGTCCAGTGACTCGCTCCGTCTACGAACGCCGCTTCCTCCAACGCCTTGGGCAAGCCGCGGAAAAAATTCAGCAGCAGCAAGCAATTGAACACCTGTACCGCTCCAGGGAGCACCAATGCCCATATGGAATCCAAAATACCCGTCATTTTAATCGTCATATACCAAGGGATTAATCCGCCGTTAAAGAGAATCGTGAAGACGAAAACCCAGGCATACAACGTGCGTCCCGGGAAAGCTCTCTCTTCCTTGGAAAGCGGATAGGCAGCCAGAACCGAGACGATCATGCTTAACGCGGTTCCCAGCAGCACGCGTTCGAGCGAAATACCTAATGCCGTAAAAAATTCGTGCCGTAAAAAAACGAACTTATAGGAAGAGAGGGTGAAATCGACCGGCCACAGCTTGACCAACCCCGCGGCGGCAGCCGTCTTGTTGCTAAGAGACAGCGACAGCACGTTCAGGAAAGGAAAGAGCGCCAGCACGGACAATAGCGTCAGAAAGCTATAGTTAAATAGGTTAAATACAATCCCAGAGGTCGTCTTTTTTCCAACCATATCCGTTACACTTCTCTCTAAAATATTCGATAGCCCGCTAGACGGTATGCCAGGACATACGAGACGGTAATGAACACGCACGAGATGACGGATTTGAACAAGCCGACAGCGGTTGCCACGCCATACTGCGTATCGATCAGACCGATCCGGTATATGAACGTATCCAAGATGTCTCCCGAGCTATAAACCTGCGGACTGTATAAATTGAAGATTTGGTCAAATCCTGCATTGAGCACGTTGCCGAGACTGAGGGTAGCAAGCAAAATAATAACCGGCAGCATAGACGGAAGCGTAATGCTCAGCGTTTGTTTCCAGCGGTTCGCCCCGTCGATCACGGCAGCTTCGTACAGGGACGGATTGGCGTTCGTGACCGCTGCCAGAAACACGATCGTGTTAAAGCCAGCTTCCTTCCATAAATCGGTGAAGACGACCGTGAACCGAAACCAGCCCGGGTCTCCCAGGAAAAACACCGGTTTGAATCCGAAAGTACGTAAAATATCATTGACGATACCTTGAGACGGCGACAAAATATCGATCAAGATGCCGCCCAGCAACACCCAGGATAAAAAGTAAGGCAAGTAAATGACCGTCTGCACGGTTCTTTTGAACAGCTTCAGGCGAACTTCATTCAACAGCAGCGCCAGGACGATTGGCACCAGTAAGTTCAGCACGATTTTGAAAAGCGCAATGATTACCGTATTCTCCAGCACCTGCTTCGTGTCCGGCAAATTCCACACATATTTAAAGTTATCCAGTCCAATGAAAGGCGAATGGAACATGCCTTTGGAAGGCATAAACTTCTGGAATGCGATGACGATTCCTGTAATCGGTCCATATCCGTATATGAGCAGCAGCGTCAGAGCGGGCAATAGCATCAAGTGCAGCGGCAGGAGCCTTTTCCATCGATGTGAGAGCATTGGACTCCCTCCAAATTCCATTAGTCGGTTAGGCGGAAGATGCGGAAGCGTCGGACTCCCGCACCTCCCGCTCCATCCATTTATTTGTTCGCGGCGTACCATTCATTTACTTCTTGCGTAATCGCATCGCCGCCAAGCTTCTTCCAATCGGAGACGAACTGGTCGAATGAATCGACGGAAGCGGCCCCCATCACGATCTTCGTGAACGTTTCCAACTGCATCTTTTCCAGCGTCGACTGCTTGTCGATCATCGTGTCCGTCTTGGAACCGTAAAATTTATCCGACTGCCCGAGTTTGTTATTCAAGTAATAGTCGAGGACGCTCAGCCCCGAGTTTTGCGGGCCAGACCAGAGCGCGGTCGCATACTGGGTCTTATCGCCGTCTTTGGTGAATTTCGTGTAATTGTCGTAGTTGTCTTTCACCTGCAAGTTTTTCAGCGCGTTCTGATCGTTGTTTTCGACTACCGCTTTGACTCCGCGGTAAATGTTGATGTTCTGCTCGGGATCGGTCGCGAACACGGGAGCGAACTTCCAGCGGACGTAACCGTTCGGATTGGGTACGGGTTGATGGAACGACAGGTCGATGCCGCCCGTGTCCCACCCGTATTCTTTGTCCGCATAATAATTCGCGAGCTTAACGATCGCTTCCGGATGCTTGGCACCTTTTTTGAATACAAAATAGTTTGGTGCGCCAGCGCCGAGGCCGATGGACGGTATAGCCGGCTTGTCGTCCGCCGATACGATCGGGTACGGCTTCCAGACGGCGTTCGGATCTTGTTTGTAGGCATCCGGCAGCGGCCAGAAGGCGTTCCAGTGCGCGCCGTAGAACATGCCGATTTTACCTGCGACGATAGACTCGTTTACTTTGCCTGCATCCTTCACCCCGAACTCGGGATCGATCTGCCCCGCCTTAAACATCTCTTGCAGCTTGGCGAGAGCGGTCTTCATTTCCGGCTGAACTCCGCCGTAGACTAGCTTGCCGCTGCCGTCCTCAACCCACTGATTTTTATAAGCATGATACCCTTCTAAGAAGCCGGTCACATCGTGCAACGCTCCGTTATACAGATCCTTGCCGACCCCAAGACCAAAGGTATCCTTCTTGTTGTTGCCGTCCGGGTCTCGATTCGTGAACGCTTCGGAGATGGCCAGAATATCACCCATCGTCTTCGGCTCCGGCAGCTGCAGCTTATCCAGCCAATCTTTCCGGATCCAAATCATGGGCGCATCGTCGATGCCGGCGGTCGTTTGCGGGAGTGCCAGCACTTTGCCGTCGAAGGTGGCCGTTTTCAAAGCCAATCCGCCGTTGGACGCCAGAAATTTCTTGTACAGCGGAGACGCGTATTTCTCGATAACGTCGGTCAGATCTTCCGCCATATTGTTATCTACCAACTGCTTCAATTGCTTGGCGTTAACCGGGATAATGTCCGGGATATCGTTCGAAGCAATCGTGATGTTCAGCTTCTGCTCCCCCGCTCCGCCGGGCTCATCGCCGACGACAGACCAATTGAGCTTGATGGCGATGCCTAGATCCTTCAGGATTGCGTCCGTCCAAGTGTTTTTCTCCGGCGTTTCTCCCGGTTCGAACTTATCGGCCGCCGCAAAAATTTTTACGGTCGACAGCGTTAAAGGAGGATCGTACTTCCCGAACGGATCGGGCGATTCTTCTGAAGCGGACGGCGACGCGGTCGACGCCGGGGGCGAAGACGGCGTATCGGACGTTTTGGCATTTTCATTGTTCTTGCTGCAGGCCGTCAACCCTACGAGCATCGATGCGAGAGCTATCAGGAGCAATTTGTGGCCTTTCATTCTGTGTTTCCCCTTTCAATCGACTGATTGGAATCGCTTGCAAATTTGATTATAATGGGCTCGACCTTGATCAAATATAGAACTCTTTTTACGTTTATCGTTTTCTGTTGACGTGGAGGCCAGATCGACAGGAATCAAGCCCTTTATTAGCGAATCAAAACATTTATATCATGTCGAAGCAGGGTGGGAGCCATTATGAAAGCGCTTTTCGATACGATTAAAATTTACCCGAAGCTGATCATCACCTTCCTGATCGTGCTGACGCCGCTGTTCGCGCTCAGCCTCGTCATGAATCTCTACGGCTCGGCCAGCGTCAAGACGGAGATCACCAACTCCATGTTATCGAAGGTTCATTTCTACAATAACACGCTGGAGAACGAATTCACGCGCACGATCAAAATCATGAGGGAGTTTGCCGGTTACGATGACCTGGATTTATTGAGTAACCGCACAGAGATCATGAGTTATTACGAGCAACGAGGAGCAATCCGAAGCCTGCAGAAGGAATTGTCCGTCATCAAAAATTCGAGCAACTATATCCAGGAGGCTAGCGTTCATATTCCCGCAATCGACAGGACGATCTCCGACGACAACTTCGGCGTCATCCGACAAGACGAGTTCGAGGCGCTCAACGTCGTTACCAACATCTTCGAGTCGCCTTTTATCTACTGGCAGAATCGGCTTTTTATCAGCTTGCCGTACCCGATCAAATCGAATCGCCTGACGCCCGATTTTGTCGTCGATATCGAAATCTCGATCCCTTTGCTGAAAAACGCTTTACTGCAATTTACGAGCCAAACGGCCGGCAATACGATGCTGGTCAATTTCGAAGACGGCTGGAGAATCGGCAGCGACGAACCCGAAGGCATTCTGAAAGCCATCGATTCCGTCATTCAAGCGGACGATACCATCGCCGCAGACCTTCATTCCGTGACCGCCGACGGACAGAACTACTTAGTCGCCTTCGAGCAATCGAAAGTTTTAGGGACGACATTGATCATGTATGAACGGGAACGAACCGTACTCGGCCCGCTGCGCCAATATACCGTATGGTTCTGGATGATTTCCGCCCTGACTTTCGTGGTCATTCTGATCGTGTCGTACTCCGTGTACCGCCTCATCCATCAGCCTTTGAAAACCTTGGTACGTGCTTTTCGCAAAGTGGAGCAGGGCAACTTGAACATCGCTTTCGACTATCGGGGCCGCGATGAGTTCAAGTATTTGTACACGCAATTCAACACAATGGTTCAAAGGCTTCAGCAGATGATCAAAGAAGTATCCGAGCAAAACTTTCGCGTTCAGCATGCCGAGCTCAAGCAGTTGCAATCACAGATCAACCCCCATTTCCTGTACAACAGCTTATTTATTTTGTATCGACTGGCCAAAAAGAGCAGGGACGAAAATCAAATCCGATTCACCAAGTACTTGTCCGACTATTTTCAATTTATGACGCGCAACTCCAGCGATAACGTCACCTTGGCCGAAGAAGTGCAGCATGCCAAAAACTATGTGGAAATCCAAAAAATCCGATTCGCCCACCAGATCGAGGTCGTATTCGGAGAGCTGCCGCCAGCTTATGCGGGCTTGATGGTGCCTCGGCTCATTGTGCAACCACTCCTTGAAAATGCGTACAAGTACGGTTTGGAAAAGAAAGAAACCGGCGCGAAACTAACGGTACAATTTGCCGAACAACAGATGAGCTTGCTCATTCGAGTGGAAGATAACGGGGGATACACGGATCAGGCCCTGATCGAAAGCCTTCGGAAAAAGCTGGAAGCCCAAGACGCCGGGTTGGAGACGACGGGTCTCATCAACGTGCACCGACGCCTGCAGTTTCAGTTCGGTTCCCGATACGGTCTTAGGATTGACCAAGGGGAATCCGGGGAGTTCCAAGTGACGATCAGGCTACCGCAAACAACATCAATGTAGCTGGAGAAAGGAAGGTTCCGCTTTATGTACAGATTATTGCTTATCGACAATGAACCGATCATTGTAGATGGATTGTACGACTTATTCCTGGAGCTGGATTCATTGGAGCTCGATGTGCTGAAAGCCTATTCGGCCACGGAGGCGCTCGCCCGACTGTCGGCGCATAAGATCGATATCGTGATCGCCGACATTCAGATGCCCGGCATGAGCGGGCTGGAACTGCAACAACTCATCAAAGAACAGTGGCCCTTCTGCAAGACGATCTTCCTGACAGGGTATAACGATTTTTCCTATGTGCAAACCGCCATGCGTCATGGGGGCTTGGATTATGTGTTAAAGACGGAAGGCGACGAAAGGATTCTCGAGGCGTTCCACAATGCCATCGCCGGCTTGCAGGAGGAATGGGAGAAAGAACAGTTAATGGAAGAAGCCCGGCAAGAGTTGCATCTGGCCAAGCCGCTGCTGCAAAAAGAGTATTTGTTAAGCCTGCTGAGCGGGGAACGTCTGCACAATGAGGGCATTCAGTTTCGATTCGCGGAACTCGGTATCTCCTTAAGCACGGCTCTTCCCGTATTGCTTGTCGTCGGCCGCGTAGATGAATGGCCGGGTGACTATTCCTTTGCAGATCGAGAGTTGCTATTGTTCGCCATTCACAACATTTCTCAAGAATATTTTTCTACCTATTCGATCGCGACCCTGTCGTATGACCGTACCAAGTTCATTTGGCTGATCCAACCGAAAGAAGTCGACGACGGAAACGGGCCCGCGTTCGTTCAACGCATCCACGAAACGCTGGATTCCGTCCAGTCCGCCAGCCGCAGCGTGCTCCATATTCCGGTTTCGTTCGTGACCCACGGCAGCTTCTGTTCATGGAGCGAACTGCCTTCCGTCTTCAACAGGCTGACCCGTTTGCTCGGACGCGGGCTCGGACTGGGCAGAGAAAGTCTCCTAACGGACATTCCTGCATCGGAGAAGCCATCCGCAGCCTTAAAAAGCGCCGGTTCAACCGGAGACAACGCGAACATAGCGAACATCGCGAGCCAAAGAAGAACGATTCCCCTGCTGGAATCTTATTTGGAAGGGGGAGACGCTCGGGAGTTCGCCTCCCTATGCAGCGGGATGCTTCAATCCGCAGCGCACGATCCTTTTCTCTATACGGAGATGTATTACAACATAGCCACGATGATCTTGTCCTATCTGAACCGGGTGGAGGCGACCCAAGATCTGCTGGAACGGCAAGACTTCGACGGGCTGATGAGAATCGACGACCATCCGGATTGGGAAGCGGCTGCGCATTATTTCGAGAACGTCGCCGCGCAACTGTTCGTCAAGCGGCATGACGAACGAGAGGAAAAATCCCATTCGATCATCACCCGCTTGAACCAGTACATCAAAGAGCATTTGCATGACGATCTCTCTCTGACCAAGCTTTCCGATGTAGTGAACCTCAATGCCTCGTATTTGTCCAGGTTGTACAAGCAAACGGCCGGGTACGGACTCGCGGAATACATTGCCGAGAGGAGAGTCGACAAAGCCGCCGCGCTGCTAAGGGAAACCTCTTTGAAAATCCATGAGGTCGCGAGACAAGTGGGGCTGGAGCAAGGTTATTTCATCAAAATGTTCAAGAAATACACGCATACGACCCCGCAGGAATATCGCGAGCTGAAGCTGTACGATTAGCTCCTCCCGTAGCGATCAAAATACGAAGAAGGTGGCACAGGAACAATCCCCCGTGCCACCCTTTTTTATTTAAGAAGCTCGTTTTCGCGCTCGCGGAAATAGGACGCGGTCTGCATCACCATATGATCTAACCTCGCTTTGTCCAGTTTGCCGTACATCGCCGGATAGGGATCCCCGCCGGGACCGAGCGGCTCGGGAGTGACATATCTGCCTTCCCGATTAAAACCGAGCAAGTAAAGCGACATAATGATGGTATCCAAATCGAGCGAGCCCTCGCCTAGCGCGCAGCGGTTACTATCGGCCATATGCAAATTGAGCAATTGATCTCCGGCCGCCAGCAGCGCTTCCCCGATATGGGACTCCTCCGATTGCATATGGTATACATCCGCGTTAATATGCTGTACGCCGGGATGATCGACGGCACGAATATAATTCTGCGCGTCCGCGATCGTGTGCACAAAGCTCACTTCGGCGGAGCGAATCGGCTCGACTGCAGCCTTGACGCCGTATTGCACGAATAAATCCGCAACGAGCTTTAGCGTTTCCACGCTTCTTTCCAGCTCCATGTCATCGTATTTCCCCGGCCGGCCGACTGCTCCGGGTACGACAAGAAGATAAGAGCCTCCCATCCGGGAAGTGAACTCGATTTCCCGTTTCAGGTAGTCTATTGCCGCTTGGCGATCTACGGCGCGATTGCTCGACAAGTCGTTGTCCTTCGAGAACATGCCGCATACGCCAGCCGTCCGGATCCCGTGGCCTTCCAATATAGCGCGCGTTTCATCGACGCGGTAACCAAGGTCGGGACCATAATGATTGCCGTGCAGCTCGATATAGCCGATGCCTGCCTTCTGCAGTCTCTTCGCCGACTCTTCAAGCGACTCCATACCGAAGCCCCAATTGCTCCAAGACAAATTCAGCCTGTTTTTCAATCTCTCGGGATAATTCTTCTTCAGCTCTTGGAATGCCGTTCTAATCTTATCGTTCTTCTGCTCGAATACTTGTTTCGACATAATAGAAAGTCTCCTCTTGAATGGTTTTATCGGGGCATGTCCGGATGGTTGGGTCCAAAATGCTTCAGGAACACCATAGGCTCCCACTTGCTCCGGTTCGTGACGGTAATTCCTTGCCTTGCCGCGCTTTCGCTGACGAAAAATTCGTCCCCGCTCATTTGTCCGAAGCGCAGCATGCCGGCTGCCTCCGCCTCGTGCACCCCGAAGGTACCGTGTCCCTGAATCAGAACGGTTCCGTATGCTGCCGCATCCTTGACGACGACCGTCCGGCCAGGCTGCACCGTCAGCTCTTTCGCTCCGAAATATTCGTTGCCGTAGGTGATCCATTTTTCCGTATGTCGCTCATCGGAATGCCCGCAAGCGATCGGAGGACGGAAATAATTTTTCTTGTAATGCGGATCGACGTTTTTCTCCCAATCCATTAATCCCATAATATAATCGATGTTGCTCTTTTCCTTATCCGGGCAATTTTCCGCCAAAAATTCATACGGGTAAACTTCGCCGGAAACGACGTTCTCGTGTACGGAATTGACGTCGCTGTTCCATTGAGGTTCGTAAGTCAAGTAAGATCCGGGGGCGTGCACAACGCCGGGAGGCGTATACCAGCCGGTGCCAAGCTCTATGCGGTAAGCCCGTGAAAGCTCCGTAATCCGGTTGTCCCCGCTCTCGAATTGCAACAGACGATCGCGCACTTGCTCCATTGTCACATCCGGGTCGTACCCGAAATAAGTAACCGGAAATAAACCCGGATGGTTGTTGAGCTGCGGCGGAAAATAGTAGGCTTCGGGTTTCCCCATCCTTCCGACTAAGTTCGCCGAAGCTTCATCCAGGTGAAGATGGTGGAACAGCGGCGTCTCAAAATCGAAAAACTTGGAATACATGGGCCATGTCCCGTATTTACGATACAACTCGTCTCCGATGATGGCTGCACCCAATTGCTCTATCGCATCGCGAAACAGGAACTTATCGCTGGCATCCTCATTAACGGCTACATAGCTCATCCCTTCATCCGCCTTCGCAAGCGGTCCGTTCATGGCCGGAATGACCGAAGAAAACCACCTTTCCTTGATCGACCCGCGCTGGGCTCCATAAGCATAATAATCATCCGGATGCAGGCGAAGCCGCTTCCCTGCCTGAGCGAAACGACGCGGAACGAAAACCGGAGCCATCCGGAAAACGCCGTCCCCTTTCTCCAAGGTTAATGCGATTTTCTGCTGCATATTCATTCTGTTCTTCGTCCTCCTCTTGATTTCGCTCCTAACAAAACAAGCATAACCCGCTATATACAGCGGGTGAATACTTGTTATTGCTGATCAACCCCGTTTATCTTCACTTTCTTGTTGTCATTGGCTGCTATTGTTTATAATGTGGTTACAACATGGAGAGAGTAGGTCGACCATGGTCCAAATTCCATTCGAACGAAACGACGAGGGCATTTTCCGGCAGGATCGATTTCCTACTCTTCTCTACGCGGGACAAATATCCGAAGAGCCGAACTGGAATTTCCCTAGTCATAAACATGACGACTTCAGCGAGATCATCTATATAAGCGAAGGCGAAGGTCAATTCAAAATCAATGATCACGACTACTTTGCAAGCAAAGACGACATGATCATCTACAATTGCGGAGTTTTGCATGAAGAGCGCTCCAACCCCGCCAACCCTCTCAAAACTTATTTTTGCGGCATAGGAAATCTACAGATTAAAGGGATCGAGGCAGGCAATATCATTCCCCTGAACGCCACCCCTGTCATTTCAACCGGTTCTAATAGCCGGCAGGTGGAAGGGTATGTTTCTACTTTGTTCAGAGAACTCCGGTCGCAAGATTTCGGATTCGAAACGGTGTGCCAGAATATCATGATTTCGTTGCTGGTGTCCGTTCTTCGGATCGTGAACGCGCATGAGCCGCAAAAGTTATTGGTCAGGAACGATTCTCTCGGCTACAGGATTAAACAATATATCGACTTGAATTATTCCCAAGACATCCCTCTTCATGAAATTGCCAACCATCTGTATATTAGCCCCTACTATTTGTCGCACATCTTCAAAGAGGAAATGGGCTACTCGCCCATCCATTACCTGATCCAACGACGAATCGGCGAGGCTAAAACAATGCTGTTGAATACGCAATTGTCCGTGCAGGAAATTGCCGAATTAGTCGGATATTCCAACGCCAACTATTTCAGCACCCTCTTCAAGAAAGCGACGGGAAAATCACCCAGCGAGTTCCGGAAAACGCACTTGTTGAGCTAAACTTCAAACGCCGATGAAAGAAGTGAACTGCGTGAAGCCAAAGTACCAAGTCATCATTGACGATATTAAAAGCGATATCCTGTCGGGAGCGTACAAAACTGGCGATCGAATTCCTACGGAGTCCGCTTTGCAGATCAGCTACGACGTTAGCCGGCAGACGGCGCGAAAGGCGATTCTGGAGTTGTCGAACGAGGGATTTCTAAGAAGCGAAAAGGGATCCGGTACCTACGTCAGCAGTCAATACCGGACTAGGTCGAACGGGCAAGCCGTGAAAAAAACGATCGGCGTCATCACGACCTACATCTCGGATTACATCTTCCCCTCCATTATCCGCGGAATCGAAAGCCGATTAAACGAAGATAACTATTCATTGCTGCTCGCGAGTACGAATAACGATGTTGCGCAAGAAAAAAAAGCGTTGGAGACGATGTTGTCCTACGGCGTGGATGGATTGATTATCGAGCCCACCAGAAGCAACTTATACAATCCTAATATCGCTTACTACCTGACCTTTAAGGAGCAGGATGTTCCGTTCGTGATGATCAATGCCTACTATGAAGAGCTGGATGTTCCTTTCTTCTGTCTTGATGACGTTCAGTCCAGCTATATCGCAACTCGGGAACTGATCTCTAAAGGACATACACGGATTGGCATTATCGCGAAAATGGATGATTTGCAAGGGAAGCTCCGGATGAAGGGATGTATTAAAGCTCTTGGGGAAGCCAAGTTGCGGTTCCATCCCGAGCTTGTGCTTTCTTTCGATACGACGACGAAATCAGATTTGGGTGCCAACTTGGAAAAGTTTCTGACGGACTATCGGGATGGATTGACCGCGCTAGTATGCTATAACGACGAGGTAGGCGTGGAAGTCATGCATGTCTGCAAGAGATTAGGGATCTCGATTCCAGACGAATTATCCATCATTGGACAAGACAATTCGTATATCGCCAAAAACGCCAGTATCCCACTTACGACGCTGACGCACCCCCAAGAACAAATGGGACGCGACGCAGCAGACTGGGTCATTAAAAATTTGCAGGGCAAAAGAGATTTGCCCGCAAATAACTATTACCAGCCCGTATTCATTGAGGGTGACACGGTAAAAGCGATCGAAAGCAATATTTAATAGCGCTAAAGTTAAACAGCGACAAGGATCTTAAGAATCGATCCATGTCGCTGTTTTGTTTTCCCGATAACGATTTGGCGTCGTACCGACGGTTCTGCGAAATACGTGAAAGAAGGACGGTTCGCTCTGGTAGCCGACCCGCTCCGCAATTTGACCGATTGGATAATCCGTCTCCCGCAAGTAATAACAGGCGACCTCCATACGGTAACGGATCAGGAACTGAATCGGGCTTTGCCCCAATTTCTCCGTGAATTGATGCGCCAGATGGTATTTGTTCGTATACGTCTCTTTCGCAAGCTGCTCGAGCGTGATCGGATTGCGATAATTTTCTTCCATATATCTTCTGGCATGCAGCACCGCATCCCGCACCGGTTTGGCAGCACGGTCCGGGGTAGGGGCGTAATGGACAATTCGAGCCAGCTTCGCGAACAGAATGCCCAGATGATGGTTTGCGATCATTCCCGCCTCGGGCTCCCCGCTCCGCATCGCTGCAGTGCATTCATGCATCAGGCCGCGGATTTCGGGATAATGCTCCCCAAGCTGCAGCACGGGCTTAACGCCCGGCGCAAAGAAGTGATCGCGATCCAGCCCTTGCAACTGCAAACCGGCAAAGCCAATATACGTCATTCGGAAAGGATGCTTAAGCGACGCCTCCTTATGCCACACGCCCCGCTGGTAAAACAAAAGCGTGCCTTCCGTCGCTTCATAGACGACGCCTCCGATTTCAAACTCGCCCGCGCCTTTTTCCACGAGCAACATTTCGCCTGACATATCGTGCTTGTGCAGGTCGAACCGAAACGGGTCGTCCTCTCCTTTCTCTAGCGTGAACCCCCCGATCACGGCCGGGGCGGAGATAAAAATCGAATGGCTGTCCAAGTCGGCACCTCGCAAGATCAGATAGGAAGTACGCAAGCACAATTATTGTTGCAAACGCATTCCTCCGCTACATTTAACATTAGATTCATGTTTACTTCTCTTCTTAGTGTAATGATTGTAACTGGTGATTTGCAAGAATCAATAATCGCATGAAGGAGGAGCTTCCACTGATCCGTTTTGTCAAAAGAAAGCTGTCCGACGAGAAGTACGAAGCTTGCGCGGTATTCGACGTGAACGGCGACGGCATCGCCGACATCGTAAGCGGGGCGTACTGGTACGAAGGCCCGGACTATGCGCGCAAACACTTCATCGCCGAAGTCATGCCGATCGATGGGTATCATGACGACTTCTCGGACTACCCGATGGACGTTGACGGCGACGGCTGGCCCGACATTATAACCGGAGCCTGGTGGGGCCGGACGTTGCGCTGGCGGCGCAACCCCGGCGAGGCGGGCGTTCCGTGGGAAACGTTCGACATCGACGAATGCGGCTGCATCGAGACGATCCGCTTTTACGATATCGACGGGTGCGGCGTGCCGGAAATTTTCCCGAACACGCCTGGTGAACCGCAAGCCTTCTACAAGCTTATCCGGGATGCGGATGGCAAAGGAACTGGACGTTTCCGCAAGACGGTCATCAGCGAAGGACCGAGCGGCCACGGCATGGGCTTTGCGGACGTCAACGGCGACGGCCGGATGGATATCGTGCTGAACGAGGGCTGGCTGGAGCAGCCGGACGATCCGTTCGCCGGGCCATGGCGGTTCCACCCCGAATTTTCGCTCGGCGGTGCCAGCGTGCCGATTCTCGGCTACGACGTCACCGGCAACGGACTGACCGACCTGATCGTCGGGCAAGCGCACGATTACGGCTTGCACTGGTATGAGCAGCGGCTGGCGGAGGACGGGACGCGAACGTGGATCAAACACCTGATCGACGACAGCGGTTCGCAGTTCCATGACCTATGGCTGGCCGATCTGGATGGCGACGGACAGCCCGAGCTTATAACCGGCAAAAGATATCGCGCGCACAACGACGGCGATCCCGGGGCGCACGATCCGATCGGCATCTATTATTACCGGATCAACGGAGGTGCGTTCGAGAAGCATGTCATTGATTTCGGTCCGGCCGGGGAGGCATCGGGCGCGGGCATCTACTTCTGGGTGCAGGATTTGACCGGCAACGGCTATCCCGATATCGTCGCGCCGGGTAAGGACGGGTTATATTTATTCGAAAATCAGGGGCCGGAGGAGAAGGATCAAGCATGAGCAAGCTGAGAATCGGATTTGTCGGCGTCGGCGGCATGGGCCAGATGGCGCATCTGAGCAATTACGCAGTGCTGAAGGAAGAATGCGAGGTCGTCGCGCTGGCCGAGCCGCGCCCGCGGCTGGCGCGTTTGGTCGCGGACCGCTACGGGGTGCCCGAAGTATACGGCAGCCATCTGGAACTGCTGGAAAAAGCGAAAGTCGACGCCATCGTCGCCCCGCAGATGTACAGAAGCCATATAGCGCTCATTCCGGATATTTTGCGCGCCAAAGTTCCGGTATTTACGGAGAAGCCGCTGTCCCTGACCGTCGAGGCGGGGCGGGAGCTCGTCCGGATCGGCGAGGAAAGCGGCACGCTGCATATGGTCGGTTACCATAAGCGCTCCGACCCGGCGATGGAATACGCCAAAAAAATCGTCGACGAATGGAAGGCGTCCGGCGAATACGGAGAGCTCCGTTACGTCCGGGTCACGATGCCGCCCGGCGATTGGATCAGCGGCGCGGACATGCCGATCGGTTCCGACGAGCCCTATCCGCCGATCGACTCCGAGAAATTCCCGGCGTACTACACGGACGCGCAGTCGCAGGAACTCGACATCTTCGTCAACTACTACATTCATCAGGTGAATGCGATCCGCTTCTTCCTCGGAGAAAGCTACAAAATCACTTACGTCGACCGCAAAGGGGTACTGTTCGCGGGCGAAAGCGATTCCGGCGTGACGGTCGCGCTCGAGATGGCGCCTTACCACAACAGCTACGACTGGCAGGAACGCGTTCTCGTCGGCTTCAACAACGGCTCCGTACGCGTCGATCTGCCGGCGCCGCTCGTTCGCCAGCGCGCGGGTACGGTGACCGTCATGCGCGACCAGCCGTCTATCGCCCCGCCTTCGGTCGTTCAGCCGAGCTTGCCGAACGTGTCCGCGATGCGCAATCAGGCGCGCAACTTCCTCGCAGCCGTGCGAGGCGAACGCCCTGCTCCAAGCGATGCCAAGGACGCGATTAACGATCTGATCATTGCCAAGCAGTATATCGATTACAGAATCCAAAAATATTCCATTTAGAATGATGGAGGTCAAGCCCATGAGAAGAGTCGCGATTATCGGAGCAGGAAGCGTTGTATTTTGCAAAACGCTCATTCTCGACATCATGGCCACGCCTGCGCTCGAAGATACCGAGTTCGTCCTGATGGCGCCGTCCACGTCGAAGACGTCGCAAGTGAAAGCGTACATCGACCGTGTCATCGACGCGAACGGGCTCAAAGCCCGCACGGTCGTTACGACCGATCGCCGGGAGGCGCTGCGCGGCGCGAGCTATGTCATCTGCTCGTTCCAGATCGGCGGCTTGTCCGCCTTCGAACTCGACTACAAAATTCCGCTTAAATACGGCGTCGATCAATGCATCGGCGACACGCTCGGACCCGGCGGCGTGTTCCGCGCCCTGCGCAGCATTCCCGTCGTCCTCGACATCGCTCGCGACATGGAAGAACTGTGCCCCAAAGCCGTCCTGCTCAACTACGTCAATCCGATGGCCATGATCTGCTGGGCGCTCGGCGAGACGAATATCCAGTACGTCGGTCTGTGCCACGGCGTGCAGACGACGCTCGACCTCATCTCCGGCTACACCGGCGTGCCCAAGAACGAGATCGACTTCATTACCGGCGGCATCAACCATATGGGCTGGTTCCTGAAAATCGAGCATAAGGGCAAAGACTTATACCCGCTGCTGCGCGAGAAGTTCGAGCAGCCCGAGTACTATGTCAACGAGAAGGTGCGCGCCGAAGTGTTCCGCCACTTCGGCTACTTCATGACCGAGTCGACGGGCCATCTGTCCGAGTACGTGCCATGGTTCCGCCAAAGCTCGAAAGCGCTGGGGCTGTACTGCGACGAGCCGGCATTCGGCGGAGAATCGGGCGCTTATTACAACTGGTGCACGTACGTGGCGAACAAGTACAAGGAAACCGATCTGCTCGCGGACGAACCGGCGGACCTGCCGCCGCGAAGCGTCGAGTACTGCGCCTATATCATCGAGGCGTTGGAGACGGGCAAGACATTCAAGTTCAGCGGCAACCTGCGCAACAAGGGCATGATCGCGAACTTGCCGGAGGACTGCTGCGCGGAAGGGCTCGTTTATGCGGATCGGACCGGCATTCACCGGACGATCGTCGGGGAACTGCCGCCGCAGTGCGCGGCGCTGAACTTGACGAACATCAACGTGCAGCGGCTGGCCGTGCTGGCAGCCAAGAGCGGCGATCCCGAGACGGTCGTACAGGCGGTGGCGCTTGACCCGCTGACATCGTCGGTGCTGACGTTGAAGGAAATCCGCGACATGGTGACGGAGATGCTGGAGGCGGAGGCCGAGTGGCTGCCTCAGTTCGCCGGCAAGCGGCCGCGCCCGACGCCGACGATCGCGATCCCGGCGGACGTGCAGCGCGCCGAAGTGCCGATCGACCCCGCGCTCGCCATCTTCTCCAGGTTCGGCGAGCTTGCGAAATAAAAAGACAAGGAGCTGTATTCCGGGGCGGCAGATGCCCCGGCGTACAGCTCCTTCCTTCACGTACGCGCAGATTGCCCTTGAGCCTAAGGCTTAATCATTGCTTCCAGAGCTTCTGCGGCTATGGCCTTGGCTGCCTCATTACCTTGTTCAGTACTCTCCGCTATGGTCTGCAGCGCTTTCTTCGCGATCTCTATCTGTTCGGTTAAACGGTCAGCAATTTGTGCGATTTCGATCGTAAAATCGTCTGTTAACTCGCCATTGCCTATTAAAACAACAGCAGTAAATTCGAATCTATTCTTAATCTTTATTCATCTCCTTCAGGTTGGGTGAACTAAGTAACAATGCATCCTTGACTTTGATTTTCCCCATCTCGTCACATCCTAATATGACTAATGTTTCATTTTCCATATTACAACATATCACACTGAAGATAACTGCCCAGTTTAGCCGGCTGGAAAGCCTTCAGAGCAAAAAAAAAGAATGAGCGCAGCATATGCTGTGCCCATTCTTATTATTGCACCTCTTAGCGAGGAATTATCAGCAAATCACTTGCGCCTCTTAGCGTGGATATCGTTGAGCATCTGTTATTTGTGAATACCGCTTTCTGGCGATTCCCCTCCGTGTGAATGCACGGTAGCATGCAGTGACTTACCAGACTTCGATTCATGAGTAACTTTAATGCCATATTTAATTTCTAGTGCTTTGGCTTTACTAGCCGCGAGCACAGCCCGTTGTTTCCGTGATGTTGTTCTAGCCCTTTTAGAAGCAAGTTTCGATTGTTCGAGGGCTCTAGTGAACGCAGTTCGCATCATGGAACCACTATCTAGCTGCTTTTTTACTTCCGACTGCTTAGCGACACGCAGAAGCATATCACCAGGTTCAGGCGCTCGATGAGCCATTTCATCTAACCAGAGCATACGATCAGCAAATTCTCCAACGTTAGGTTCGTGTCCATACGTGTCTGCAATAGGCTGATAATACTTGCGAAAAGTTTCATCGGCATCGAAGCGACCTGAAGCGGCCAATTTCTTGGCAAGAGATTCCTTCACCGCTGTACGATAAACGTCGCTCGCATTATTCCTAGCTGTCTGCATGGTATGTCCACTCCTCTCTATAATTTTGCTGAAAAAGCGATTTGATCGCCAAGCTCTAGCCCATTCAGACGTCTTCCCTCTCGCGTTCGAATGATTTGCGTCCAAAACCATTCTAAGTCATCCCTGTTATGAATGTCTCTACCCTGACTCCGAAAGTCCTCAATAATTTGACCTGTATCATTATCCGCCATAAGGCCGCAAGCGATATGAGGATGGATCCACCCAAATTCATTAAGACAAAGGCAATTATCCACTGTGCTGCTGTGCCGGTGGGAAAGAATAAACTGCGCCCACGCCCGACTCTCGCCTCTATAATCGTGCAGGATAATGTTATCGGTATAAAGATTACTATTACAGTCGTAAACTGCGACAACCGGAATTTGATCTTTTGGGAGACTTCGAACCATAGCACTCGGGTCTGTACCTTTATTCAATCGTTCCATTGCAACTACCGGCTTTCTCGCCCAAGTTGTCGCTTGAAACAGATCAATCGTTGTATAAAAACCCGCGCCGAAGTCCTTCGCATCCTTCCAGAATTCTTTATTGATTGGTTTTATCCTTAATCCTTGAATGGCTCCCATTGTGGATCCATGATACAGCGTATCAGGCAAAACCAGCGACACATCAAACTGAGCCATTATATGTCTTCCACCTTTATATTATCATATCCGCATTCAATCTAGCTTAATAAGCTTGCAAATAATTGTAAATGTATGCTTACCTATTGCAATAAACAGTGTATTTTCACTATATCCTCCACCCACTTAATTTACAATCAGTTAGTATTTCAAAAACAAATCGTGTTAAAGAAGAGCTGCAGCGCAGCTCTTTACCTTTCCGGGGCGCACAAAAAAGCACCGGATTTCTCCGATGCCCTCTCTTCCCCCATGATCGACGCGTTCTGCACGTTAGATAAGCTCTATGCTGCCATCCCCGCCTCGACGTTAGAATCGTCACCAATATATTAAGATATATAACGAAAATTGTTGTTAAGGCGGTGTTCTCGTGTATTACAGAAGAAATTACAGAAAATATTACGAATTCAAATTACATACCCCTCACCAGCACCAGCCGAGAACGTAAACTCCTCAAATGATTTTGTCGTTAAACTTACTTGAAATAATACCCCACCTTTGGGCGGGGGGGCGTACCGCACTATTTGCGCATCCAAAGGAAGCCCTCTCATGACCGAATTCCGGAAAAGGCAGGGCAAATAATTCCGGAGATCGTAGCCGTTGCTGCGTTCGAATTCAGCAGCAAACCAGAAGCTGTATGGAAGAAATTGACCCCCTTCCTGAAACAAGTTCCCGGGAGAAATCTCATTATCTTACGGCCGTGGGCCGAACACGTCGCGAATCGCTTCCAAATAACCCATTCCATTGACCGTATCCGGCTCCAGATAACTGCCTTCCGTCCATTCGTTCCAGGAATTCACCGTGAACATGGGTGTCGGCAGACTGCTGCGGTCCAGATAGTCTTTCACGGCCAGCAGCGCTTTCTTAAACTCCTCCGGCGTGTTGTCCACTAGAACGGGAGTGTAGGGGTAGCCAATATTCGCAAGCGTATCCGACTGAACCGTCCGCGGTGTAGAATCCCAGCCCATCGATACGTTCGGGTAATACGGCAAGCTGTGTTCGCTTTGCAGCGTATCCCAATACTCGAACGACTTCTGTGCGTATTCCGGATAGGAAACCGTCGGATAGCCGTCGAGCTCGACATGATGCACCCAGACGTAAGAAGTAGCGGTATCAAACCCAAGCTCCTCCACCATCTTCTTCGGCTCCAGCACCTTGACCTCGGTCGGCAGAATTTGCAAGCCCCATACGATGACATTGAGGTTCAACTCGCCTAGCCCTGCCTTACGCACCCGCTCCCGGAAATCGTCCAACGCGGCCCTCGTGCTCTCCACGCCGCCCAATCCCGAAATCAGACTGCCCAAATCATAGATCGAGAAATAGAGCTTGCCGTCGAGACGCCAATAGGAAGGATGGCTGAAATACTTCTCGATCATATAATCCGTCGCTTTGACGAATGACTCCAGCGGTGTCGGACCCGGGGTTAGCAACGTAATATCGGTCGATCTCTTGAGCGGAAAAATATTGACCCAATCGTGGTTCGCCCACATCAAGGAAAATTTCAAGCGATCGTTGTTGGCGGCGTTCAGGAAACCTTCCTCGAGCGCGCGCTGTAGAAACGGCTTGCCTTCATACCAATACCAATCGTAGATGAAGGCGGTAATGCCGTGATCGGCCGCGGCCGCGATTTGCTGTTCGGACACCCGCGGATCCGCTTCGTCCTGGTATCCCCATAGCGGAACCTTCGGCTGCTGATGGCCGGGAAAGCGGGGAGTCGCTGCCTTTACCAGATTCCATTCCGTCCAGCCTTCGCCGTGCCACTCTTCATTACGGGGCTCGAGATGATAGTTGGGAAAATAATAGACGGCCACTTCGTAAGGTTTACTCATCAATAATCCTCCTATGATGTTAAAGTAAGTTGTCTCCGCCATCGGAAATCGGCAGCGAGATGAGGTAATTCCGAGGCGACAGCCCTTCAGCCTTCTTGAACACTTTGCTGAAATGATGCCGGTCCTGATATCCGACCATACCGGAAATCTCATTAATCGTGTATTTGCCTTCAGCCATTAGCTGCTTGGCCTTGTCGATCCGCAGCATCGTCAAATATTCCAAGGGCGTTTTCCCCGTTGCCTGCTTGAACAGGGTCCGGAAATAATTCGGGGACAGAAAGACGGACTGCGCAATATCGTTAATTTCGATATCCTCATGCATATGGCCGTACATGTACTGGATCGCTTCGATCGCTTTATCGCCTTGGGGGTGGCTCTTCTTGACCCCTTCTTCGGTGGACATGTCCTTGACCATCTGATGCAGAATGCGAAGCATGATTGCCCTCATAATAAGATGACAGCCGTAAGGCTTCGTCTGGAATACCGTCAGAAGCTCGCGATAAAGCGACAAGTAAACGTGCGGCTCCGACGAATGGATCACATACGGGAAATCGATTTCCGCAAGCTCGATAACCGGCCTTTCCACCAGCTTTTCGTTAACCGGCACATGGTCGATATGAAGGTAATCCACATCCGTATAGACACCTGGGTCGAAATCCAGCGGCTCCCCCATGTAAGCAAGGTCAAAATGAACGGCATAATACTGAAACGTATTTCCGTCCGGGTCATAGCAGTGGTGCTTGACGTGCGGTCGCATGAAGTGCAGATCGCCCGGTCTGAGCAAATACTCCACGCCTTCGATATTGTACAAACAGCCTCCTTTGGTCACATATATGAGCTCGTAATCATAGATGACTCTTGGAGGCACGCGATACCCTGATCTTGAAGGTCCACCGCTCTCTGACTGCGAATTGTGCTCGTGAATATAGCGAACATAAGGTGCCAGGTTCATGAAATCGATTTTTCTGACCCGTTGCTCGTTCATGGATCGTACCTCCGTAGGTATCGCCGCTAGCGACTACAAATATCATAAACCTTTATAATCGGAAAATAGTTGGTCAAAACGGCTGTCTTGGGTGCTTTTTTACGCTTTTGACTATCTATTATAGACTATTGAATGCTCCCAAGGTGTATAGATGGAGTCTCCCCCAGTGGGCAAACTAACTTCATCTAGAGTTGTCATAACCAAAGGGGGCTGTCCCAAGACAGCCCCCTTTATCGTTCTATTGATTAAGCTATTCGCCGGTTATACGGACAATAGCGGTTGCCTTAAAACCCTCGTATTCGACCGTGACTGCTGTCTTCCCTATTTGACGGGGTACAATCGTGCCATCCACGCGAACATCCAACACCGAACTGTCATCTACCGTATAAGACGGTCTCAAGACCGTTATGGCAACCCCGTCTCCATAAGCCGCAATCGGATTCAGGCGGCATGCGGGCCCTGCAAGATTTACTTCCTCGTAGCCGAGTAAAGTCAACGACTGGACCTCTCCCCTGTTCCCAAACATATGGACGAGAGGAGAAGCCAGTCTTGCTGCCCAGTCTTTCTCCACGTGTTCGGCCTCGGGATCGCAATAATACGCTAGCTGGACATCAGCGGCGTAACCCAAATCGAGCAGTTGCTCCGCAACTCCGCGCACATGTTTCTCCATCACTAAAGTGCCTTCGCGGGCGCCGAGATCGATCCAGATGTTGGACAACGGAGGCTTCTGCCGAAAGACGTGCAGTTGGGGCGCTTCCGTACCGCTCACGGGGTCTACGCAGTAGAAATACGGCGACACGATCGCCAGCTTGCCGAAAATATCCGGACGCCGGAACCCGATATGGTAGGTGACCTGTCCTCCTCGCGACGATCCCATCAGTGCCGTATGCTCCGGGCCGGACAACGTCCGAAACACAGCATCGATATAGGCTTTCACTTCTTCGATGACGAAGGATTCGTACAGATCGCCTTTCGGCTGGATACGCACTTTATCCGATCGGTACAGTACGCCTTCCAAGTCATGAGTAAACTCGTCAGCCCGCTCCATCCCCATGTTCGCGATGCCGACGACGATGATTTCTTCCATCCGGCCAAGGGCGACCAACCGATCGACTGTTTCATGCACGTTCCAGGAGTAACCGTTGAAGGCCGGGTGAAAAATGTTTTGCCCATCGTGCATATATAACACCGGATAACGTCTGGCCGTATCCTGTCCGTAACTTGGCGGCAAATAGACGAATAAATCTCTGCGGTTGTTCAAACTGACGGAGTAAAAGTTTTCGATTCGCAAAATACTGGATCGGTTTGTCATCGCAACCCCTCCGCTAAGCGTTCGTCCGCCGTATCTATCCAATTCTCTACTTCGTAATACAAACGCAATCCGTCCGCGGCTTTAAAGCTTCGGTACGGAACTTCGCGCCCCTTCCCATCGGTCTCGTGTTTGCCAAGTCCGCGGGATATGCGGAACATAAAAGCGACGTCCCTCGGCACCTCGAACGTACCGCCGAACAGTCTCTCTTGTACGGGCGGCAGCTCGATTCCCGCATACAGTCTATCCGTCTGCGGCGTGTTGTCCGGCACTTTCACGTACATCTCCATCGTCACCATCTCGGAAACGTAAGGTACGACTTCAACATCAAATCTGGCTGTCAAATCATATCCGATATAGGTAATCGTCGTTATGCCAGTCTTCTTGGGCAGCAGCTTTCCATCTGCGCGGGCCTCGATCATCTCCGGATCGGCCACCACGTAACGGGCGTTCAAATCCGTCATCACAAAACCGCTGTCATAGTGCACGACTGCATTTAGCGAGCATCGCTGTCCTTCCAGGCCAACGGCTTCAGGGCCGTGCAATTCAATTCGTATCGGCGTACCGATCTCGCCGAAGAAATAGAGAAGCGGTGCATGGACTCTGGCGGCCCAATCGTTCTGAGAATGACCGGAGCCGATCGCCACGTGAAACATCAAGTCCTCTCCCGTCTTAAAGCCTGCCTGGACGAGGCTGTCCGCAACTTGGCGAACGTGCTTCTCCATGACGGTATAGCCTTCGGAATCGCCAACATCCATCCATATTTTCAGCTCTGCCTTCTCTTTGTACACCCGGCTTAGCCATTGTTCACCTAAAGTGGCTGAATCCACGCTGACAAAAAACGGGCACAACGCGCCGATCATGCCGAACGTCTCCGGATGACGAAAGCCGATATTGTACGATACGAGCCCTCCGGCAGACGATCCCATCAGAGCGGTATTCGCCTTGTCCGGCAAAGTCCGATACTCCTTATCGATAAACGGCTTAACTTCCTGCAGCAGAAATTGCTCGTAGAGCTCCCCCTGGTTCTTCATGCCGAACGCGTTGTACCCATCCGGATTCGCATGCATATATTCGGCGATTCTTGCGTCCTCCACATGGGCGACGGCCACGACGATGATTTCCCGCATTTTTCCTTCCGCGACCAACCGATCGACGGCGAGATGAACGTCCCACGACTCGCCCGTCCGATCTTGCAAGAAGACATGCTGCCCGTCATGCATATACAGAACCGGATATCTTTTATCGGCTTCGCTTGCATAACTAAGGGGCAAATAGATAAACATATCTCGATCGTTGTTTAATAGATTAGAATGAAAATTTTTGATTGCAATGAATCGCGACGCATCCACCAGTCTTCTCCTCCTACCCGGGGAGTCACGATGTAACGGACAAATAAATGAATTTCTCGCGATTGCTGTAATCCGCATCTTGAATGTTGCCGTTCATCATGCCCACCACCGGCTTATAATCGTTCAATTCATACGACAGCTTCGCAACGCCAATCGGCAAAATATCCGGGCAATGGCTCGTACAGAGTACCGCAATCCGCTCCAGCGTTCCGCGGTTCCGCATAACTTCATTCGCCAGAAACTCATTCATGACAAGTCCCTTGCAGTCTGTATACTTGCGTAGAAAATCTTCCAATCCTTCTTTACTCTCGTACACGTAAATCCGCTCTTCATCCAATCCGGACAGCTGTTTGACGGTATCGCCCAGCTTCGCATTGTTGTAGGCATCCATGACAAGAAATTCCGGGGCAGTGCCGAGCAGAGCTCCCGCTGCCCGGAAGCTGCTCTCGAAGTCGGGCATAATTTTATGAAACAACGAATCCTCGATATGGCTGTCAATGACAAAGACAGGAATCCCGAAACCGAAAAACCGGGTCACGCTCGAAAATCTCTCCTGATCTACGTTAATCAGAAAGACGCCGTCCAGATTTCGCTCGCGGATCATGTCATAGGATGGAGCGTCGCCGTCAACCTGCATAAAAATGACATGGTATCCAAGCTCTCCGCATAACCGTTCGAGCGTATACAACGTTTTGACGTATTTTAAATCGGACCACGGCTGAGGAGCTATATCGCGGAACAATAATATGCCGATCAATCCGGTCTTCTGAAGCTTTAAAGAGCGGGCGCTGCGGTTCGTGACATAGTGAAGCTGCTGAGCGATTTTCAGCACCTTAACGCGAGTTTCATCGGAAATCGACTGAGTCTTAACATCGTTCAAAATATAGGAAACGGTCGCGATCGATACGTCCGCCGCTTTCGCGATATCTTTGATTGTCGCTTTTTTCATCTTTACCATCCGCCCTCGCTTAAACGTTTCAGGAGATTTAATCATACGCCATATCGTTTGTCAAGCGCTCGCAGAGCCCCCTATTAATACGAGCCAACCGAACCCGGGAAAGGTAACGGTCATCGTCGTTTCGTCTGCCATTCGGGAAGTACCGTTGCCGCCGATCGTCACGAAAGATGTCGCCGACTCCACAGTGAACGAGATCGATTTCTCGGTGTCTTCATGATTAAAACAAACATACACGAGTTCGCCGGCATGCGATCTTCGCACGACAAGCTGGTGGCCTTGCGCATACACGAATTCGAAAGAGCCTTTCTGCAGGGCGGGATGTTTCTTGCGCAATGCAATGAGCCGACGGTAGAAGTCGAGCAGTTCCGCATCCTGGCGCGCTTCGTCCCACACCATCGGTTTCCGGCAATCGGGGTCGGCGCCGCCCGTCATTCCGATCTCGTCTCCGTAGTAGATGCACGGCGCTCCCGGTAATATAAATTGAAGCAACGCGGCTTGCATGACCTTGCGTACGTCTTGAGCAACGGTAAGCACCCTTGGCGTATCGTGGCTCCCGATAATATTAAACGCCGCTTCGTTCACTTGCTGAGGATAGCTGGCCACAATCCGGCCGATTTGAGAAGCTAAAGTCTCCGCATCGATGGCGTCTTGCGCGCAGAACTGAAGGACTGCCTCAGCGGCCGGGTAATTCATCACCGCATCGAACTGATCTCCGCGCAACCATGGCATCGCGTCGTGCCAAATTTCGCCCAAAATATAAAAGTTGGGCTTTAGGGATTTTAAGGTTTTGCGGAACTCGCGCCAGAAATCGTGGTCGACCTCGTTCGCCACATCCAGCCTCCAGCCGTCGATATCGCATTCCTTGACCCAAAATTGAGCGACGTCAAGCAAATATCTCCTCACTTCCGGATTGGCCGTGTTCAGCTTGGGCATATGCGCTTCGAAAGCAAAGCAATGATAAGGCGGCACAGCCCCGTCCGCAATCGGTTCGTCCCTCATCAGGAACCAGTCCCAATAAGCCGATTCCCTCCCCTTCTCCAGCACATCGCGGAAAGGAGCGAACCCTTTGCCGCTATGATTGAACACGGCGTCGAGGACAACGCGTATCCCCCGCTCATGAAAGGCTTGAACAAGCTTTTTCAACAAGCTGACGTCGCCAAAATGCGGATCGATCCGGTAATAATCGGTCGTATCGTATTTGTGATTGGTGTTCGCTTCGAATAGCGGCGTAAAGTATATGGCATTCACGCCAAGCGACTGAATATAGTCGATCCGATCCAGCACCCCTTGCAAATCCCCGCCGTAATAATCGTGCGGTCCCGGATTGTCCTCATCCCAAGAGCGAACCTCCTCAGGATCGTTCGACAAGTCGCCGTTCGCGAAACGTTCGGTAAATATTTGATAGAACACCGCTTCTTTAACCCAAGCCGGCGGCTTCAACACTTCGCTCGACCATATAAACGGATAATCGAAGAAGGTCAACGGGTTTTGCGGTTTACGCTCCGTAAAGCCTTGCTCCGTATACCACAGCTTCCGCTCCCCCGAATGAAGCTCGAATGCATACCGAAGCCTGAAATGCGGCGGAGTCAGCTCCGCTTGCCAATAATCGAACAGCTCGTCGGACGCCATGATCCGCATTTGCTTTTCCGAGGCCGTGTTGTTCCAGTCGTACTTATCCCCGTGCAGCACGGTTACGGTTTGCAGATCGCCTTTCTTGGCGCGCAACCGAATATGAATGGTACGGTCGTCGTAAGCGTAACAATAGCTGTCCGCGGAACGGTGATAAATCGCTTCAATCAGCATGGTGCTCTCCCTCCATCCACTCTCTCTATTGCGAGCTCCCGTCAGCCTTTATCCGCACCCGACGCAAGTCCGCCAACCAAAAACTTTTGAAAAAACATATAAAGAAGCGTAATCGGCAGCGCTACGAGGACAGCACCGGCGGCGAATAACGTAAAGCTGGAGTTCGTTTCATTGGCGACCATATTGTACAGTCCTTGCGCCAGCGTCATCTTGTCGGACGATCTTAATATAATTTGCGGCAAAATAAAATCCATGAACGGCGTAATAAAGCTGTTCAGTGCCACGAAAGTTACGGCAGGCATCGACAACGGTAAAATGATTTTGAAAAAAATGTCCTTATGGGTTGCTCCGTCCAGAAAGGCCGCTTCCTCCAGACTGCGAGGGATCGTATCGAAGTGGCCTTTCATAACCCAAGTCCCCATCGAAACCGCTCCTCCGGCATACACCAGAATAATGCCGAGATGCGTGTCGAGCATCTTTAACTGCAACAGCAGCACGAAAATCGCCATAATGGACAAGAATCCCGGGAACATTTGCAAAACGAGCAGCACCATCAAGCCTTGTTTCCTGCCGACGAACCGAAATCGGGAAAAGGCATATGCCGTCAACGATACCAAAGCTGTCGACAATACGGCGTTGACGGTTGCTATCTTGATTGTGTTCCAGTACCACAGCATGAAATCGGTATTCCTTATGAGCTCGGCGTAATGATCGGTCGTCGGATCGGCGGGAAACATATTGCTAACCAACAGCGACGTGCCCGGATTCAGCGATGTGCCGACAACCCAAAGGATCGGATAGAAGATGGCGACCAGCAAAACGACGAATACCGCATAAATACCGATGACGACCAGTTTATGATTCAGCTTGGACATCAGACCAAATCCTCTTCTCGTGTTGACTTCATTCGCCTGTAATTCCATAAGGAAAAAGCCGCGATGAACAAAAACATCAGGATGGATACTGCCGATGCCATGTTGAACTGGCTCTGGTTCAACGTCATCTTGAATATCCACGAAATCAAAATATCGGTGCTGCCCGCGTAATAATAATCAGGATTATTCGGTTGCCCGTCCGTCAGCAAATAAATCAAGTTGAAGTTATTGAAGTTAAAAGCAAACTGCATGATGAGAATCGGCGCGGTCGCCGTCAGCACAAGCGGCAACGTAATGCCGAAAAACTTGTTTCGCCCGGTGGCTCCGTCCACCTCGGCAGCTTCATATAGATCTTTAGGCAGCGTCGTTAATACGCCCGACATGAGCGCCATCAGAAACGGAGTCGAGAACCATAAGTTGACGAGCATGATCGATATTTTCGCCATCGTCGGATCGGACAGCCACGGTACCGGCGAGATACCCAGCTTCGCAAGCAAATCGTTGATGGGGCCAAACGATCCGTTGAGCAGCACCCGGAAAGTCAGAATCGCAATAAATTGCGGCACCGCCCACGGCAGGATAAATACCGTTCTCCAGAAACGCTTGAACCGGATGCCCGGATGATTCACCATCATCGCCAGCAGCAGGCCGCCGAAGAAAGTGGTACCGGTCGCAGCCGCCGCCCAGACGATATTCCAAACGGCTATTCCGAAGAAGGTTGACCGCCATGCCTCTTGGGTAAACAAATCAGCAAACGTCCGGAGACCGACCCAGTCCACGAGCGACCGATCCGGAATGTGCGCCGGAGCCGAGTAATTCGTGAATGCGATGAGCACATTGAACACGAGCGGGATGACGGTAACGAACAGCGCGAAACCGACTGCCGGCAACAGCAATAAATAAGGCAGTTGCCGGAATTTCGCTTTTCTGAACGAATCGAGCATACCCGGAACGCGGGCTCCTTCGTCACGAAGCTCCCCGTTTTTGCGCGCGTCGACGATATTGAATGCGTAGAAGCCCACAAACAGCAGGATGATGGCTAGCGTGATGAGACCGTTAACGAGCAGAAAAATGGAATGATCTCCTTGTAAGACTTTACCGCCGACAATTCGGGTTGGCGTTTCCCCCAGCGTAAGCAGACCTAAGATGCCTTTGTAAGCGATCGGGTAATAGGTCCAGAAAAACAACTGCGTCATCATCATGAACAACAGGCCTTTGACATACTGCCTATTGTATAGCTGGCCTAGTCCGATGAAGACCGCGGAACATACCGCGGCTTTCGTTCGGTATCGCAGAGCACCATGATTGGAGTACATACGCAAACCGCCTTATTTCGTCGTCTTGGTTGCTGTTTTGATTTGATCGACTGCGCTATTCAACGCGGTGGCAGGATCTTGCTTGTCGTTCCATAAGGTAGCGAGCGCAGTGCCTGCCGGTACCCACACGTTGCCCATTTCCGGAATGGACGGCATCGGGGTGGAATACTTCGCTTGCTCCAGGAACGCGGCAGCTTTCGCGTCTTTCGTGATGATCGGGTCCTCCATCAAATCTTTTCTAGGCGGAAGCTGTTTCGTCATCTCGAATCGTTTGATCAGATTGGTCTTGTTCGTCGCGTAGCTCGCAAACAATTTGGCTGCGTTCGGGTATTTCGTGTACGAATTCACGTACAACCCCCTGATGCCCGAGAAGCTGATCGGATGCTGTCCGTTCGGCAGCAGCGGCAACGGCGCGACGCCGTATTCGAAGTTTACGTCGGTCAAGCTCGCCTGTAGCCAAGGTCCGTTAATGACGGCTGCCGTCTTCCCTTCCTGGAAAAATCCCGTAATGATATTGTCGTTGATGTCGTTTGTGTTTACCGGAAGTATTTGTTTAAGCGATTGCAAATATTTGGCGCCTTCGACCGATTTGTCCTTGTTTAATCCGATATCGTTCGGATCGCTGCCATTGTTCCCGAATATATATCCTCCGTAACCGGCAAGAAACGAATACGATTGGTACAACTGGCCGACGTTCCACATAAACGCGAACTTCTTGTTTTTCGGATCGTTGTACGTTGCCGCGAACTTGACAATGTCCTCATACGTCTTCGGAGCCGTCGGCATGAGGCTTTTGTTGTAAAACAAGGCGTACGTATCAATAGCCGTCGGAAATCCATATAACGTACCTTGGTTACTGATCCCCTGGATAGCAGATTCCATAAATTCGCTTTTCGCCTTCTCGTCGTACACATCGTTTTGCAGCACGAGCCCCGCCATAACGGCATTGCCCAACTGATCGTGCGGGGCAGAGAATACGTCTGCGCCGATTCCGGCCGGCCCGTCCGTTGTCAGCTTCTTCACGGAATCGATCGCTGGAACCGCATCTACCTTAACTTTTACTCCATACTCCTTCTCAAACTGCTCTGCGACCGCTTTCAAATAATCCAATTCCGGGCCTTTGGATTCCCAAATAAGCAGCTGTGCGCCGTCCTCCGGCTTCAATTCTCCCGGATTAGGCTTGGGTGTCTCCTCCTGCTGATTGCCCTGACTTTGCGTTGCAGACGGGGTCGCACCGGTATCGGCTTTCTTGCCGCATGCGGTTAACACTGAAATCGTGCAAAGAATGGCGAGAACGATGACGGTAAACATACGCTTGGACTTCATATTCGAATCCCCCTTGTGAGTTGGAATAAACGTATTATTACTCAACGTTTTGTAACTTATACGTTTAAGTACTTATACGTTTAAGTTGTTATTTGCCCATATGATAACGTGTATGTTAACTCGAAGTCAATGGAAATAAAAGGAGCACTGGCATGAGCCGATATTATCATGAGTGCAAAGTATTAGACTGATGCGATAAACGAAACAGCAGCGGCAGCCGAAATGTATCCACACATGAAGCTAGCCTCATAGCAGTTTTCAACAGTAAACGAATAGATAATGTTTGTAACCATTCTTTTCGGCAAGTAAAATAAATTATGTAAACATCTTATATTTATTAGGAGTAAACGATGAAGGTTCACGTGAAACATTATAAGAGTAGCAATGAAGGGATAATTCTCAAGAGGAAGTATTTGGACTGGAAGGATATGCTTTGTACGTTCAAGAAGGAAAACTTCTTTCAAGAAAAAGCATTGCTTAAACATCTGAGCGGCAATTATGCGGTAGGGTTACTAAAAACGGATACCTTGGAAAAGTACTATTACTCCTCGACCAGAATAAAAGACGAGAATCAATTTCGCTCATTTAAAGACCACATTGCAAGAAGCGGTGCCCCTACAGCTATAAAAGAGAAATGGTTGAAAATGGTTCAAGACTTATACTATACCTCTCCATTTGTGTTCAAGTACATTAACGTCGATCGGTCAAGGGGTATTCGTACGGAAGAGGCATTTCCGCGGTTTCATGATAGCGAAAGTAAAATAATAGAAAACATGAGTGATTATATGTTCACGCACGGTATAGCAAACGTTAGCGCGTATATTTACACGCACAAGGAGCCTTGCTTAAATTGCGAGCTTGTTTTCCAACAGTTCATAGATAGATACCCCCTTTCAGAAATTACAATTTTTTATAATCAATTGAATTACGTCTCCGTACCCTCGAAATATAACTGGAGGTATTAATCTACGATCCTATGGAGATAAACCAAAACTTAATAATGAGCATGGAAAAAGAAGAAGCGAACATGAAATTAGAAAAGTTGTTCAGTGACGAAGAACTAATTACCATAACTTATTCGATCATAAATGATTATTTGAAAGTATCTGCGCATTACACCCAATCTATCGACCGCACAATTGACGAGCTGTATTTGATGTATACCGAGAGTGCTAAGACTCGGTATATTTTGTTGGCTTCTTGTGCTTTTACACTTTTAAAGCAAGACAGACCCGAGGAGTATATGCAGGTCAAAAAAAGCATTACGGAACACATCATCCAAGAAAAGCGTGGTTCCCACGAAAATCCGTTGTTGAACTGGTTTAACAAAATTTCTAAAGACCAAATACTTCGATTAGACTCCTCCAATAATGAGGAAACAACTCCACATATCCAAACTTACATCCGTAAGCTTATTGAAGAGTTAGAGCCTTTGTTACCACGAAATATGAGCGACAGGTTTAAGTCGTTAAACTTGAAATTGCTAGACATGCCTAAAACAACGGACCGGTCTCGATGATCCAACTATGCATCATCGAGACTGTTCTAGTAGTTCCACACTTTTTATCAAAAAACTTGATGCAATATTTCATGTTTTTGTTACTCGGGCGATATATCGATTTCCTACATTTTTTTTTTCTACAACAAACCTGTTCGTCAGACGGCCCAGCTTCTCGATCTCGATCGTGACTTCGTCCCCGTGCTTGAGATAAACACGCTGCTCCGGCGGAAGGCCGAGCACGACTCCTTCCGGTGTGCCCGTCAATATAATGTCTCCCGGCACTAGCGTCATATATTGCGAAATATAGCTGACGATTTCATCGCAGCGGAATATCATGTCCGACGTGTTGGAGTTCTGGCGCAATTCCCCGTTGACGATCGATTTGATCGCAAGAGCGTTCGGGTCGCCCACTTCGTCTGCCGTGACAAGGTACGGGCCGAGCGGACTGAAATCATCGCAGCATTTCCCTAACATCCATTGCTGCGTACGCATTTGCAGGTCTCGTGCCGACAAGTCGTTAACCGCAGCGTAACCGAATACGTAATCGAGCGCTTGTGCTTTAGAAACGCCTTTCGCTTTTTTACCGATGACGATCACTAGTTCGGCTTCGTAATCGAGTTCTCGCGTCTCCTTTGGTATGGAGATATCCGCTTTGTGACCAGTAAGCGTGTTATGGAACTTGTTGAACAAAATCGGATACTCCGGGATCGGCAAATTCGTCTCTTCCGCATGTTTCCTGTAGTTGAGCCCGATGCAGATGATTTTTTTCGGACTGGTAACGCAAGGTCCCCATTCTAGCTTATCTTCGTTCAACAAGTAATCGCCGCCACCAGCAGGCAAATTGCGGACATACATTTCCAATGCCGCTAGCGTTTCATCTCCGTTTTCGATGATATCCATGACGTCAGTCGCAACACCGCTCTGCGGATGCTTGATTAACGCGGCCGCGATATCGATGATGCCGGCTTCTGTCTTGACGCCGAGCACGTATTTCCCCTCCCTGACGATTGAAACTATTTTCAAAATCGCTCCGTCCCCTCGAATGTTAGATAATCGTATGAAGCAGGCTGTCGAATGAATTTGAACTCTCAGATCGAATGGCCCTCACTATATAGTAATAATCTGTTCCGAATATAAACGGCTCCTGAAATCCGGCATCTGCATCGCTTTTCCACCGTTCATAGCAGAGAGTTCTGACAACAGTCCGACCGCGGTCCATTCGCACGCTTCATAGACATCGACGTAAGGCTTAGTTCCCTTGATGATCGCATCGACGAAATCCCGTACAATGAAATAATCGCCGCCCCAGTGACCGGCCGCCCGTTGCTCGTCAGAAGCCTGTTTATAACGGTCGGGCAGCAAGTGATAATAGTCCTCCAATGGCTTCCACTCAAGATTGTCTTTGTCATCTGATGAGTCCGTAAAACACACCTTGTGCCGATCCCCCAAGCCTCTCGGTGCTTCGAAGCAGCCTTTGGTTCCTTGCAAGGAATAATAAGACATGTTGTGAGGCCGATTGGAGATGCAATCGATACGAATCTTGATCAGCTTACCGCTGGCCAGACGACATATCGTAAGCGTTGTATCCTCCTGCCTGTATTGAGGCGAAGTATGCCAACCGGCCCCAAAACACGATATACTTTCAATTCGGTCGCCTTTAAACCACTTCATCACAGGCCCAAGGCTGTGGGTTGGATAGAACGCTCCGCGTTTGCCAAGTTGCCAATATTTTCTCCACGACGTTTTCTCACTTTGACCACCTGATGTGTCCGGACGATTGTAGCCTTTCGTAAGACTTTTCAGATCGTGTAAATATTCGCCTTCTCCGAAGTACAATTCTCCGAACATCCCCATCTCAACCATGTTGTTGATTAATTGAATTTCCGGAATGTAGCAGTAGTTTTCCGACATCATATATACAAGGTTGGACTTCTCCACACTCTCTTTGAGCCACCATAACTCATCCATCGTCACGCCGGCGGTTACTTCACTCATGACATGCTTCCCGGCATCAAGAGCGGCCAGCGTCTGGGGTACATGCAACTGCATCGGGGTCGAGACGACAACGGCATCCAGATCTGATTCAAGCATATCGTCGTATATACGATATGTGTTCGGAATATCGAATCTCTGCGCCGCTTCCGTGAGCAGCGATTCGTCCAGGTCGCACAGGGCAACAACTTCAACCTCCGGGCAAGCCTTAAAACCGATCATCGTGCTTAGCCCTCTCGCCCCAGATATGCCTACTTTAATCTTTTTCATATAAACTTTTCTCCTTAGCTGTATTATCGTCCGGCAATTATATCTGCTTCGGCTTGCCTTAGTTGTCCGGTAATATGCGCGCAGTTCAACATCTTTTCCATCAAATCCTGCACGGTATAGTAATAATGATTGCTCGCTTCGAAGCCGATTCGCGAATCTCGATTGACCAGTGCAAGAAGCTGCCGGACGTTGTCAGCTTCCATGACGGCTAACGCGATCAGCTTGCGGCACGCTTTAAGGCGGACATCTGCGGATTTCGATGTCAGATAACGATTGCGCGCACGAACAAATTCAATCTGTAAGTATGTGCTATAAAAATGCAGATAAGCGCCAGTCGCCGCAGTTGCCATGTCGTCGAAGTCGCTTTCGGACGATCGAGGTACATGCTTGCGGGCTTTTTCCAGCAAACCAAGCCCCTTCTTCCAACCGACCGACAGCTTCTTGAACTGTGCGGCAAACGAAGATTCCGGATATATCGAACGCCAGCCTGCAAGATCGTCATACGGATAACCGATCATCGTCGCTGTTTGTCCGGTCGGCTGCAAATGCAGCAGATTTGCCGGGCCGTAATTTTGTGGAGCGACATATAGGACACTCAGTTCGAACGGAAACTCCCGGAATGCCTGGCTGAAAGCGGCTGTCGCTTGTATGATCGCCCGCCCCGCCGCGTCTCCGAATTTGCCCTGCAGCAGCTCAGAAACACCAGATTTTGTTACAATACCGGATCTCGTCGCTTCGGTTTCCCAATAATACTCGGCCGCCAGTTCCAAATTAAGCGACGGATAGCCGCCCAATGTCCAGCTCAGCATCAAAGTGCTAACTCCGGAAGCCGCCAGCCGGTTCAAATGGGTCTCGATCTGCTGAAAAACGGGCAGGAACGGGATGGCGGAGCATTCCCACGTATTGTTGAATTGAACTTTGGCCGCGGTCCTCAATCCCCGCGCTCTCGCTCTTTGCCAAGTTTGCAGCGACTTCTCACCCGGTCCGATGACGGATATCGAATAATCGATCACTTTGCCCGGAATGCCGGCAATATTAGTCGGAATCGCTTCTTCGCTGACGCACATAACCGTTACGTTATTCGGCAATCCGGCGATTGCCGTGTTAAACTCTTCGTCCGTCCAGCCCCAGTCCGCCGCCCAGCCCCATGTCCAGACCAGAATGCGCGCATCCGGTTTTTCCCTGAACGCACCTTGAGCGATGAGGCGATTAACTTCCGACGTCACTTCGCCGGGCGACCGCTTGCTGCATCTCGGACAGTTGGTCTGGCCTCCCGCCGCTCGCGAGTAACAGTGCGTCCAATTTTCCGACATAGAGATCGTAAACAAACCTGCCAAATCAGGAACTTCGCGGAACAGAAACGATACGGCGCCACTGAGCAATTCCTGGACTTCCGGATGGGAGGTGCACAGCATCGCCTGTCCGTCCTCGGTATGTCCTTGCCACTCCGGCCTGCTGTCGAAAAAGGAAACGGGCATCGACCGAGGCTCATTGCAGTATAAATAAACGCCGATGCCGTATTTCGCCGCCCGCATGACTAGCAGTCGCAGCCCGACGATGCGCTTCTCCCAATCCACGGACAATTCGAGCGCGGGCACCCATGGCACAAGGCTGTACAAAACGCTTTGCAACCATACGCCGTTGACGCCCAGCTCGGACAAGCGTTCCAGCAGCTCGTCCGGATACGGGTCCAGCTCGGGCTCGAGAAACGGATCTCCGTATACGGCGCTGTACGAGTAAATAATGCGCGTGTCGATTTTCGAGTTGCGCCGGTACGTTCCGGCTATGACGTATGGAACGCCGGTTCGTTTCATTTGCCCGGCAAGCCACTGCAGCCCCCGCATCGAGCCGGCTTCATCGACTGCGCCGATCGTGATTTCATCCGCCTCAACCGCGATCGTATGACTTTCCGCCAACCGAGAAGCGTCCGGTGCGACAGCAAAGCGCACAACAGGTCCATCTTCCGCTGCGAACCGCGATGCTTGTTCTTCCCGAATGGCCCATCGTACACCCCAAGCTTGGGCGTGATTGTTCACGAATCGCTCGGCTGAAGCCGCAATCAGCGGCATACCGATTGGGACCTCAATCGTCCACGGCACGTCCAGCCTGATTTCGTCCGCAGCCGCTTCCCTGCCCGGTATATGCCGCGTTACAGTTTGCTTATACTGCGCAAGAAAATCAAAAGGCTGCTCCAGCCTTTCCGGCCGGGTATTCGAGGCTTCGCCATTCTTGCCGATGCCCGCGGCAACCACTTCTTTCAGTTGCTCTGTCCGCTTGCGTTCCGCCGCGGTCAACTCCCGGTAACGAACCGACTCCGTCCACGGTTTGAGGCTGCCCAATTTGATCCACAGAAAGTCGTCTTCCTTCAACGTAAAAGACAGCCGTTCCTCCGTCCAACCAAGCAACTGCAGCAGCTGTGCAACCGGTAGCAGATGCCAGTTGTCGCGGATAATCGTTATATAACCTCTTTCCTGCCACTTCGCTTCGATGTTGACCGCCGGTTCCGCAAGCCCGAGCGCAGCTGCCGCCTCCCGAATTTGCGCAACCGTGGCACCGAGCACTTCAGCGATTTTGCCAACCGGCACCAAACCCCAATTCCGCCAAATAACGGCCTGGTAACGCACCGGAAAATGCGGCAGCGCCAGCGCCGGATTATCCCGATTTTCCTGCAGTTCGAGTATCATCTCGCACACTCCATCAGTATTATCTTAATGCAGCTTCTCCAAGCGCGATTTCGAGCCCGCTCCCGCACGAAGCGACAATTGCGTCGGCAACCTCTATCCCGTGCACGGCGTCGTCGAACGAAATGACTGACGGCGCTTCGCCCTTGACCAGACAACGGCAAATATAAGTCAGCTGCTCGCGCAGGCTGCCTACCGTTTGCCCGTGCAGCTTCGCGTGAATGTTCGTATCTGGCGTCAGCCTGCCGCTGCCGTCCCACATTTGCAAACCGGAATTGCTCGTCTCGAAATGAGCAATCCCATTGCGCCCGATCACCTCGATTGCATCGGCGATTTCGACGCCGACAGCGTCCGGCGTCATCCAACTGCTCTGCAGTACCGCGATCGCCCCGTTCTCGAATTCAAGGTTCGCCCAAAGCACTTCCGGCGTACTGTTGCCGGAGAAAGATTTTCCGTAAGCTTTAACTTTCGTCACCCGACAACCTGCATACCAGATCGCCAAGTCGATGTCGTGGATCATCAGCTCGAAAACCGTGTGCACGCGTTTAAACGTTTCAAACAAAAATTGCTCCCGTGCACGCTTCATGAACATGCTGACCGGCTCGCCGACCCGGCCGCCTGCTGCGGTCGCTTCTTTAATCGCCGCGTAGCGGGGGTCGAACCGGAGCAAATGGCCGGGCAGCAGCAGCTTTCCGCTGGCTGCGGCGGCCGCCTGCATGTCCCGCGCTTCCGCCGGCTTGGTCGTCACCGGCTTCTCGACGAGCACATGCTTGCCCGATTGCAGCGCTTTCAAAGTCGGCGCCAAGTGCTGACTTTCGAATGTAACGACACTGATTAAATCGATGTCTTCATGCTGCAGCAGATCGTCCGCGTTGGCATACAGTTCTTTAACGCCATATTCCCGGCCGGCACGCGCAAGCCGCTCGGGCGAGCTGTCGCAAATCGCGACGACTTCCGCTTGCCCGAGAGCGCTGAACGTCTCCAAATGGCACATCCCCCATCTGCCGAGACCGAGAATACCCACTTTCACTTTGTCCATCTTTTCCTCTCCCCCTCTATAAATTCGGCGGCACATCAAGCCGTTCAAAACAGCCGTGCGCTTTTTCAATGTAAGTCCAGGCGTCGTTCAGAACAAACGTCCCATGGCCGGGAAACAAGCTATCAATGCGGAGCGCATGCAGCTTGGCCATCGTATCCGCATACTCGGGAATGATGGAATCCCACGTATTCTGGATAACGACTTTCCCGCCTGCGAACACCGAATCTCCGCCAAACAGCAGCTTCCGCCCATCCCGCTCGATCAAGAAAGAAATGTGTCCCCTCGCATGTCCCGGCGTCTCCACTACCTTCAGCACGATGTCGCCGACAACGATTTCATCGTTTTTATTGACACCCCTGGCAACCGGACAAGCCGGATATTCATAGTCTGGAGGGTATACTCCCGCCCGAATCGCCGCCGGTACACTGAATTTCTCGAGATCCCCGGCCGCAAGCCACTGCGCCACTTGCTTGGAAGCGATTACACAAAGATTGTACCGCCGATGAAAAAAAGCCGCCCCGGCCGCGTGATCGCCATGCCCGTGCGTCAGCAGCAATAACTTGAGCTGTCCCGGATCGATCCCTGCCCGTTCGATGTTCCCCACGATCCGCTCCGGATTTACGCCGCCCCCGGCGTCGATTAATGCGTATTCCCCGTTCCCGCCATCTACGACGTAGACGTTGCAGTCCATAGGATCGCTGATCTGCGCCCCATGTTTGCCGCTGCCGACCATGTATATGCCTTCGTCCAGTTGGATCATGACGGGATGTAGGCGATGCATTCAATTTCGACTCTCATGCCGGGAGGAAACTTGACGATTTCAAACGTGCTTCTTGCAGGCGGTTCATCTTGAAAAAAGGCACCGTAAGCAATGTTATATGTTTGGAAGTCATTCAGTTCATCGATAAATGACGTCATCTTCACGACATGGTCCAATGAAGTGCCAGCAGCCAGGAGTATTTCCTGGATATACTCCAGTACGATTCTCGTCTGACGCTCCATATCGCCGGGGAATAACACATCCCCTGTTTCGAGATCAAACGGACAAGTTCCCGCCACGTACACCATGTCACCCAGCTTAACCGCCTGAGAATAAGCGCCACTCGGCTTTGGTGCTTTATCCGTATAAATGATTTCTTTTTTCATCGTACTTTCACTCCTTCTGGCCGGCCGTATAGCTGCACGCTAATTGATAATAAAATTCTGCTGCCTGCACCACTTCCGATACTGGAACATATTCTTCGGCGGAGTGCGCCTGTTCGATGGACCCCGGTCCGAATACGATCGCGGGAATTCCTTTCCAGTCTTGAAGCTTGCTGGCGTTGCTGCCGTATGTTACGCCACGCAGTGACTTGTTCATTCCGAGTCGACTCGCCACTGACTGCGCCGCTTGAACAACCTCAGCATCATGCGGCGTATTCAAAGCCGGATCAAGCAGCAACGGATTCACGGTTAGCTCCAGGTGCGGCAAATCCGTCTTCATTCGTCGCTCAAAGTCGGCCAGAACCGCTTCCGCTGATTCTCCCGGCACGATCCGCCGATCGACGCGAATATCGCACGTCTCCGGCACGATGTTGATTTGGCTGCCGCCGCCAATCGTACTCACCACGATCGTGGGCTTTCCGCACAGCGGGCTGTCGATTCCGTCCAGCCCCGGCTCCACCGTCTCCCGCACATGGCGTACGACGTCCATCATCGCATAGATGGCGTTGTCGCCCTTATGCGGAACGGAGCTATGCGCCGACTTGCCGTGCGTCCGCACCGCGAACCGCGTGCAGCCCTTATGTTCCACGACGATGCCAAGCTCCGTCGGCTCGCCGACGACGGCGCCCGATATCGGCATATTCAGCGACATGAACGCCGTCAGTCCGATAAATGCATGCTCCTCGTCTACGGAAGCGCAAAACACAAGATCGGCGTTCAGCCGCTCCGGATGCTGCGCGCAGCGCTCCATCATGTGGATCATGCCCGCCAAAGCACCCTTCGTGTCGCAAGCGCCTCGGCCATACAGCCGCCCTTCACGGTAAGTCGGCACCAGCGCGTCTCGCATGCTGCCGATCGACACCGTGTCCATATGAGCCTCGAACAGCAACGCCGACTCCGGTTTTCCGACACGCAATTCCGCGATAATGTTGTCGCGGCCGTCCGCGACAGGCTGCCGGGTAACCTGCAGTCCCGCGCGAAGCAGCCGCGCTTCGATGTAATCGGCAACGTCCCGTTCGCCACGGGCATCAGCGCCGTAATGCGGATTGACGCTTTGAATGCGCACCAGGTCGTCCAGTATCCGCACGGCAGGGTGCGCCGCCCCCCTAGCTTCCATTCCTCTCACTCCTATAGCCAGTTGATGTCGTCGTAAATCCAGTCCTTTGCTTCAGGTAATTCCCTGAACTCGTTGAACGAACGAAGAATATGCATGCGCATGATCTTCTCGGCATGATCCGGATCTCGGCGTACGAGCGCATCGATTAACTCCGCATGCTGGTCGACTTCCTTCTGCTTCGTCGATACCCGGCCGAGGATGCGTCCGGCGAGCGAAATATGGAACGTAATAGAATCGTAGCTTGCGCTTAAACGGGAATGATTCGACAGCCGAATAATGCTCTGGTGCAAATGTATGGATTCCTGAAGCAACGACTCTACGTCTTCGTCGACCATCTTTCGTTTCATTTCGTCAAAAAACCGCACAAGTTCCTCGATCTCCTCGTCGGCAGCATGCTGGACGGCCAGACGAATGGCCAGCCCCTCCAGCATGGATCGAAGGGAATATACTTCGAAAATGTCTTTCATGTCGAATGTCCGCACCATTGGGCCCTTGTTCGGTACGATCGTAATAATGCCTTCGCCGGACAGCTGCCGGATCGCCTCGCGAACCGGCGTCTGGCTAATGCCGAGTTCCTTCGCGACCTTCGTCTCCACGATCCGATCGCCGGGATTCAGCATTCCGTCAAGAATTTGCTGCTTGATATATTCCACCAAATCGACGCTCATGCTCTGCTTTTCCATAAAGGTCTGTCTAGTTATTGGTTCTTTCATGGCTATACCAGCTTTCCATCGCGTAATTAATTCCATATCTGTATAATACCTTATATAGAAAAGAGAGTATAGGATGTTCACACGATGGCCAATTAACGAAAGCATCCCGGTTAAGGCTTCAGCATAATTTTCCCGCTCGTTACCTTACCCGCGGCCAATTGCTTGAACGCCTGAAAACCTTCGGTAAGCGGGCGAACTTCCGTCCATCCCGACTCTGTGACTTTTCCTGCCGTCAGCAATTCGACCGCATCCTGAAAATCCTGTCTTGTATAGCAAAACGATCCCAATATTTCAATTTCGTTGCGGATCGCATAGTTGATCGGCAGTGTCGTATCATCAATGCCGAGGCCGATATTCATGAACGTTCCGCCGGGATTGAGCAGCTTTACAGCCATCTCTCTAGTCGGCTGGAAGCCGGCTGCATCGATCACGACATCGATTCCCTTCGAGCCGAACGCTTGCTTCGCCCGATCCGCCAAGTTGTTCTCGCGCGCATTCGCCGTCTCGTCAATGCCGACGCTCCGGCACATGTTTAATCTTTCCTCGTTTGTATCAATAATCATGATTTTGGACGCACCAAGCAGCGCAGCGACCTTTGCGCAAAGCAATCCGATGCCCCCGGCTCCGAAAACAGCTACGCTCGCAAAGGGATGCCGCTCCATCGCCCTGCGCGTCGCCCGCAGCGAGCAAGCAAGCGGCTCCGCGAGCGCGGCTCGGAATGCGCTTATCGACTCGGGCACTTCGATGACCGCCGAAGCCGGAACGACCGCATATTCCGCAAATGCGCCCGGCCGGTGAATGCCGATAATTTGCCGAATCTCGCACAATTGCGTTAAGCCTTTGCGGCATCGGTCGCACTGACCGCAGAAGAGCAACGGATTGACGACGACTTTTTTACCGATTAACGCGTTATTATCCGAACAACCCGCCGACTCTACTATGCCGCAAAACTCGTGACCCATGATTAGCGGAGGCTTGCGCAGGCTGTTATGTCCCAGATACCCTTCGATTTCCGATCCGCAAATGCCAACCGCCTCAATACGTACAAGCACTTCGCCCGCCAAGGGAACCGGAAACTCCCGGTCTTCCCAATCCATTTGTTCCGCCGCATTCCATACTAACGCCTTCATCTCAATACCCCCTATTCCACGAATAATCTCCTCAATCTACAACGATGCTTTGATTCCTATTCCAATATATCTCCAAAGCATCAAACAGCTTATCGATATCTTCCTCATCGTTAAACAAATGAACGGACACCCGAAACCGGCCGTCCCCGCCCCACACGTATACGTTATGTTCGCATAAATGATTGGCAATCGCTTCACCATCTTCGAAAACGACGCTGATGTTGCCCGCCCTCTGGTCCGGCTCCGTTGGCGTCATCACCTCGTAGCCGCATGCTTGAAGCCGTTCAATCACCTTGCCGCCAAGCTCTAAAATATGTTTTTCAATCCGGTCAATTCCATGCTCAAGCAGCAATCCCGTAGAGAAGTTCGCCGCGTAAACCGTCGGGTAGCTCGGATAGCCGAGTTCGAACCTGCGGGCATCTTCATGAAAAGTGAAAGATTCAAAGCGGTTCGGTCCAAACATATCGGAAACGCTTCTCCAGCCAACCGAACGCGGTTTAAAGTCCGCGACCCTCGAGGGATTGACAGCTAGCACGCCCATGCCGTGCGTTGACAGCAGCCACTTGTAAGAACTGCATACAACGAAGTCGGCGTTGTTCATGTCAACCGGTATTGCGCCGAGCGACTGTGTTGCATCCAGAAAAAGCAGTGTCGGAGTGTGTTTGAGCCGCTCATACAAAGCGCGGTAATCCAGACGAGCACCGGTCAAGTAGCTTACATGACTGGTCAATACCATTCTTGTTCGCTCATCCACCTGCGACATAATGTCATCCACCGTAATTCTCCACTTCGTATGGCGCACGACGCGGACTTCCAGACCTATTTGCTTCTGCAGCACCATCGGAAGAACACCAGAGGGAAATTCCAAATCATTGATTACAACATTATCGCCTTCATCAAAGTCCAAAGAATGCGCGATCATGGAAATGACTTCCGATGAATTGGACAGCAACGCGATATCGGAAGGCACGCCGTTTAACAAGCTCGCCAAATTCAACTTGCACGCCTGCTCGATTTCGGCATTTCTTTCGCGCCCGTGGGGCCCCTTTGCCCGTGCGTTAAAGTATTCTGTCACGGCTTCCAAACAGCCCTTGTGTGGCGGTACTTCCGCGCCGCTATATAACCACGTACAGTCTTCCAATCCGATAAAGCGATTTTTATCGATAAGTGCTTTCATTGGTCGTCTCGTCTCCTTCTCCCTATCCTTTAACCATTATCTTCTCTAGTATCATTATTCTTTAACGCTTCCGATGACGATGCCCTGAATGAAGTACTTTTGCAGGAACGGATACACTACCAATATAGGAAGCGATCCCAAAAAAATTTGCGCGGCTTTCAATGTCCGGTCATTGATTTCGGCCAGCATTTTAATCTCCTGTTCCGAGATGGATGTAAAATTTTTCTGGATGACGACCGTTTGCAAATAGCTTTGCATCGGATAATGATCCGGCGAGTTCATCAAGATCAGTCCGTCGAACCATGAATTCCAATGCCCTACGACGGTAAACAAAATTAACGTGGCCAACGCGGGCATGGACAAAGGAACGAATATACGGAACAATGTCGTAAAATGGCCAGCCCCGTCGATGAATGAAGCTTCTTCCAACTCCTTGGGCAAATTGCGAAAAAAGTTCAACAACAAAATGATATTAAACACCGGGACTGCGCTTGGAATAATCAAAGCCCATACCGTATCCAGCAAGCCCGTTGCCCGAATAGTCATATACCAGGGAATAAGGCCGCCGCTGAACAAAATCGAAACGAACAGCACCCACACATAAATCGTACGCCATTTGAAGCTCGTTACTTCCTTGGATAACGGATATGCCATCAGAATCGTCAGGAACATATTGATTACCGTTCCGATCGCAACGCGCTCTATCGTGATCCAGAAAGAATCAATAAATTCTTTTTTGGCGAGCACAAATTCATAGGACTTGAGCGTGATACCGACCGGCCACAGCTTGACGACGCCAGCCGAAGCTTCCGTATTGCTGCTAAGCGACACGGCGAACACATGAATAAGCGGCAGCAAGCAGAGTAGAGAAATGCCTATTAGAAAGGTGTAGTTGCACACATTGAATATTTTTCGGCTTAAAGAGGCTCTGTGAGGCAAAACCTAACCCTCCTAAAAAATACGATATTTGGCGAATCGATATGCAAGGTAGTAAGTCATGGATATTAAAATGCACGCCACGACCGAACTTAACAAACCTACCGCGGTAGCTGGTCCGTATTGCGCATCGATAAGCCCCATCCGGTAAACGAACGTATCGATAATGTCTCCACTTTCATACACTTGCGGACTATATAAATTAAATACCTGATCGAATCCGGCATTTAAAATACTGCCTAAGCTGAGCGTTGCCATTAACACGATAATCGGTCTCATGCCAGGTAGAGTGACGTGCCACGTCTGCTTGATCCGGCTCGCGCCGTCGATAACGGCCGCTTCATACAAGGTAGGGTTGATGCTCGTCAAAGCTGCCAAATAAATGATCGTACTGAAACCAAATTCTTTCCATAAATGAGACAGAACAAGAACGTAAGGGAACCACTGATTGTCACCCAGAAAGTAAATCGGTTTGATTCCGAACATACCCAGGAAATAGTTGACGATTCCGCTTGATGGCGACAATATATCGATTAGGATGCCGCCAAGGATGACCCACGACAGAAAATGCGGCAAATAAATCAATGTCTGAATGCCGCGTTTGATGGATTTATGCACGATTTCATTAAGCAATAACGCAATTGTGATAGGCGCGATGAGCCCAGTAATAATTTTAAACGATGCGATAAACAGCGTATTCTTGAACACTTGCAGCGTGTCCGGTAAGCTCCAAAAAAATTTAAAGTTATCCAGCCCGATCCATTGCGAGTCAAAAAAACCTTTGGCGGGAATGTACTTCTGAAACGCGATGACGATGCCGAACATCGGGCCGTAACTGTAAATAAGGACAATGATCAACCCTGGCCACAGCATAAGATGCAAGGGGAAACTGGATGTTCTGCTTTTCAATCTAACCCCACCTTCAGCAATGATGATCGGCGAGGGAAAAACAGGGAAGGGCAAACGCATTGGTACCGCTTCCCGCAGTTCCCACGACCAAACCGATTAATTATTGTTTGCCTTCCATTCGTTTACTTGCTTCGTAACCTCTTCGCCGCCGAATTTGTTCCAATTGCCGACGAAGGTTTCGAATCCGTCGATCGGCGTTTTGCCCATAATGATTTTCGTGATCGTCTCGATTTCCAGTTTGGACAACGTCGGACCCTTATCCACCGATGCCGATACGGCCGCGCCGTAGAACGCATTTGTTTGGTACAGGTTGTTTTTGCGATATTCGTTCGCCTGTCCGAGCGATCCTTCCACGCCATACACTTTGTTCCAACCCCACAATGTACGATCGCCGTTTAGCGCGGATTGCACTTTCTCAACAATCGATTTGTCACCGGCGCTAATGTTCGAGGTATCTCCCGACTTTAATGCTCCCGAAACTCTTAGCCATTGATCGGAATTTCCGAACGACTTGCTTGCGATAATCGCATTCATTTGCCATATTTCCGAGCCGTCTTCTCCAACACTCATCTCCGATATGACCTTCGGATCGATGCTTTCGTTAAGCGTGAGGTAATAATCCAGCATCTTAAGCATGGCTTCAGGATGCTTGGCACCTTTCTTGACAACCCAATAACCGAATGACGGATTTACACCAAGCTCCGCCTGAAATTTAGCTGGCTCGGAGTCAACGGACACGATCGGATAAAATTGCCATTCGGCTTTCGGGTCTTTGTCCGCGCTCGTTTGAAGCGGGTACATAGGCGCCCAGAACGGGTTGTAGAGCATTCCGATCTTGCCGCTCGCGATATCTTCCCCAACCTTGTCGAACGCTTTGGAGCCGAACTCCGGATCGATTTGGCCTTTTTTGAACATTTCCTGCAATACGCCTAATGCCTGTTTCATTTGTGGTTGAATCGAGCTGTATACGAGTTGGCCGTTGGCGTCTTCCAACCAGATACCTTTATAGGCATGGAAGCCGTTCAGAAAGCCATTGATAGCGGCATAATCTTTATCCAGCGCTAATCCGAACGTATCGTTTTTGTTATTGCCGTCCGGATCCTGCGTCGTGAACGCTTCGGCAATCGCCAATACGTCCTGCATCGTTTTCGGGGCGGGCAAGTTCAGCTTCTTCAGCCAGTCGGAGCGGATCCAGATCATTTCGGCCGCTTCCCTTGTAGGAAAAGTGTAAGGGACAGCCATCAGTTTCCCGTCGAACGTTGCGGACTTCATAACAACATCTCCCGCATCGTCCATAACAGATTTCACGCGGTCGGTAGCGTATTTATTGTATACTTCGGTCAAATCCTCTATCAGATCGGCATCGCGCAGCTGCTTGAACTGCTCTTGGTCGACTTTGAAGAAATCGGGCAGATCGCCGGATGCGATCGTCAGGTTCATCTTCTGTTTATACTGAGCCTGATCGACCTCCCATAAGTATTTCAGTTTAATTCCGAATTCCTTTTCATAAGCCCTTGTCCAAGGATTGTTTTCAAGACTGTCGCCGTCTTTATATTTAACGGTAGGTTTTTTGTCCGTTACGGTCGTAATCGTGGCTATCGGATCGTACTTGCCGTCCTTTGTTCCGTCGTCCGACGCGGATTGCGAAGGGTCAGCGCTTTGAGTCTGCGTTGCCGACTGCGTTGGTGGCTGAGATGCATTGCTTGTCTCTTCTTTTTTGCTGCAAGCCGCCAGAACTACGGTAACTAATAATAGGAACGTGAATGTCACTGCCATCGAGCGTTTCATAGAACGTTTCATTGAGTTGCCCTCCCTGTTTTGTACATTCGATTTTTGAATTCCCATCTTTCGTTTGGTAATACTCCCCCTTGTTTTGTATTATATATAATATATGATATTTAATTTATCAGTGTGGAATCATCTTGTCAACATCTAATTACAACGCTTTCAATGAAAAAAATTCATCCCACACACCGACGAAATTGTACACGTCCAATACCGGGTGGCATTCGTCCTCTATTGCCCATAACATTGCTCTAGTGTCTTCCCACATGCGCCGCGATTGCTCATCTTCTCCTTTATATAGCTGCTCCAAAATTCGGGTCATTTCCGTCCAAATTTCCGCATGCAGCTTAAGGTAACGCCATGAAGAATCATGACATCGATTAGCCTGACGAGCATTTTTTCCGATTACAGGCTCGAACTCGCGAATAAGCGAATATATTTCGTCGAAAACGGACGAGAGTGCAGATTCTTTCCGGACGGCGGCCGCATTTTCCAAATGGAGGTCGAAATATAGCTTTGACAGCTCTGCTGAATAATTCAAAACAAGCCGTCCATCTTCTCCATATGCCGCAGCAAAATAATCTTCGGCAATCTCCCCGAACTCCAACTCTTTATTCCATAAAGTCCGAGCCATTACGTTCATGCCAAGTCCGGATGGAAAAAACGACCGTTGAACCTGGCAGCTAACAAATCCGTCCAGACCGAGCCGATTCAGCCCGCGAATATCCTCATACACGATTCGCGCGATATGGACATAGCCGGGATCCCGTTGATGCGCCCACATATAATGGTAGTCGAAATCGAAGCTGTCGCCGGGAAAATCCTTTTTCCAGGCTTGAAGAAAACTAACGTTCCCTTCTGCGGTTAACGGCAGCTCCACCCGATTTCTGACGAACGGCGGTATTGCGGGAACGCTGCCCATCGTCTCGAATGATTGTCGGTACGTTCGCGTAATCGGGGAGAATTGCAGTACGAAGCGGTCTGGTCTCATGATCTTCTCGCGCTTGGGCGGCCACAGCAGCTCATGATAAATAAGAAAGGCAATACGGGTTTCCAATCCTCGAGCCGTCAAAGCTTGGTCGAGCTCGTTCATTAACAGAACATACAAATCGGACGGCGCCGAGAGGACGCACGTCTCGCATTCGCATTGATTGTTGAAGCCGTCCGAAAGCCACACATGCAGCAGATCCACCTCAGGATTCTCGGAAGCATACAGTACAATTTCCTCGATCATTTTACCGCGTGCTTCGACATTCGAATAACAGAGCTCCGTATTTATGGGAATGTCTTGCCACAGTTGGCGTTTGCCGTCCACTTGAGCGAAATACCGGGTAATTTCGGAGCTAACTTCATGCTCCCACTTTTCCCAACTTAACCCTTGGATGCCAAAGGGAGTGCAAGTCCATCCGTGTCCGACGGCTTGATAGATCATTCCTCTTTTTCGAATCTCGCGCTTCGCAGCCGCAGCGAATCTTCTTGCTGTTTCCACGTTAAAATCCCCGGAAGGACTTTTCAGCGGATTGTTCAAATGCTTGTACCATCTTTCGAAGAAAAAGTAAGCTTCCCTGAACTGTATAAAATAACTGTTGAAGCCGACTTTCGCCATCCAGTCAATCATGTCGGTCACATGCTTTACGCTTACCGCTCCTTCTATACAGACGCCTCTGTACTTATAGGCGGCGGCTTCTTGTACTTTAACCGTGCAATGCTCAACGTCTCTTTTCGGTACAATCTCACCGTCTACGCCCGGCCTTACCCATCTACAGCCGATTTCGGTTAAAAAACGGTATACCGACATCAGCACGCTTCGCGGATTTGTTCCGCTAATCGATCCTTTTCCGCATGAAACGTCGATCCAGACTGCGTCATCGTCCGTTTGTCCAGAAACGAATCGCGGAGCATTGGGAAGATCAGCCGACAGACCGATCCATATCCCTTCATTTCTTTCGTTGCAGAACTCTTCTTTTTGAACGATCCATCCACTAGCTGTTATCGCTTTCAAATATTGGACCAATTCATGCGCGGCAAAGAGAATCGTCTCGTTGTCGTGTGCAATGACGTGAACGCAGCCCCTATGAAGCAGATCAGCATTTTTGCTCATGTAACCTCTCCTTATTTTTTATATTATGGATTATATATAATTTTATTTTACTGTCAACACCTGACCTATTCGTATTGACAAATCGAAATTTATGCAGTTAAAATCGTTTTGTATTATATATAATATAAAATATATTATGCGCACATGAGGAGGCGATGCCTATTGCTGGCTTTTTTAGGACCTCAACCCTATTTGTTTTGTAAGCGTTTTCCTTTTTTTGTATTCATGCTGACTATTTCAAGAATGGAGTGAGTGTATGCACGTTCACCGATTTTGGCGCAAACTCTTTATGGTCTCATTTTCGCTGTGCCTGATTTCATCAACTTTCGGAGCTTGGACTGGCGGCAAGCTGGCCTTAGCGGAAGAACGCGTGAAATACAACGCAGCGTCCGTTTCCCAACTTTCCGACGTGTCCGGCCACTGGGCTGAAGATCAAATACTTGACTGGTATAATAAAGACTTTATTAAAGGGTATCAGGATCGAACGTTCAGGCCGAACAACAAGCTCTCACGAGGCGAAATGATGGCGCTCGTAAACCGTGCTTTCGGATTCGAGGGAGAAGCGCCGATTTCTTACAGCGACGTTGAGAACGGCAGTTGGATTTACTCCGAAGTGGCCAAAGCGGTAAAAGCGCAATACGTGACAGGCGACTCGAACGGGAAGATGAACCCACAGCGCGATGTTACACGCGAGGAGGTTGCAGTCATGATTGCCCGGCTGCTGAATCTGGATGGCAGCGAACAGCCTGCGGAGCAATTTAGCGATGTCGGCACCTTTTCTTTATGGAGTAAAGCGCAAATCTTCGCAGTAGCTCATAAGAAAATCATGGTCGGTTTTAAAGACGACAGCTTCCGGCCGAAAAATACGATCACACGCGCGGAAATCATCGTCGCCCTGGATAGGGCTTTAAAATACAGAAACGATCACTTTGCCGCGAACGGAGGAACTTATGGCCCTTCGACTGGCATTCAAACGATCGAAGGAGACTTCACGGTCGACGCCGAGGGCGTCACGCTTCAAAATATGGTGATCATAGGCAACTTAATGTTGTCGGAAAAAATCGGCGAAGGGGACGTTTATTTGAAGAACGTCGAAGTTCGCGGACATACGGACATTAGGGGTGGCGGCGAGAACAGCGTCCATCTCGACGATTGCATCATGCCCACAGTGACGATAAATAAAAAGAACGGAACTGTACGTATCGTTCTTGCGGGAAAAACGAGTATCGCAAAATTGACTGCCCTTACGCCAGCGATCTTGGACCTGAGCGCCACTGCCTCCATCTCCTCCCTTTTCGCCGAAGCTTTGATTAAAGCGCTTGGCCAAGGTACGATTGAAAGCGCAGTTTTAGGGGAGAAGGCGAAAGGTTCTGTTTTCGAAAAGCAACCTGGCAAAATAAGCGGACCTGGAGCGCCTGCCGCCGGTCAACCGATTGGTTCCGGAGGATCCGGCAATCCTGCTGTCCCTGGAACGGTATCTGTCATTGCGAACGGACAAACGAATGCCGTAATCGTAATTGCCGATGACGCATCAGCAAAAATAAGTGCTGCGGCAAACACTTTAGTTGAGTATGTCCAAAAGTCGACAGGCGCGCAGTTGTCCGTCCAGACGGAAACGCAGTACGACCAAAGTACCGGCAAAGAAGGAATGATCCCGATTTATATCGGTAAAGCCGCGCCTGGTCAAGAAAACAATGCCGCTAGCATGCTTGACGGGATGTTGGACGACGGCTTCGTCATTCTTCCCCGTCAGAAAGATATTACGATACTTGGAGCAAAGGAAACCGGCACGGAATTTGGCGTTTACGAATTTCTGGAGCGTTACGTCGGCGTCCGCTGGCTTTTGCCTGGCGAGTACGGCGATGACGTTCCGCAATCGGCCACCTTGGCTATTCCGATTACGAACGTGAAGCAACAGCCTGCTTTCCATTCCCGCGCGATGTGGCCGCTTCAATACGTGAACGAAGGCGGCAACGACCCTGCGCAGTACGAGTGGGGCGTTCGCAACCGGCTGCGCGTTCAAAACCCTGGATTTGAGCATTATTTGTGGTGGATGTTTCTGCCTACCATAAACTATGAGGATCATCCAGACTTCTATCCGCATGACGAAGAAGGCAATCCACTCATCCCGTCCTATTATTACGGCTGGCAGCCTTGCTTCAGCAATGAAGCTACTGTGGATTTCGCTGTCGACTGGATTAAGAATTATTTCCGCGACAATCCAAACGCATCGTCGATTTCGCTTGCTGTCAGCGACAATGGAGGCTTTTGCGAAGCGCTGCCGCATCATCCGAACTATACGGATAAATTAAATTCTCTTGGGCTGCCGGATATGTCCGATATTTATTACGGCTGGGTTAATAAAGTCGTCGAGCGAGTACTGGAGCAATACCCTGACAAGTGGTTTGGGCTTCTCGCATATCAGGAAGTTTACGATCCTCCTTCCTTCGCGCTCAACGAACGCGTCGTGCCTTACCTGACGAAGGACAGACTCGCCTGGAGCGATCCCGAGGTGCGTGCGCACGATCAGACGGTCGTAGATAAATGGCTACAAAAAGCGTCATATATCGGATTTTACGATTACAATTACGGAACACCGTATGTGCTTCCACGTATTTACAATCACTTAATGGCTGACAACTACCGGTACGCGATCGACAATAATGTCATCGCCAGCTACGGAGAACTGTTTCCGAACTGGGGCGAAGCACCAAAAATATGGCTGATGACGAAGCTGCTCTGGGATCCAGAACAGGACGTCGACGTCTTGCTTGACGATTGGTATAAACGGGCCGTCGGTCCTGAAGCCGCTCCATACTTAAAAGCCTATTACGACCATTGGGAAGATTTCTGGGAAAACAGAATCAAAGAAACGGATTGGTTTCAAGGCCGGAAAAATATCGTTTATTTTATGTACAACTCTGCAGCCTATTTATCGGCGGTAACGGACGAGGAAATCGCCCAGAGCAGAAGTTGGCTGGAATCGGCCGTAGCAAAGGCGCAGACGAACGACCAGAAAGCACGGGCCAATCTTCTGCTCAAGGCGTTCGAATATTATGAAGCTTCGGCATTAAGTTATCCGAAAGCTGTTGGAGCGCTATCTGATACGAATGCTGCATTGAAACTGCTGGAATATTCGCTTGATTTCGAGCCGAAAATGGCCTATGCCAAAAAACGCATCGAGCTTGTCGAGCAGTACAAAACCGATAACTTGCTGAGACATCAATGGGATCCGCGGAGTGAAAGCACATTGCTATGGTCCGGCCTGAACGCTAACGCTTTCTGGAGGCTTGCGGATTATATTAAAGCCTACGAAGAAGATGGAGGGCCGGTCAGACAACGACTGAGTGAACTAGCTGCTCCCAGTCAGCCTGATATGTCTAGGAATTATGCTAAACTGCTGCTAAGAGCCGTTGATGAAGGTCCGATCAATTTGAATCCTTCCTTCGAAGACGCCGGCAATCCAGACGACCCCAAAGTGACGGCCAAAGATTGGGGAGCGGACATCGTGAATTTCGGCAAATTCGAGCGGAAAGAGTTCGCCCCGCAATCGGAAGAAGTCAATTCGGGCACTGCAAGCATTCATGTTCATAACTTCTATTACGGCGATATTAACCAAATTGTCGACGCCAAGACCGGATTGGTCATCTCGCGGCTCAAATATTTCGTAACCGAAGATACGAGAACGGTCGGCGATATTTGGATCGAGTTGAATCTGCTGGACGAAAACGGGCAGAAGCTGACCACGATCAAAAGTGAGCGGCAGCCCTTCTACTTGTCTCTGGGTAGATGGGAGAACATTCAAATCATGGATAAAATCCCGGCCCGCGTAAACGGCATCCCCGTCAAAAAGGTGCAAATGGCGGCAATCGTGAACGGTTTCTTCGAGGGCGGCACGATGTACCTTGACGATTACGAACTGTATCAGGCTAGCGAAGCTTTCGGACTCCCGCTGTTGTCCTCGGCGCAAGCGGAGGAAGGCACAATCGACATTGTGTTTAACGAAGCGCCGGATCAAGCGCCAACCGCCGCCGATTTCTCGGTGCTGCAAAAAGACGGTATCGCTACGACTGAAGTTGAAGCAGCTTTGGTATCATGGAACGCCTCCTCGCTCACGGCAAAGTTGTCCATTCCCGCTCTTGATAGCAAACCTTGGGTACAGAGGGTGACGTACAGTGTGTCCTATCGGGATATCGATACGATATCCACCAACGATATCGCGATTGATCGGTTACCTGGTTACACGACCGTCAGCAACGATCCGTCCTTCGAACAATGGAATGCTTCAACCGGACTTCCCCAGCATTGGTGGTATTCCGCCGAAGGGATATCCCGTTCCGAAACGATAAAGCGCTCGGGACAATCCGCCGTAATGGCACAGTACCGCTACGCGGGTGGCATCGTTCAGGATCTGTCCGCATTGGAGCCGGGAAATTATATCGCAGTACTACATTACAAGACCTCCGCCGCTTCGAACGGCAAATTGCAGTGGGTCATTACGCCCAAGAATGGGGCAACGCCGCTTACTGCGCTCGTCTCGTCACCAAGCCGGGGCTCGGATTCCAACGGCGACTGGAAAACGCATACTTTCGAGTTTAATTTGGCCTCCGACTACAACGGCCAAACGATGACAGACACGCAATTGCTCGTTCTGCTGTCAGATTTCAATGCGGGCGACATCATTTACCTGGATGACGCGGAGTTGATCCGCGTAGATGATGCTCCGGTTGATCAGCCGTCGGTCTCTTCGGTTCATGCGGAAGAAGGCTTCCTTAACATCGTCTTTAGCGGGGCGCCCGCTCAGGCTCCGACGGATGCCGATTTCACGGTGCGGCTGGTTAACGACGGTCAACCGTCCGATGTCGACCACTCTCTCGTGTCATGGGATGCGAATTCCTTAACGGCGAAGCTTGAGGTTCCCGGTATTTCGAAGCAGCCATGGGTACAACAAACAACATACGAAATTGTTTACCAGTCCCAGGAGTCGGTCTCTTCCAATACCGTAGCCATTCCGCGATCGGACGGATATACTGCCGTCAGCATCGATCCGTCCTTTGAACAATGGAATGCTTCAACCGGTCTTCCCGAGCATTGGTGGTATTCCGCCGAAGGAATATCCCGTTCCGAAACGATAAAACGTTCGGGACAATCCGCCATAGTGGCGCAGTACCGCTATGCAGGCGGCATCGTTCAGGATTTGCCTGCGCTTGCGCCGGGACGTTACATCGCGGTGTTCCATTACAACACGTCCGCCACTTCGAACGGCAAGGTGCAATGGGTCGTCACGCCCAAGAACGGTTCCACGCCGCTGACCGCTCTCGTTTCCAATCCGAGCCAAGGTTCGGCATCCAGAGGAAACTGGACGACTCACAGCTTTGAATTCGAAATTACCTCCGACTATAACGGTCAATCGATGACAGATACGCAATTGCTCATCCTGTTATCGGATTTCAATTCAGGCGACACGATCTACTTCGATGACGCGGAAATTATTAAAGTAAACTGAATGGAATCGGTGGGATCCCCCTCCCACCGGTCTTTTTTACATTTAATATTCAGAATTGCAAAAATATTCGGAAGAGGATGTGTCGATTATGCTCAAAAGAGGATTTATAACGAGAGCCATTGCGTCCCTATTGCTCCTAATTTCGCTCTTACCCCAACAATCGTTTGCATACGTCAATAACGATTTCAAAATCGGTGTGTATTGGCCGCCGGTCGAAGCTCTTACGAACGCGACACAATACGATTATTTGCAGGAAGCGAATATCAATTGGATTATCAATACCGCTTCTACGGGTTTACTTTCCGAAGCCATTAACCAAACGATGCTGGATTTGGCTAAAGACAGAGACATGAAAGTCATCGTTTCCGATAGTCGGTTCAACGATATTTTTCTGAATACGGCGACCGATGCGCAAATCGATGCCATGGCCGACACGTATAAAAATCATCCTGCTCTGGGCGGCTACTACATCATGGATGAACCCCATGCCAATCAAATTCCATACGTCGTCAACGCCAACAGCCGATTTTTGCTCAAAAAACCGGACGCCGTCAATTTCATCAATATGCTTCCGATCAATCCGACTTCTGTCGAGAAGGAAGTCTCCCCTACGCTTGCGCTGGCCCAGAATACGACAGGCAACGGCTATTTCGTTACAAGCACCAATCCGCTCGGACAAACGTTCATGACGCCTTCGGACGTGACGTATATTGATACGATCGAAATCAATTTGGATGTGTATCAATGGGGAAGCGGCGAGGCGCTCACGTTGAAATTATGGAACTCCCCTTCCAAGACAGCTTTGATCGCATCCAGCACGCTAACCGAAAGCACCGACACGTACCCGAAATTTCCGGTCCGGGCTGCTGTTTCGGCAAACACGGCATACTACTGGGAATTAACGCACAATGGCGGCGGCGACAATACGATCGGCTGGGTCAGTTCCTCCTCGACGGATGTGTATTCGAACGGTTCGGGTTATGTGAATGGCTCCCCCGTAACCGGCGATTTTTATTTTCGTTTATACAAAGCGTCGCAGAAAGCTCCCTATCCGATCATGAGCCAATTCGAGACGGGATCGGGATATTTCGTTTCGAGCGCAAACCGGTTAGGGCAAACCTTCTTTACGCCCGCGGAATTTACCTTCGTCGATATGATCGAATTAAACATCGATAGCAGTCAATGGGGAAACGGCGAAACGCTGACGCTAACGTTATGGAGTTCGCCGGCCAGAACAACACAGATCGCTTCGGCTTCTTTAACGGCAACCAACAACGGCTATTACCCCAGGTTCCCCATTAAAGCTGCAGTAACGCCGCTTACGTCCTATTATTGGGAGCTAACGCACAACGGGGGCGGTGACAATTCTGTTGGATGGGTAACGGCATCGCCGCAAAATGCATTATATGGAGACGCATACGAAAATGGGGCGATCAAAAACAACGACTTTTATTTCAGCCTATATTCTACTCGGTCTCCTTTATTGATACCGTCGTTTGACGAAAGCGGCAAGCTTGCTCAAGCCGACTCCCTTGTCGCGCTAACGCAAGCACAAGCGGGCTCCGGCAGCTTCGTGACGAGCGCGAATTCCGTCGGGCAATCGTTCACCGTCCCTGCCGATTGCTCATATATCGACTCCATCGAACTGTATCTGGATCCGACAAGTTGGAACACCGGTGAAGCTCTTACGCTCGTCCTATGGGATTCGCCAGCCAAAACAACAAGAATATCATCCTATACATTGACGGAACCCCGCGAAGGACAGTTTCCGCGGTTTTTGGTCAACACAAGCGTTGTGCCCAACACCACTTATTACTGGGAGTTGTACCATAACGGGGGCGGCAACAATTCGATCGGTTGGGTAACCCGCTCCACTACCGATGTCTATGCGGGGGGAAGCGGATACGAAGGCGGCAAAGTCAAATCCTACGATTTTTGGTTCAATGTATACAAGGACCGCCTATCTACAGACAAATCAGTCAACCAGACAACAAGCGGCACCGGCTCCTTCGTCACATTAACCAACAAATTGGGTCAAACGTTCAAAACACCTGCCACACTGGATCGTGTTTTGCAGTATATTGAATTGCAAATCGATTCCTCATCCGCACAATGGTCAACGGATGAGTATCTGACATTAACGGTTTATGACAGCACGTCGAAACAGCACATATTGGGGAAATCCACATTAAACCGTTCTTTCAACAGCGACCGCCCAAGATTCTACGTATGGGCCGATCTGAAGCCGAATACAACCTATTACTTTGAGCTGACCCATAACGGCGGCGGGAACAATTCAATCGGCTGGGTAGGCCATTCGAGCGCCAACGTGTACAGCGACGGAAACGCTTATGTTAACGGAGCTGCGCAAGGCAACGACCTTTATTTCCGTGCGGTATTCAGTTCGCGATATCAGGACTATTTGCAAGCACTGGTCGACGGGGCGGGAGCAGCAGATTTGGGCTACTTGACCTTCGACCACTATCCTTTTATTTATAGTACAGGGTTGAGCACCGGCTACTACCGCAACAGAGAGTTGATCCGCTCCATGGGACTAAAAAAAGGGGTGAACACAGCCTCCTTCGTGCAATCGTTCGGCATCTACGGTAGCTACAAGCGCCCGGATGCCAATGAGCTAAGGTTTAACGTGTATAGCAGTCTCGCCTATGGAAACAAAGCGCTGTTCTGGTTTACGTGGTGGTCGCCGACGAATCAAGGACAGATTAAGTTCGATACCAGCATCATCGGCCCGAACGGCGTCCCGACGGATTTATTCATCCCGGTAAAAAACTTGAACGCGGAAGTAAAAACTTGGGGACCGACGCTGATGGGCTTAACATCGCAAGCCGTCTATCATTCAGGCATCGTGGAAGCAGGCTGCCAGAGCGTGCCGTCGACATTTTTCTGGCAGCCGGGCAATGGCTCAAACAACTTGATCGTCTCCTACTTCAAGAACGCGAGCAACCGAAAATATATAATGGTAGTCAACAAATCACTGGATACAACCAAGACATTTACTTTTATCTTAAATCAGAATCCCGTGACCGTAACCGAAGTATCAAAGTCAACGGGGCTGGAAGTAAGCACGAACTACAATGCGACTACTGGAATGCTCTCGCAGCAGTTGCTGCCCGGCGAAGGCAGACTGTATGCCCTCCCAAACGGATACTAATTTAGAAAAAGGCGATGACGGATCCCGACTACGTCATCGCCTTTTTTCATGGCCCCCCATTCTTGACATTCGACTCTCCGATATGATGAATGCGTAAGCTGATCCTGTAGAAAGATATGGGTCCCGAATGAATATATTGGGACCATCGCCGGCCCTAGTAGCGAGCCGTCAACATTTTTTTGCGGGTATAGCCTGACAGGTACTTTTGTCGATGCGCTTCTACGCAAAGATTTCGCCATGCGTGCTTCCCCGTAGAGCATGAACTCCGACTTGGCAAGTTAAGCCTCCGTCGATATTCTCCTGTTGAGGTCGCTGGCTGTGGATGGATACGACTTCTGGGTAAACACCTGAATCACTAAATCACTTCGCTGATTTGCCCGGCTTGGACAAGAATACGCTGATTTCGTACAACAGCACGAGCGGTACAGCAACAAGCAGGTCGGATACAACGTCTGGCGGAGTAACCGTCACGCCGATAATAATCAGAATAAACCAGGCTATTTTCCGCATTCTGACAAGCAACTCCGGACTCAGAATACCTATGCGGCTCAGGAACAATATGACGAGCGGGAACTCGAACAGTAACGAGATCGGCAGCAATATATTAAACAAGAACGAGAAATATTGCATTACGCCGTATGTCTGCTCAAGACCCAAATTAAATGTGACTTTCTCAGTGAACAAGAATGCCATCGGGAAAACGACGAAATAGGAAAACATCAAACCGACGAGGAACATGGCAAACGCCCAAGGGACGAATACAAGTGTCGCTTTCTGCTCTTTCTCCCCAAGCGCCGGCTTCACGAACAACCACAACTGGAACATCGCGAATGGAATTGCGGCGATGAAAGAGATCAGGAAAGCAAATTTCATATACAGCCCGATGGCATCCCATGGAGAGAACGCGTGCAGATCCAAGTTTTTCACCGGTGCCGCTTCAATTAAATAATCGAATAGTCGTTGAGAGCCGAATAAACCTCCGACCAGGCCGAGCACAAATACGATCAAGCAATAAATAATTCGTTTGCGCAATTCACCAAGATGCTCCGTAAGCGGCATCCATTCATCCTTGCGTTGCGCGCTTTGGTTTTCAGCCATCTATCGTCTTTTGCCTCCTCGCGACAATGGGGCCGCCTCTTTCGCGAATATATACTTCGCATCAAGAGGCCGGCCCCATTAGGTGTTTTTTCGTTTATTCCGGCAGATGCCGTTCCGCTTTCTGCAGATCCGGTTGTTCCGGAGAAACGTCGACCCGGCTTGCCGGCTTCGGATCGTCCATCAAATCGTTGGCGCCTTTCTTGAATTCGCGCAACGTGCGGCCGAACGCTTTGCCAAGCTCAGGGAGCTTGTTCGGCCCAAATAACAGCAGCGCGATCAACACGAGCAATATCATACCGGATGCACCAATACCAGCCATCGTATTACCTCCGTTTTCGTTAAGTTTATACAAGCCCTGCTTCGGAAGCGATCACACAACCGTGCCCGTGGCGTCAATCCATTCCGAGCCGTTCCACCAGATCGGCTTGCCGCCGGGATCGAGCATCGTGTCCAGGTACATCACCCCCGCGTCGAATGCGTACATCAACGGGCGGGCGAACGATGTCCCTTTCTGCACGACATGGCTGTACGATTGCCAAACACCAGGGCTACCGGCTGTCACGCATATATAGGAAATCGAAGGCTTGCCGTTATCCCCGACGAAGGTAATATCCCCGACTTGCGCATCGGTGCCGTTCAGCACCCGCTGCCGCCCCCCGTTCACTCTCCGGTATACGGTTGCGAAATCGCCGGCCACATATTCGACCACGGCGCCCTCGGCATACAAATTCAACGAGACGTGCTCGCCCTTATAGTAAAAATTCGTACTGAAATGGTTATGGCCGATCCGCATCACGCGCCCCGCGCCTTTGCTTTTGATATTCAGTATGGCTGCGGCGTGACTGGTCAGTTCGTTTCCTTCGAACACCCCGTCAATCATATAAACTTCCTTCTCGGCGAATTGAACATCCGATTGTATCGTAATCACATTATGCCGCACCGTGTTTATGCCGAGGCCGACCAGATTGAAGCCGAAGCAATCAGCGCTGGCCGAATCCTGACGGGAGACGGACATCGTATTATGCTCAAAAAAGAATCTGCCTTCCATATCGACATATAAGCCGCCCGTACCCGAAAACTCGTTATGCCGCAAGATAATATTGTCCAGCCTCTTAGCCACCCCGAACGGATTGATGCGAACCGTCGCACTGTTGAACGGCAGATCCGTCGTTTTGACGATATTGTTCTGGAAAATAAAGTTCGTCAAGTCGTTCCCCATCAAAAACAGGCACGCCCTGTTTGTCGTAATCACGTTGCTTTCGATAATAATATCGGAGGCAACTCCGTCCGCGTAGATCGCGCCGTTCGTATTTCCTTCCTCCATGACGCAACCGGAAATGACCACATGGGAAGTTCGGATAAAGTTTAATGAACCCCGTTCGTTATTTTGAAACTGGCAATTGCTGACGATCATATTTCTCTGCGAATGGGTGTCCGTCTCAAAATCGATACCATGCCCGAATGAACCGCCATTCGTATTCGTAATCTTACACTGCGTAATCGTCACATCATCGCAGCGGGCGATGGATATGCCCTGCCTGGTGTTGTTGTCCATGCGGCAGCCTTCGATCAGAGCCTGCTGCGAACCATAATAGTCGACATAAGACGCTATAATTAACAGCCCGTCCGTCCCCCAGCCGGTGCAGACAACGTCCTTGACGACTATGCGATAAACGCCCCGGAATATTAACCCGCAGCAAGCGCCGTCCCCGGTCGCCTGGCTATACGGCACCCGAGCGCCCTCCATAGTCAACCCATAGACGGCAATATCGCAGCACTCGCCCGGCGTGTCGTTCCCTCCGCGGAACTGCATAGGGCCTTCCTGATTGGCGGGAAGGCCTCCGGCCGTCCACGACGGGTTCTTCACCTGCTTGATTACAGCGCCGTAACCCATAATCGTCAGACGCTTCACGTTGACAAATTCGACCGACATGCGCCACTCGTAATCGCCGGTATCCGACGGGGTATACGCATACACGCCGGGCGGAAACACGACAGTGCAATTCCCGCCTCTGGCGTTGACGAACTTAGCCAACCGCTTGAAGGCAGCCGCATTGTTCGTCACCCCGTCTCCCTTACCGCCAAACCACAGAAAGCTGAACGTATTGTCGACAATCCGCTTGAACCTTCCACCGTTCGCCGAAACGATCACCGTAGCCCCATCGTCCGCAGAGACCGTGTCGGACGGATCATACTTGAAGAGACCTTCCATTCCGGTATCTTTCACAAAATAGACAAACTCGGCGGAAGGCTGCGTGTTCGCTCTTAATCCGGCTATCGTTGTCGTCTCAACCGAATCCATCTTCATCAAGTCTTTTACTTTCGAACGGTTATCCGCCGGATCCGCATAGGCTTTCATAGATGTCCCGTTTATCAGCCCCGATGAAGCGAGTGCCACCCCCGCCATCCCTAACGAGGCGAGCAATTTCCGTCTGCTGATCATCCCTTTTTCCTGCTCCATATTTTGCGGCTCGGTTGATTCCATACTTTTTTCCCCCAACATCGTTCATTCCTCCTACGTATGATTTAGTAAGCTCTGAACCTTTCGAAGCGCTTACATTTCCCTGCATTCGTTAAGGAATACACTTCAAAAGCCTTTTGGCGTTTAAGCCCAATATTCGCTCTTTGACCGAGTCGGGAATATCGGCGTACAGCACGTTGCCAATCTCTGAATACAGGCCCAAGAACGTCATATCGCTGGAAAATAGCAATTTGTCCGGGTCCGTCCGCTCCGTAAACTGCTTCAGGGTGCATCTGGAGGAAATCAAACTGCCCGTCAAATCGAGATATACATTGTCGTATCGATTAGCGAGCTGCAGCGAGGTCGTAATTGCCGGTTCCACGCCGCCGAGATGGGCAAGAAGCAGCTTCATATTTCTGTAGCGGGCGGGAATTTCCGCGAACAGAGACGGGTCCGAATTCGCCCCCCAGGCATGCGCCAGCACAAGCAATCCTCTCTCGTCGGCAAATTCCCACATCGGCGCGTACTTTTCTTGGTCAATCCGGTAATCATTCACCTCCGGATGCACCTTCAAGCCGATAAACCGGTCGGATGCGGACAAGCATTGTTCGGCTATACGCAAGCTTTTATCACTCAAATACGGAATGTAGGTCGCCCAGCCGAGCAGGTTGCTGTTCGTCTTCAACATCTCCGCCAAATCCAGGTTTGCTTCCAGTTCATCCGTATACAGCCCGCGCATCATTGAAATCGCCGCATAATCGACCCCGACCCTATTCATCGATCTTTGGAAGTGGATCAATTGCTCGTTTTCATCCGCGTACGGAATGAACGGATTCGGCGAGCATCCGAGATGGCAATGGGTGTCGATAACCAAAATATCGCGCAGCGGCAGCCCTTCCTCCGCATATTCACTGAACCGCACTGCGATCACCTCCACCGCTAATCAACCGCTCCGCATTCAGACAGGCGATGTTGTCTCTGTCCTCATGCGATAGGTCGGAGTAAGACAGCATCGTAATCGCCGGGCCTGGGCTGTTGAACGGCATATTGGAGCCGAACAGCAGCCGCTTCGAGCCGAACAGCCGAACCGCCTCCTCGTACGCCAGCCAGTTGTTGAGTGTCGAAAATTCGATATGCATGTTCTCAAATTGTTCCAAATAGCCGTATAATGACATGTTGCGACGGTACAGCGCTTCTACCAGCACGATGTTGACGTTCGGATAGTCCCGGCATAATCGCACAAAGCTTTCGGCCCCTCCCGCCGCATCCGTCAGTTCGCCTGCGCTCAGCAGCATCGTCATGTTCTGGCGCAAGGCGATCTCGAACATCGCGTCCGTATGAGCGTCATTCAGCGAATAGCCGTGCAAGCTCGGATACAGCTTCGCAAAGCGAATATCCTCCCTTTGCAACTGCTGCTCCAATGCCTCCCATCCTCCGCTGTATTTGTAATGAGGAGATAAAATAAAGCAAGGAATCAGGCAATCGTGCTGCTTCGCAAGACGAAGCAGCTTCTCGTTACCCTGAATTGGATTATAAAACCGGGCGTCCGCATGATAGACGACCGCCTTCTCAATCTGATGAAAAGCCATTGCCTCCAGAAAACTTTGCGCGCCCTGGATGGCCAAATCCTGCTTCACGTACATGCCGATCATCGCGTTAACATCGATTTTTCGCATCAGTTCACCCACCTCATTAGCGCGTGCATCAATCGACTGTATGACCCGCGATCACATCCCGGTAATAATGCCAGCTCTTCTTCCGGGTTCTCCGCTGCGTCTCGTAATCGATCTGCACAAGACCGAAACGGTACCGATAGCCGGATGTCGCCTCGTACGTGTCGGTATACGACCAGTAGTAGTAACCATGTACGTTGCAACCGCTCCCGATCGCCCTGTGCAGCTCACGCAGGTGTTCCCGCATATACGCGATGCGGTCATCGTCGTCAATCTGTAATTCCGGCGGCTTGTCCACGGAATCATGAGCAAACCCGTTCTCGGTCAGGTACATCTTCGGATTGCCGTACCGATCCTTCATATAGCGCAGCGAATCGAACAAACCTTGCGGATAGACTTGAAATCCATAATCGCTTTGCGCATAGAAATTCTCCACCGATGTCGACGATAGAAATGCCTCTGCCTCATAGCGGCAACGAGCCGGCGTGTAATAATTCAGCCCAATCATATCCATCGGCTCGAACCGTTCGCGCAATTGCTCCGCACTGCCGTCCGGCAGATGTGGACCAATCTCCGCTGCTTGCAGCAAGGACTCCGGGTAGCTGCCCTCTAGCAGCGGCTGCAACCACCAGCCGCATACGAAGTCGAACTGCCGGTTCGCCGCATCCCGATCCTCTGCCGACAAGGTGTCCGGATATACGGGGACGAATGCGACTACCGCGCCAATCTCGCCGTCTAGCCGAAGCGAGCGATACAGCTTGACCGCTTCGTAGTGCATCAGCAACATATGATGTCCAGCGAGCAGAGCGCCCTTCATATCCCGCTCATAGGGCGGATATATTCCGTTCAAGTATGATGTGAATGCCATCACTGACGGCTCGTTCATCGTACTCCACAGCTTGACGCGATCGCCGTAGCGCCTGAAGCAAATCTCCGCGTAACGACGAAAAATATCGACGATGTCCGGATTTTTAAATCCACCCCGCTCAGCCAGTGCCTGGGGCAAATCCCAATGATACAGATCAACGAAAGGCTCGATGCCGTTCTGGAGCAAGCAATCGATGACTTTGTCATAATAGTCCAGCCCCGCTTCGTTTACCTCCCCCGTCCCTTCCGGTAGAATCCGCGACCAGGAAAGCGACAGGCGAAACGACCGCAAGCCCAGTTCCTTCATCGAGGCAATATCTTCGGGATACCGGTGATAAAAGTCGGCAGCCGTTTCGGGTGTATCCCCATTCCAGAAGCGGTCTGGGTAATCGCGGGCCGCGACATCCCAGATGCTTGCCTCGCGACCGCCCTCCGTCACGCCGCCTTCGATTTGAAAAGCCGACGTAGCTGCTCCCCACATGAAGCGGGAAGGAAATGAAAAATGGATCATCTCTTACCTCCTAACCTTTCACTGAACCAATCATGACTCCTTTAATGAAGAAACGCTGCAGAAATGGATAAATCAGCACGATCGGCAAAATCACGATAATAATGACCGCATATTTGATCGATAGCGACTCGAGCACCCGGTCGAACCCGGTCAACGAGCCGAGCAGCGTCATATTGTCCTCCTGAATCAGCAACTTCATTAAATAGATCTGTAGCGGCTGAAGCTTAGGACTGGTTAAATAAATCATCGCCGGGAAATAGCTGTTCCACTGGGCAACCGCATAGAATAATGCGAGCACCGCCAGGATCGGCTTGGATAGCGGAACAGCGATTTTCCACATGATCTGCGCATCGTTAGCGCCATCAATGTACGCCGATTCATACAAACTTTCCGGTATTTCATGAAAGAATGTTCGAGCCATAATAATCAAAAATGCGCTTGCAGCCGAAGGAAGGATGATTGCCCAACGTGTATCGAACAGGCCGAGATATTGTATGAGCAAATATTCGGGAATCAGTCCGCCGCCGAAAAACATCGTAAACGCAATCAGCATCATAATGACATGGCGGCTGGCAAACGTCCTGCGCGACAGCGTGAACCCCGCCAATACCGTCATCGTGACATTCACAGCCGTGCCGACGACCGTATAAATGATCGTATTGTAGTAGGACAGGAACAAACCCGGGTTGCTGAACGCCCGTTTGTACGCTTCCAGTGAAAATCCTTTCGGGAACAGCCACACCGACATTTTGGCCACTTCCTGCGGGTCGCTGACCGACAAGCTGAATACATAGATGAACGGGTACAACGTAATGATCAAGGCTCCCAACATGACAAGCGCAATGAGCGCATCCTCGACCCGTTCCTTTAGCGATTGGTGATATGCACGCATGAAGCAGCTCTCCTTACCACAAGGATACCTCAGTAACTTTTCTGCTGAGCCTGTTGAAGAGGACGAGCAGCATGAAATTGATGACGCTGTTGAACAGCGATACCGCAGCGGCAAAGCTGAAGTCGGAATCAAGCAATCCTTTGCGATACACATAGGTAGAGATGACATCGGCCGTCTCGTATGTGGATGGATTGTACAGCAAAATAATTTTTTCAAACCCGACGCTAAGCAGGGAGCCGAAGTTCAGCATCAGCAAAATCATGATCGTCGGAAAGATACCAGGCAACGTGATGTACCTCATCTTCTCCCAACGACTGGCTCCGTCCGTAACAGCCGCCTCGTACAGCTCCGGATTGATCGAAGCGATCGCGGCGATATAAATAATTGAATTCCAGCCAAATGACTGCCAGATGCCCGAACCGATATAGATCGTTCGAAACCATTCCGGCTCCGCGAGGAAATGGATCGGCGCAAGGCCCAACTGCTTGAGCAGCACGTTAACGATTCCTGTCGTGGGAGACACGAACGAGACGACAAGACCGCAGATCACGACAATCGAGATGAAATGCGGGAGATAACTGACCGTCTGTACGACTTTCTTGAATACACCCTGCTTCAATTCATTAAGCAGCAGCGCAAACAAAATCGGAATCGGGAACCCCCACAAGAGGCCGTACAGGCTAAGCTTTAACGTATTCGTCAACAGGCGGCCGAAGTAGATGGAATCAAAGAACTCCCGAAACCATAGGAGCCCCGTCCAAGGGCTCCCCCAGATGCCTTTGACTGGTGAATAATCTTTAAAGGCAATGATGATTCCGTACATCGGCGCGTAATGAAACACCGCATAGTAAACAAGCACAGGCGAGAGAAGCAGCCAGATGTACTTGTCCCTCTTCCATTTGGTCATCATCATTTTTGCGAAACGCGGTCATACTTTTGTTGTTCGATTTTGCTCCACTCGTCGATGCCCATGCTTTTCAGTTTTTCCTGATATTTGCCGAAGTTGTCGAGACTCTCTTTGCCCGTAATGAATTTTAACAACATCTCGTCCTTGTACGTCGTTATATCGCCCGACAGGCGGCTTTCTTTGCGCTGCTCTTCCGGTGAATCGATAATTTGCGGATATATTGGAATGACAAATTTCTGCAACTCTTTTGTTTGCGCCCATAGCTCTGGATTGGCAGCCGTCCAGTATGCCTCGAAAAAATCATTGCTCAGAATATGCGGTAACACCGATTCCGTCCCGACTGCTCTGCCTGGATCGACACCCGGCTCGGGATGCAAGAACGAATCCGTCAGCTTGATTTTTCCATTGTCCAGCGTGTAGGTCACGCCTTCGACGCCCGCTATCATATACCGCTGTCCTTCCTCGGACGCAAACACATAATCGAGCCACTTGATTGTCGCCACCGGATCCTTGACGCCCTTGTTAACCGCAACGAATACGCCGGTCAACGGATTGCCGAGTAAATAGCGCTCCCCGTCCTTGCCCGCAGGAGGCGCAATCCCGATCAACTTGGCGTCTGCGACGCCGCTTTGCTTCAATACGCCTTCCAGAATCGGAATATTGCCCATATGCTTGTAGAACGAGCCGACCAGATTATTATTGATATTCGCCGATTGCTTATCGTCCTGCGTCGTCGGGTAACCGGGGTCGAGCAGCCCTTCCTTATAGAGCGTGTTCAGGAACGCCAACAAATCCTTCATCTTGTCGTCCATCCACTCGTAGTTTACCTTGCCATTCGCATCCGCCCACCAGTCACGCCCCTCAAAAAGATGCAAACCGAACGCATTGCCGAACAACGGCAGCACACCGAGCGTACCGGCAACGGATAACGGAATTTCATCAGCTTTTTTGTTGCCGTTCGGATCCTTCTCCTTGAACGCCCGCAGCATGGTCAGCCATTCGTCGATCGTTTCCGGCGCTTTCAAATTCAGACGGTCCAGCCAATCTTTACGAATAATGATCGTCGTCATTTGCGGCGAGTAATTGAGCGTAGTCAAGCCGTAAATATGGCCGTCCGGCGATTTTAGACTCTTGACGATATTCGGGTCTTTCTCAAACAGTTTCTTAATATTCGGCGCATACTGGTCGATCAAATCTTCCAACGGCAGCAATAACCCTTCGGCCCCGTACTTGACCATATCGTTTGCCCCGTTCGGCATCTGGATCAAGTCCGGCAAGTCTTTGCCCGACGCCAGTTTCAGCTGCATGACTTGACCGAACTGATCCGGCGGGGTAACCTCCCATTGGAGCTTGACCCCGGTTTTTTGCTCGATCTGTTGAAATACCGGCAAATTATTCGCCAAGCTGCCGGGCGCATAGTAACTGTCCTGAATGCCTACACGCAGCGTAAGGGATCCCGGCGCAACGATTTGCGTACCGTTCTGCTTGTCATCCCCCTGCTTGCTAGCCTCGCTAGCACTTGCCTCAGCGCTTCCCGCCAGAGAAGAAGTGGGCTGCTGCGCATCCTTAGTCGAATTCGAACAACCCGCAAGTGCTAGCGATGCGAGGACTAACGTCGAAGCGACTGACGAAACCAACTGTCGTTTTTTCGTTCTTTTCTTCATTTTCGTTTGCAACGAGCAACACCTCTTTTGTGTGATAGTTATGCGACCGCCCTTGGCTTATTCGAGCCATTGTCGAAACCGTCGGGAACTGACCGCTTGACAACTACAGTACCGGTGGAAGCCGTATCTGTATACGCACACTTCCACGCCAAATCTGCGATTTTGCAGTTCATCCGCAAATAGGTGTATTCGATGGGGAAAAGCATATTGATTTTCCTGTGGTCGCGCAGCAAAATGAGGGGAGAACTGAAACAGAGGAAAGGAATCCGAGCTACCATGATGAACAAGTACCGTCTGTTTTCATTGCCCAAAAATTCCTTGCTTCTGCGCCTGCTGTCCGGCTTTCTCGGCATCATTGTGCTGCTGCTGTCGTTTAACGCTCTGTCCTTCTCCTTCTTTCAAACCAAAATTAAGAACGAAATCATCCATGCGAACCAATTGAATTTGAGCAAGACGACCGACAGTTATGAAAACCACCTGCAACTCATCGACAACATGCTGAGCAGCTTCTTTTTCGACGAAACTGTATCCGCTTTCAAAAATAACCCGTCGCCGATCGAGTACGAGTTATATTTCCGCATCCGCGACAAGCTAAACGCCTTGCTGACGAATCCGCTCCTTCACTTGAACAATATTTTGTTCTATTTCCAGAAGCCCGGCGTCGTCGTGGACGCATCCGGGTTTGACAACGCCGGAGAGGCCTTCTCCTCGCGTTACGTTAATATGGCGTATCCGCCGCAATTTTGGGAAATGCAATTTCTGAGGGATGATCGGCTTCGGCTGTTGCCAGCGGCGAACTTTTCCAGTATCAATCCGGATCGCACCAAACGGTCTGTCGGCAACCTACTGCCCGTCGTCATTAAGAACAAATTCGAGGATTTCTATATTATCGCCTTCCTGAACGCAGACAAGCTGTTTCAATCGTTTCAGGTGTCCGACCCTTCAACCTTCCACATGCAGGATAGCGATGGCGCTTTATTATACCACTATGGATCGCAAGGGCAGCAGATTGAGTTCGCCCAAGAAGATCTCGCGAAAGGCTACGTAAAGCATGGAAGCGACTATGCTTTTGTCAAAACGGGCGCGAAAACCGGCATCACATACGTGCAATCGATTCCCAACGGGAAAATCGCCTCCGAGGTAGCCCGGCTCAATGCGCTGCTGGTCGTACTGCTGATTGTGGCTATTGTGGCCGCCGTCCTCATCTCGATCATCCTCAGCATCCGGTTCAACACGCCGATCAAGGCAATTATCCAGTCGCTTAACAAGATGAACCCGGATATTGCGCTGGGCAGCAATATTAACGAATATGTGATGATCCGCGAGAAGTTTCAGCATTTGCTCCAGTCCAACCGCGACATCCACAGCGACCTGACGAACAAGAACAAGCTGCTGCGCAATTACGGTTACATTACGCATTTGAAAAGCATTTACTCCGACCAGAAGGAAATGACGAAGTTAACCGAAACGAAGAAGCCGTTCTATCTGGTTTTGTTCGATCTGACGTATACGCAGCAATTCAGTCATGTGCTTGGAATCGGGCAGGACCGAGCCTCCTATGCCATTAAGGAACTAGTGGCCCTTCATCTATCGGAGGAATTTGGTGAAGCTGTCACGCTGCAAGTCGAGAAGGAGCAAATCGTTTCACTGCTGTTCACCGACGAGAGCATTCAACAGGTGTGGCAAGCGCTGCATACGACGTTAAAACCTATGTTCGACTTCGATAAAGATTACTGCGTCCTGACCATCGCCGTATATCCTGAGAAAACCGATATGCTCGGCTTCCCCGAAGCCTACGAGCAAACGGTGGACATGCTGGGACAGCACAAGCTTACCCATGAGACGCAGATCATTACGGCATACGAACCGCAGACGATGAAGTACGTTTTTACAGCGGCAGAGGAGCAGGAGTTTTTCACCAACTTGCTCGCCGGCAACAAGAAGAACGCAATCGCTCTTGTTCGACGTATACTGGAGCATATGCGCAAAAGAGATTTAGGCGCCTTCCACTACAAACAATTTGCCGTGGAAGTAACAACGAAAGCGATTAAGGCGCTCATTTCCTACAATCTGGACATCTCCGCCGTTCTGAAGCATTTCTCCCCGGAGCAGCATATGAAAAAAGCAGTCTCTGTCGAGCAGTACGTCGAGTTTTTTGAACGACTGCTCACGCAAACTACCGATAGCATTCATCTGCACAAGTCGGTGGAAGACCCGATCGTCACCTTTGTCATGAACTATTTGAACGCCAATTATGATCTCGATGTTACACAAGAATCGGTTGCGGATAAACTCAATATTTCAAGCGGTCATCTGTCCGCTCATTTCAAGGAGAAAACCGGCACCCATTTCAGCGACTACTTGAACGACATCCGCATTGCCAACGCCAAAGATATGCTGAAGAACACCTCGTTCAAAATTCAGGAAATTGCCGAAAAAATCGGCTATCAGAACGTCAACTCTTTTATCCGCATGTTCAAAAAAGGAACGGGTGTCACACCCGGAGAATTCAGACGCTCCATCGTCGCCGAGTAAACGGCTTCAAGAGTTTTATCCCCTAACGCAAAGAAACCGTTCTTTGGTAAAATGGAAGGGCGACCCACCATTTACGAAGGAACGGTTTCTTTGTACATTCCATATATTTATGCCTACGCACAACCTCCAACCGGGAAGTCTCGTAGCCCGCTTTCAGCCTGCGCAATGAACATACATTATAAGATCACACCATCTTTGAAAATGGCAATTTCGCGAAACCCGTTTGTTTCATTATGCGTTCGTGCCTCTCCGGAAGCGATCGATAGGATCGTCTCCCACAACCCGTCAGCAAGCTCAGACATGTTTCTGCCTTCAAGAAGTTGTCCGGCGTCGTAATCGATCCAATGTTTCTTGCGCGCCGCAAGCTCGGCATTCGTCGAAATTTTGACCGTTGGCACCGGCCCGCCGAATGGCGTTCCTCTCCCTGTCGTGAAGAGCACGATGTGCGCGCCCGCTGCGGTCAGCGCCGTAACGGAAACGAGGTCATTGCCCGGTGCTTCGACCAGGTTCAATCCGTGTTTGACGACTCTGTCCCCGTAAGGCCGGACGTCGGCAACGGTCGCATGTCCGCCCTTCTGCGTGCAGCCGAGCGACTTCTCCTCTAGCGTGCTGATGCCTCCCTCCTTGTTGCCTGGCGACGGATTTTCATAAACTTCTTGGCCGTGCCGGATAAAATACTGTTTGAAATCGTTGATTAGCGAGACGATGCTGCCGAATACCGCTTCGTCCGCAGCGCGGTTCATCAAGATCGTCTCTGCCCCGAACATTTCCGGCACTTCCGTCAAGACCGCCGTCCCGCCTGCCCCGATCAGCCGGTCGGACACAGCGCCGACGAGCGGATTCGCCGTAATGCCGGATAGTCCATCCGAGCCCCCGCATTTCAGTCCAAGCTTTAGCTTGGATACCGGAACCGTCTGCCGCTTGAACGTTCGGGCATATTCAGCCAGTTCGGCGATCAGCGCGAGCCCTTCCTCCAACTCGTCTTCCGACTCTTGAGATTTCAGGAATTTAACTCGCCGCGGATCATAATCCCCGATTGCTTCCTTGAATCCCTCAATCTGATTGTTCTCGCACCCGAGCCCGACGACGAGCACGCCGGCCGCATTCGGATGGTGAACGAGGGAGGCGAGCAATTTCCGCGTATGCCGTAAATCATCGCCGAGTTGGGAGCAACCGAACGGATGGGCAAAATGAAACACGCCGTCCACGTCCCCTGCCACTGCATTTCCGTCCGCTGCGTTCGCTCTATTTGCAAACGCTGCTTCCCCTCTTTTGGCCAAAATTTCGCACGTTTTGTTAATGCAGCCGACCGTATTGAGAATCCAAATCTCATTGCGAATGCCGACTTCCCCGTTCGCTCTGACATACCCTTGGAACGTCCGGCCTGCATCTGCAGATAACCGGGACGACAGAGTCCCCGCCTCGTCAACCTCCATAGGTTCATAACGATACTCCGTGATACCTTGCAGTCCCGATGCCAAATTGTGCGTATGCACCCAATCTCCTGGTGTAATATCCTCCGTTGCCTTGCCGATCGAATAGCCAAACTTCAGCACATCCGCGCCCAGCGGCACGAAAGCCGTCGCGATTTTGTGTCCGCGCAGAACTTCTTTCTGGAGCGTTACCGACGCTCCGTCCTCCAATATGATCGCCTCTCCCTGTCCAAACGGTCGAAGCACAACGATCACTTGATCACTGGGAGACAATCGAACCCAATCGCTCATCGCTTTTTCCCTCCTTCCCACAATTCCCGTATGGCACATACGGCTTCAACTAGCCCATGCCAAGCTGCCAAATTCTCGCCCCACACGGAGTCGAGTGCCAATAATCGCGTAACGGTTACCGCCGTCTCCTCACGATTCAACTCCGCTTGCTCCCATAGGCTTGCGAGAACGCTGAGCAACTCCGAATCATCTTTCACCTTATACGTTTGCCCAAGCAAATCGCGGCCTTCGAACGAATCACCCGTCCGCCGGACGCGGTAATACCGCAGCAAACCGGCAAGTCCGGCGGCGAGTCGCTCCGGAACCGGTCTGCCCGAGGACGCGTAATGGCGCAGCGCCGGCAGCAACCGCGTCCTGAATTTGCTGAGACTGTTCATTGCGATGTCCGCAAGCCGATGTTCAATGTACGGATTGGCAAACCTCTCGAACACGGAGTTCCCGTAATCCATCAACTCGGTCCGCGGATACGGCAGCGTCAGCGTGATGTCTTCCAAGATGGCCGCACGTACAGTCGATCCGAACGTCGGATGCTCCATAAATTCCCGAACGTGGCCGATGCCGTGCAACAAGCCGAGCGGAGCCATCCACGTATGCGCCGCGTTCAGCATTCTGACTTTACGCTGCTGGAACGACGCCAAATCATTCGTCCACACGACGTTTAATCCTGCCTTACGAAGCGGCAATTCATCGTCGAGTCCCGCCTCCCCTTCTATCACCCAGAGATAATACGGCTCCGCGGTTGTCGTTAGTGCATCGTCGTAACCCCACGTGGAAAACCAGGTTTCGGCCTGATCCTCGTCCGGGAAGCCGGTAACAATTCGATCGACAAGCGTGTTCAAAAATCGGTTGCAATGGCGCACCCACTCGAGATACGTGTCCGGAAGTCCCCAGTCGGCGGCGTATCGGAGTACGGCGTCCCGAAGTGCGTCTCCGTTTCTCTCGAGTAGCTCGCAAGGAAGGAAAATGAGCCCTTTGTCTGCCGCACCACCGAATGCTACGTACCGCCGATAGAGCAAATAGGCGATTTTCCCCGGAAACGACTGCACGGGACCTTCGGTTAACGGCTCCGGCTTATACACCAGTCCCGCTTCCGTCGTATTCGAGAGAACGAATCGCAACTCGCTGCTCTCGACCAGTTCCCCCATCCGCTCCCACTCTTCGTAAGGACTGAATGCCTGAGAAAATACGGTAACAATGTCGCGCCGCTCGACTTTCTTTCCGTTTTCGATTCCCCGCACCACAAGCGTGTACAATCTGTCCTGCTCGTTCAATTGTTCGATTTTCCGTCTGCCCGACGGCCTCGGCTGCGTAACCGCAACACTGCCTTGTAAAAGCCCTTGTTCGCGACACACGTGGAGCATCCAATCCGCAAATCCTCTTAAGAAGTTGCCTTCCCCGATTTGCAGCACGGTGACAGGACTACCCGCCATCCGTTCGAATTGCTCCCGCTGCTCTAACGTCAACGTCTCCCGGTTTAGGTTTACCCTACCCATGTCAGCCCCCTACGTCGTTCTACCGTTTATTTTACGCGCATCATAAGTGATTTTAATGGCTTGTAATTGCATTTTTATACCCTGTATTGATAAAATGACAGCAACGATACCAACGAAGGGACGATCCGAATGAAGCCTTTCCGCAAACCGTTTGCCCTCGACCCGTTGTTTCCTTTCGAGATCGTCCACCGGGACCGAAAATCATCGACAAGCGAGTTGCCCGATCATCTGCACGACTTGTTCGAATTGGTTTACGTGCACGAAGGTTATGGCACTTTTTTTATCGACAACACCTTCTACGAAAAACGTCAAGGGGACTTGTTTCTCATTCCCGGCAATACGATTCACCGATCGTTCACGGACATCGAACAGCCCATCGTTTCGACGGCCGTCTTTTTCGCGCCGGCATTTGTTCGAATGGATGAATTAGGCGATGGCTATGTCCCGTTCGAATGCTTTGAATCCGCCCGTAAGAACAAACAGTTCAAGCTCGATCTCCCCGAGACGTTCGGACGGCAATTCAGTTCTACGCTCGACGAAATCGCGGAGGAGCTCAAGAACAGAAGGAAAGGCTTTCGGCAATCCGTGCGACTTCACCTGCAAAGCCTGCTTCTCGGCTTAAACCGATTGGTGTCCGCCGCTTCGGACGGCAACCGGGACAAAAGCGCCGGCCCAAAATGGTTGATGGACGCCTTGCGGGAAATCGACGATAATCCTGGCCAATCCGGCTGGCTGAACAGTCTCGCAGCCAAAGCGTGCGTCAGTCCCCACCATTTTTCCAGAACGTTCAAAAAGCTAACAGGTATGAATGTGACCGATTACGTCAACGCCAAACGACTCGTCCGCGCCAAGGAGCTGCTGCGGGCCACGGACGACAACGTCGAATCGATCGCGTTTGCCTGCGGATTTCAAAGCCTGCCCTATTTCTACCGGGCGTTCAAGTCGTTGACCGGTATGTCGCCGAGAGCGTACCGGACGGAAGGATCGCGTTCCCACTAAAATGAAATCGCCGGTATCCCTCCAACGGAGAGAGCCCGGCGATTTATTTCATTTCATGAATTGCTTTTTATTTACGGCATGGCTCGGCGGTACTCAATCAAACTAAACGATGTGAAACGTCGCAGCACTCACCCGGGCGTGCCTCGAACCTCGTTAAACTTCAACGCCCAGTTATTTATCCCTCTAATAACCAATTAAGATCCACGTTAAATCGTTTGCGAAGAGCAATTAACGAATCCGCAGAAGGTTTTGTTCGATTTCACTCAAACGACCTTGTGAAATTCCCAAACCCAATTAGACTAACCTAAAAAAAGAAACAACAGCAGCCATGGACAGAAAATAAAGTCCTAGACTGCTGCTGCTGCTTTATTGAACTAACGCCCCCAATAGTCCAATAACAAGACATTCTTATCTTGAATGTTGCTCTTGACTTGGAGTGTACTCCAAGTTGTATAGTGATCGTTAATCAAGTAAATATCACTTGTAGGGGGCGTAATCATGAGCACATCAAAAATAGTTTTGATCACTGGCGGAAACAAAGGTATTGGTCTTGAGACTGCTAGGCAACTGGGCAAACTAGGATTCACAATATTGCTCGGTTCAAGAGATGAAGCAAGAGGACAGGAAGCGACGGCTACCCTGACGGCTGAGAACATAAATGCAAAGGCAATTACCCTGGACATAACAGACTTGGATACAATACAATCCGCAGTAAAACAAATTGATGATCAGTATGGAGCGCTTGATGTTCTGATTAATAACGCTGGCGTGTGCTTGGAAAGTGGTCTTCCTCCGAGTCAACTGGAATTAACTGTTCTAAGGAATACTTATGAGACAAATGTTTTCGGCAGTTTTTCTGTCACTAAGGCAATGCTCCCTTTGATTAAAAAATCGCCTGCTGGCAGAATTGTAAACCTTTCAAGCGGCTTGGCTTCCTTGACCGAGTATGATATCCCGGAATCGGATGCCGAAAAATACGGAGTAAATTTGCTCGCCTACATGAGTTCGAAAACGGCTGTCAATGCACTAACAGTCTTGTTTGCCAAAGAATTAAAAGATACGCCGATCAAGATAAATTCAGCTGATCCAGGGTACACAGCTACGGATTTGAATGGGCATACGGGTTATCGTACCGTTGAACAGGGCGCTTCCATTGTCGTGAAACTCGCCACCCTTCTGGGCGATGGTCCGAACGGCGGTTTCTTTGATGAGAACGGAGTGATACCGTGGTAATACGTCAGGAGGTGCGGCAAAGTGATCGACATTCCCGAAACCGTAAGCACAATTAAACAGGCGGCTGAATTCACGGGGCTGTCTGAAGATACGATCCGCTATTACGAGAAAATCGGCTTACTTCCGTATGCCGATCGCACAGCAAGCGGACACAGAACGTACAGTAAACATCAATTGGATGGCATGGTCTTTTTAACGAGACTCAAAGCAACCGGAATGACACTGGAAGAAATGAAGCGTTTCCGTAAGCTTTACGAAAGGGGTGAAGCCTCACTCCCTCAGAGAATCTCCATTCTAATCGAACACAAGAATAGAATTCAGAACGAGATTGACAGATTACTGGAGACACAAAGGATGATTGATTACAAAATTGACAATTATAAAGAGGTCCTTGTAAATCCGGATTTAAACAAAAAGTGGAAATCCCCATTTGCCGATTGAGAGCTTTCTTATTGAACTCTTCTGCCCATTAATCAACGGGTGCCAGTCTACTTTATCTTCTTTAGATGTCCAGCGAAAATAAGGTTTTAGACTGAGAAGCTTGATTTAACGGGGGTTATGAAATTGAAGATCAGCTGCCTTCTAAATTTAAGTACTAGATTGGACAAAAAATCAAACAGAGGCGGACCAAGACTTGAAAAATAAAGTCTTAGACTACCGCTGTTGTCCTATAACTAACGTATCCATTCGCTTAATATGCTACGGTAATATATAGGAGCAACCTACTGCTACGCAGTTGTTAAACCTATAATAGTCGAAATAGATGCTAAAAAATTGTAGGCACCATGCCCCCGTCCATACGGATTGGAGAACCTTTAAATGCGGATGCGTAAGGACTGCATACGAATGCAGCCAACCTGCCTATTTCAAAAGGCTTGATAAACCGCTGTATTTCGGATTGGGGCAGGTTTTCAGCATAAAATTTTTTCTCTTTATCCGAAAATGCCATATCATCAGGAAACATACTTTCAATGATTTGATATACATTTTCGGATAGCGTTGGTCCTGGCATGATCGTATTGGATGTGACTTCCGTTCCTACCGTTAGTTTAGATAAGCTTTTTGACAGTGATAATAACATTGATTTGGTTATACAATACTGAGGCATTTGCCCTGAAGGCATAATCGCTTCTTCACTTGCAATAAAGATTATTCGGCCATAATTGTTTTTCAACATTTTAGGCAGATAAAATTTAGATAATCCATTAGCGGCAAGGACATTCGTTCGGAAATATTTTTCCCATACTTCATCGTCAACATCCTCATATGACATGATTTCATAAATACCCATATTGTTAACCAGAATATCGACACGGGAATATTTATCAAATAGAGCTTCTCTTTGCTGAATATCCACTATATCGGCTGTAGCATTCTGAGGAGAGGTAGACGGGAACTCCGATTTCAATTCATTTACTATTCGTTCTACCTCTTCATTATTCCGTCCATTAACGAGGACATTGACGCCTTCTCTGGCAAGTTCAATGGCAATTGCTTTCCCTATGCCTTTCGTCGATCCAGTTACTAAAGCTGTTTTGTTCCTTAATCCCATATCCATAACATATGTCTCCTTTGTTGTTATTCACGGCAAGCTGATTAGAAGCTATTAATTGGAATCCTTGTGCTTTGGATAGGGATTATATTACTTTGTCTGGACCGTTCGGTAACTAGCATACAACGCCAAAATTCTTGTTTAACCCGCCTAATAATAACCCGGAAAATGCTAGCCCTGCGTAGAGCGGGTTAGATTGGGGATTCTATGACGGCGGGTGTGCCTTGAAATATTCGGAACGCCAATTTGAAGGAGTATCGCCTTCCCAAAGGCGAAAGGCGCGGTAAAACGAATTCTGGTCTTCATATCCAATTAAGAAAGCCACTTCTTTTATATCGAACTTGGGGTCTGCTAAGTATTCTCGCGCCTGTTCATGCCGTGCCTGTGTCAGCAGCTGCTTGAATGTTGTCCCTTCGTTAATAAGACGGCGCTGTAGGGTACGATCGCTCATGCCCAACTCACTCGCCACAGCCCGAATGTCAAGGCGCCCTCCGGTTAGGCTGCGCTTCAAGATCCACTTTACCATCTCAGGGATTGAACGGCTGCTCTGTTCATCCAATGACCGGTCCAATACTGGAGTTAGGATTTCCAGTAACTCTTTGTTATACGAAATAAAGGGGCGGTCCAGATCTCTTCGACGCAGCGTCAATCGGTTATCGGTTGCGCCAATCCGAATAGGGCACCCGAAGTAAGCTTCAAGAGCCTTTACATCACCCATCGAGTGAGAAAACTCCACGGATCGTGCAGTTATAGGCTGACCAGTGCCCCGCCGCCCAAGTTCTAGTAGAAAGGCCAGCGTGGTTCCAACTAACACTGGTGGACCGGGTTGCTCGCTACGCAACCATTTCAATTCGATTGTACAGCGTTCGCCCTCTTCGGTTATACGCAAGCTTTCCGGAGGGCACAGCTGTTTGTAGCGAGCCATTCGGTTAAGGGCGTCGCGATAGTCACGAGCATGGTAGGTTGCTAAGACTGTCGGTGGGTATTGTGTCGTTTCAAAGAAGTTTACAAGCTTGATGATTCCGATGGCAGTGTCACCAACGAGATCGGAGTATGCTTGCCAGATTCTGAAATATTGGGCGGTAGTGACTACGGCTGGCTCTGTAATAATGGTGAGCGGCAGCCGCGCTTTGCGAGCTACGTCGTGTGGGGTAATCCCCATTTGTTGTACTCCCGCCCAAAATCCAGACGGGAATTTTATACGGTCAGATTTCATTGCATAGGGGTCTCCTTTAGTTGATCTCTAGCACCACTATAATACCAAATATCGGAATTAATCTGCCTATTAGCTTAATGACGCATCGATAGTCTTACACTTTACTTTCTGAGTCTAATACTTTATTTATCAGTCTATTTTCTAGAACAATTGGAATGGATCAACAAAGGTGAGCACAACATAATATTTTTTAATACCTGTACAGAGTCGTAGGGTAATAAGAAAACACCCCATCAAGGATGAGGTGCTTTCGGTCTAGCGGAACGGGCACTATTTCAGGAGGCAGAAGGCGCAGCTTACAGCCTCAGAAAATCATTCAGAAGAGCCGCGGGCAGCATCGCTTGCCCTTTGACTTTCTGCGGAGCCGCCGACAGAACGACTTCTTTGCCGTCTACCGTCGCTTTTTTAGCGCCTAGACGGAAAACGAGCGTATGCGTTTCGCGAAGGAGCAGAATGTCGTCGCTGTCATGCGACCAGAATACGCGCGCTCCGCCTTTGACCGCTTCGCCGAGCGAAACGAGCCTCGTTTCGTCCGCCTTGGCCGCGAGCATCTGCTGTTTCGTCGGGACGCCTTGGATATAACCGATAACGCCCGATTTTTTATTTTCGAAATTCTGATTGATGAGCTTTTCCACTTCCGGCTTCAAACTGTCGGCTACGATCATTTCGTCGCCCGGATGCTGGATGTTGCTCATGATATAGGAGAAACCGTTCAGGTTGTCCTGCGTCATTAAGCCTGTCGCTTCCGCGCCGGCCGGCAAGCTCAAGATACGGGACAGCTTCTTCGTATCGACGTTATAAGCCCATACGTAGTTGTTCGCGTGCAAGCCGCTGTCTTCGCCGATGAAGAGCGTGCGAAGCTCCTGCGAGAACGACAGGTTGTCCGGATTGGCGACTTTGTCGTCGGCGGCTTTGTTGCCTTTGGCGTCCGGAGTCGGGAGATCCTCGCCCCAAACCAGCCCTTTCATGAAGTACGGCACGTAGGCGCTCTCGATTTTGCCGCCGTCGCGGTCCTTCTTCTCTTCGCCCAAAGACAATTCGTAGGTCACGCCCGCGGAAATTTTATTCACTTGGATGTCGTCGGACGGATCGGCGCCTTTCGAATCTTTCTCCATCGCTTTTTCGAGGTAGGACATCGCGACGTACACTTTTTTGTCCTTGTTGTTGATGGCGACGCCTTCCATCTTGTTGAACTCCGCCGTCGCTCCGAGCACGGCTCCATAACGGCGGGACTCGAGGAATGCCGCCGCTTTCTCCATTCCCGGCTTCACTTTCAAGTACTCCGCTTTGTTGCCTTCGCTGGAGTACACTTTTACGGCCTTAAAGCCGTCCGCGGCGGCATCCGACGTTTCGAAAATGTCGCTGAATTTGGTGCCTTTGTCGATGATCGCTTTGATTTCGCTATCGGACGCTTGCCCGAGCTTAATCCATTGCAAGTCCGCGGAACCGCCGTTCTCCGCGCTCTTCTGGATCCACTTGGCCGCGTACAGCGTGCCAGCGGACAAATCCTTCGCCTTGTCGGCCACGTACATGAACAGCATCGTATTGCCGCCGTCGTCGCCGAAGAAGACGGTTCTCATATCCGGGGCGACGTTGCCGAGCTCATGGGAAAAACGGCCGAGGCTGTAATGCTTGACCACTTTCGTGGAATTGTCGGGCAGCACCGTGACTTCCGGCAAGAAGCCGTAAGCGTAAGGGTTTTCGGCTTTCGAAGAATCATAATAGCTCGAGAAGGAACCGACGAACGTTTTCGTTTTGTCCGCCTCGAAAGCGCGCGCGTCCGGCTCGTATTCTTCGCTTCCCAAGTGGGTGTTCCACGGGGTCAAAGATCCGTTGCACGGAATCCAAAGGCCGCCTACGCCGGAAAAGTCGATTTTCTTCAATTGAACCGGCGTCAGTTCGCCCGTCGTCTTATTCTGATCGAGGGTCGTCAGGCTCATGCTGGCCGGCACTTGGCCGTACGCGGATTTGCCCGAATTGTTCGCGGTAATGTACTCGTAATGCGTAACCAACGCCAGCGGATTGCCGCCTTTGCCCGTCGGCTTGGCGCCCGGAACGGCGAAGAGGCTGTTGGAATCCGGATCGTCGGAAACGTACGGCACGGATTGACCGGCTACGCTCGTGTCCATAATCGGGTTGCCTTTTGCGTCGATCGCGACGCCGGCAATCGTATTGCCGACTTTATCGGTCGTTTTGAACAACTTTTTGTACGAGAGAGGAAACGATTTGACCGTGCCGTCGGAATAGGTCACTTTGATCGAAGCCGTCGTATACAGATCCGCCATTTGAACAGCCGTCGCTGGCGCCGGCATACCGACGAACTCTACGGACTTGACGGAAACGCCTTTGCCGCCTTCCTTTTCGCCATTCGCCGATACCGCCCCCGGAATCGCGGCTGCGAGAACGGCAAATCCCAATACCGGCAGCAACGCTTTTTTGCTCCATTTTTTCCTCTTCATCATTCGAATCTCCCCTCGTCGATTGACTCTGTGATCCTCCTGTTAAGATAGAATAATAGAATTATGGCAGTGTTATGGAGAAGTCCGGATTCGGTAAAATCCAACGATTATCCGCCGGTAATTTCCGACATCAAGCAAAAACGTCTTCGGCGTCCTTCGACGCCGGAGAAGCTTTGCGCAGGGATCAGATGAGTATAAGGGGGATGGAAACTTTTACTTTCTGATCCATTAAGACCACTAGTTTGTCTTGTAGGAACTTGCTTAACGGTGCAGTTCCTTGTTTCTTTTTCTTTCCTTGCTTCTTTCGGCTTTTGGACACCGGTGACATCACGAGTCATCCTTTCCAGAACGGCTTACTCCCCGACATAGTCTACAATTTGGCTTACCGCAATCGCTGGTCTTCTCATGTATCGGCCTATATAGCCTAACTGTGCCTTCATGTTACCTTTTTGCTTCGGGGCATGCACATAGAAGCCTTCCCCATTATTCGAGTAGGCCTTTTGCAATCTTGCTTGTACTTGCTTTTTGTCTCGCTCATTCAAGTTTCGACGAATGAGCTTTAGCACAACCGTCTGCCACTGTTTACGAAGCATTTCAAATGGCACAAAATCGTAGGTCTTCCACTCACCATCTTTTTTCATGCCCCCCATTGTTACCAACATATGTACATGGGGATTGAAGTTTAGTCTTGAGCCGAACGTATGTAATCCGGCAATAATACCGGGGGTCACCTTATGCTTCTTCTCGAAAAAAGCCTTTACGACTCGTACGACTTCATCCATGAATTCCTTCAACAAGTGACGATGCTTTAAGAAGACGTCCCGTAATCCCTCGTCAATTGTCATCACTACATGACGATGATTAACCTGGAACACTTCTTCTTCCAACAGTCTGCTCCATTCTTCCGTCTCCCCACAGGAACAGGTTGTACAGAATCGGCCTTTGCAGCGATAGGGAACAACCCGTAGGTCATGACATCGCTCACAGACCAACAACTTAAATCCATTCTTTGGGTTCCCGCAATCACGAAACTTCGCCACTTCTTTAAGTACGTTTGCCCGTATCTTCCCCTCATGCTTTCGAACAAACTGCTCCCAATGGCCTCTTTCGTCGAACAAGATACGCTTGAGAATATTCGACTCCATGTTTCAACTGTACCAAACAACAAAAAGAGAGTGAAGACCTGCTTCACCCCCAAAAAGTTATAAATTCTATAATGTTTAAAAATACTCCCTGGTACAGTGCACCAGGGAGTTTTTAATCAACTTTATTGTAAATTAAACGACTTTATTGTTAATTAAACAACTTTATTGTTAAAGAACAACAAGAAGATTTCGAACCATCCACATCGTTACTCCACCGTCACACTTTTCGCCAAATTCCTTGGCTTATCAACGTCATGCCCCAATGCCAGCGAAGCGTAGTAGGAGATCAATTGAAGCGGAACGACCGACAGCGCCGGTGTCAGCAGCGGAAGCGTGCGAGGGATCGCAAAATGGCGATCGATCGACTTGCCCGCTTCCGCCTCATGGCCTTCGTTCAGAATGCCTAGGACGTTCGCGCCGCGCGCTTTCGTTTCTTTAATGTTGCTAAGCATTTTCTCGTACAGTTCTTCTTGCGTCAGCAGCGCAATGACAGGCGTACCTTCCTCAATCAGCGCCAGCGTGCCGTGCTTGAGTTCGCCTGCGGCATACGCTTCCGAATGAATGTACGAGATTTCCTTCAACTTCAGCGAGCCTTCCATCGCGACTGCGTAATCGACCCCGCGACCGATGAAGAACAAGCTGCTGTGGTGGGAGATCGACTCTGCCACTTCTTTGAGCGTCTCGGCTTGCGCGAGAATTTTCTCGACTTGCTCAGGCAGCGACTGCATCGCCGCCAGTACATGCGCGACCGCCGCCTCGTCCTGCTTGCCAGTCTCCTGCGCCCAGTACAGACCGAACAGGAAAAACGCTATCAGTTGAGACGTGTACGCCTTCGTAGACGCGACTGCAATTTCCGGGCCGGCCAGCGTAATAATGACGTCATCCGCCTCGCGTGCGACGGAGCTGCCGACGACGTTCGTGATCGCAAGCACACGCGCACCGCAGCGCTGCGCTTCGCGCAATGCCGCAAGCGTATCCGCCGTCTCGCCCGATTGGCTCACAACGATGACAAGCGTATCCGGCGTAATGATCGGCGAACGATAACGATACTCCGACGCAACGTCGGTCTCGACCGGAATGCGCACGAGACTTTCGATGACGTTCTTCCCGACGAGGCCAGCGTGAAGAGCTGTGCCGCAAGCGACGATATGCACACGGTTAATGCCCTTCAGTTGCTCCGCCGACATCTTCAGCTCCGGCAACGCCACGGAACGACCGTCATCGCTAATGCGTCCGCGCATTGTATCGCGATATGCCTTCGGCTGCTCGTGAATTTCCTTTAGCATGAAGTGGTCGAAGCCAGCTTTCTCCGCGGTCATCAAGTCCCAATCGACGTGGAAAATTTCCTTCGCGATCAGGTTGCCTTCGATCGTCAGCAGTTCGACGCCATCGCGCGTCAGAACGGCCATCTCGCCGTCGTTCAATATATAAATGTCACGCGTATGCTCAAGGATCGCCGGAATGTCCGACGCGATATATTTCTCGCCTTCGCCGACGCCGATAATCAAAGGACTCGCGTAGCGAACCGCCACCAGACGATCCGGCTCGTGTTCGGTCAGCACGCCGAGCGCGAAAGCTCCACGCATTTTTTTCACCGCGCGCTGTACAGCCTTGACGATATCCCCGTCATACTCGACCGCGATCAAGTGAGAGATGACTTCGGTGTCCGTCTCCGACAAGAACCGATGACCGGCAAGCATCAATTCTTCTTTCAATTCCAAATAATTCTCGATAATGCCGTTATGAACGACGGAAAATTTCGACGAATTGTCCGTATGCGGATGCGAGTTGACGTCCGAAGGTTTACCGTGTGTCGCCCACCGCGTATGGCCGATGCCAACCGTACCGCGCAGCGGATCGCCGCTCAGCCGATTTTCCAAGTTAGCCAGCCGACCTACTGTCTTCGTCACTTCCAAGCCTTGCTCCGTGAACACGGCGATGCCCGCCGAGTCGTATCCGCGATATTCGAGCTTCTTAAGCCCTTCCAGCAAAATAGGTTGAGATTGTCTGTTTCCGATATATCCAACGATTCCGCACATAATGATATAAGCCTCCGTTTTGGGTTCTCATTCGTCCGGAGAATCCAAAACAAAGCCGACAAGCGAAACAAGCTATATTTAAATAGAGGTTGCGTCCGCCAGCGGCCGTTCTGGCCCCGGACTTCCCGTAAAGTTATCCGTTATGTGCATCGTATCGGAATATTGGCCGCCCGGTCACCCGTTGCGTTTTGTCTTCCGATCGTCGACTTCGATGCGTAAGCCGGAGGGTCCCCGCCGAATGATTCGAACACCCCCACCTCGTCAACTTCCCTGTGCGGCATGGATGGTTGTCTGTCCAGGTCGCAGTCGAAACCGGTTTTCCGTTACCGATTCCGCGCGTCTCCCGACATCGCATGCCTAGGCGAAGTTCTGGCGCTTGTATAACTCGTTTAACCTCTACCCTGCCTTTCCGTTCCAAAATTCTATCCATTATCTTATGCTTTTTGAAAACCAGTTGCAACCTTTTCGCCCACTTTTAATCGCTTTTGAGAATAATCTAATGTTTAACCCCCGTCATTTCTAAATCGAAAAAACCTCACCCACTGCCCGACCGGCGAAGTGGAGTGAGGTTATTCACGCCATTAACTGTCTTTCGCTATGCTTACGCGAGTTCAACCTTTACAACATCCACGATCGCCGCGACATGGCGCTCGATCTCTTCCCGCTCCGGCCCTTCGGCCATAACGCGGATGAGCGCTTCCGTACCGGACGGGCGAACGAGCACGCGACCGTTGTCGCCAAGCGCTGTCTCTGCCGCCGCTACAGCTTCCGCGATCGCTTCATTGCCCGGGTAACGCGATTTATCCGCTACGCGCACGTTCACGAGCACTTGCGGATACTTACGCATCATCCGCTTCAACTCTCCGAGCTTTTTGCCGGACGCGACAATCGTATCAACGAGCTGTACGCCCGTCAGTATGCCGTCCCCTGTCGTGCTGTAATCGAGGAAGATGACGTGGCCGGATTGTTCGCCGCCTAAATTATATCCGCCGTTAACCATCTCTTCCATCACGTAACGGTCGCCGACCGCCGTCTTCGCGGTACTCAAACCAAGCTTACCTGCCGCTTTGAAAAACCCGATGTTCGCCATAACAGTCGTCACGACCGTGTCCTTCGCCAGCTTGCCAGCCCGGCGCATCGCGTCGCCGCAAATACACAGGATGTAGTCTCCGTCCACTTCCTCGCCGTTCTCATCGATCGCGATCAGCCGATCCGCATCTCCGTCGAAAGCAAGCCCAAGATCGGCGCCATGCTCCTTCACCTTCTCGGCAAGCATCTCCGGATGCGTGGAACCGACGCCGGCGTTAATGTTCAGCCCGTTCGGCTCCGCACCGTACGCAATCACTTCCGCGCCTAACGCGCGAAACACTTCCGGCGCAAGTTCGTATGCCGCACCGTGCGCACAGTCTAGCACGAGCTTCACGCCAGCGAACGAACCGCTTACCGTCGTCTTCAAGAATTCAATATATTTCGCTTTCGCTTCGAAATCCGTCGTCACCGAACCGATGCCGCCGCCAACCGGACGAGGCAGCGTATCTTCCTCTGCGTCCATGAGCCGCTCGATCTCCGCTTCCGTCTCGTCAAGCAACTTAAAGCCGTCTCCGCCGAAAAACTTAATGCCGTTATCCTGAACCGGGTTATGCGAAGCCGAGATCATGACGCCTGCATCCGCGCCCATCGTCCGGGTCAAATACGCTACCGCAGGCGTACTGACGACGCCTAACCTGATGACATCGGCGCCGATGGAAAGCAGCCCCGCCGTCAGCGCGCTCTCTAGCATCGCTCCTGAGATACGCGTATCAAGACCGATCAATACTTTAGGTCGCTCAGCGCGCCCTGCAAGAACAACGCCGCCGCAACGGCCAATCCGATAAGCCAGTTCAGCCGTTAACTCTGTGTTCGCGACGCCTCTGACGCCGTCCGTTCCGAAATATTTCCCCATACCCTAATCTCCTACTCCTTCGTCCTGTCACGCTCGCGGGATGTCATATGAGTGCCCGAGCGCGTTACGTCTTATTGGGCGACAGCCTCACCTGCATTATTGCCGGCCGAACCGCCGTCAGTGCCTTCTTCCGGTGTCGTACTTGCCGGTGATGCATCCACAATCTCAATGGTTACGTTCTTCGTTCCTCCGGCCAGTTCCATATACTTCTCCAGGTTCACGATTAGCGGAATGGTGTAGATGCCGATTCCACGCCCGCTCAAGTCGGCGATGACGTCGACATCTCCCGGACTAAGCCTGTCAAGCAGCGCAGGCGCGCCTTGAATCGTGATGTCGGCTTTGCCGCTCACGGGATCCGTAATCGTCGCTTTTAAGCCCTCTCCCAGGCCGCTTAGCGTGATAGGAAGTCCCTCAAGCGTCCTCGTCGCAGACAGCAGGATCTCCACGGTCACTTCCACTTTCTCCGGAGACACTTCGATCAGCGGCGGCGCAATAATGAGCGGAACGGTTATTTTGCCGGAAGCCGTCAAGTTATCCAACTGAATGTTTGCCTCGATGAATTCAATCTTGTCGAGCGCTTCCTGCGGCCCATACACGGTCACTTGCTCGATATCCGGCTTGAAGGACGCGATGCTAAGTCCTGGCTTCATATGCCCGACAAGCTTGAGCTGCAATGGCACCGTCTTAAACGGGTTCGTAATCGGTACCTCGACTTCAAGCACGGCGGGATCGATAACCGCATTGGGAAAAGAATTACCGTCCTTGTCGTAAGCGGCCAGCTTTACGCTTTTGCTCTTGATCGTCTCTTTCTCGCCTTCGACGGAGATCGCCGCGCCGACGTGATCGACTTTCTCAAGCTGGCTCACCGGCAACGTTACGTGAACCCGGTTACCGGGCTTCAGAATCGGCGTACCGACCTTGTAGCCTTTAGCAGGGGCCCCTTCCGTTCGGATGGCGACTTCGAACTCCTTCGTCTGCAGGGCTTCGATATCGACTACGACCATCGATGGAGACATCGATACCGCAGTAATCCCCGGCGGCAAATCTTCGATTAATGGCAGTGTATGCTGACCTTCGCCCACCGTTCGCAAATCGACCTTGAGGCGATAGTCGTTCGGCTTCGCCGCAGTTAGCGCGCTTCGCGTGCCTCTGACGGTCAGCTTGACTTTCTGCGGCTGAAGATTCAGCAGCACATAATTTTTCTCGTCCATGCCGTACGCCTGCACGACCACGTCTTCGATGACCTTCGTCTCGGTAAGCGTCGTCACGCTATTGGGTGAAGACTGTTCCGGATCGAAATGTACGACGGCCCACATCAGAATCGCCAGAGCAAGCGCGACAAGCTTGGAAATTGTCGGATGATTCAACCATTTATCCACGGTTGTCACCCTCTTTCCGCTTCCAGAACGCCTTCCACTCCGTCCCCTTCGACTTGAACTGCGGCCGCAATTCCTCGAACAGCTTCGAAATCAGCGATTCTTCCTTAATGTCGCGGACAATCTGGCCATTGATCGCGAGCGAGATCTGCCCCGTCTCTTCGGACACGATTACGCTGATCGCATCGCACACCTCGGTAATGCCAATACCCGCGCGATGCCTCGTGCCAAGTTCTTTACTGATGAACGGATTTTCCGCTAGCGGCAAGTAACAACCAGCAGCCATAATTGTATTGCCACGTACGATAACAGCTCCATCATGGAGCGGCGTATTCGGAATGAAAATATTGCAAAGGAGCTCCGAGCTTAGCTTCGACTCCATCTTGATACCCGATTCGATGTAATCGTTGAGGCCCGTATTGCGCTCGAATACGATAAGAGCCCCGATCTTGCGCGGCGCCAAGTAATTGAGCGATTTCATTACTTCATTGATGCGCTGGCTGACGTCCAGTTCCTCCGGCGAAGACCGGGTGAACAGCTTGCCCCGCCCGAGTTGCTCGAGCGCCCTCCTGAGTTCCGGTTGGAAAATAATCAGGACAGTCACGACACCAAACGTAAACATCTGGTTCATGAGCCATTTCAGCGTATACAAGTTCAGCCAAGTGCTGAGCGCCCACGTGATAACCAGCAGGAAAATACCTCTGAGCAGTTGGACGGCTCTTGTGCCGCGCACCATTTTAATCAGCATGTAAATAATGTAGCTGACGATAAGAATATCGATAATGTCTTTAATGGAATTTTTTAGTGTCAGCCCGGCAAAATAGTCCAAGACGCAACCCCCCGTCCCGGCGCTGGAATAGTTTACGACGAATATTGTCGAATTAGATCATGTACATCGATATTGCTTCCTTATTATCTTTCTCTACTTGCGTCAAGAAATCCTTTCATCGACACAAAAAAACCTCTCCATGACCCAGAGAGGTTTTACTGCGCATTCCGGATCGCTCTTCTTCCTTTGTCGTACTTCGTCGAATGTGACTATGAGCCGTAAGTGAGCGTCCCGAAAAACGAACTGACCTTGTACCAGAACCAGTCGACAGCGCGGTCGATCGTCTTGATCTGGCCGGCGATATGCGCCGTAGACGCAAGCGGCTTCAGCTCCCCATCGATAACGGTCAGATTGCCGTCGATGTCGCCTAATACTTGAACGTCCCCATTCGTCACCGTCAGATCGCCGACCACTTTCTGGCCTTCGGGAACGATGACCTTGTTCCCTTCGATAATGACGTGCGACAGGTCCGGACCGGATATGGACAACTCCCGGCTTTGATTCCACATCGACAAGAAACTCGACAGCATTACGACGACGAAGATCGCCGCAGCCGATACGGCTGGATGGCGCCCGAACCAGGACGTCCAGGCTCTCGCCGAACTCCGCTTGCGCGGCAGCGACTTCATGATTCTATCGCCAAGGTCTTCCGGCGTTTTCTCTATAGGCAGTGCTTTAACCAGCGCATCGGTACGTTCAAGCGAATCGAATCGGCTCTGGCAAGTCGGACAACCATTCAGATGCACCCGCAGCTCATTCGTATCTTCGCGGGACAGATCCCCATCCAAATAGTCATGCATGTACACGACGGCGACGTTGCACTTCATATCAGCCATCCCTTTCTCTACGGAACGTCAGTCCGCAATCGCTGCTTCTATACTGTACGCGCGGCTTAGCGCCGCGGTTTCATAAATTTGACGAAATGGACGGCCGGAAGATGTTTACAACTTATGCTCGAGCTTCTTACGGAGAAATTCCCGCCCCCGGTGCACCCTCGTCTTGATCGTCGTGACCGGCATATCAAGCACGTCCGAAATTTCCTGCAAACTCATGTCCTGCAAATACCGAAGTATCATAACCGATTTGTATTTCACCGGTAATGTCGCGATTGCTTCCTGGATCAGCTTCTGCGTCTCCGAAAGCAGCAATTCGCTCTCCGGAGTGCGATCGTCGCTAGGCAACATCGCATAACCATCGAGCCCTTCATGCTCCGAAGACTCCGCGTCGAGCGAGTAGACCGCCTTGCGTCTACGGAGTCGGTCGATGCACAGATTCGTCGCGATGCGGTAAATCCAGGTCGAGAACTTCTGATTCTCGTCGTAACGATCCAAATTTTTGTATACTCTCAGGAACGTCTCCTGCACGACGTCTTCCGCTTCCTGACGGTTGCTCGTCATCCGGTAAGCGAGATGGAACAGCTTGTCCTTATACAGGTCCACGATTTCCGCGAAAGCGCGCTGGTCCCCTTTGCGGGCTAATCGCGCCAATCGCGTCTCCACTGGCTTCAATGTGACTCCTCACCACCCTTCCCGGATACTGCTGTCTTCGAAGTTCTGTACTGCGCCGCCGCGATACCAACGACTATAATCACCACTCCAAGCGCCTGCCACGCCGTCAGCGGTTCGCCCAAGATGGCGAATGCACCGAGCACGGCCGCCGGAAGCTCCATCGCGCCAAGTAACGCGGACAGTCCGCTTCCAATTCGTGGAATGCCGAAATTAAAACAAAAGTAAGGGAATGCCGTTCCCAGAAAACCGAGTACCACGCCCCATACGAACAGCGAGCCGCCGATATCGGTCGTAACGATCGAATGTCCAGCATAGATGAGCATTACAAACACCATGGATGCTGTCGACATCATTGCCGACTTCGTCATCGGATCGATTCGCTCCGGAAGAAAACCCGATAAGAAGAAAAACAAGGCGTAGCTCACCGCCGACAGCAAGCCGTACAAGACGCCAACGCCGTCAATATGGCCCAGATCGCCTTCCAGCAAACCAACTGCCAGCACCGTACCTACCGCGATAAGCAGGGCAGATAGCCACTCGGGCTTGCTTGGCCACTTCCTCGCACGAATGCTTTCTAGCAGAATCGTAATCCACGTGTACTGAAAAAGCAAGACGATGGCCAGCGAAGCGTCCAATCGCGAAAGCGTTTCGTTATAGAAACTCGTCGTGAAGCTTAGGCCGACAATGCCGACCGCCGCGAGTGCAAGAAGTAGCTTAAAGCTCATTGCCCCGCTGTTTGGCGACGCCCCTCTTCTTTTCCATCGCGATACGATCAGTGCCAGCCAGAGCAGAGCGGTTCCGAATAATACTTGAGCTTGCGTAATGTCCCCTGAACTCCAGCCGTCTCGTACCGCAAGCTTAACGACAGGTGACAGAATGCCATAGCTGGCCGCTCCCATCAGCACGAACGCAATCGCCCATGCCCTTTTCCCGATTCGACTCATGAACAACCTGCCTTCTCGTCCGATCAATCATTTATACGCCTCTCTCACAGGCGCATGCCGATCTTACTTGCAGGAAAGGGCCCGGGGAGACCCGGACCCTTTCCTATAGCTTGCGGAGCCGTCAGGCTGCAACCGCAAAAGCCTAATCAGCCCGTATTGCGCAAGCCAGCGGCGATGCCGTTAATCGTAAGCAGCACTTCGCGGAGTAGCTCGGCGTCATCGCCATTCTCATCGCGAATGGCGCGAAGCTCCGCCAGCAACTGGACTTGCATATAGCTAAGCGGATCGACGTACGGATTCCGGAGACGAATCGACTCTTGAATAACGGGTACATTGTCCAGAATGTCGTCTTGCCCCGTAATCGCAAGTATCCATTCTTTCGTCTTCGCGTACTCTTCCTCGATCTGCGTGAAAATGCGGTTTTTGATCGTCTCGTCATGGATCATCTCCGAATACTGGCGAGCGATCGTCAAATCGGCTTTGCCCAGTGCCATCTGGAGGTTGTCGATGAGCGACTGGAAGAACGAATACTCGCGATACATCGTGCGAAGCGTCTCCAGCCGTCCGGCATCTCCGTCGACGTACTTGGCGAATGATGTGCCCGCAGCATACCAGGCTGGCAGCAAGTAACGACTCTGCGTCCATGCAAACACCCAAGGAATCGCACGAAGGTCTTCAAAGCGGTCACTGCCTTTACGCTTGGATGGACGGGAACCGATGTTCAGCTCTCCGACTTCCGGAAGCGGCGTCGACTCTTTGAAGAACGTCATGAAGTCCGGATCGCGGAAGATCAAATCCTGATACTTCGTCTGCGCGTCCACCGAGATGTCTTTCATAATGTCTTCCCATTGCGTCTCGAGCTGCTTCTCCTGCGCTGGGTAACGAGACAAGTACGCTCCCGTGATCAAGGCGCCAGTCGCTTGTTCCAAGCTGCGATAAGCGATGCCCTTCATCGAGTAACGCGAAGAAAGCACTTCGCCTTGCTCCGTAATTTTGATGCCTCCGCCGATTGTATGCGGCGGTTGCGCCAAAATACTCCGGTTCAGTGGCATTCCTCCGCGACCGAGCGCTCCGCCGCGGCCATGGAAAAACTTCAGTCGAACGTTATGCGCCTTGGCCGTGCTCGTCAGCTCGTTCAACGCCACGCGAAGCTCCCAGTTCGCCGTCACCATGCCGCCATCCTTGTTGCTGTCGGAGTAGCCGAGCATAATTTCGTGCAAGTCTCCCATTGCCGCCAAGCATTCGCGGTACACTGGCAAGTTAAACAGCGTCTCCATAATCGCAGGCGCTTCGTGCAAGTCGTCGATCGTCTCGAACAGAGGTGCAGCCTGCAGCGTGCTGACGATTGTGCCGTCCGTTTCTCTGTAGAACAAACCGGCTTCCTTCGCAAATACCATGACTTCGAGCAGGTCGCTCGCGCCCTGGGTCATGCTGATCAAGTAACTCGTAATGCAACCGGAGCCGAACTCCTGCTGCGCCCTCTTGATCGTACGGTATACTTCAATACACTCTGTGCTGGATTCGCTCAGCGTGATCGTCTCATTCAACAACGGCTTCGCTTCGGACAGCAATCCGTGCAGCAGGTCAATTTTCTCTTGCTCGGACAGATCCGCGTAACGATCCGTCACTCCCGCTTTCGCAAGCAGTTCCGTCATCGTATTTTCGTGCTCTTTACTATGCTGACGTACGTCGAGCGCGGCCAGATGGAAGCCGAACAGTTCTGCCTGACGTACGAAACGCTTCAAGTAAGCATCCGCTACGAAGTCCGCATAATGATGACGGAGACTACGATCGATAAGCTCGATATCAGCGATCAGTTCCGAAACGGTATGATACCGTTGTTTCGATCCTTTGAGCTCATCGTCCCTCATGTTAACGAGTTTCTGTTGCATATATCTAAGCTTGACGCGGTAAGGCTCTTTGTCGTTCGTCCAAGGCTCTACCGAGCGCAGTTCAACGTTGTCGGCGTCTTCGCGGATCGAAGCAAGCAGTTCGTCCGACACGTCGACGATCGTCGTACTGAAGCTGAGCTGACGGCCAAGGTTACGAATAATGTTCTCATATTTATAGATGACAAGGTTACGTTGCATTTGCAGCGTCTTCCACGTAATATCGGCCGTTACGGACGGGTTGCCATCACGATCGCCGCCGATCCAGGAACCGAAGCGCAAATACGTCGGCACGTGCCAGGATTGTTCCGGATAATACTTGCGGAGACAACGCTCCAGCTCCTCGTACACGTCGGGAAGCACTTCGAACAACGTTTCGTGGAAAAAGTACATGCCATTGCGCACTTCGTCGAGTACCGTCGGCTTGCGATCGCGCAATTCGTCGGACTGCCAAAGCGTCAACACTTCGTTCTGCAGCTTCTCGCGAAGCTTCTCGCGCTCACGATAGGTAAGCGTAGGATTGTCCAGTTCCATCACTTCTTCGGCGATGCGCTTGTGAATGTCGAGAACGTCTCGACGTGTCGCTTCCGTCGGATGGGCCGTCATCACAAGCTCAAGCGAAATATCCGTCAACAGATCGCGCACTTCGTCGATGGACAGATTCGTTTCCTTAAGCTTCTGAACGACGCTCTCAATCGATCCCGGCTGAACCGCTTCGCCCGCCGAGCGCTCGTAATCGCGTTTGCGACGAATACGATGGTTCTGTTCCGCGATGTTCACGAGTTGAAAATAAATCGCAAAGGCACGAATGACTTGATGCCGAATGTCCGGCTCCAATGTTTTTACCGTGCTAATGAATTCTTCATACAGTTCCGGTAAAAACTCGGCGCGCAGCGCCTTGCTCATCTCCCGGATCTTCTCAACATGTTCAAGCAGTTCCCGACCACCCTGATGCACGAGCACTTCACCTAGAATGTTGCCTAGAAAGCGCACGTCCCGACGCAACAGATGATTGGACGGAGAACGTTGGCTAACTGCCATTTCCGTCATCTCATTCACCCCAGACCTTGCTTTTCGAAGAAAAACCCTATCCTTTATCATACTACATCAATCGTCGAAAATCTTCTTTTTCATTAGGTATTCGCAAAAAAAGCTCTCCGAAAATTCGGAGAGCTGACAGTTAGGCCAATGTAAACGGTTGCTTATTCCAGACCGTGCTCAACACGGATTCTGTACAGTCCTTGAACGAGCAACTCAGAAGGCTCGCGGTTCAACAATTGATGTGCCATTAGCACGTGCAATGGCATCGCGCAGACGTTATTCCCGTCGCTGATCGATGGGAATCCGGCCTCTAAAACAGGGCCGTGCTCTTCGTTCAGAGCAAGTCCGGCGTACACTTCTTCAGGAGCGAACTCTTCCTTAAGAGCCGAGATGCAAGAAGGCACGATGACGTTGTCGATTAGCGCTTTCGCTTCATCTTCGGTTTGAGGGGGCTGCGGGAGCAGCTTGCCGCCCGGTGTCTTCATCAAGTCTACATAGAACGAAGCCATCCACATCGAGGGATCGCCGCCCTGCTGGAACTTCGCGATCAACTCGCGCAAGAAGAAACCGCAAGCATAGCCGTCCCCCTGCTCGTCCTTCACTTGATACACGAAAATCGGACCATATACTTGATGCCCCATCACTTGTCCTTCGACGTTGTCGAAATGTTGGTTCAAAGCGACCGTGCCGTTGTGATGTACAGCCGCGATCAGTTCCTTCATTTTCTCTTCCGGAATTTCGACTTGGCTGTCGTCTACCGTTGATCCGTTCGTATCGTTGGACATGTCGCTTCACCGCCTACTGTTCTGGTGGAGTCTAAATAAATAAAACCCTTGTTGAACAAGGGTTAAAGGTCAATTGTGAAAATGCGTGTGAAAACAATGGTCGGGACGACACGATTCGAACATGCGACCCCCTGGTCCCAAACCAGGTGCTCTACCAAGCTGAGCTACGTCCCGAGAAGATAAAGAACCGATCCCGCATTCTGCCGTTCGGCTGAGGTGAATCGATTATGGATACGAAAATACAATGGAGCGGGTGATGGGAATCGAACCCACGCTATTAGCTTGGAAGGCTAAAGTTCTACCATTGAACTACACCCGCAAAAAACGATGGTCGGGACGACACGATTCGAACATGCGACCCCCTGGTCCCAAACCAGGTGCTCTACCAAGCTGAGCTACGTCCCGAGAAGATAAAGTTGAAATGGCGCGCCCTGAGAGATTCGAACTCCCGGCCTTCAGATTCGTAGTCTGACGCTCTATCCAGCTGAGCTAAGGGCGCATATGGAGCGGAAAACGGGATTCGAACCCGCGACCTTCTCGTTGGCAACGAGATGCTCTACCACTGAGCTATTTCCGCATATGAAGATAAAGATGGTGCGCGTAGAGGGACTTGAACCCCCACGGTCGCCCGCCAGATCCTAAGTCTGGTGCGTCTGCCAATTCCGCCATACGCGCATGTATAATTGGATACCATTTAAGAAAAATGGTGAGCCATGAAGGACTCGAACCTTCGACACCCTGATTAAAAGTCAGGTGCTCTACCAACTGAGCTAATGGCTCGAAATTGGCTGGGGATCTAGGATTCGAACCTAGGAGTGACGGAGTCAAAGTCCGTTGCCTTACCGCTTGGCTAATCCCCAACGGTAAGCCTTGCAGTGTAAAGATGGTGGAGGCTGAGGGGATCGAACCCCCGACCCTCTGCTTGTAAGGCAGATGCTCTCCCGGCTGAGCTAAGCCTCCGTATGTTGGTGACCCCTAGGGGATTCGAACCCCTGTTACCTCCGTGAAAGGGAGGTGTCTTAACCGCTTGACCAAGGGGCCATGAATGGTATTGGAAGTGGAGCTCTCAACCGGGATCGAACCGGTGACCTCATCCTTACCATGGATGCACTCTACCTACTGAGCTATGAGAGCATAATCAATACCTATACACAGCGATAGAGAAACTGATCATCAGCCTGGCGGCGTCCTACTCTCCCAGGACCCTGCGGTCCAAGTACCATCGGCGCTGGAGGGCTTAACGGTCGTGTTCGGGATGGGTACGCGTGG
>NZ_JBHSMI010000068.1:0-54601 GCF_042655525.1 Cohnella soli
GGAGAAGAGTTGGAGATCAGATGAAGGATAACATTCACGTTGTTTTCGGCTTCGATATGGAAACGGACGTGGGCAGCTTTACGCCGTATTATGACGGCGTCAAGAACGGTACCGCGCCGCTTGTCGAGCTGTTCGATAAGAAGGGAATCAAGGGAACTTTCTATTATACGGGGGATGCGGCCCGCCGCAATCCCGAGAGCGTCGAGATCGTCAAGCTGAGCGGCAACGAGGTTGGCTGTCACTCCCTGTTCCATGAGACGGTAGGGGATGAGCTGTTTCCGATTCCGGGCGTCGTGCCGTTGTTGCCGGAGGAAGTTCCGTTGCGCATCGAGAAAGCGACGGAATGGGTGCAGCAGGTGCTCGGCCATCAACCGGTATCGTTCCGCGCGCCTCGTCTTTGGGGATCGACTGCATTATTGAATGCGCTGGAACGGCTCAACTATGTATCGGACGCTTCTTATCCGATGTACTTCTATCGGGAAAGATTCGTTCCTTACCACCCGAGCAAGGCCGATTGGACGAAGGAAGGCGACATGAACATCGTCGAAATTCCGAACTTCGCCGACATGGTCATGCAGAGCAACGACCCGGGCCTGGAGCGGGATCGCGACCAATGGCCGCTATTCCGGACGAAGAGCGCGGACGAACTGATGAAGCGCATTGACGGATTCGTGAAGTTTCTGCAGGAGCGGAATTTGCCGGTCGTGCTGTGCTTCTACTTTCACCCATGGGAGTTTATTCCGATCCAGGAAAGCTACCATTACGGCGAAGCGACGGTAACGCCGGATCGTTTCTTGACGCTTGGCTGCGGGCAGAAGGCGATGAGCGAATTTTCGATTCTGATCGACCGGCTTAAGGATAAAGGCGCGGTATTCCACCGTGCGGACGATTTCGCCGGATTGTGGCGCAAGCAAACCATTCGTCAATAGGATAAGGAGACATGCGATATGACAGCCAGGGTATATATTCCGGATCACGAGTATAAGGAAAGAATTCAGAGGGCGGCCAAACTCGTTGCGGAACGCGGCTTGGACGTCATGATCGTCAATTCCAACGAAGCGGACTATGCGAACGCACGTTACTTCAGCGGCTTCTGGCCGCTGTTCGAACGCGCGGGCGTAGCGATTACGCCAGCGGGCGATGCGGCGCTGATGGTCGGCCCGGAAAGCTCGGTGTACGCGCGCGACTTCGGCAAAATCGACAAGCAGTTCACGCTAATGGAATACCGCGAATCCGCCAACCCGAGCTATCCTGAACTGAAGCCGAACACCTATCGCGAAGTGTTCAAGGCGCTTGGCATTACGGGCTCGAAGCTGAAAATCGGAGTAGCGAGCTTACTCGACACGAGCGTCGTCATGATGGAAGGATTGAAGAATAACTTCCCGGAGGCGGAAATCGTCGGCGCGGACGAAATTATGGTCGCGCTGCGCAGCATCAAGTCGGAGAACGAGATCGCGTGCATGCGCGAAGGGTTCCGCATTACCGAGCTGGCGACGCAGGAAGTGATCCGCACGATCCGCCCTGGCGTGACGGAAACGCAAATGGTCGGTGTCGCGCAGCGAGTGATCTACGAGAACGGTGCGGAGTACGAGGGCTTGCCGATGTACATCTTCAGCGAAAAGTCGACCCGTCATGCGATTTCCCGTTCTTCCCACCGCGTCATCAACAAAGGCGACATCGTGCAACTGAATCTGTCGGCCAAGGTAGACGGCTACTCGCCGAGCATCGGCATGCCGATCAGCCTCGGCAAGCTGACGCCGGAGCGTCGAGCGGTCATCGAGTTCGGGTTGAAGGCGCACGAATGGACGCAGGCGAACTTAAAGGCGGGCGTGCTGGCGAGCGAAGTAGCGAAAGGCTTCCTGCAATTTTTCAAAGATAACGGCTACGAGAAAAACTATCTGTACGGGCCATGTCATGGCACAGGGATGATCGAAGTCGAAGCGCCGTGGATGGAAACGTCGTCGAACTACTTGCTGGAGCCGAATATGACGTTTCAGATCGATACGTTCGTTACGACGGACACGTTCGGCATCCGCTGGGAGAAGGGCGCAGTTATTCGCGAAGGCGGCTGCGAATTGCTGTGCAATCCGATCGGCACGATTCACGAGCTGGAGTTTTAATTTAGGTCGCGAATAAGAAACAGGCACCCTCCAGATGGGTGCCTGTTTGGCTTGCAATCACTTCAGTGTAATAGAAGAAATGCTGCCGTTTGTTTTGAAGTCTTTCGTGAAAACGACAGTCGCTTTCGCGGTAACGATGCCGTTAGGGCCCTTGATCGTTACGGTTGGAGTCGATGAATAGCCCGACCCGGGATTGGTCACGGTTACGCCGGTTACGACGCCGTCCTTGATGATCGGGGTTGCGGTCGCCAACGTTCTTTTCCAGATGCCCCCGTTTTTCCCGTTGTAGCGATAGTAGTTGGATACTTCGTCCAAGCGGTCATTCGTAATCCCGTAGGGAGAGAGAACTTTCATCAGAGCCGCCTTGTTGCTTTGGGCTTCCTCGACGGTCGGCCCTCGGTCCAAACCTGCGGGAGTTACGCCGCTGAATGCTTTCCTGAATACTTCCGTTGGCACTCCCAAGGCTGAGGCAATAAGTACGACTGGCCTTCCGTGATCTTGAGGATCGGTTTCGAATCCTCCGGAAATGAGGACGGTGTAGGCGCCTTGTACAGTTTCGCTAGTGTTAGTGCTAGTGTTATTCCCGGCATTCCCTGCCTTAGGCGCCGGATTGGCGGAGCCGCATTTTCCGTCTTGTTGGGGAGGCTGCTTCGACGATTTCGATACGTCTCCTGGCCACGGAGAGTCCATTGCAATCGGAGCTGCCGCTGTCTCGTTGCTGTGGATCAACGCAACCAGTCCGCCTCCTACCATGACGGTTGCCAGCATGCCGGCGATGACGACTTTTTTCATATTCATCTTCCTTTCGTAAGGGGAGTCTGTTATTTCTTGAAGTCATCGTACTTGAGTTTGGTGAAAAAACGGTGAAAGAGTGGGACGTATCGAATATACTGATGTCAACAATAGGTAAAATGGGAATGAGGCTGCGTAATGAAAATATTGCTGGCCGAGGACGACGTCCGCCTGGGTGAACTGACCGCCCATATGCTGAGGAAAAAAACAGGCGGCGTCGTAGAATGGGTGACGACGGGCAACAGTGCGTTCGATTATGCGACCGCTTCCAGTTACGACGTCGTGGTGCTTGACTGGATGATGCCGGAAGGAGACGGCCGAACAACGTGCGTAAAGCTTCGCAAGGCCGGCTATCTCGGTGCGATTCTGATGCTAACGGCAAAGGATGCGTTGCAGGATCGGGTCGAAGGTCTCGATGCGGGGGCTGACGATTATTTGGTGAAGCCGTTCGAGATGGACGAGCTGCTTGCGCGTTTGCGGGCGCTCATGCGCAGGAATTTCGTTCCCCTGCAGGATGATATCGTCCGGATCGGAGATCTGGAACTGCAGCGGACGAATCAGATCGTGATGCAAGGCGGCCGGGAAGTTCAGCTGTCGCCGCGCGAATATCAAATCCTGGATTTGCTGCTGCAGAATAAGGGGCGCACGTTGTCCCGCGAAGTCATTTTGGACAAAGTATGGGGCCTGGATGCCGACGTAAACCTGAAGGCCATCGACGCCATTGTCAAACTCATTCGCAAAAAGCTGGAGCCTTCCGCTTCGCGGGAGCTTATTCAAAGCGTGAGAGGCATAGGGTACAAAATCGATGCCTAACGGAAGCCCGCCCACTCTGTTCGACCGGATGCGCCTCAAGCTGACGCTGCAATACAGCGGTGTGCTGATGGTATTCCTGACGTTGTTCGTCGTGATCGTCTACGTGCTGCTGTATTTGTTTATTTGGAACGATCAACGTTCCCGTCTGACCAAGCTGGCCGACAGCGAGATTCATATTTTGCAAGACTGGGCGGATCATGACGACAATCCGAACCGGCTGCCTCCACGGGAGATTGAGGACGCCTTCTCGATCAGTACGGACCAGTCGTTCTATTATTTGATTGCGGAGAACGGGAACATGCAGCTGGGAGACGAGACGCAGTCGAAGCTCCGTGCCCAAGTCATGGAGCTCATTGCCAAAGGCCATTTCCAGAAGAAACGAATCGAAAAAGTAACGCTGCAAACATTCGACGATCCGTCCGCGAATGGGTTGGTTGGCACGATAAGCGGAGACAACGCGAAGTTTCTTGTGGTCGACCGCGATTTAATGTGGAACGGGAAACGGATCGGCAAGCTGTATGTGGGAAAGGAAGTAACGTTCCAGCACAACTTGTTCCGATATTTGCTCATTCTGTTGGTCGGGTTGGCATTGGTGTTTTTCGCGCTGGCCTTGTGGCTTAGTCATTACATGTCACGCAAAGCGACCATCCCTGTGGCCAACGCGTACGACAGGCAGCGAGAATTCGTAGCGGACGCTTCCCATGAGCTGCGCACGCCGCTGAGCGTATTGATGACCTCGATTGAGGCGTTGCAATTAGAGACGGGGACGGAGAGCGACCCCTTTGTCACTCGGGTGCTGGACGGCATGAAAGAAGAAGTTCAATTAATCACGAAGCTGACCGGGAATCTGATGCACCTGGCGCGCTCCGATTCGGGCGATTCCGTTCTCGAGTATCTCCCGTTTGATTTAAGGGAAGCGGCCATAAGCGTCGTTGATAAGCTGCAGCCATTGGCCCGGGCTAAAGAAATTAACATGGAGATGCATGTGCCTGATGAGCTGCGGGTGATTTGGGATGCGGAAAAAATGATGCAGTTGCTCGTGCTGCTCATCGAAAACGCGATAAAATATACGCCCACTGGCGGGGCGGTCGTTGTCACGCTGGCAGATATCACGGTAAAAGGGGAAAGATCGCTAACCATCGAGGTCAGGGACAACGGGATCGGCATTTCCCCTGAGGCTCTTCCGCGCATTTTCGACCGTTTTTACCGCCAAGATAAGGCTAGAACGCGGCAAACCGGCGGCCATGGTCTTGGTCTGGCGATCGCCAAAAACATCGTGGAAATGGGCCGGGGCACGATCCGGGTGGACAGCAAGGAGGGCGAGGGCAGCACTTTCACGGTGCGGCTTCCGCTGGCGGGGGAGTGAGGGGGCCACTTAAGGTTCCATTGAAAGAATACCTCACATCTTGGAAAAACTTTTGGTACAATAACAATTGACGAAGGCGCCGCCCAATCTTTATCCGTCGGCGTTCCACAAAACGCGAGGAGGATCCTTACAAATGGAGACAGGAAATAAAGTAACCATTACAGTTGAGACCGTCGTCAACGTACCGGTCGGCGAGGTGTGGAAGTATTGGACAGAGCCGCAGCATATTACGAAATGGAGTTTTGCTTCCGAAGATTGGCACGCGCCGAAAGCCGAAAATGATTTAAGGGCCGGCGGGAGCTTCCTGACAAGAATGGAGGCCAAAGATGGCAGTTTTGGCTTCGATTTTGGCGGAGTTTATGATGAAGTGAAAACGAATGAGCTGATTTCCTATACATTGGGCGATGGAAGAAAAGTTAGAATTGATTTTATTAGCCAAGAAAACGGTACTAAGATCATTGAAGCTTTCGAAGCGGAATCGACCAATCCTGTTGAAATGCAAGAAGCGGGTTGGCAGGCATTTCTGGGTAATTTCAAAAAATATAGCGAGGCTTCCAACGAAGAGTAGGGGCTTGCGCATGAAGAAAGGGCCATCCGACCAAGGATGGCCCTTTCTTGCTGTTGCAGACAGCGATAAGGCAGCATTCCTGCAAATGTGCAGGTTTTTCGGCTAGATCTGGCTAAAATGATCAAAATGCCTGCGAATGTGCAGGAATGTGATAGGAATGTGCCAATAATCGACCCTGGCATGAAAAAAGCCTGCATTTTCGCAGGCGTTGGACGAACAAGGACGAATAGCGATGAAAAAAACTGCAGATTCGCAGGTTTCTTTACCGCGCACCCGCAGGGTGAGGTGCTAAGGCGGCTTTCTTACATTTCGTAAGCGATGGCCCTTACACTTGCCGAGACGGTAGGTTAAGCGTTCCAAGTCCGGCAGCGCCTGGAGGATCGACCGCGGAAGTAGCCTTGTCCGACGCTGGCGTCAAGCGTGTAGAACGTGAAGAACCCAAGCTAAATCCAAGTGATGGCCGACCGGTTGAATTTGTTTATTTTTCTCGGGCTCGTTAACTCATCGGCCGTCTGGCGGATGATCCGGATGCCGTCAGCGATCTCTTGTTCATTTGTGCGAATAATGCTGAGGCGCAAGCTGTTCGCGCTTTCCACACTGGGAAGGTAGCAATGCATCGTAGGGAAAACATACACGTCCTTCTGACGAAGGGCAGCGGCCAGTTCCTCTGCAGGCAGATGACTGGGGAGCTCGAGCTGAGCAAATATTCCGCCGGTTGACTGGCTGAGCCGAAAGCCCTCGTTTAAGTAGGTGCTGCATGCTTCCTGCAGAGCTTTCATTCGAATGCTATAGCGATCCTTCATCATGGCGGCGTGGCGCTGAAACAAACCGCTGTCCAGGTGGATTTCCAAAGCGGCTTGCGAGAGGGCGGCCGTGCTTAAATCGCTTGACGACTTGTACTTTCGAAATAAGGTAATGAACGCTTCGGGAAGTACAGCGACGCCGAGTCGCAGGCCGGGTAGCATGATTTTGGAAAAGCTTCGGATGTAGATGACGTGCCCCGAATGATCGTAGCTGTAGATGGGATCGGATTTGCTGTCCGTTTCCAAGTCTGCGAGATAGTCGTCCTCCACGATATACACATCATATTTCTCCGCCATTGCTGCGATTGCTTCCTTCTCCCGACGTGACAGGCTCGTTCCCATCGGGTTGTGGTACCTGGGGACCGTGTAAAAAAATTTAATGGAATTGTTCCGAAAATGCCGTTCCAGCTCATCCAGATCAACACCTGATTCCGTTCGAGAAATTCCGATTGCGGTTACCCCGAGGAGGCTTAGCAGATTTAACATTCCGGCATAGCAGGGCTGTTCCACCAGAATTGCCGATTTCCCATTCGGGAACGGCATGGAGGCAAGCAGGTGAAGCGCTTGTTGGGCACCGGAGACGACGCAGATCCGTTCGGGTCCGGCGAAAATTTGGGAGGCTACCAAATGCCGGGATATCGCCTCGCGTAGAGAGGGGAATCCAAGCGGATCGCCGTATGTGAAGAGACGATCCCCGTATAACTGAATTGCTCGGTTTAATCCGTGCTGAATTTCTTCATAGGGGATAACCCCCGTATCCGGAGCGGCCGCGGCAAAATCAATCCGCCCTTCCGACCGATCCTCAGACTGGGAGGAGCGAACAATGACGTAGTAGCCACTCTTAGGCACCGAGTAAATCAGGTGTTCTTTTTCCAATTCATCGATCGCTCGGATCACGGTGTTTTTGCTGCATTCCCATTGTTCGCTAAGCTCTCGAATGGACGGCAATTTGCCGCCCGGCTTGATCGCCCCGCTGTTAATCTGTTGCTTCAGAAAGTCCTTCACATTCTCGTATTTCATGAACTTCCACCCCGAATTTGTATGGGTATAGATGAAGAATAATTCATTATCCACTTCCGTCTGTCCCCATTATACTAAACACATGATGTAACGTGAACTATGGGAGGTATACAGATGGAGTGGATTCATGACAGTCTGCCTTACAGAATCAGTGACAGTGTGGATGAGCTGCAGCCGGATGTGATTATCGCTTTATTGAAAGGCAGTTATTGGGCCTCGGAACGGTCGGAAGAAACGATCAGGGCAAGCTGGAAAGAATCGCATTGTTTCGGAGTGTATAACACAGATGGGCTTCAAGTCGGCTTCATGCGGGTTGTAACGGATGGAGCAACCTTTTCGTGGCTGTGCGACGTGATCGTCGACACCGGACATCGCGGAAATGGACTCGGCAAGTGGATGATGGCTGTGTTGGTCGACCATCCTCGCATTCGCCATACATCTATTTGTCTCAATACACGAGATGCGCATGGACTCTATGAGAAGTACGGCTTCGTACGAGTGGAAACGATGGGTCGCCGTGCAACTCAATAATAAAGATAGAGGAGAATAGAAATTTTCACCGAACTAGTCAACATAAGTTAGATTTCTCCCGCGAATGGTGTCAGATCAAGTAGGGGCCGAATTATACGGGACGGGGAGAGCAGGGCTGAAGATGTTGGAGCGGCGGATAAGCGATGAGTGTAACGAGAACGATTGGCGGGGCGAGATGACAGCACCGAGATCGTCCGAGGGTGAATTGGTCGAACAAGCGCGGGCTGGAAATCGTGAAGCATTCGACGAGCTTGTCCGAAAGCATCGGGCGGCAGCGCTTGGGATCGCGAATCGAATGGTTCGAGATGCCCATATGGCTGAAGACGTCGTGCAGGATGCGATCATCCGTGCGTTTATGCACCTGGGGACGCTTATGGACGCAGGCAAATTCACGCAGTGGTTGAGCCGCATCGTAAGGAACCAGGCTTTGCTGAAACTCCGGCGCGGAGGTCCGTATGCGAAAGAACGGCCATTCTCCGGCTTAGCGCCAGGAAGAGGCTCATCGCACGGACCAATGACACGGGACGCGTTCTACGATGCGGATGGCGAAACGGATTGGACGGATATTGACCGTATCCTGTTCCGGTTGCAGTCGGCGGCGACGGAAGAGTCGAGGCGTCTCGCCGACCCGTCTGAATGCTTGGCTCGCAGAGAGATGCTTGAAGGATTGCGATCGTTACTTCATGTGCTGAACAAGCGCGAACGTAGTATATTCGAAGCGCATTTCTTCGGTGAATTGCCGCCCGCGGAAATCGCCAAGCTGCTTGGGACCACGTCCGCCAGTGTGTACAACAGCCTTTCGCGAGCCAGAGTTAAGGTGCGTCAAGAACGCACGCGCGTTACCCTCTCACTTTATGTAAAACGTAGAGCCGAGCTAGGTTTGCCGCGGCGCAAAGTACTCTCCCCGCCTTTGTAACTCAGTGCCCCACCTTTAATGAGGAGGAATGAGGATGTCAGCAATCAAACGCAAGGATAACTGGAACGAAACATGGACATCTGCCGGTTTCGCCCTTCATGGCGCCGTCAGCTATACCGACAAGAAATACTTATCGATGGTGGATGTCATGGGGCTGACAGGGCACGCTTTCCGCATGAACATTGATCCGCAGAAAGTCGATATTGCAGGACCGACTTCGTTTCCTGGCGGCTATATTTTCAGAAGAAATCTGGCCAACCTGGGTTTCATCAGCAACATGGGGGAAGCCGCTGCCCCGCCGACACCGGAACTGCTCGAAAAGACGATGGCGTTAGTTCAGGAGACGATCGATAAGGGAGTTCCCGCTATTGCCGTAGATTTGTTTACTCCAGAGTTCGGGTTAATCTACGGGTATGACGATGATCAGCAGCTATTTTACGCCAAAGAAGCCTCTCGGGACGGTACGATTACCTACGAGAAGTTCGCAAATCCGAAAATCTTCGTGCTTTTCCTCATAACGATCAGCGAAAGCTTGCCGCACTCCAAATACGAGATGCTGCGGATGGCATTGGATATGATTGTGGACCATGCGAGGGGAAGGGAATGGAATCATGCGGAGTTTTTCAACAATCGGTTTGCCATGGGGCTTGCCGGTTACGAGGCCTGGATCAAAGCTATGGAGAATCGGTCGGCGGATGAATTGGGGAACGCGTATAACGTGGAGGTCATTGCCGACGCTCGCGAGTTCGCGGCGCAGTTCCTGCGAGAGCTTGTCATCAAGTGGGACGGAACCAATTTCGTCGAACGCAAAGTTCGGGAGTATGCCGCTGCAGCCGAGGTCCATTACGAAGCAGTCGCCGCCGCGTTCGCGGAGCTGCGCATGATGTTCCCGTTCCCTCAAGGGGGGACGCCGAAGGACCCGGAAACCGCCGATCGGGCGATTGCATTACTGGCGGCAGCTAGAGAAGAAGAAACAAAAGGCGTTGTCATGTTGGAACATTTCCTCGATTTCATGAAGGCCTATCATTCAGAGAAATGGGTGATTTAATGATGAAGATGATCGAATTGAAAGGAATGATGTTAGTCGGGATTCGCATTGTTTGCCCCAGTGATCAATATGCGATTGAAATTCCGAAAGCGGCGATTCAGCTCAAAAACAGGTTGAATGAGATCACGGGGATCGTGAATTGCGATGGCTTCATTGGAGCGTTCGTTGTGGAGGAATTGTCTGAAGCGGACGACGGTTATTGGGTGTGCGTTGAGGTAGACATGTTCGGAGAAATTCCCGCAGGTATGGTCACGCTCACAATTCCCGCACAGAAATATGCGATGATTCGGCATTCTGGGCCGAATACTTCCATTCATGACACCTATGAATCGTTACATCGATGGGAAGCGGAGCAGGGATTAGAACGGCTCAAGGGTGCATGGCACTTGGAAATTTCGCGGAAGTGGTACGAGGCGAATTCGGACGAGATCGAGATCGATCTATACGATACCGTCCGATAACCGAATCGGAACCATATGGGGCGGATGGCCGAAAGAGGAGGCAAGAACATGACTGAACTGATGTTTGAACAGTCACATCCTCAGGAAGACGAAGGTTCGGGGAACGCGATGGACTTCTTATGGTACGGCGGTTTTATTATGGCTCCAAGCGATCGATTTGACGAAGTCATCGAGTGGTATTGCTCCCATATGGGATGGGACTGTAAAGCGAACTTTGAAAATGCCGGACGGATGGCTTTTTTGAAGTTTCCCGGCAAGGGGCAGGTCGTCCTGAAATCGTATGAAAGCCAATACCCGCAGTTTCGTCATGAAGAGGCGCCGGAAAGCCGTAGTCGTCTATGTTTTAGCGTAGAGAACAAAGATAAGGCTGTCGCTTATTTTACGACTCACGGAATAGGTACCTCCAATTTTCAAGTGTTGCCGGACGGTCGGGAAACGTTTGAGATCCACGCTTTTGCCGGAACGATTTTGACCGCTGTCACAACAAAGGACGGCAAATCCAAATATCCAAATTCAAGAATTGCGGGATACTCCGACAACGTGATGCAAATCAGAACGAGAAACTTAACGGATATGATTTCGTTTTATGAAAATGTGGTGGGAATGAAGCGGCTTGAATACGAGGGGCCGGAAGGGTACGCCCGGCTTGGTGCGAAGGATGCCCGCGGCGAGCAGCTTGATCTTGTATGGCTTATCCCTGCGGAAGCGGATCATTCGCCTACGACAAATCAATCTACCCAATCGCACTTTTGGATAGGTCCGGAGAAGAAAGACTTTGTTAAAGCGTGGCAACAGCTGAAGGCTGCAGGACATTCAGTATCCGATCTTTCAGGAAACCCGGAAACATGGGCTGCATTTTATCTGCTCGATCCGGAAGGTAATCGTGTTAATGTTTGGAATTGCAAGTAAGGCATGCAGAGAGGGATGTAACAAGCAGCCGGGAGGCAGCCTGTTACCATCCCTCTTTAGCGTTCTAACTTGTTTTCATCATTCACCCGACGGGGGTAACCAGTCTACTCAATTCGGACTGTAATTGCCGTTGGAGTTCCTCAACGATCGAATAATTCGTAGCTGCAACGTAGATGGCCTTAATGAGAGAATCGATGGCCTCGGCTTCCGCCAAAAGAGAAGTGGCTTCTTTCATTTTGGCGGAATAGCGTTCTTTAATTGCGGCAATTTCGGCTGCATACGCTTCATCTGTACCAGGAGCCGTAGTAAGCATATACATATCAAGGATTTCATCCCCGTCCCGGTCGGGAAAGTATTCATGCGGGGCGGTACTGTCGAAGATAGCCGTTCTGAGCGTCGGGAATATCAACATATCCAGGCTGTTTGGATCAAAACCGCAATGAAACACTTGAACTTCGATTCCTTTCTTTTCGGCAGCGGCGGCAAGCTTCTTAAGCAGCGTCGATTTTCCGGATCCCGGCCTTCCTTTGATGAAAATCCGTCTTTCCAGCTGAACGGTCAAGCTTTGTATGAAATCGAATGCTCCCTTCGGAGTTGCAGCTCCGAAAAACAAGTGACGTCCAATGGTCGGCGAATCGCATTCATGACCGGCGTACAATTCTTGAATCAAATTGTTCGCAATCTGGTCTGCCTTCATAAAATCCATGTTGTCGATATAATATTTTTCCCATTCGTCATGAATCCGTAACGCGGTTAAGAACGTTTCATAGGCTTTTGAATAAGCGCTATTCAGCTTGCCTCTTATATCTTCTATCACCTCGGTTTGTCCCGGTGCAATAAGACTGTTATCAAGCGCGTCCCCGAAATGGATGAAGACGATTTCACCAGCCTCGTTCTCCGAAATTCCTTCGCAGACTCGACCATCGATAATACCAACCTTCAATTCCGTTAAAATGATGCCATCCAACTCGTCGGGACGGAGAGGGGAGTGAAAGCATTGCACATGCTGACCCTGATCCATCTGACGATCCGCCAAGCTGCGAATGACCGTGGATTTCCCCGTACCTTGGGGGCCTGTAAGAACGAATATCTTGTTCAGACCATCAAAGGCGGATTTATACAAGAAATGGGCTCCGTGCGCAGTGTTGCCGCGGGCAAAGTAGTGCGATGATTTTTCCATCAACCTGAAACACTCCTTTATATCGGGATAAGTACCTATATATTTGTATATTCCGCACTGTAAAAAGCGGTGTTTGTTCTCTCCATGATATTTTTGCGATGTCTTTTACCGAAGAAGTTAAACAACCTTAGTTCGGCTGATTACCGAACTAAGGTTGTTTGGTTGTTTAGTGCTTTTAACTAAAATATTATTTATTCCAACGCAAGTAAAATAAGAAGAAAGGATCTAGAACATATAATTTTTGCTCACGCCATTCGAGGATTTGGAACATCTCACCGGTTTCCTGAAGAATTTTTTGAATTTGGGCTAGTGTGTTCGATACAGTTAAAGGATTTGGTGGTTTTTCTCCAACTAATAAAACTTTAGTTATTCGTTGTTGTATCTCAGCTATATCTATGGAGATCAAAGGGGGATCTTCTGCTAGCATTTTAAGTATTACATGGTAAATATCAAGATTAGTTCCATTCCTCAATTTATATTGTATTCTCTTATCTCGTCCTTGAGGGGGGCCAGTAATCAATTTTTGAATTACTGGATTATAATTCTCATAGTCACGAGTTGTTTCTACGAAAGCATTATAAACGTATTTGTTATCATTAATATTAACAACGAGAAGGTCTTCATCTATGTTCAATTCATAAGCTAAATTTAGACAGTTTTGCTGCATTAACTGAGGTGAAGTAATGCTTTCTTCAACAAGAAGATCTACAATGGAATTTGCGACTGTTATGCCCAGCAGTTCAAACCCTTTTTTCGGAATTTGACTTAATTCCTCGGGAGACCAAGGTTCAATATTAATATATCTTACACGACCGATTAAATCAGGATTTAATCGAATAGCGTCATCAGAGCGGTGGGGAAGTGAGACAACAACGGCTTTAAGTCCACGAAAAATTTCGCTTTTAAGGACTCGTGCAATGTATTTCTGGATTTCAGGAGTAACATAATGAAAATCATCAATAACTAGAACATTTTGATTTTGAATCATGTAATCGATCATGCTGCTTTTGCTACGTTGTTGCTTTTCTTTGGTTGCTTCGATATCAATAAATTTTGCACCGGTGGTTCCTTTTAGGCTCAAATCGGCTAAAAGAGGAATGCCGGCTTTTCCTCCTGCTTCTCCACCAAAGCTTGTCTCATTACTTTGCTGGGTAGTCGTCTCTATTTCAACAGGAATCTGAAGTTTTTCAGCAATTTGAATCCAAAAATCATCTAGTGCTCTAATATGAGAGCCACTAATTTCAACAATTTTATCAACCGGAATTACACTATAGCAAAGTACTGTTTTTCCTGATTTCGAAGCACCAGTAATTAACGCAAGAATACCCTTTGTTCTTAATGCTTTATTTAACCGTTCTTTATAAGTTTCTCGTTCATCAAACAATCTATTTACATATGTATACTCAGGGTAAGATGTCGGTTGGAAAATATCTGGTGATGTATAACTCCTCACCATAAGAAAGTTTCACTTCCTTTCTACAAGTAAATACATTTACTAATTATACCACAAAATAAAATTCTGATATCTGAATGTAGTTTGTCACATTTAAGTATTTCTACATAAGGAACAGTCTAAACAATGTTGTGAAAACCGAATGGAAGACATACTTGCAAAGCGTATCAAATTCTAACGGGAACGATCGGAACTGAGGCAATTTATTCGTTCCTGCCGGCACGCCGTGGCCTTGTTAGTAGACGGTTTAGCGAACAAGCTTTAGTATGTTAGTTAATATAGAACCCAAAGGAGGAGCTTCTGAATGAGTTACACCTTGATGTTCTACGAGAGCCAGGAGGACTTTGCGGCAAGAACGGATCCGGCTCGACAACAAGAATATTTAGCAGGCTGGGCACATTACGTGAACGCTTTGCGCCAGGCTGGAATCGTGGTTTACGGCTCGGGCCTTTTTGGGCCTGAGACAGCTGTAACGATGAAGCGTCATGGCGGCGAGACGATGGTTCAGGACGGACCGTTTTCTGAGACAAAAGAGCAGCTTGGCGGGATTATGGTGATTGATGTTCCAGACGTAGATACCGCAATGGAGTGGGCTGCTCGTGCACCCGTCGATGTGGTTGAGGTCAGACAGAACATTCCCGCGCTGTAGGAGGTTGGCCATTGCACAACCCGTTAGCGCTAATGAACATACAAGCAGAAGTGCTCTATGTTCATAACCAATCCGGACGAATGACAACGATTAACGAGTCGACGAATCAACCTGCTCCTCGCCTTTTTTGGGGACAGACTGCTCTTGGTCGCATTATAAGATTTCGCTGCGATGTACCTGATCGTATAGTCGAAGATATCCTGCATATCATGGATCAGGGCGATTCAACCGAGCAACTTGTTAACGTTATCCGCACGCTGGAGAATGACAGAGAAATTAAAAGCTTATGGATGGGCCCTGCTTTTACATTTCACGATACAACAGAGGATTACACAGACGTCACCTTGGTTACTGAAGACAATATCCTATGTTTGGAACCGGGTTTTCCTACTCTTTTAATGGATGTGAGGCACAGAGGGCCTTGCTTTATGGTGACGGAAAACAACATGGCCGTATCGGTATGTTTTAGCGCAAGAAGCAGCGATAAGGCTGCAGAGGCAGGAGTCGAGACGTTAAAAGAATATAGAGGCAAAGGATATGCGTTGCGCGTAACGTCTGCATGGGCCCAAGCGATACGACGATCTGGAAGGATCCCTTTGTACAGTACATCATGGGATAATTATTCATCGCTTTCTATTGCAAGACGCCTGCATCTCCACCAGTATGGTACGGATATTTCTGTATATTGAGTTGAATAAAAATCGTCGAGGAACGTGACTGGGATATGGTTAAAGCAGTGGATCGCCCCTCCTAAAATACAAACATTTTAGGAGGGCGAAAAAATGAAATTCATACCGATTGATATGGCCGTTTGGCCCAGAAAACCTTATTTTGAACACTATCTCAATCGCGTCAGATGCACCTACAGCATGACGGCCGATATTGACATTACCTTGTTGCGAGCGGAACTAAGGCAGAGGGGAATGAAGCTGTATCCGTCCGTGATCTACATGATCGCGAAGGTGGTAAATCGTCACGCGGAATTCCGGACTTGCTTCGATTCGGAGGGAAGGTTGGGTCTCTGGGATCGCATGTCTCCCAGCTTCACCATATTCCATGAAGAGGATAAGACTTTCTCCAGTATATGGACTCCGTATGAAGAGGAGTTTGCCGCATTTTATGCGGGATATCTTCACCGGACGAGCAAATATGAGAATGCAAAGCAGTTATTCCCGGATCCTGACGAACCGCCTAACACGTTCCCAGTTTCCAGCATTCCGTGGGTTAACTTTACCGGATTTAATTTGAACATATACAACGATGGCACTTACTCGCTTCCGATTTTTACGATGGGACAATACTGTGAGCGGGATAACAGGATACGGTTGCCGTTATCGGTGCAATTCCATCATGCGGTTTGTGACGGTTACCATGCCGGTATCATGTTCAATGAGCTTCAAGAATTGGCGGCCGATTGCATGAACTGGCTGACAGACGAGCAACCGCGCACGACAGGAGAAGAATAAAATTAGGGGGGACTGTGGCAGGGCGCCGGGGGGCGGCCGTCGCAGTCCCCTTTTCGTGCAATGCTAACCCCGCGGCAGGACGAAGCCCAGTACTTCCCTGTTGGCTAAGGAAACCTCAAGTGTTATAGTGGTCTGTCGATAGGAGGGAATGATCGTCATGAAGAAACGTATTGCTGTACCCTTATTTATTTTTGTTTTTGTCCTAAGTTTGGTCCTTCCGGGACAAGCTTCGATGGAGGCGCTTAGCCAAGAACCGGTTTTTAAAGATAAAAATCTCGAACAAGCGATTCATTCGTGGATAGGTAAAAAAGGCGATGAACCGCTTACCAAGGCGGATTTAGAATCTCTCGACGTTGTATCTTTATCGGGTAAAGGAATTAAAGATCTGCAGGGATTGGAGTATGCCGTCAATGTGACGGATCTCGATTTAGACATTAATGAAATTACTGATCTTACTCCGCTCAAGAACCTAGGGAAGATCCGCACTCTCAGCCTCAAAGCAAATCAAATCTCATCGATTGACGAGTTGTCAGCTTTGAAGGAGATGAAATATCTGGAAATAAGCTGGAATCAGGTCTCATCCTTGGGTGCAGTGAATCAATTGCCCCGTCTAATCGAGTTGCACGCCGACCACAATCGGATTTCGAATGTGCAAGCTCTCTCCGGAGCCCCAGAATTAGAGTATTTGAAAATGAGCGACAATGCGATAGAAGACATGTCCCCTCTTGGCAACCTAAAAAAGCTGACATTTCTTGATGTGTCTAACAATAAAATAAACAATTTTGCGCCGCTGCGGATGCTGTCCAAAAGTCTAACGTATCTGGGGATTGACGGCGCCCAGGTTACTGACCTTAAGATGCTAGAAGGACTTAACAAACTCGAAGGTCTCTCTGCTAATAACAATAACATCGAGAGTCTCGCCCCTTTAGCGAAATTAACAAACTTGTCTTCGTTGGATCTATCCTCCAACAAGATTAAAGATTTAGAACCGTTAAATCATTTGAACAAACTGACATTCCTCTACTTGGATAACAACCGAGTGTGGAGTTTGGAACCGTTAAGAAATTTGAAATCCCTAAAAATCCTATATTTGAACAACAACCGGGTATGGGATTTGGAGCCGATCCAAAATAATAGCTATGATTTCCATTGGGATACGGGGGCGGAATGGTACGGACTGCAGTTGAACGATAACCACTTGGACTTAAACCAAGGAACCCCAACCTATAAAATATTCCAAAAGTTGAATGCGGATAGGTATGGTGTTAGATCCCAGAGTAAGACTCAGCGCTTGATTATCGGCAACAAGAAGGCCTATTTGGGCGACAGTAGCTATACGATTACGGCAGCGCCATTCATTCAGACAGGTCGTACTTACGTGCCTATTCGTTTCATTTCCGAGAAGCTAGGGGCAAATGTAAATTGGAACCAGAGCACGAAAGAGGCAACGATTCAAAAAGACGGTAAAACGATCCGTTGGCGCGTGGGAAATAAGCAGGTTAAAGTAAACCAGCAAACCGTCATGTTCGACGCACCTTTACTACTGAAAAATAACAGTACTTTCGTTCCCGTACGCTTTGTGTCGGAGCAGCTTAATACTTCCGTTGAGTATTTAGGCAGCAAAAAAATGGTCATCATATTCGAGAATAAGACCGCTTAACGACGAGCTAGGTAATATGCCTTGAAATTAAAGATCGCTTTTGGTAATAATGGAAGTTAAACAACCATTACCCAAAAAGCGATCTCTTTGTAAGTTCCATACACCTTGAACCGGTTGGCGCCTCTTCTATTAATTATCCGTCTACTCTTCCTGCATCCACATCTTCAAATCGCTTGTCGTTTGCAAAATATCTTTACGTTGCTCTTCTCCAGATATTTCGCGCTCGATGATGTATTCGCCTGTGAATCCGATTTCCTTAAGTTTGCGCATGAATACCGGGTAATTCACTTTTCCTTCGCCTGCCCGGACTTCTTCTCCCAGTCGGTCGCCGTTCGTAGGATACAGCCCGTCCTTCACATGAATATTGCGCACATAGGGGCCGATCGTATCAAGCGCGTCAACCGGATTTCCTTTGCCGTACAGGATTAAATTCGCGGGATCCATGTTAATGCCGAGATTGGACGTACCAACCCGTTCGATGGTGCGAAGCAGCACGATTGGCGTTTCTTGCCCGGTCTCGAACCAGAAGCCGATTCCCTTGCTTTCGCAATATTCAGCCACTTCACGAATTGCATCTACGACTTTCGGATATTCCGGATCTGTCATGTTCTCCGGAATAAAGCCGCAATGGGTAATTATTGCAGGAGCGCCGATCCATGACGCGAAGTCCGCCCATCCCTTCAGCGCTTTGATCCGTTCCTCTCGATACTGCTCCGGTACAAGCCCCAGCGTAATAGGGCCCTCTACAAAGTTCCATACCCCAGGGCCCGGAACGCCCGCCCACACTGCGCAAACGCGCACGTTCGCCTCGCGCGCTTCTTTAACTACGCGTTCGGCCACTTCAGGCGTGCAAAGTGCCGTGTCCCACCCGCATAGCTGACAGACGGGGAAGCTGTACTCACTGACAACCTTAAAAATATTATCCTTCGAGCTTGTATCAAGCAAATGAATAACGCCGATATCCACTTGACCTGCCTCCTTAAAAGTTATTCGTTACGAGCGCTTTTGTTAAACCGTCTCCATCATTCACCGATCTGTACGAACTGTCCGCCTCTACCGGATGATTGCCGCTCCGCTTCGACGATTTGCAGCGCAAGAAGAGAATCCTCGGGCGTAGAAGTAAGGATCGCCTCGTCGTTCAGCAGTCGCTCCGCGAAATATTTGATTTCCCGATAATAGCCTAGATTTCCATCGTGCTCATAGACCCACGACGGCTCATCCGTCGGATGGACGGTTAATCGGCCATCTTGTAGCACAAGAGTTGCCGCCTCCATATGAACGCGGAAAGTCATCGCGAACCCGAATCCTCCCGGAAGCGACAAATCCGCATCCGCATGAATGATTTTCCCGTCAGGATAACGAAAGTGCGCGGAAACAATATCATAGCGTTCGCTGCACAGCGCGGATACCGACTCCGGCTTACCAAATAGAAAGTTGATCATATCTACATCGTGAATGTGCAAATCAACGAGCGCTCCGCCGCTCTTATCGACTTGCAGCATCCAATTCTCATAAGACCACGTCGGCGCGCCGCCTCCTCTAAAGAAAGTAGCTGCCTTTACTTTTCCATATTTTTCGCTGTCTACCACGCTTTTTAAATACTCATATTCCGGCCAGAAACGAAGGCAGTGCGCGATCATTAGTTTCTTCCCCGTTGCTGCCGCCGCTTCCACCATGGCCGCTCCGCTGCCCGAGTCCAATGCAATCGGTTTCTCGCACAGGACGTGAAGTCCCTTGTTTAATGATCGAATCGTAAACTCGTCATGCAAATATGTAGGCAAAGTTATATCCACCATATCCATTTCTTCCTGATAAAACAGCTCTGAATCCGTATACGTGTTAATCTCGGACAAGTCGTACGCCGTATTCAGATCGACTACGTTGCTCTCGTGCTTTTTCCCCTTAAACTTTTGCTCGTCGGCATCGAAAATGGCAACCAGCTTAATCGGAAATCCCTCGCGCTCTAACTGAGCGTAAGCATCCAGGTGCACGCGTCCTATCGATCCTAGACCGATCAACCCGACTTTAATCATCGTACCGTCATCTCCTTATCTGGAATTCATCCGACAGCACCATGATAGTGTTTAAATCATTTTCTTGATTTAGATTATGGATTTATTTATTTGCACTTTATGTTGCATTATAGAACCGATTATTTATACTATAAACTCGGAGGGGGACTGCCGATGGACATTATACCTCACAGGTTGAATGAACAAATTGTAATTAACGATATCTACACCTGCTACTATTTCGAGTTGTCCAATCGACAACATTATACCGGGGAAAGCCATGATTTCTGGGAAATTGTTTACGTGGATAAAGGCGAAGTGAACGCGAATACCGAATCGGGCTACTATCGGCTTAATCAGGGCAATATTCTCGTTCATAGTCCGAATGAGTACCATCAATTGGAGAGCACCGGCAACAAAGCCCCTAATTTGTTCATTGTTACGTTTCGATGCGATAATGAGGCTATGAGGTTTTTTGACGAACACAAGCTATTTCGCATTGGACAAGCCGAGCATGCGGTGTTAGCGCGGTTAATGAAAGAAAGTTTGCATTCCTTCGGCCTGAATCTGTTCCCGATCACGCCGCAATTGGATGCGCCGTTCGCCTCGGAGCAGCTTTTCAAAATTTATCTGGAACAGTTGCTCATCTTGATCATTCGCAATGAACGATCGGACATCCCCCAACCCGCGCTGTTATCGACCACGAGAGAAAATCAAAGCGAGCATTTGAGCAAGCAAATCATCGAATATCTGGAACGGAATTTATCGAGTAAAATCAAGCTGGACGACTTGTGCGGTCAATTCAGCATAAGCCGAACGCAGATTAACATCCTGTTTAAGCGAGCTGTCGGGATCGGGATCATCGCCTATCTCAATCAATCGAAAATCGAACATGCCAAAAAATACATCCGTGAAGAAACCTACAATTTGACCGAAGTATCGAATCTGCTTGGATACAGCAGTGTCCATTACCTCTCGCGACACTTCAAGAAAACGGTCGGCATGACGCCGTCAGAGTATGCCAGAACGATTAAAGCAAGAAATGATTAGATTTTCCGATTCCGAATCGTAACTTAATAAGCGCTTACTTTCCATTTCACTGTATGACAAACACCCGGTTGCTGGAATTGGATATAAGCCTTCAGCCTTCGGAGAAAATACGCCGGGTCTACGAGCAATATCGGTGATATCGCCAGCTCGCTCCAGACGCGTGCTGACAAGTTTGCAATGTTAGCTCCCGCCGCTACGTTGAAGCCGAGAGCTCGCAATCGAATAGGCCTCTTGAATCAGTTGTTTCGTTATTTCGACGCTGTCGCCAACCGGATTAAGGATGCACACAAAGTACTGTCGGGAATACTGGGGGTGCGGTAGAAACACGTTCAAGACAGAATAATCGATGTCCCCATCCTTTGGGCCAGCGATGAGGTTGTTAAATGTCTCTTTGCTTACACCGATATTGATGCGAAATACATCTTCCCGATTCAGGTTAGACACATCGTCGTATTCATTGTCCGAGTCAGCAATCGTTACAAACGGAAGGCGATGATCGTCGCCGACGAAAAAGAACGAATATCCGAAAGTCTCTTCTCGTTGCACATTCGGCAATGCCAACATAAATGCTTCAAAATCCGCCTGTTTCATCCTCATTTTCCCTCCAACGAATCCGATTTGAACACGTATTTGCCTGCTTGGACATTGGCTAATATCCTCTCCGTAGCGGTTGCCTCATTCTCGACATATCCCGCCCAGATGCCTACAAGCTCGGGATGCTTGGAAGGCTCGGACGGACATTCCTCCGTGGGCAAACTCTTCAAGAAGCGAATCGATTTCTCCAGTTCAACACGGCGTTGTTGTAAGAGCGCAATCACTCTTGGTCGCGATAACATGTCCATAAAAGCTATTCCTACCGAGAGTTGCTGAATGTCGGCACTGACAAGTGCCGATTCCAACAAAATTCTAAATTCGACTTCTCCTTGTTCGGTGACGATATACTCTTTGCGCGATGGGCCAAGCTTCTCATTGTTCTCTGAATTCACGGACTTCGTCATCCCCTGAGATTCAAGCTTATCCAGGGCATGATAAATAGAGCCGGGCTTTACATCGGTCCAAGTGGCGGCATGCCAAGAGGTAATATCGCTAATCACAGCGTATCCATGGCTAACTCCTCTTCGTAATAGGGAGCCCAACACGAGCAATCTAACGGAAGACAGGTCAATCTTCCTCCTTCCACATGAACAACTAGTCAAATTTGAATACCTTTATGAAGTAGTATATTTCAAGGTTAGCCTCTAGTCAAATTTGAATAGTTCGACATAAATAATGCTGCAAAAAAACTTTCCATAATTCGGTTAAATTGCAATTGACGGAGCATACCCTGCGTGATATATTGTGTATGCACGATATGCACAATTTGATGAGGAGGAACGAGATGCTTGCATTGGACGTTCGCAATTTATATAAGAAATACCCTCATTTTCAGCTGAAAGATGTGTCCTTCCAACTGGAAAAGGGTTATATTATGGGCTTTATCGGCGCCAACGGCGCAGGAAAAACAACAACGTTAAAGTCGATCTTAAAAATGATTCAGACCGATAGCGGCGAGATCCGTATTTTGGGCAAAAACATTGCTGAACACGAACTCGAACTGAAACAAGAAATTGGGTGCGCGTTTGGCGGCACCGATTTCTATACCCGTACCAAAATAAAAACGTTGACCGACGTCGTTAAGAAGTTTTATACGAATTGGAATGATGACACTTATTCCAACTATCTGAGAAAATTCAAATTGGACGAAAACAAAAAAATCGCCGAATTGTCGACGGGTATGAAAGTCAAGTATAACCTGGCCCTTGCTTTATCTCATGGCGCGAAGCTCCTCGTCCTCGATGAACCGACAAGCGGGCTCGATCCGGTTGCGCGAGACGATCTGTTGGATATTTTTCAAGAGCTCGTCCTCGATGGCGAAGTTAGCATTCTTTTCTCTACTCACATTACTTCTGACTTGGAGAAATGCGCTGATTTTATTACCTTTATCGCAAACGGGCAGATCATCGCCAGTGCCGAGAAGGACGATTTCAAGGAATCCTACCGGTTATTAAGCGGCAGTGAGAGCCAATTGCCCCAAGTAAAGGAACAGTTGATTTCTTACAAAGTCAATTCATTCGGATTTACGGGATTGATCCATGCCAACGATTTCGACTCCTCGACAGACATTAAAGCAACGACGCCGAGTCTCGAGGAAATCATGATTTACTTCGCCAAGAAGGAGGATATTCATGCGTAACTTAGTGATGAAGGATTTGAAATTAGGCGTAAATCCGATGTTTTTCCTATTTCCTGTCATCATAGGCGCCTTAATGCTTGTTCCCAGTTGGCTCTATTTTCTAGTCCCTCTCTATTTTTGCTGGATAACGATACCGAACATATTTGGTGGATTTAGAACTCAGAACGATTTGATGTTCACCACGATGATGCCCGTAACCAAAAAAGACATCGTGAAAGCAAGGGTAACAGCGATCGTCATCCTGGAATTGTTGCATATTGTCATTGCCATGATCTATGGCGCGATTACGCTTCGCATATACCCGCATCTGATCTATCATTTCTTCGCACCGCATTTGGGTTTTTGGGGGCTATGTTTTGTCATGATGGGCCTGTTCAACGTCGTCTTTTTTCCCATGTACTACAAGACAGCGTATAAATATGGCGGGGCGACGACCGCATCCATTACAGCCGCGATGCTTTTCGCCGGGGTAGCGCAGTGGGTCGGAATCGAGAACTCTTTTGTCTCAGACACTTTTAATGGTACCGGGGCTGACAATTTGGCGCTTCAACTCTCTATCCTGATCGCGGGAATTGTAATCTTCATGGCATTTACGCTGATTGCTTATCGAATGGCGGCCAAACGGTTCCTGAAAGTGGAGATTTTATGAATGTATCTGTCTCGAACTCCTCAGAAAAACCGATTTATCAGCAGCTTTTCGAACAAATCAGCGCCCAAATTCTGAAAGGCGAACTAGAAAGCGGCTACTGTCTACCGCCCATTCGGCAAGCGGCGCTGGAGCTTCGCGTTAGCGTCATCACCGTAAAGAAAACTTGGGAAGAGCTCGAACGATGCGGTCTGATCAATACGGTAACGGGCAAAGGGTGTTTTGTGGCCGAATTCTCCCCCGAGGAGAAGCTGCGAATACGTAACGAAATGATTTTGAAGCAAATGGATAGCGACACTGCATATTACAAGTCTTTTGGTCTCACGCTGGATGAAGTTGTTGAACTGCTGAAAAAAATTTATTAAAGGAGCTGGTTAGTTGTGAATGGATTAAACAGAATGTTTCTTATCGGTGCTTTGCTGCTGATTGTAGGGGTTGTATGGGCATTTACGATGAACGGCATTGGCGCGAAAGAGTGGAGTTTGCTTCTGGTAGGAACGGCGATGGGCATCATCGGCGGGATCATTCAAGCAAAGGTCATATTTCTGAAAAACCGAGGGAAAATCGGGTCGAGCAAGATGAAAATGTGGATTACCGGCACGATCCTCGTGTTTGTTGCGGTGAAAGTTGCCCTGAATACGATCATTCCGACGTATTTAGCTACGAATATAGATGGAATCTGGGTGTCCATTGTTTTTGCCGTTGGAGGTTTTCTCCTGGGACGTTCTTATTATTCTCGCCTATCCGGTGTCTCGGCGGCTTAATCCGCCACCCCTTCGGGCGCCAGCTCCGCGGAGACTGCAAGGATTATGGCCAGATGTATGCTAAAATTGTCGTTCATCCCTGGTGGTGCACCGCTTTGTACGAAATTTCATACAAACAACCTCCGACGGGCTACCTTGTGCACCGCTCTGTACGAAATTTCATACAAACGTCCTCTGACGGACTACCTCGTGCCCCGCTTTGAACGAAATTTCGTACAAACGCCCACCGACGGGCTGCCTCGCGCACCGCTTTGTACGAAATTTCATACAAACGTCCTCCGACGGGCTACCTCGTGCCCCGCTTTGAACGAAATTTCGTACAAACGCCCGCTGACGGACTACCTCGCGCACCGCTTTGTACGAAATTTCATACAAACAACCTCCGACGGGCTACCTTGTGCACCGCTCTGTACGAAATTTCATACAAACGTCCTCTGACGGACTACCTCGTGCCCCGCTTTGAACGAAATTTCGTACAAACGCCCACCGACGGGCTGCCTCGCGCACCGCTTTGTACGAAATTTCATACAAACTCAAACTTGCGGTGCTCTTTCACATGGTGGTCAATTGTACCGTCGTAGTTTTTTTAAAAGTTTACAACTTTGAAACATGTCGATATCTGTCGGATACATCTCTCTCTTAGTCTAGTTTCATAGACAAGGAGAGATGATCATGAAAAAAAGAATGGCAATCGCTGTTGTCGTCACGGCAATCGTGGCTGGCGGCATCTGGTCGCGGTCGAATGCGATCTATTCTACTGGAAACAATAATACAATTGGGCTGAAGGAGCCCGTAAAGTCGGAGACTTCGGCCTCTCGCACGCCTGAAGTGACTCCACGCTCGCAAAGTAAACCGTCGAAAAATACGGAAATGCCTGCAAAATCGGCCACCGCGCTGGCAGGGATGCTGGCGAACGATTTGCCAGCAATGACGACGAATAAAAACAAAAAGGGCATTGCTATCGTCAATAATATGTCCAGCCTATTCGTTCTCGTCAACAAAGTTCGAGAGCTTCCGTCGACCTATGCGCCGAAGGACCTCGTCATTCCCGACGTTCCATTCTCGTTCTCCGGCGACTCTCCGAAAAAGAAAATGCGCAAGGCTGCTGCAGAGGCGCTCGAATCGTTGTTCGATGCCGCGAAGAAAGACGGAATCAAGCTGAAGGCTGTATCCGGCTATCGTTCCTATGCGACGCAGAAAGCGCTCTTTGCGAGCAACGCAGCCAAGAAAGGCGAGGAAGTCGCTAACCGCACAAGCGCGCGGCCCGGGCAGAGCGAACATCAGACCGGGCTGGCGATGGATGTCTCGAGCGCAAGCGTCGGCTATGCCCTGGAGCAATCGTTCGCGACCACGAAGGAAGGGAAATGGCTAGCCGCTCATGCCGCCGACCACGGGTTTATTATTCGTTTTCTCAAGGGAAAAGAATCCGTAACGGGATACTCGTACGAGCCCTGGCACATTCGTTACGTCGGCAAGGACATCGCGAAAGATATCATGAAAAAGAAAGTGACGTTGGAGGAGTATTTGGATGCGGCAGCCAAAATGCTCGCAACCAAATCGTAAAGGCCTTCCGTCAAGGTGAGCCTATGACCAAACGCATACTCGTCGCCGACGACGAGCCTGGAATCGCCAATCCGATCTCCTATGCTTTCCGCAAGGAAGGCTATGAGGTCGAAACCGTCTACGACGGCCAAGCCGCGCTGGATAAAGCGCTAGGCTTTCAGCCGCACGTCATCGTGCTCGACGTCATGATGCCGAAGTTGAACGGATATGAAGTATGCCGCAAGCTGGATAACCGCTCGAATATGGGCATTATCTTGCTGACGGTCAAGAACGATATCGTTGACAAAATCGTCGGGTTGGAGATGGGTGCTGACGATTACATGACCAAGCCTTTCGATCTGCGCGAGCTGATCGCGCGCGTGAAGGCTCTGCTGCGCCGTCTGGAGAAGAAGGAGCCCGAGACGGGCACGTATACGGTCGGACCGTTGGTTGTGCAACTGAAGCAGCGCATTGTCCTCGCGGACGGCGAACCTGTTGAGCTGACGCCGAAGGAGTTCGACTTGCTTGCGCTGCTGCTCGCTCACCCGGATCGGGTGTACACGCGCGACGAGCTGCTTGATTCGGTATGGGGGCTCGAATACGCGGCAGGCACGCGCACAGTCGATATCCACATGCAGCGGTTGCGCAAGAAGCTGGGATCTTCCGGCCAACACATTCTCCAGACCGTATTCGGGGTCGGCTACAAGGCGGTCGGGGACGGACGATGACACCGATCAGCATCAAAATCAAATTCAGCTTCTTCCTTGCCCTTCTGCTGTCGCTTACCGTGGTCGTACTGAGCGTGTTCGTGCTGCAAGGCATACGCGACCAGCAGCGGGACCGCATGGAGCGGGAACTGCTGCAGCAAACGCGGATTGCCAATCTGAGCATCAAGCAAGCCTATGTGATCTCGCCGCCTACTGAAGCGCAGCCGTTCCTGCGCAACAATGGGCAGCAATTTGCGCTAGATTTGGCAGTGTATTCGGGGCTCCAAGTCGTGCTGTACGATAAGGCCGGCGCCAAAGTGGGGGATTCCGCCCCAATGGCTGGGCCTTACGATGTCGACAATGCGCTCGCATTCGCGCTGCAGGGCAAGATCGCGTACCAGCGCGATGGGCAATCGATGCTTTATTTAACGCCGCTGCAAGGCCCGGATAACCAGATGGGCGTCATTCAATTCAGATACCCCCTCGAGAACGACACCCGTTTCTATGATTCGATCGCCGGCCTGTTCGTACTAACGGGAGCGATCGTGCTGGCTGCCAGCTTTATTCTCGGTTATTTGTATTTCCGGCGGGCGACTTCTGCGATTGTCCGTTTGAACAAGGCTGCCGAGCAAATCCGCAGAGGACAATTTCTCGAAGCCGTGCCGTTGCAGCGTAAAGACGAGCTGGGGCAGCTTGGCCGCAGCATTTTTTACATGAGCTCTGAAATCCGCAATAACATTTCCGCGATGGTCGCGGAGGAGACGAAGCTTCGCCAAGCCATCGACAAGCTGCAAAAGCTGGAAAAGCAGCAGAAGCAATTTATCGGCAACATCAGCCACGAGTTCAAGACGCCGCTTACTTCCATCAAGGCTTATGCCGAGTTGATGGAGCTTTATCCCGGTGACGACAGCATGAAGTCGGACGCCGTCCACCATATCCGGGAGGAAACCGAGCGTTTGCACGAAATGGTCGAGCGTGTGTTAAGACTGGCCGCGTTGGACAAATACGATTTCGAGTACCGTCCCGAACCGATTGATCTTTGCGAGCTGCTGGCGGATCTGGCGAACAGGATGCGAGGAAAAGCGGAAAGATTCGGCGTTGCGATCGACGTCGAGCTTACTCCTTCCTCGATGTGGGGGGATCGGGAGAGTATCATTCATATTTTTGTGAATTTGCTCGACAATGCGATTAAATACAATGTTCCGGGCGGCAAAATAGATATCCGTTCAAGGTTGGACGAATCAGGCGCCTTCGCGATCGTCGACATTGCCGACAATGGAATCGGGATACCGAAGGAGGCGCGGGGTAACATTTTCGAACCCTTCTTCACGGTAAACAACGACCGTTCGCGGCTAAGCGGCGGCACCGGTCTCGGTCTGGCACTCGTGCAGAAGTTGGTCGAGAGGCACCATGGGACGATCGAACTGCTCGATACCGACGTAGGCGCCGCGTTCCGACTCGTATTCCCCGTTAATCTTTCCCTGCCCAAGAAGGAGGATCTTCCGTGAAACGTATGAAAACAACGCTGCGGCGAATCGTTAGACCGTTACTGGCGCTCACGTTACTCCTCCTTCTGCTCATTCTGTCATCTTGTCGGCAGATGCAGATGCCGATGACAGGTTCGGACAGGGAGGAAGTTGAATCCACATCAGGCAAGCGCATAACGGTGCTGGACAATCCAGAGCCGGCGGCTTATGGGAAATCCACTTCCGACGCGATCGTGCGACTGGATGGCGTGCGAGGCATGGATTGGCTAAGTGAAGATAAGATATTAGTCGGCCACCCGAATCGGGACTTCGAGCCGGAGCAAGCTGAGGGCATGGATTGGTATCCGGATAATCTGTACGTCCTCTCCCTCGCCGACAAGTCGGAAAGTCCGTTATTGCCCAAGAATGAGAATCAAGGCTTCGCCCAGGTCAGCCCGGACAGGATGAAAGTATTTTATAAAACCTACTCGCTGCAGGCCAATACCGGGATGGGTCACCTTTACGATTTCTCAACCGGGAAGTCTGTGAGCTTTACGGAACCGGACGCGATGGACATTCAGAACGGCCGGTGGGTGGATAACGACACGGTCGCATACGCGACGATCGACGGGAGTATCTGGCTCGCTCATACGGGAAGCGCCACCCCTCGGAAGTTGTTGGACACGGGCATTCCTTTCGTCACCAATATTGATTATTTGAATAACCGTCTTTATTACTCTTCGCTCAAAGGGGCGATGATAACGGCAACGCTTGACGGCCAGAAGCCTGCCCTGCTGACGACTGATCGAGTCGTATGGATGGTGCCGTCGCCCGACGAGAAAAGACTGGCCGTCGTCCGCAGGCTCAAGAGCGGTTCTATGGAGCTGAACGTCACGGATCTGCAGGGCAATGTCATTCAGGCGATCGCCCAAGATGCGCAAATCTTCGGTGTGGCATGGTCGCCTGACGGCAGTAAGCTTGCTTATGCCGGCATTGCGCCCAATGGCACCGTCCGCAGCATATACGTGGCAGATCCGTCTACAGGGCTGTCCGCGCCGCTCTCGCTCGACGCCAAATTCATGGACGGACTGCTGCGCTGGAGCCCTACGGGCAACCGGATTATGGTGTCTACCAGCCAGCTCGACGAGCAGCAACGCAACCGCAGCGTCACTTTCCTCGTTCGGGCGAGCAACACCGAGAGCACTGAACGCTCGGACAGCACCGAGGGTGCCGACAGTGTCGAGCGGGTGGGGAAGTAAACTGCAAGGTTTCAGTTTGCCACAGATCAATATAGCGGGCAGCAATGATTTTGCGTAGCTTCGAATTTTTCAATCGTTAGAATCGTGATATAATCAAAGCAATTCAATCGGGTGGTGAGTGGGATGGAAAAAGTGCAGACTGAATCGGAGCTGTTCGAACATATTAACCGGATGAGCAGAATAAATTCAGTGTCTCAAGTTTTTATTCCGGGTAAAGGAACCTTTACTATTGTCTTTCAAGAAGAGGACCCGACAACGATCCATGAAGAGGTTGCTTTGAATCCTGCCTTACGTCAGATGATACAGGATAGTCGAGCTGACTATAAATTGGGAAATGGATTAACGACGGAACAGTTTCTTAATTCCATTTCTCCCGCCGATTTTAAATCATGAAGGTGCATCAGGTTTTTTGGCCTGCACCGGTCAGAAACAAGTTAGTTTCTTTCAGAAGCGAACGATTTACGCCTCAAGAAACTTATGATTACATTGTTCAAGTCATTATGGAAACGGAGGATTTATTGCTTAATCCCGTTTTCGGCCGTGCATACGTTGAGCTTGATGGAGAGTACGCTGGGTTAATGCGAGTGGTGATCAGAAAATTTCGATTTTATGTGGAGTGTGCAGCCGACGTTGCAGTTGTAGTCGCTGTTAAGAATCCCGGGGAAAAGTAACGAGTTGTATATAAGGGATGCCTGTCACAATTGCGTGATTGGCATCCCTGTTTTGTGATTTTACATGCCCGTTTGATAAGCTTACGATGCCCATGAAGCGAGGACATTGGCGACCTTCAGGGTGCGCTGATCTACGGCTGGATGATCGATGTTAGAATAGGTAAATAATCATGCGGCTGGATGAATCAACGAGGAGTTAACCACATGCGAGAAGGCTGCAAGCTGATCTTGGTTGAAGGATTGTGTGGCACAGGCAAATCGACGTTAGCGGAACGGTTGCATCGTTTCCTCGTCCAACAAGGCATCTCATCCAGCTTTTATGATGAAGGTGCCGAGGATCATCCGGCGAGCTTGAATTGGCATGCATTCTTCCGGGAAGAAGAGTTTAAGGAACTTCAAAAGCGCTACCCGAACAAGGCAAACGAAATTCGTTCGCGGGCAATAAAGAACGGCGACAGTTACTTGCTCCCTTATCGCGGGGTTAAGGCATTCAGTGAGGTGGATGAGCTTTATACGGAGATCAAGTCTCGCGAATTATGCTGGACAGATTCGCCTGTAGCTACGCTGTCTGAGTTTACAGATTCGATTCAGCGGCATTGGGCGCGTTTCGCTGAGCTAGCCGGCACTTCAGAGAAGGTATATGTGCTCGAAGCGGTGTTCTTCCAGCATCAGATTCATGATTTGCTAGGTAATTACCAAGGTACTGATCTCCAGATTGAGCAACATATTCTTGGGATTGCCGAGCAGATTGCTGTCATGAATCCAATATTGTTTTATTTGACTCAACCCAGTGTTCGGGAGCAGCAAGTTTGGATTTCCGCTATTCGTTCAAAACCCCATTTCGCCACAGATCAGAATATTAGGTTTATGGAAAATCGCAAGCGAATTGAATTGAAGTTGCTTGATACGCTTCCCTTCCCAGCCTACTCGATCGAAAACGCAAATCGGGATTGGGATGATGTCTTTAGCAAAATGGTAGGGGCGATTGGTTCCAATATGGGGTGAGGTGAGGAACGAAGTAGCGGGGGAGGCTTCAACTTTCATGCGAATCTGCAGTTTTTCGCACCTTGAGCGGATGAATTCCCGCTAATTCCTGCAATTCAGCAGGTATTTGGAACGAATTCTCCTAAATACGGGAGAACGGCACCAAAAAACTGTATGATTGCAGGTATTTCTCTGAAATCGTCCACTTACAAGAAAAATGCCTGCACTTTTGCAGGTATTGCGGGCTGATGACGAATTTCACAAGGAGAACCGAAGCAAAACGTCGAAACAAAAAAACAGAATAAACACGCTAACGCCTGACGATCGGAATATGTGCACATGTGCTATTCTACGAGAATCAGGCGATTTTTTACGTTTTTTAGGCATGGCGCTGCAACCTGTCCCCCATCCCACGCATAATAGAAAGTATACCGATCGTTAGGAGGAGACGGATGCGTTCAAGGCTGACAAACCCGCTGACCAAAATGAACGTCCGTCAACAGCTTATTTTGCTGTTCCTTGTGCTCGTCAGTCCCGTATTTCTGCTGAACTGGTACGCGAACGCGAAGACGGAAACGATTCTGAAGGAACATGTGACAAGTGCCTACGAGGAACTGGGCAAGCAAAACCATTACTTAATCAACAGGGACATCGACACGATCAATAGAATTATGTCCACGATCATCCAGAATCCGATCACGCAAAGCATGATTATTACGGATCAGGCAGAAACGGACTTTGATCGTGTCATCAAATACGATCAGATGAACAAACTGCTCAGCAACAACTCCGTCGGCCTGTTCGGCGGCGAGGCCGTCTATTATTTCCTGTTCGTGTACGACCCGGGCAACATTCATTCTTTCGCGCCGGCAGTACCCGATATCGATCGTAAGAACAGCTCGGCTTCCGTGTTCTTCTACTCCGATAAAGCGAAATATCCATGGATGGAAGGTGCGCTGAAGGCGAAAGGCAAAGGCGTTCTTGAACTGATCGACAGTTTCGGTCCCAAAAGCAATCAGGAAACGCTTGCGTATATACGCGCGGTGAACAGCATTACGACCGGCAACAGCGTCATCGGCGTGCTCGTCGCGACGAAGATGGACAAGAAAATCGACGAATCGTTTAACACGGTCGGCTTGCCGGAAGGCGGAGAAATGTATTTGACCGATTGGTCCGATCGTATCCTTGCTGCGACGAACGGCACGAGAGGTCAGCTGCTGAAGCTGCCGAAAGAGATGGATTCGAGCGCCGGCGCCGATGAGAAGATGAACACGATAACGGATGAGTCGATTTTCGTCGCGCATATGAACAGGACGCTTAACCAGAAGCTCGTCTATACGATTCCAACGAAGTCTCTCTTGCAGCAACAGAGCGCCTTAAAACAAGTGATTCAGATGATCTCGATCGTCTATTCGCTGTTCGCGATCGTCGTCATGATGTACTTCTGGCGATCGCTGATGAACCCGCTGCGCAAGCTGGCGATGTTCGCACGCTCACATGAACCTGGCAAACCGCTCGCACGAACGCCGAACAGCGAACGCAACGATGAAGTGGGAGTGCTTATTTTCTCCGTCCACAATATGGCCAATCGGATCAACGACATGATCCACAACCAATACGACATGGAAATCAAGCAGAAGGAATCGCAATTGCGACTGCTTTACCAGCAGATTAATCCGCACCTGCTCTACAATACGCTCGAAAGCATTTACTGGAAAAGCTCCCTCGAAGGCAACACGGATTCCGCGGAAATGATCAAGGAGCTGTCGAAGCTGATGCGCATCAGCTTGAGCAGGGGGCGCGAATTGATTACGATCGAGGAAGAACTGGAGCATGCGATGGCGTACACAAGCTTGCAACAGAAACGATACGAGTACACCTTCTCAATCAGGTGGCGGATCGAAGACGGCATCAAAGATAATCTGATTCCGAAAATCACGTTGCAGCCGCTCATCGAGAACGCGATCATCCACGGTGTTATTCATATGGGCGAGGACGGAGAAATTGAAATAACCGCTAGGCAAAACGGGGACAACGTAATGGTGACGGTGGAGGACAATGGCTATAAGCCGGTCGATTACGCCGCGATCAATCGGCAGCTTGTGACGGATCGTTCGGAGACGCCATCCGGCTACGGGATTAGAAACGTCAACAAACGCATACAACTTCATTTCGGCGGCGGGTACGGACTGCGCTACGAGGCCAACGAGCCGGAAGGCGTGAAAGTAATCGTGCTGCTGCCCAGAAGAACGAGCGAAACCGCTGGAGACGAATTCAAAGAGGAATAGGAGGGCTAAGCATGTATAACATTCTTATCGTGGATGACGAACCTCTCATTTGCAAAGGCTTAGCGAAGCTGCTGGACTCTTCGGGTTTAAATATTCATCAGGTGTATACGGCGAACAACGGATACGAAGCGCTTGATTATTTGAAAATGGAAACGATAGACCTGCTGATCACCGATATTCAGATGGGGGCAATGAGCGGCATCGAGCTGATGCAGCAGGCGAAAATCATTAAGCCGTGGGTACAAGTCATCGTCATCTCCGCGCATGAGACATTCCAGTATGCACAGCTTGCGATTCGCCTCGGGGCGAGAGATTATATCGTCAAACCGATCAACAGCGAGCAACTTCTCAATTCCGTCCGGCACGTGCTGCTGCATATGGACCGCCCCGTTCAGGATCAGAGCGAGATGTTCTCGGACTTGCGCGAACATTTCCGCATGGACGTGCCGGCGCCGCAGCGCATGGCGGAGCTGAACCGAATCGTGACGGCGCCGTACCCCGGGGACGAAGCGGCTTTCGCCAAGCTGGAGGAAGCTCATCGCATCCGGCTACGCGGCCCGTATTTCGCCATGGTCAAAATCCGACTCGATCTCGACTCGGGCGCCAAAGGTCCGATCAAGAACGAGAAAGACGCAAGGTTGCTGCAATATGCCGTTCTGAACATCGTCAACGAGCTGCTCGACAAGGAGTGGGACCATCACTCGTTCTATGCGGACGGACAGGACGTAAGCATGATCGTGCAATGGGACGAAGCGAAATATAGCGATTCAAGCGCGGGCACAATCAATCAGCTTGAAATGCTCGGCCGCAGCCTGCACTTTAACGTGCACAAGTTTCTCGGCTTCCAGAGCGTCGTCGGCATCAGTCAAATTTTGAAGGGGCGCGAGTTTCTGCCCGAACTGAACGACCAGGTGAACAAGGCGATCGTCTGGAACCGACAGCATAAAGACCATCACGTGTTTTATTTCGGCGACTTCAAATGGAATCCGCTTGGCGACGACCCGTCGGAGGAAGATCTGGCAGCCCAGAACAATATGATCGTGGAGCGGGCCCAGGCGTACATTCACGAGAACTATGCGCAGAAGGGGCTAACGCTGAACGAGATCGCGCAGAAAAACCATGTCAGCCCGAATTATCTTAGCTACTTGTTCAAGAAAAATGCCGGCATCAACTTGTGGGAATTCGTCATCAAGCTGCGAATGGAAGAGAGCAAGCGACTCATCCAGCACACCGATCTGCGCAGATATGAAATTTCGGAGCGCGTGGGGTACGAATCGCCCGAACATTTTAGTAAAATTTTCAAAAAGTATTTCGGCATTAGCCCAAGCGAAATGAAGAAGTAGGATCGCCCATGATCCGCATAGATACGCACATGTTCACCTCGAGCTCCTTTTCCTACAATTAAGGTTATAAGTAGAGAAAGGAAAGAGGGAGACATAATGAGCCAAACGACAGCTATTCCGAGCCTGCCCTTGGACACGCAACCGAAGAAACCTCCCGCCAAATGGAGGAAATATTTCTGGGGGTATGCTTTCTTGGCGCCCGCCCTGGTCGTTTTTGCCTTGTTTTTGTGGCTGCCGATCGGGAAAGGCATTTATTTGAGTTTCTTCCACGTCGATCCCGTCAAAGGCAATCTGTTCGTCGGGTGGGACAACTACAACCGCATTTTCGACGATCCCGATGTCGGGAAATCCGCGCGAAATACGCTTTACTACATGGGGCTCGGCGTCTTGATCGGATTCTGGGTTCCGATTGTGTTCGCGCTCGCCATATCCGAGATGAGAAAACTCCAAGGCTTTGCCAGAGCGGCGGCCTATTTGCCATACGTCGTTCCCTTAGTCGTACTGTACGGCTTGTGGAGATGGCTGTACGACCCGGTCGGTCCGCTGAACTCGTTCCTGTCCTGGTTCGGCATTGATCCGATTCTGTTCCTGACGGATACGAAATGGTCGATGATCTCGATCGTCATCATGGAGACATGGCAAAGCTTCGGATCGGCGCTGCTTATCTATATTGCCGCAATCTCGAGCATCCCCCGCGACATGTATGAAGCAGCGGAAATCGACGGCGCCGGCATCTGGAAAAGAATCCGGTATATTACGCTGCCGGCGATCAAAACCCAGATCGTACTGCTGTTCCTGTTGCAGTTGATCGCGACGTCGCAAGGCTTCCAATCCCAGAAGGCGTTGCTTGACGGCGGTCCGAACAACGCGACGCTGACCTATGCGCTGCATGTCGTCAATTACGCGTTCAAAAACTTTGATACGGGCACCGCATCCGCGATGGGCGTTCTCATGTTCCTCGTGCTCTGCTTGCTGGCGGTAATCCAATACCGGTTGTCCAACAAGAAGGAGGCATAAGAGGTGAAATCCATCGACAGAGGCATCATATCGGATTACGATTTGAAAAAACCTGGCGTTAAATTCGGCTATGCGCTAATGTTGCTCGTCATTCTCGTCATGGTGTGCACGATGCTGTATCCGCTGCTCATCATCTTCTTTAACGGACTCAAGCTGAATACGGAGGTTAACTCGTTTCCTCCGACTTTTTTTCCGCACGAGGTTCATTTCGAGAACTACAGCAAGGCGTGGCACTACATTAAGCTGCCGCAGTTCGCTCGCAATACATTGTCGATCTTCGCGGGCAACATGGTCATGACGATTGTTGTCGTCGGGTTCGCGGCGTTCAGCCTGTCTCGCATGAACGTGCCGTACAAGAAGGCCATTCAGTACTTTTTCCTGATCACCTTGTTCATTCCGCCCACGACCTACATCATTCCGAACTTCGTGAACCTGGTGGATTTGGGGTTGAAAAACACGTTCTGGGCGCTTTGGCTTCCGGCCGGAGCGAACGCATTCTTTCTTCTGCTCTTGAAGTCGTTTTTCGACGGCATCAACATGGAGATGTTCGAATCGGGCCGCATCGACGGGGCGTCCGAGCCGAGATTGTTTTTCCAGATCGCGTTTCCGCTCTCGGTTCCGATATTCGCGACGCTTTCGATTTTCGTATTTGCAACCGCTTGGAACGATTGGTATTGGCCGTCTCTGATCATGTCCGACGACAAGCATTATCCGCTTGCGACGGCCATCTACAAGTACGTTATCGACGTGCGAAGACTCGATCAGAACATTCGCTTCACGATCTTGTCGATGGTGACGGTTCCGCCGATTCTCGTGTTTCTGCTGTTCCAGAAATATATCGTCCGCGGCCTCCACGTGGGCAGTGTCAAGGGCTGATCGCCTTCGACAGCATGCGTAAAACTGCACACAATCGAAATAGGAATGCACATTTCCATGGCGAATACGCCTCCATTATGATGAGCGTGTAAGGAAAACACCACACGAAAAGGGGATTAGCAAATGCGCAAGATATCAACGGTTATTACGGGCCTTCTCGCATTCAGCGTTGTGCTGGCGGCTTGCGGCAAGAACAATGACAACGGCGCCTCTTCGTCACCGGCGGCTTCTCCGTCGGCGGCATCGCCGTCCGCAACGACGCCGGCATCGCCTTCGAGCGACACGCCGGAAACGACAGACCTGACGAAAGTGAAGGCGACGATCAGCATCTACTATCCGACGCCTGACCAAACCGAGAAACGCGCGCTGGAAGACGACAAAATCAAACGTTTTAACGAAGTTTATCCTAACGTCGAGATCGTCAAGAGCGACTGGCAATACAATCCGAACGAAATCGGCATCAAGATGGGCGCGAACGAAGCGCCGACATTGTTCAACACCTATGCGACGGAAGGCAAGTTCCTGGCGGAGAAAGGTTGGGCGGCCGACATTACGGACCTGTTCAACGCGTATGACAAGAAAGATCAGTTGAATCCGATTCTGCTCGACCAATTCAACATCGGCGGCAAAATCTTCGGCATTCCGCAGCAAGGTTATGTCGTCGGTACGGTCGTGAATACGAAAATGCTGAAAGACAAAGGCGTCGCCGTTCCATCGCTCGACTGGACATGGGACGATGTGCTGAACACGGCTAAAGGCGTCGCCGATCCGAAGAAGGGCATCGCGGGCATCGCGCCGATGGGCAAAGGCAACGAAGCCGGCTGGAACTGGACGAACTTCCTGTTCGAAGCGGGCGGCGAAATCCAGACGGTAGACGGCGGCAAAGTAACGGCGGCGTTTAACTCGGAAGCCGGGCTGAAAGCACTTGAGTTCTACAGCAAGCTGAAAGAAGCTAAAGTCATCCCGGGAGACTGGGCGCTCGGATGGGGCGACGCGGTAGGCGCGTTCGCGCAAGGCAGAACGGCAATGGTTATCGCCGGTCCTGACGGTCCTGTCGATCAAGCGCTCAACCAAGGCGGCATGAAGCCGGAAGACGTAACCGTCTATCCGATGCCTGCGGCGCAAGCTGGCGGCAAGCATACGGGTGTTCTCGGCGGCGACTTCCTCGTCATCAACCCGAACGCTACGAAAGACGAACAGCAGCTCGCGTTCCAATACGCCGTGTTCGACTACTTCTCCGACAAAGGTCTCGCTTCGACGGAAGAGTCGATCAAGCAACGCAAAACGGAAAACAAATATTTCGTTCCGCCGGTTATCCAATACTTCAAGCAAGACTCCGAATACGGCGCGAAAGTCAAAGCGGTATACGACAAATACGACAACGTATACCAATACAGCAACGAGCTGATGGCGCTGCTCGACGGCAAACCGGAAGCGCAGTTCAACACGCAAGAGTACTACGGAGAAATGACGAAAGTCATTCAAGAAGTATTCTCCAAGTCGAACGTTGATCTGAAAGCGCAATTGGACGTTGCCGCGAAAACGATGCAAGACAAATTCTACAACAACATCAAGTCTTAAAATGGTCGGAAGAGGGTTGCCCGGGGCAAACGACAGTTTGCAAGGGGCAGCCCTCTCCCTTATCAGAGGTGAATTGCATGCTGACTAGTGAAGAGATTTTGCCGGACAAACCGGGAGACGCGAAAGAAACGGCCATATATGGAACAATCGGCGCGGTCGTCCGAATAGACGAAATGAATGGCGATACGATTGTGCGAGGCGAGAATGCGAATGTGTTATTTCGCTTCGTGCGCGACGACATCGTGCGCGTGAAGCTGTTTTTCGGAGACGTGCCCGATACGGCTGTAACGCCGGCGATTGTTGAAGGCGACCGTCCCGGTATTCAAACAACAGTGGAGGAGAAGGACGGGCAGATCGTCATTTCCTCTGGCCAGTTGCGTGCGGAGATCGGTACGAGACCGTTCTCGCTGCGTGTGCTGAACGCAAACGGTGTTGTGTTGATGGATGAACAATCGATTGCATGGGACGGCAAAACCCAAGTTGCATTTTCGGCGGCGAAGTCGGCGGAATCGCATTTTTACGGACTCGGAGAGAAAACCGGGTTTCTGGACAAAAACGGCGAACGTTACGAGATGTGGAACAGCGACGTATACGAGCCTCATGTGCAGGATACGGATGCGTTATATCAATCGATTCCTTTTCTGATCCATTTCGAATACGGCAAACCCGCATACGGCCTGCTGCTCGATAATCCGGGCAGAACGACGTTCGATATGCGCAGCCGCGAAGACCGGTACACGGTAAGCACGCAGGCGGGCGAGCTGGATTTGTACGTGCTCGGCGGCCCGTCGCTCAAAGACGTTGTCATGCGTTTGACGGATTTGACCGGCAAGCCGTACATGCCTCCGCTCTGGTCGATCGGTTATCAGCAATCCCGCTACAGCTACATGAACCAGGAAGAAGTGTTGGACATCGCGCGCACTTTCCGTGCGAAGCAAATCCCTTGCGACGTTATTTATGTGGACATTCATTATATGGACGAATACCGCGTGTTCACGTGGGACGAGAAACGTTTTCCGAAGCCGCTTGCCATGATCGCCGAGCTGAAGGAGATGGGCTTCGAGCTTGTCCCGATCGTTGATCCGGGCGTCAAGAAAGACCCCAAATATCCGGTATATGTGGAGGGCGTCAAGAACGGCTACTTCTGCCGGAAGCTGGAGGGCGACATTTTCATCGGGAAAGTATGGCCGGGGTTTAGCACGTTCCCGGATTTCACGGAGGACTCCGTTGCCGAATGGTGGGGGGACCACCATCGGTTCTATATCAAGCAAGGCATTCGCGGTATATGGAACGACATGAACGAGCCTTCGGTGTTTAACGAGAGCAAAACGATGGATCTCGATGTCGTCCACAGCAACAACGGCAAGCCGAAAACACACGGGGAATGGCACAATTTGTACGGTTTCCTCATGTCCAAGGCGACATTTGAGGGGATGCGGCGGAACATGGACGGGGAAAGACCGTTTGTGCTGACGCGTGCAGGTTATGCCGGCATACAGCGCTACGCGACCGTATGGACGGGCGACAATCGCAGCTTCTGGGAGCATATGGCGATGAGCATCCCGATGGTGCTGAATCTCGGTATGTCGGGCATCGCGTTCGCCGGTCCGGACGTCGGCGGCTTCTCCCATCACGCTTCCGGGGAGCTTGTTGCCAGATGGACGCAGATGGGGGCCTATATCCCTTTCTTTCGCAATCACAGCGCCATCGATACGACGCGCCAGGAGCCTTGGCGGTTCGGCGAGCAGGTGGAGGCGATTTGCCGCAATTATATTGGCGAGCGCTACCGGCTACTGCCGTATTTGTATTCGTTATTTTACGAGGCACATCGCAGCGGCTTGCCGATCGTGCGTTCGCTGGTGATGGAATATCCGGAAGACCGTAACGTCTACAACGTATGCGATCAATTTCTGCTCGGAGAGAGCTTGCTGATCGCACCCGTCTATCGTCCTGGCGTCGTCTCTCGTGCGGTTTATTTGCCGGAAGGCGTCTGGTATGACGAGAGGTCGGGAGAGCGCTTCGAAGGCGGCAAACATGTGCTGGCCGACGCGCCGCTGGAATCGATGCCCGTATTCGCCAAAGCCGGCGCGATCGTTCCGCGTCAAGCGCTGCGTCAATCGACGGGCGAAGCGTCGAACGGGGAACTGAGCGTGATCGTCCATACGGGCGGCGGCGAACGGACTTCCGGACGTTTCGTGCAATACGAGGACGACGGCCGCACGTATGCATTCGAATCGGGCGCTTATCGAGTGCGCGAATGGCGATTCGAGGAGACGGAAGAGGAGCTTAAGCTGGCGTGCGGGCTTGCGCATGACGGCTTGGCCGATGACGCAGCGCAAGCGATCGTACTGGAATTTCTGCATGTTGCGGCCAAGCCGCGGGAAGTTGCGAGTGTTGGAGGCGCGGTGGTCGAATGGGCGTACGACAGCGACAAAAGAGTGTTGCGGGCGACGGTCCGTTTAGAGAATGCTTTCGAGCTTGTTATTCGATTGTAGGAGGAGATGAGCTTGTCCAAACGCAGCGCGGCATTCAAGCGTCTCGCCGGCGTATCCGTCGGCGTCGTTGTCGTCGCGGTGGCTGTCGCGTCCTATTATTTGCTCCTGGCGCCGGATGAAGCGAAAGCGAGCTTCAAGACCAAGGACGGGCTGCTTGTCGTCGACAACCCGCAATACGAAATCGCGTTCCACGAGAGTAACGGCGCGATCGCTTATTTGAAAAACAAAGCTTCGTCGGTTACGCTGACGTCGGGCAACCGCGAGCAAGCGCTTTGGTGGGCTTTCATGCAGGATGACACTTCCGCGAACGGCAAGAAGAGCGACAGCTTCTCTTACGACTGGAGCGGCAAAAAAGGCGAGCTTGTTCTTCATTACGGCGGGCAAGTGAAAGTCGACGTGACGGCGAAGTTCGACGATTCCAATCGGGTCGTGCTGAATGCGGCGGTCGACAACCGGTCGGCGCAGACGATCAAATCGTTCCGGTTCCCGTACGAGCTGAACGTCGATTCGGCATCGGTAGACGACGGCCTGCTGCCGCTCTTGCCGGGCGCCAAGCTGAATCAGGCGTTTTTCACGGAAAGCAACTCGTTCCAAGACCAGTACCCGGGCGTTATGTTTGCGTCGTATGTCGGGCTGCGGACGAAGGGCGGCGGGCTTGCGGTGTACGACCTCGATCGCGGCGTGACGGCGACGGTCGATCTCGGTTTCAAGAGTCAAGTTAAGGAAGCCGGGAAAACGGGCATCATACACGATTACAAGACTTGGATCGTTCCGAATAAGCAATGGAGCAGCCCTTCCGTCGTGCTGGAGATCGGCGATTACGAGGCAACGATCGCCAGCTACCGGGAACTGAACCGCATTGGCGAATACAAGTCGCTGGCCGACAAGCTCGGAGAGGCGAAGACGGCGTTTTTCTCCGAGCCGTTCTACAAGCTGGACATTTCGGCGATTCAGAACGGAAGCTGGAACAACCTGACCGCGAACTACGTGGACAAAATGAACTACAACGGCGTCATCCATCTCGTTGGCTTTCAGAAGGGCGGACACGACGAGAATTATCCGGACTTCTATCCGCCGGCGACGGACTGGGGCGGGGAGAAAGCGTTCCTCGCATTCATGCAGGACGCGAAGATCAAGGGCAACAAAGTCGTGCCGTACACGAACATGAGCTGGTGGGGCAATCATTCTCCGACGCTCGCCAAGCTGCCGGAAGGCGTGACGATGGACGACTTGGTCGTTGTTAAGGAGAACGGCACGATCACGCAGGAGGATTACGGCAAACATAGCGGCTACGTCGTCAACACGGGCCACCCGTTCTTCATCCAGCGAACGTCGGAAGAGCATCAGAAATTATTTGAGGTGGCCGGCTTCGACGGCTTGTTCGAGGACCAATGGGGCATTCGCAATTCCCCGTACGTCTACAACAAAATCATTCCGGAAGGCACCGATCCGTCTTCGGCGTATTTTCAGGGTGTCCGAAATTACTTCGGCGGCCTGACGAAGCCGATGTACATGGAGGACGGTACGGACGTACTCGCGAAGGATGCCGTCGGCTTTATGGGTTCGAACTATTTGTGGGATCAACTCGGCTACCGGAAAAAGACGGCGACGTACACGGAATATTACCCGATGGCCGGCATGCTGTTCCGCGACAAGGTGATGCAGTTCCAGCATGACCTGGCCGCGGAGACGATGACCGACGATCAGGATATGCTGCACTGGAACTTGGCGATGGGCTACAACTTGAGCGCCGACTTCTTCAATGGCGTCGCGAATCCGTGGGTCGATGCCGTCGGCGCGTTCCAGAAGCTTGTGCTGTCTCAGTATGCGGACAGTCTGGTGAAAAGTTTCTCGTCTCCCGCACCGGACGTATCGAAGACGGACTTCGGCAGCTACATGGTAACGGCGAACTGGAACAAAGAGAAGGCGTACGCGCTTGGCGGCGACGATTCGCTTGCGCCGGGCGGTTACGAGATTGCCGCCGCGGACGGCAGCCGCAGGGCGGGTAACTTTGCGAAGCTGAACGGGCGGGACCTCGATCTCGGGGAGCATAATCTGATCGAGGTAAGAGAGAAGGACGCGATTCGCGTCTACCAGCCGATCGGCTCGGACACGACGCTGGCTATCCGCAAGGGGCAAGACTGGACACACGTCGTCGCTGCCGCCTATGAGGCGAACGGAGCGAAGATCGTCGATCTTCCCGTCAAGGAAGAAGGCGAGTTGGCGATATTTGATTATGTCGGCCTCATTAAGGAACGGAAGGTTGCCTACGTAGAGCTGAAAGCTTCCGCAGAGTTGAGCAGGGTGACAGAGACATTCCCTAAGGTGAAGGTACAAATCAACCTCGCGCTCGGGGCGAAGGCGTTCGCGACGTCATCTACGGCGGAGGCGTTCGAGCCGGCGCTGACCGTGGACGGCGACCCGTACACGTACTGGGAAAGCACGCAGAAAGTATTCCCGCAGGCGTTGACGCTTGATCTCGGCACGGAGAAGAAATTCGGGCGCATCGTGCTGAAGCTTCCGCCGCAGGACGCGTGGGCGACTCGCGAGCAGACGATCGAAGTGCTGACCAGCGCCGATGGCGAGAACTTCAAGTCGATCGCCGCAGCGAAGCCGTATGCGTTCGATCCGGCGAAAGCGAACGAAGTCGCGATTGAGATAGGCGAGACGTCGGCGCGGTTCGTGCGGGTGACGATTACCGGCAACACCGGCTGGCCGGCCGCCCAGATTTCCGAATTCGAAGTGTATTAGGGGACTGTCCCAATTGTGCCCCACGTTTTTCTCGTCCACATGCCCCGTCCGGTTGCCGATCTGCCCGATTTTGTACGAATTTTCATACACACACGCTCACCCAGTTGCCGATCTGCCCAATTTTGTACGAATTTTCATACACATACGCTCGTCCGGTTGCCAATCTGCCCGATTTTGTACGAATTTTCATACACATATGCTCGTCCAGTTGCCGATCCTCCCGATTTTGTGTGAATTCTCATCCATATATGCTCGCTCGTCCAGTTGTTAATCGTTCGACGCTCAGACGCTCATTCGAAGCAATCGTCGGTTGTGCGTCGATTGTACCGTCGTAGAAAGGACCTCAGCCCCCACTTTGAAGTGGTGGAAAATGAGGTCCTTTCAAGTGTGAAGAGGGACGTTCCCATGTCATGCGAACACTTTTGGGACATCACCTGTATATCTAGTAATCGTGGCGACCACACCAGCTTTCATTGATGACGGGAACAGCCGATGATAAGATAGCTGTATGTATACGCCCATAATGGCCACCAAATTTTATATCCCGCCGCGGCGGCCGAATGCGGTACCTCGCATCCGGTTGATGGAGAAGCTGCAGCATGTTTGGCAGAGTAAGTTGACCCTTATCTCCGCACCTGCCGGCTATGGCAAAACAACATTGGTATGCGAGTGGCTCGCCGATTGCGGGCGGCCTGCGGCATGGTTGTCGCTGGAGGAAGAGGATAACGAAATATCGCGGTTCCTCACTTGCTTCATCTACTCTCTGCAAACTGTTGAAGAGGGGGTAGGAGCAGGTGTGCTTGCTGTGCTCCAATCTCCCGAACCGCCGCCAATCGAAACGCTGCTTGCCATTCTCCTTCAGGAGATTGCCGCAATTCCGTCTCCCCTTATACTTGTCCTGGACGATTATCATGCTGCAAGATCGAAACCGGTCGATGATGCGGTATCCTTCCTGCTTAACCATCTTTCTGCGCAAATGCACCTTGTCATGACGACCCGCGAAGATCCGCAAGTGCCGCTTGCCCGACTACGGGCTCGCGGCCAATTGACGGAACTGCGTGCGGCCGATATGAGATTCACGTTGTCCGAAGCCGAAAGTTTTCTGAACCGGACAATGGAGCTTAACCTGCCTCTGGACCAGATAGCCTCTCTGGAAATGCATACGGAAGGATGGGCCGCCGGTCTGCAGCTCGCTGCTCTCTCTATCGAGGGAGATCGGGGCAACGGACGTTTTATTCGAACGATCACCGGCAGCCATCATTTTGTGTTGGATTATTTGGTAGAAGAAGTGTTGCATCGGCTACCCGATGACGTACAGAGCTTTTTAATGCGGACGTCCATTCTCGACCGCCTGTGCGGTTCACTTTGCGATGATGTCTTGTTTACTCCCGAGCCTACCGGCGTACCAAGCTTAATAGATCTGGAGCGCAGCAATTTGTTTGTCGTTCCGTTGGACAATGAAAGACGCTGGTATCGCTATCACCACCTGTTTGCGGAATCTCTGCGCCGGAGGCTGCAAGAAAGATTGGATGGAAGCAACATCGCGGAACTTCACAAGAGGGCAAGCGAATGGTACGAACGCCATGGCTTCGAGATCGATGCGTTCCGACACGCGGTGGAAGCTGAGGATATTGCACGAGCCGCACGATTGCTGGAAGGCGGAGGATTGCCGCTGCATCTTCGCGGTGCTGCAAGTCTTACGCTGCAGTGGCTCAAGTCGTTGCCGGTCGCCGAACTGGATGCTAGACCCTCGCTATGGGTGATGTATGGTTCGGCGTTGCTGATAGCGGGCAAACCGACAAACGTCGAGCCCAAGCTGCGAGCGGCAGAAGCTGCTCTTCAAGGCGCATCGCAGGATGTTCGCAATAAAGACCTGATCGGACTGATTTCTGCAACGCGGGCTGCCCTGGCATCGTTGATGATGGCCGGTAAACCTGACGATGGCCATCGTAAGCTCCAGGCAGCCGAAGCGACCATGCAAGTTACGGAGCTGGAGGATAAGACCAATGAGCTTGTCGAGCTCATTGCCCCTGCAAGAGAGGGCGGGGTCGACAGAAGAAATGAGATCGAAGCCGTTATTTTCCAGTCACGCCGAGCATTGGAGTACCTCCATCCGGATAACCTTCCTGTTCGGGCGGCAGCCGCTTGGATGTTAGGTGTTGCTTGCCATCGCAGCGGAGACCGTGCCGGTGCGCGTAAGGCCTATCATGAAGCGATAGCCTACAGCCATACGTTGGGTCATGAGCTGATGGTTGTGACATCGCTTATCGGACTTGGTCAAATTCAAGAGGCGGAAAACGATCCAGAACAGTCGGCGGAATATTACGAAGAAGCGCTGCGGCTAGCCGGCGATCTGCCTCTTCCTGCTCTCCGCGAGGCTCAGCTTGGTCTGGAACGGATTCGCATTGTTCAGAATCGCAGAACAAATGGCAATCTCATCGAACCGCTCAGCCAACGCGAACTCGAAGTGCTGGAGCTTATCGCCGATGGGTACTCGAATCGGGAAATCGGCAATAAACTTTTCTTGGCATTGGATACGGTGAAAGGGCACAATCGCAGAATTTTCGAGAAGCTGCAGGCTTCAAGGCGCACGGAGGCGATTAAACGCGCCATTGAGCTGAACTTGCTCAAGAACTCCCCCAAAGGACACTAAAGTGTCTACAGGCCCAATGGCTCAGTCGGCTATACTTCCCCTAACACAGGCTAAAGGGGAGAACGACATGAATGCAATGGCAAGAATGGCGGGGATTTTGTTTCTAGTGGCAACGGGTGCTTTCATGGCGGGCAACGGGATTCTGGATTCTGTTTTACAGCGGCCGGATTTTCTGTCCGGCCTTTTTCCGGACCGATCACGCGTGGTTGCAGGGGCGGTTTTGGAATTCGTTAACGCCATGGCGGTTATAGGAATCGCGATGCTGTTGTTCCCGATACTGCGGAAGCATAACGAAGCGTTTGCGCTAGGGTATTTCGGCTCGAGAATGATCGAGTCCGTCTTGCTGATCATCAGTTTAATCTGTCCGATTGTGCTGATCGGGTTAAGCGAAGATTACTTGGCGTCAGGAGCTTCCGATCGCGTATACTTCCAGGCGCTCGGAAATTCGGCTGTAGAGATTCGGCTAATATTCTTCAATATTGCGATGATCGTGCTTGGCGTAGGCAGCTTGTTATTATGTTTTGTACTCTATCGATCGAAACTGATCCCGCGTTGGCTGTCCGTGATTGGCTTCATCGGTTATGCGGCATTGTTGGCAAGCAGTTGTCTCTCCATCGCAGGCGAAGATGTTGGAAGTGTTCTGTTTATCCCCGGGGCGATATTTGAAATTTTGTTTCCGCTTTGGCTCATTATTAAGGGGGTTGAACCGGGGAAAAGGGCGACCCAGTGACACCAAGTTCTGTAGATCTTCCATGCAAGCGCTCTATAATCGAATTTGGATGTTAAGACGCTTACACTGGAGGCTACCCTATGCCGTACGTCAGACCATTGAAGACAACCATTATGCAATCTATAACAAATAGCCCTTTCGAGTCTTGTCATCATCAGGCGCTGGACCAAGGTCCGTGAATCCTCCAAGCGAAGGTCCAGCCCCGCTACCCAACTGCCGCCAGATGGCTAATTTTTCACTTGCTGTTATCTTTAATGCAGGAAGAGAAATTAACCGGAGGGAGCACTTGTAAATGAAAACGGCGTTACGCGTCATTATTTATGCAGTCATTATTGCAGTAGTTGTAGGAGGGGTTGGGACGCTTGGGTTCATCAGCACCATGAATGAATCCATGTCGGTTTACAACAAAACCGCCCCTGAACTCAAAAACGTACAAGTAGCGGAGTATGATGCCAACAAACCGACAGTAGCCGTGCTGCTGGCCAACGAAGTAACGGAAGTATTCGATTTTCTCGTCCCGTATGAAATGTTCGCGATGACGGGGGCTTACAACGTGTACGGAGTTGCTCCTGATCGGGACATTAAATCGTTAACCGGCGGACTCGATGTCGTCCCTCATTATTCATTTGACGAGATGGATGCCAAACTCGGCAAAAGTCCGGACGTTATCGTCATTCCTTTTATGCCGATGTTGAAAGAGAAAAAATATGCGCCTGTTCGCGAATGGATTCGGAAGCACTCCGGCGCCGAGACGACATTGATCTCCATCTGTAACGGAGCCGAGAATCTGGCGGATACCGGCTTGTTGAACGGCAAATCGGCTGCGACCCACTGGGGAGATATTAACCGGCTTATCAAGAAGTATCCGGAAATCAAATGGGTTAAAGATCAGCGTTACGTCCCGCAAGACAATATTGTCACATCTGCCGGTCTGACGTCAGGAATCGACGCCACGTTATATGTCATCTCCCGTCAATTGGGCGAAGCTGCGGCGAAGAAAGTGGCCGACGAGATGAAATATCCCTCTTACGACTATGTAGCCAACCCGCAAATGGAACCGTTCAAAGTCGGAGTAAGCGATATAACATACGTTCTGAATAATGCTTATCAATGGAACAAGGTTAAAGCGGGCGTGCTGCTGTACAACGGCGTAGACGAGTTGGATTTGTCCGCCGCATTCGACACATATGGCGCTTCAGGTACGACAACGACGTTAACCGTGTCCAGCGCGAACGAACCGATCGTGACGAAGCATGGCCTGAACCTGGTTGCGCGTTATCAGATCAAGGATGTGCCGAAGCTGGCGAAAATGATCGTTGTCGGCGCCGATGCCGAGTCTGCAGCCGCCGACAGCATCAGTCAATGGAACAACAGCGGCAACGGCGCGAAGTTGCTGTTCTTGCATCGGGATGCGGCGGATCGGTTCGCAATGGATCCTGCATTCGAGGATTTGGCCAGGCAGGAGGATGTTCGGACGGCGAAGTTTGCCGCCAAGCGGCTCGAATACCGCGCGACCGACCATTTGAAATTGAAAGGTAATCCCTTCTCCTTCGAAGCGGTTGGCACGCCGTTGTTGCTCGCGATCTTAACTCTGCTTATCGTCTATTTCATTGATCGGCGGTTTATTCGCAGGAAGAAAGCGAGTACTCGTACTAATCAAATATAAAATTTTACCTATCTACGTTCTTCCGCAATGTTTCCGATAACATTCCTTATTTACAATGGTGGGGCACGGCATTCGATAAAGCAGAAAGGAGCGGAAAATAGACAAGCCGTGTCCAAATACAAATACACCAATGGATGGGAAGTGCGATCGTATAATGTTTACTAGAGAAGCGAAAAGATGGGTAGCGACCGCAACTGTACTCACGCTGATCGTTGGAGGGGGGCTGCCTTTCAAGAAGGTCGAGGCCGGAGCGGGCCCTAAAGTCATTGATATTTTGCAAATCCCCGATTTTCACGGTAAGCTGATCGACGACGAGAATCATCCGATTGCTGCGGTTATGGGCAAAAATATCGAAGAACTGAAGAATAATAATCCGGCAGGTACACTCGTGCTTGGCGGCGGAGATAATTATGCAGGGAGATACGTGCCGGAAATTTCCGAACTGACGCGCGGAGCGGCGGTTATGAGAGTGTTTAACGCCTTCGGAATGGAAGCTTCGACCGTTGGCAATCACGAGTTCGACTGGGGACTTGAAACAATCTATAAGAACGTTCCCGCTCAGTACCCGCTACTTGCGGCTAATATTTACAGCAGGGCGACGGGGAAACGGGTTTTCGAGCCCTATAAAATTTTCAAGAAAGACGGCGTCAAAATTGCCATCGTAGGCGCGGCTACGGAAGATTATACGCAATACGAAGTTCCAGGAACGATCGACGCGTACGAACTGAAGGATATCGCTAGCGAGGTCAATGCTGCAGCCGCTGACGCGAGAGCCAAGGGTGCCGAAATCGTCGTGGCGAACATTCATGAAGAGCACGACACAGATACCAATGGACGGATCTTTGATGCCGTCGCAGGTTTAAAGGGCGTTGATGCCGTTCTCGGAGCACATGCCCACCGGGATTTGAATACTACCGCCAAGGATGCGAACGGCAACAATATTCCGCTTCTTATCGGCAGAGACCGCGGCCAAAACATCGTGCACATGCAGATCACGGTAGCGGCAGACAAGTCGCTTTCTTTTGCTAACGAACAAATTCCGATAAAGACGGAAAGCGGAGTCTTTCCTTACGGCTGGCTCGCTGCTCAACCTGTGATTAGCACCAACGTGCAAGCGATTATCGATGATGAGCTTGCGGATATCGCCGCCGCGAAAGCAGACAAGATTGCGATAGATCTGGGACCCGTTTCCGAAGTGACCAAAAACATTAAACTTCCGTCCAAAGGGGCTAACGGTTCGAAAATTCAGTGGATTTCTAGCAACCCTAATGTTATCGAAAACAATGGACATGTGCGCCGCCCTGCCAAAGGTTCCGAAGATGTCACATTGACTTTGACGGCGATGGTGACCAAAGGCGATGCGACGGTTACACAATCGTTCTCAGTCACGGTCAAGCCGAAGGGCGTCAAAGTCGATCAATGAATTGAACAATGAACTTAATAATGAACTGCCGAAAGCACCCTGCGAAGCTAGACACGAGCCCGTGTCCCTTCGCGGGGCGTTTTTTGTCATATGGAGGTAATGGGACAACGGGTGGAGAAGAGAGTAAGGGAATATATTCCAATGCGAAGGGTTGTCTTTCATTTGCGCCGATCGGCATTCGTTAAATTGTGTGTCGCGTTCATGGTTTTTGTAAGCTTGTGCGTTTCCAGTTGGAGCGTTTCCGCAAGCGAAGTAAAGTCCGCTCCGCTATTTGTCATCCAGCAGAAAGGCAAATACGGTTTTATCGATAAGTCCGGAAAAATAAAAATTAAACCGCAATTCAGCTATGCGGAAGATTTCTCTGAGGGCAGAGCCTTGATCGAGCAAAAATTCGGGGACTCTATGAAGTCCGGGTTTATCGATGTTACGGGAAAAATCGTTGTGAAACCCGTATACGACCATGCGATAACATTTCATGAGGGATTGGCTGCAGTCTTTACGTTCGAGAATGGAAAGATGACCTCCCATTATATCGACGCATACGGCAAGGTTGTCATCGACTTAAACGGGGGGATTTCATTTGGTTTCAACGAGGGGGTGGCCTTGTTGTACCAGGAAAGTATTAACGACTTGTCCAAGAACTCCAAATATGGCTTTATCGATAAGAAAGGGAATGTTGTGATTGAGCCGCAGTACGAAGGGGTGCCGGTGAGTATACCGGGAGCTTTCCAGGAAGGGCTGACTCCGGTTCGGTTGGAAGGGAAGTACGGCTACATCAATAAGAGCGGCCAGTTGGTGATCGCGTACCAATTTGGCGACGCAACTTTATTCAAAGAGGGCCTGGCAGCCGTCGAAGATGATCAGGGGCGTTGGGGCTATATCGACAAAACGGGACGTTATGTTATCAAGCCGAAATTTCAATCGGCGGTGGAATTCAACGAAGGTTTGGCGGCAGTACTGCTAGATAAAAACAAATGGGGATTCATAGATAAGAAAGGTAAACTCGTGATTCCGGCCAAATACGAGAGCGTTGAAGAGTTCCATGAAGGGCTCGCACCTGTCAATTTCGGAAGCGATGAAAACGAGCAATGGGGATACATTGACAAGAAGGGAAAGACGGTCATAAAGCCGCAATTCGGCTCCGTCGAGCCTTTCATGAACGGCTTGGCTCGAGTGACGATTGAACAATATAAAATCGGAGCTAGCAATCCGCCTTTCGGTTATATTAACGCGCAGGGGAAATTTGTGTGGAAACCCAGCTTGTAGTTTCAGCCGTAGCAAACAAATGGAAAAGCCCCTTCCAGCTGTTGAGTGGAAGGGGCTTCTCAGCGTCCCCTTTATAAGGGAGAATGGGTGCAGTTATTTTCCAATGATAGTATTTTTAGTGCTGTCAAATTTGACTTTACGATCGCGGGCAGGTTTTCCATGTTCAATGAAAATAAAGTTTTAGACTGAAAAATAAAGTATTGGACCGAGATTATATAGTAGTAGACAAGGAAAATACTTACGCGGCGGCATTAAGCTAACGGGCAGGATAGTTAAGTGGATAATAAAGGAAAATGTTGAGCGCATGTCGAAGTAAAAAAATTCAGATCTATTTTTAATTCGAAGGGGATATGAGAATGAGCTTAAAGGTGGAGCCATTGGATTTGCAAAAGGCAGATATTTCAGGGTCTAAGTGGCAGGAGGTTAGAGCTGAGGAACTTGACATTGACAATGTCAGTTTGGCGAAGACGAAAATTAATAACGTGAATATGAGTGAAATGACTTTGAATGATGTTAATATGAGTGGAATTAACATCTCGAACGCAAACTTGTCAGGTTTAGGCATTCAGCATGCTAACTTTAGCCACGCTGTTATTGACCACGTCAAATTATTTGGTACAGAATTTCATAATGTGTTTCTTCCTAAAGAGGGGGACAGAAATTATAATCCCGATGGGCAATATAAACCAGTAAGTTTTCATAACTGCAACCTATCTAATGGGCAATTAAGAAATTGTGATTTATCAAATGTTGAGATAACTGATTGCGACATTACTGGATTGAAAATAAACGGTATCCTGATTGCGGTATTAATCAAGAACAAATAAAGGACAAAAATGGCTGCCTAATCAGCCATTTTTATTTACTTCACTAACGGGTACGATAGTGAAATGACGGTTGCTTCGGCAGCCGCTTTTGCTTCGCTAACGGGCAGTTTAACGCTGAAGCTATTAGGGTATTAGCAACAAATCGGGATTAATTTCCAAGAAAAAGAAAATGGATTATAATAGCGGTATTGTTATGTTGTGGAGGCGAAATAATTTTGCTTTTAGGGGAAATCAGTGAAATAACACGCTATCCTGTAAAATCGTTTGCGGGAGAAAGTTTGGAAGCTTGTAGAGTGGATACATACGGGTTGTTTGGTGACCGTTTTTGCGCTTTTTATGATGAAACAAAAGAAGGCTGGAATAGTTTTATTACTGCTAGAGATATCCCTAATATGATCGGTTATACGGCTAAACTAGTTGATAACGAAATATGTGTTACATCGTCAAACGGAGAAATCTTCAAAGATACTCCAATAGAAAAATATCTATGGCGGACTATAAAGCACCGAACCCTGAAGACCCCAACCTTATGTCTGTTGACCTTGCTAGTATTCTTATCATTACAGACTCTTCTTTACGCAGACTTGAATCGATATGGGGAAAGAAATTAGATAAACGGCGATTTAGAGCTAACATTATCGTGTCATTAGATGAAAACACATTTGACGAAACTGCTTGGATAGGAAAGCAATTATCATTTGGGGATGCAGAATTAAAGGTTGAATCTTATTGTGAGCGTTGTTCAATAATTACGCTTGATCCTGATACATTTGAACGGGATGCCACTCTGCTAAAGAAAGTAAATGAGCAAATGAATTTATGCTTCGGCTTATATGCATCTGTTATTAAGCCAGGGCAAATTCGTATTGGTCAGAAAGTTTATTTATTTGATTGAACAAGTGTTGAACAAGTTCGTATTGCGCTAACGGGACACGATTGTTCAGAAAAGCTAGAAGAAATATTGATAATGGAACCTCTGCGATCTTGTTTTTAGCAGCTGTTGAATTTAATGCAAAGCACCGTATGTGCCTGCCTTTAATGACGGCAACAAAGCCGCCAATCGGCGGCTTTATTCATTCTGAATTACTTCGATTTTTTCTTGGCTGCGGATCTGCCTTGCTTCTTCGGATCATCCGAAGGCGGTGCCGCATACTGTGAGCCGTTAGGTTTAATCACATCAGTCATTGTCCAGTGCTCCTTTCCTAAGAATTGTCATTAGTTATATGTAGATATCACTGCTTTATCCGAAAAGCTCCGCAAGTTAGCCACTCAACAGTCATTGCGCTAACGGAGAACGATAGTGCAACGAACAACAGGCTACCAGTAAATCGGCAACCTGATTAGCTAAGATATAATTCTACTGTTCATTTATAGCCATGAGCCTTCCTCGATAGTATCCAACTTATCTATAGAATCGGACAACTGCTCTTCGACTTCTCGAATTGTCCCGTTGTTTGTTGCTAAATTGAGTTTACTTAATTCGGAACGTATTCGATTAATTTCTTTCCTTAATTTACGCATTTGCCGAAACTGTTCTTCGTTCAAATCTAATTCCCCCTGTGATGTATCGTATGTTTTAGTATTTCCAAAATGAATAATTTGGCGCACGCTCCGTTCCCTAATGGGCAGTATAACGTAACTATTTCATTTGATTCGATGTCAATGTAGTGACATATTTGAGGAGGTCATTTACTAAATGCCTGCTAATGAACTTTTGAACTTTCCTTTACTGCCTGAAGACGAAGTCATATTACAACCACTCATTCTCCCACCGTATGCGACTCAAGCTGACAAAATGTTTTGGGAGGATGATCGCGACAACAGAGATCCATTTTACGAAAATTCAATCTTGCTTCATTACCCTACAATTCGTAATCGCATGGGTTATGACCTAACTAATGGGTCAGGCAACGCTATCGTGGCGGAAGATCTTGCGGCACAACTTCAAGATGAGGGTCTCGCTCCCTATACTGCGGAATTTTTTCAGCAGTATCATGATCATTATTTCGAGAAAATTTCAACATTATGGGCTTGGCGTCATACAAGCGATAAGTCGAACAAGACCAAAATAAAGAAATGTCAGACGTTTGCTCATGCGTTATATGACAGCAGCTTAGTTGGCTTAATCGATGGGGAGTACCCAGACTTCATAAGCAAAACTCATGAAGATGCTTTCACTGCATTACTAAAACTACTTGATAGGGAAGGTCCAGCCTCATCATATCGCAGTTTGCAAATTATGTATTCCCTATTGGAGTTTTGTAACCTCACAAGGAAAGTAATGACACATCCTTAATGGGTACGATAGCACAATTAAGCCGCTGATTGGGGGATACTCAGATGGGATGGAAACCTGATCCCTCTACACCGTTATTAAATCGGATTATGTTCTTGTTTGTTGATATTCAATGTAGTGTCAATCATGTTCGTGAACGATGTTTGCATTTGGGTTATTCGTCAGAGGAAATCGAAAAAGCTATAACAGAGGCATTTGAACTGACCTTGCATCGAAAGAGTAGACACAAAGAATGACCCTCGAAAATCCATTATCCTAACGTCATTCAGGAGATTTAACCTTAAATGGCGGGACATATTG